>JBEKEK010000165.1:0-25693 GCA_050013875.1 Trebonia sp. | reverse complement strand
CGTCTGACCGAGCAGAGCACGTACGCCGGGGGCCTGCTCGGGCCGATGATGCTGACCGGCCTCGGCATGGGGCTGACGTTCGTGCCGCTGTCGCTGGTGGCGCTGGCGAAGGTGCCGAACAAGGACACCGGGGTGGCGTCGTCGCTGCTTAACACCGGGCAGCAGGTCGGCGGGTCGATCGGCCTGGCGATCCTCGGCACGGTGGCCTGGTCGGCGGTGGCGTCGAGCACCAAGTCGGCCGTCGCCGCCGCGCACGGGGCGCACCTGTCGGCGACAGCGACGACGGCGATCAGCAACCACGCGCTGGCCTACGGGTTCAGCAAGGGGTACCTGGTGTCAGCCGGGATCTCGCTGCTGGCGGTCGTCATCGCGCTGGTGATGATCCGGATCAAGCGGTCCGACATGGAGGGAATCGACCCGATGGCGGTTCCCGCGGGCTGAGGTCCGCTGTTTGCCCGCCCGAACGGGGCGGCGGCCTTGAGGCTGCCGCCCCGTTCGGGCTTACGATCTCGTTTATGGCTGATGATCTGCTCTTCGTGTACTCCTCCCCTGGCCCCGTCGACCTCGCTGAATTCACCGACTGGTACGACAACGAGCACGTCCCGGCCCGGCTGGCGCTTGACGGGTTCGGCGCGGTGAACCGGTTCCGCGCGGCGGACTCGCTCGCACCCGAATGGCTGGCGACCTATGACGTCGAACCGGGCACGCTGGACGGGGCCGGGTACAAGTCGGTCTGGGAGCGGGCGTCGGCCCGCGAAAAGCGGATCATGGCCGCCGCGACGATTGACCGGCGGCTGTACTCGCTGATCAGCGACTCCGGCCCCGCCGGCCAGGCGCCGCCGGTGCTGATGGCGGTGTCCATGTCGGTACCCGAAGCGGCCGAGCCCGATATGGAAGCCTGGTACGTCGAGGAGCACATCCCGATGCTGCTGGCGGTGCCCGGCTGGCGGCGGTCGCGGCGGTACGTCCTCACCTCCGGTGACGGGCCCAAGTTCCTGTCGCTGCACGAGATCGACTCCCATGCGCCGTTCGGCCTGCCGGAGTACAAGGCGGCGATCTCGACGCCCTGGCGGAACCGGATCGTCGAAACGGCGATCGGCCGCGAGAGGCGGGTTTTCGACCTGCACAAGTCGTTCAGCGCCTAGCGAGGCGCCCTTCCGCGGCTAGCTGGACGCGCTCCACATGGTGGGCCCCTCGGGAAACGGGCCGGCTGGGTGGGTGAGCATCAGCAGGCCGCGGTCCACCAGCAGCTCGAAGAGTGCCTGGCCGTCGAAGCCCGGCCAGAGCGCGCCGCCGCGCTCACCGCGCACCTGCCCGGTCACGATGGCGCGGATGGCCGGATCGGTGACCTCGGCGGCGCGGCCGGAGACGGAGAAGCCGTCCTCTTCGCGGGGCGGCGGGAAGGTCTCGCCGTGCAGCGCGTAGCGGCCGTCGCGGCGCAGGTCCTTCAGCTTCGGACCGTCGACGATGAGCACGTGCAGCCCGGCCGGGCTGATGACCGGGCAGACCGGGTGCACCCTCGGCCCGCCATCCCGGCGGACGGTGGCGAGAAATCCCAGCGCCACGTCAAACGCGTACAGCTGTTGCCGGCCGGCCCGGGCGAGGTCCGGCGCCTGCTGTTCGAACTGTGTCCAGGTGAGCATGTGCCTGACGCTATGCCGGTATCGCTGACACGTGCTGTCAGCGATACCGGCATAGGCTTCGCGGCATGCGCGCCGATCGGCTGGTCTCGCTTGCCCTGCTGCTGCAGGCGCGCGGCCGCACGTCCGCCCGGGCCCTCGCGGCCGAGCTTGAGGTGTCGGTCCGTACCGTCTACCGCGACATCACCGCGCTGAATCTGGCCGGGGTGCCGGTTGTCACCGAATCGGGCCCAGGCGGAGGGTGCTGGCTGCTCGACGGCTACCGGTTCCCGTTGCGCGGGCTGTCGGGCGACGAGGCGGCGGCGCTGCTGGTCCTCGGCGTGCCCGCGGCGGTCGCGGAACTGGGGCTGGCGGACGCCCTGGCCGCCGCGCAGCACAAGATCCGGCTCAGTAGCGGTGGCGCGGTGGCGGCCGCGGCCGGCGCTGGCCGCGGCCGCAGCCGCGGCGGAGGCGGTGGTGATATCGGCGGCGGCGATGACGGGCCGGCGTCTGCACTGGTCCATCTCGACATGCCGCGCTGGTTCGGCGGCAGCGAGCCGGTGCCCTGGCTGCGGACGCTGGCGGCCGCGGTTCGGGACCGGCGGCAACTCCGGCTTGGCTACCGACGCGGTGGCTCGGATGACGAGACCACTCGCGTGATCTGCCCGCTCGGTCTGGTGAACAAGGCGGGGACCTGGTACCTGGTCGCAGTTGCCGAAGGCGACCCGCTGGTCTTCCGCGTCGGGCGCGTTATTTCGGCGGTCGCGCTGACGCAGGCCTTTACCCGGCCCGCGGGCTTCGACCTGGCAGAGTTCTGGAGCCGTTGGTCGGCCTCGTTCATGACCAGCCGGCCGAAGGTCGAGGTGCTGGTGCGGGCATCGCCGGATGCGATCTCGGCGTTCCCCGAGGTGTTCGGCGACGCGGTGCGGCGGGCGCTGGCCGCGGCACCGCCCGCCGACGAGCACGGATTCCGGGACGTCACGCTGAGTTTTGAGCATGAGGCGGCAGCGGTGCAGCGGCTGGCCGGGTTCGGCGGCCAGCTGGAGGTGCTGTCGCCCGCCGCGGTGCGGACGCGGCTCATCGCGACAGCACGCCAGCTGCTTGCGCGGTACCGAGCGGCTGAGTGAGGCCGTCGGCGCCTGCTGGCCGCCCGTCGGCGCCTACTGGCCGCCCGGTGGCGCCTGCTGGCCGCCCGGTGGCGGCGCCGCCGGGCGGCGGCGAACCGCCCGATCATCTTTTTGCGGAACGGAGGCGGCATTTGCGGCGTAGAGGTCGCATTCATGCCTGCGAATGAAAAGTGCTAGCGTCATCGGCCGTGGCTGAAGAGATTTACGTGGGCAACGTGACGACCGGCGCGGCCGACCGCGGCTGGCTGCTCGGGCACTTTATGCCGCCAGGCGACGCACGCCGTAGCGACGCCGTGGAGATCAAGTGGGGCGTGCACCCGGCGGGCGAGCAGCGCCGGGGATGGGTCACCGATGATGCCCGCTCGATTCTGTCGGTGCTGGTCAGCGGCCGCTTCCGGATCGACCTGCCGGATCGTTCCGTGGTGTTGGCCAAGCAGGGCGACTACATCGTGTTCCACGGCGCAAGCCATACCTGGCAGGCCGAGGAGGAATGGGTCGTCCTGTCGGTCCGCTGGCCGTCCCTCCCCGGCTACGACCAGGTCAGTCAGGAGCGCGGGCCTTCACCTATGCGTCATTAGGCAACTTATGTCTGAACTCAACCTTCAGACATATCGGTATATCTTAGTTATTGTGTGCAATTCGGGTCGTATAGCGCCCTGAACTGCACACGATCATGTTTCCAGACCGCACCCGGCGCGGCGGACGGGCTGGCGTTCCGGACGGGCTGGCGTTCCGGACGGGCTGGCGATCCGGACGGGCTGGCGCTCCGGCCCGGACTGGCCTCAGCCAAACGCCGGTCCGGGCCGGAGCGTGGTGGTCGCGGGCTACGGCTGGCCGGCGTGATGGCCGCGGCTAAAGCCGAATACGGCGAGGCCGCTCAGATCGGTGGGAGGGCTGCTGGCGCAGGTGTTGGAGCCCTTGTCGATCAGCCCGATGAAGGTCCGCCCGCTGTTCGCGAGCTCGAAGTTACCGAAGCTCAGTTCCGTTCCCGCCGGCATTGCCTTGGGATTGATCGTCACCGTCGGCGACTCACCGGGCTGATTGCCCTGGACCGATACGACCTGCGGGATGCCGGCCGGGGCCGGGTCGGTGGAGCAGAAGCTGCCCACCGTGACCTTGGCCGGGATGCCATCTTGGGCGAGGTCGCGCTGCAACGTGGCGGGGTCGAATAGCACGTTGTTGTTGATGGTCAGCGTGGCGGTGCCGTTGGCGTGTCTGACCAGTGTGAACGCCGCGGTCTTGATCGTGCCCGCAGCGTGCGAGGCGGGCGCTGGCGGGGAGCCGGCGGTCAGGCCGGCGCCGAGCGCGACGCCCGCGCCGACGACGCCCGCCGCCGACAGGGCGCCGAGCGACTGACGGGTGAGGGAACGCCGGCGGCGGCGGTCGCCTTGGCGGATGATGTCGGCCGCGGCGGGCGGCCGGGCTTGGCGGGCGGCGTCTTCTGCCATCCGCCGTAGTTCGCTGGTCAGCTCGGACACTGGGTTACCTCCTGGTTAGTTCTCAGTTACCGGGGTGGCCGTTTCCCGCAGGTAGGGCGCGAGGGCGGCCCGGCCACGGGCCAGCCGTGCCTTGACCGTCCCGGCCCGCGCCCCGGTCTCGGCGGCGATCTGTTCGACCGTCAGGTCGCATAGGTGGTAGAGGACCAGCGCGCGGCGCTGCTCGGCGGGCACCTTGCGCAGGGCGTCGCTGAACGCGACCCGGTCCGGGGTGGGCCCGGCGATGGACTCTGGCCGGGCTGCCAGCGACTCGAGCCTGCTGCCGTCACGGGCACGCCGCCACCGCGAGGCCGCGATGCGCCAGGCGGTGACGCGGACCCAGGCCTCTGGCGCCCCGTTCCTGTCGATCTTGCCGCGGCGCGCCCAGGCCCGCACGAACGCCTCCTGCACGACGTCCTGAGCCTCGGACTGATCGCCGATCATCGCGTAGAGCTGCCCGACCAGCCGCTGGAAGCTGGCGGCGTAGAAGCCGGCGAATTCCTCACGCTCCACTGTGTCTCCGCCTTTCCCCGGGAAGCTGGCCGCCCGGTCATTTCGGCCTGTCATCTTGAATACCTGCGCGAACAGTGTCTGGTTGCACTGGGTCGCGCGCGTTCGCGGTAGCGTGCTCGTATCCAGCGGTGGCCGGCTGGCCGGCGTTCTCGAAGGGGTCAGCGTGGCGGATAAATCAGTCCCGGCGGGCGGGTTCGGCGGCTACCAGAATGAGATCTACCTCGCCGGGCTGGGCGGGGTGCTGCCGCACTACCCGATGGACTACGCGGGCTGGGAGGCGCGGGCCGCGCACGCGCTGCCGCCGTCGGTGCTGTCGTACGTGGCAGGCGGGGCGGGCGACGAAGCCACCCAGCGGGCGAACGTCACCGCGTTCTCGCGGTGGGGGCTGATCCCGCGGATGCTGGTGGGCGCAACCAGGCGGGACCTGTCGGTGGAGTTGTTCGGGCTGACGCTGCCAACGCCGTTGTTCATGGCGCCGGTGGGCGTGATCGGGCTGTGCGCCCAGGACGGCCACGGAGACCTCGCCGCATCCCGGGCGGCCGCGCGCACCGGTGTGCCGATGGTCGCCTCCACCCTGACCGAGGACCCGATGGAGGAGGTGGCCGCCGGGTTCGGCGACACCCCCGGCTTCTTCCAGCTGTACACGCCGACCGACAGGGAGCTGGCCGAGAGCCTGGTCAAGCGGGCGGAGGCGGCCGGGTTCAAGGGCATCGTGGTCACGCTCGACACCTGGGTGACCGGCTGGCGTCCGCGTGACCTCGCCACCAGCAATTTCCCCCAGCTGCGGGGGCACTGCCTGGCGAACTACCTCACCGACCCGGTCTTCCGCAGGCTGCTTGGCAAGGACCCCGCGCAGGACCCCGGCGCGGCCATCGGCAAATGGGCGGAGCTGTTCGGTAACCCGCTCAGCTGGGATGACCTGCCGTGGCTGCGGTCCATCAGCACGCTTCCGCTGATCGTGAAGGGGATCTGCCATCCCGACGACGCCCGCCGTGTCATCGATGGCGGCGTGGACGGCGTCTACTGCTCCAACCACGGCGGCCGCCAGGCCAACGGCGGGCTGCCCGCGCTCGACGTGCTGCCGGGGATCGTCGCGGCCGCCGGCCAGACCCCGGTGCTGTTCGACTCGGGCGTCCGCTCGGGCGCCGACGTCATCAAGGCGCTCGCGCTGGGCGCCACCGCCGTCGGTATCGGCCGTCCCTACGCCTGGGGCCTGGCCATCGGCGGCACCGCCGGGGTGGTCCACGTGCTGCGGTCCATCCTCGCCGAGGCGGACCTCATCATGGCGGTCGACGGCTACCCGGCGCTGGCCGACCTCACCCCGGAGGCACTCCGGCCGGTGCGGTAGACGTTGCCCGCAGCGGGGGTAATCGGCCCGACGGGTGAAACCGCGGTCCGTTAACTCAGCTGCTTTTGATGATTTTAATCTCTACGCAAGCGCTAAGCGGTGGTGCTCAGTGCTGTTTCGCGTGGTTCTGCCGTCCGTTGCGCCGCAGTAGCAGGCCGGTGAGCAGGCCGCCGGCGAAGGTCAGCAGGAGCACCAGCCACATCGGCGCGGTGATCTTAGGCACCCATAGGTAGATGGCGACCCGGTTCTTGTTGACCAGGATGAACCAGACCGCCGCCACCACGATCACGGCCGCGGTGATCAGCTTCGGGCTGATCGTCATTCCCCGCCGGTTCGAGGCCCGATGCCCCGTTGTTCTATCTGTAGTAGACATTCTGGTCAGATTCCTCCTCGACCTCACCCGCACCTCTGGCACCTCAAGTATTGCCCTTCCGTGACGGAAGGTAATCGATTGATGCCTATTCGCTCACTGGCTGGCGGATGGCACGCGCACGACGCAGCGGAATCCGAGGTGCGCGGTGGAGGTGTCGACCGCCTCGCCCTGACGGGCGGCGGGCCGGTAGCGGAGGCAGTAGTTGGGGGCGCACAGGTGCGAGCCGCCCTTGATGACGCGGCGCGGTATGTGCGCGCCGGGCTGGCCCGGCGCGAGGCTGTCGGCGGCGGAGGTCACCCTGGGATTGCGCGGCACGCAGCACGCGTGGCCGGCGGTGCGAGCGGCATAGAAGTCGCTGGTCCACTCCCAGACGTTGCCGGCCATGTCATAGAGCCCGAAGCCGTTGGGCGGGTAGCTCTTGACCGCGGACGTGCCGTGCCTGCGCGCTGGCTTCAGGTTCTGCCAGGGGAATTCGCCGTGCCAGGTGTTGGCCATCGCCTTGTCCTTCGGGGCGGGGTCATCACCCCAGGTAAACGTCGCGCCTGCCAGTCCGCCGCGGGCCGCGAACTCCCATTCGGCCTCCGTGGGCAGTTCCTTGCCCGCCCAGGCGGCGTAGGTGTCGGCGTCCTCGGCCGCCACGTGGGTGACGGGATGGGTGTCGAGGCCGTCCGGCGTGCTGTCCGGGCCGCGCGGGTGACGCCAGTCCGCACCCGGGGTGTAGCGCCACCACTGCGAGACATCCCGCAGATCCACCGGCCCGTCAGCCTGGTAGAACACCAGTGAGCCGGGGCACAGCAGGGCCGGATCGGCATCGGGGTACTGCCCGGGGTCCAGCGGCCGCTCGGCGACCGTGACGTACCCGGTCGCCTTCACGAACCGGCGGAACTCGGCCACCGTCACCGGATGGTCGTCCATCCAGAAGCCGTCGATCTCGACGCGACGCACCGGGCGTTCCTCGGGGTAGAAGTCCGCCGACCCCATCAGGAACTCGCCGCCGGGCACCCGGACCATGCTCTTCACCCGGCGGCGGTCGGGGGTCTGGGTCGCGGTCACGGCTCACTCACGCATCAGCATGAGTTGCGCTTCGCGCTCGAGATCCAGGTAGGGGTCACCGCTGACGTCGATGGCGACCCGGTCGATCGTCCCGCCGGTGAACGTGAACGGCGACTCGCCTGGGTAGTCCGCCGTGATCGGCTCGCCCGGGTCCCGCCCCACGTTCAGGCCGGAGCCGGCGATGGCGAACGGGCCGAGCTGGGTTCTGATCTGCCGCTCGCCGACCTTGCGGTCGCCGTGGTAAAGCGTCATGGTTCCCACGGCGCAGTCCGGCCGCTGCTGCTCCTTCTCGAATGACGCGGTCAGGATGAGGTTTTCCCCGGTCGGGATGTCCTCGTTGCCCACGATCTTCTGCTCCTCGCTGCCGAGGAAGTTGTTAACGTAGTGCAGTCGGCGGTTCTTCACGTAGAGGGTGTGGCCGCCGAACCGCGAGCCCATGGCGAACAGGACTCCCTCGGCGGCGGGCTCGGTGACATTGACCAGCGCGCCGATCACGAACGAGCGGTTGCGGGTGCTGACGGCCTGCCATTCGGGGACCGGCGCGGTGCCGGGGAAGTACACGTACCGCGACCGCGGTGCGGTGAGCTGCGGACGCGGGGTCCCCATGATCTCCACCGCGGAACGGTCGTCGAGCGGGAAGGCCGCGTTGGCGCCGGCCTCGGCGAACCAGAGCGCCACCAGCTCCCTGAGCTTGTCCGGGTGCTCGGCGGCGAGGTCGTGCAGCTCGGCCCGGTCGAAGTCGGTGTGGTAGAGCTCCCAGGTGTCGTCGTTGAAGTGGCCCCAGCCGGCGATGCACGGATGGGTGGTGACGGCCTTCCAGCCCTCGTGCCAGATCGCGCGGGAACCGAGCATCGCGTAGAACTGGGTCTTGCGCGCGGACGACGCGGACGCCTCGTCGATGCTGCCGCGCATGCTGACCCCGTCGAAGCGGCTCTGCGTGTGGCCCTTGATCGTCTGAGGCGGTTCTAGGCCGAGGTCCCGGCCGGCCAGGAGATGATGCACGGGTCGGCGGTCCCGCCGTTGAACTCGTACCGCTTCCACATCTTGAACGGGGTGTTGAACGCCATCGCCCAGCCGTTGGGGTAATGGTTGTAGGTGCTTGGCCCGCCCAGTTGGTCGAGCTTCGCGAGGTTCTCGGCCATGTCGTCAGGGACGCCGTTGGCGAACTTCATCTCGTTGACTGAGCCGTTCGGGCCGCCCTCGCCGCTCGCGCCGTTGTCGGAGACCAGGACGATGACCGTGTTCTCGCGCTGCTCGGTCTGCTCCAGGTAATCGAGCAGGCGGCCGATGTGGTGGTCGGTGTGCGCCAGGAAGCCCGCGTAGACCTCCGCCATCCGCGCGAACAGGCGCTTCTCATCGTCGCCGAGCGAGTCCCAGGGCCGGGTGTAGTCGAGCTCGGGGAACGGTTTACCGTCAGGGCCGGTCCGGGAGTCAGGCGTGCCGATCGGGTTGAGCGGCGGCAGCCCGGTGTTCGGCGGGACGATCCCCATGTCCTTCTGCCGGGCCAGGGTCTGCTCGCGGATCGCCTCGTAGCCAAGGTCGAACTGGCCCCTGAACCGGTCGATCCACTCGCGCGGTGCCTGGTGCGGCGCATGGCACGCACCGGGAGCGTAGTAGAGGAAGAACGGCTTCTCTGGTGCCACCGCCTTCGCGTCCTTGATGAACTCGAGCGCCTTGTCGGTGATGTCGTCGGTGAAGTGGTAGCCCTGCTCAGGCGAGCGCGGCGGGTCCACCGGGTGGTTGTCGTAGACGAGGTCCGGGTACCACTGGTTGGTCTCGGCGCCGAGGAAGCCGTAGAACCGCTCGGTGCCCCGGCCGCTCGGCCAGTTGCGGCGGGTCGCCGCGAGGTGCATCTCGTCCGTCGGGCACAGGTGCCACTTGCCCACCAGGTAGGTGTTCCAGCCGCGTTCGGCCAGGATCTCGGGGAGCATGCCGTTCTCGGGCGGGATCGTGCCGCTGGCGTTCGGGAAGCCGATGGCGGCCTCGGTGATGCAGGCCATGCTGTTGCGCGTGTGGTTGCGCCCGGTGAGCAGGCACGAGCGGGTCGGCGAGCACAGCGCGGTGGTGTGCCACTGGGTGTAGCGCACACCCGCCGCGGCGATCCGGTCGATATTCGGCGTCGGAACCGGGCCGCCGTAGCAGCTCATGGCCGAGAAGCCCACGTCGTCGAGCACGATGTACACAACGTTGGGCGCGTCGGCCGGCGCCTTGGGCGGCTCGAACGGCGTCCAATCAGGGTCCGAATCGCGGATGTCGACGTTGATCGTTCCCTTGAATGGCTTGGCCATGAAGTCTCCTCGGTTGTCATGCGCTCCGCATTGCCTGCATTCACAGGGGCTTCGCCGACCGCACTACGGACGGTTACCCTTGCTGCGCTTTGCTACGTCACCCGCAGCGGGTGAAGGGTGCCTGCGCTAACCGGCCGCGCGCGGAACTGACAGACGCAGAGCAGCAGCAGGCCGATGACGAAACCGCAGCAGGTACCGGCCGGCGGCCGGTACCTGCTCTGCTCTTCTGCTAGGCCGTCGCAGGTCAGGCGGTCAGGCGTACCGGCGGCGGGGGGTGAGCAGCGCCCAGATCACGAATGCGTCCAGGGCGATCACGATGATCGACCAGACCGGGAAGTAGGGGATGTACACCAGGTTCAGCAACAGGCTGACCGAGGCGAGAATGACGCCGGCGGCGCGGGCCCAGAGCATGTCGAGGAACAGACAGGCCCCGGCCAGGAAAACGACGATGCCGAAGATGAGGTGGGTCCATCCCCAGCCGCTGACCGAGACGTTGTACGCGTAGTGCGGCAGCGTCACAAAGAAGGAGCCCCTGACGACGGCCGCGATCCCTTCGAGGATGTTGGCCCCTCCGGAGAGCATCATCAGGATCGCTGCCAGCGCGGTGAAGCCCATCGCGGCCCCGCTTGGGCCGCTCGGGACGCTCTGGCTGGCCGTGGCGTAGTCCGCGCTGTCGTCATAGCCAGGCGCGGGCCGGGGAACATGCCGGGGAACGTAGGTACCCGTGGTTTCGCCCGCTGGGGCTTGACCGCTGGCCTCCCCCGCTGAGGCAGGAGTGCCTGCCGCGGTGCCGCCGGTCCCCGTGCCAACGGCCGACTGGTCCTGTGAACTGCTCATCTGACAACCCTCCATTCACTGTGTGTAGTTAAGAAGCTACGTGTTGGGTATGACCGGGTCGTCACCCTCGGTGGGTGATTGCAAGCACCCAAATCACGCCAAGCCATCCATAGGCGCGCGATCTCCGCTAGATCCAGTGCCGCTAAGACCCAGCGGATGGCCATTCCCCCAGGTAGATGAGGTTGCTGACAAGCAGGCGGGGGTACGGTTCTGCATCGCAAGTGAAAATCGGGGGATTGAATGGCTCATGTGGCCACCGCTGCTGATGCGGCGCAAGTAAGGAAACTGCGGATACCGCGGCTGAATTCTGCCGTCTTTCGCCGCGACCGGGTGGCCAGCCTGATCGAAGACGCCGCCGCTCACCCGGTGACGGTGGTCAAGGCCCGCGCCGGTGCCGGGAAGACCATGGCCTGCGCGACCTGGGCGGTGGCGGCGGCCAGGCCGCGGCGGATCGCCTGGCTGACCCTGGACGAGGGCGACCGGACCCCCGCCCGGTTCTGGGCGAACGTGACCGCCGCGCTTGCCACCGACAGCATTCCGGCCGAACAGCCAGTGGTCCCCCGCAGCCGCGACGGGTCCGACGACCTGCCGGTCAGCCTGATGAACGTGGTGCGCGGAGTCGGCGGCCCGACCGTCCTCATCCTCGACAACATGCAGGAGCTGACCGACTGCGCCGTGCTGCCCGAGCTCAGCTACCTGGTCCGTCACGCGCCGCCAACACTGCGCATCATCCTGTCCGGACGGTACCTGCCGGGTCTTCACCTCGCGAAGATGCGGCTGGCCGGTGACCTGGCCGAGATCACCGAAGCGGACCTGGCCTGCACGCCGGACGAGGCGGACGTCTTCGTGGCCGCCCTTGGCCTCGAAACCGACGAGGCGGAGCGGAGCGAGTTGCTGCGCTACACCGAAGGCTGGATGGCGGGGCTGCGGATGGCGGCGCTAGCCGCCCGGCCAGCGCAAGGCGCGGGTTACGGCGGGTTCGGGAGCACGCCGGCCGTGGCCGACTACCTGCACGACGAAGTTCTCGACCGGCAGTCGCCCCAGGTGCAGTTGTTCTTGCGGCGGACGAGCGTGGCGACACGGCTGAACGGGGAACTGGCCGACCAGCTGACCGGGGAGCCCGGCGGGGCGCTGGTGCTGGACCGGCTCTACCGGCAGAACAGCTTCGTGGACCGCGACCACGACGGCCACTACCGTTACCACCCCTGCCTGCGCGCCACCCTGCTGGCCGAGCTGCGGCAGTGGCAGGCAGCAGAGGTGCCCGTCCTGTTCGGGCGGGCGGCGCGCTGGCACGCGGACGGCGGCGAGGCGGTCGAGGCGGTGGCCTGCGCGGCCGAGGCCGATGAATGGCAATTCGCATCACAGGCCCTGGCCGAGGTCGGCATCGCCGGACTGCTGCCGGACCGGGCAGCGGAGCTTGAGCAAGTGCTTGCCGGATTCCCGGCCGGGCTCCGCACCGACGACCCTGTGATCGCCGCCGCGCTCGCGGCCGCACGGCTGTGTGACGGCGATCCCGAGTGCGCGGCCGTGTACCTGGATTGCGCGCAACGGGCCATTGACGACGGCGAGCCCGCCCCGGTGATCGAGTTGTGGCTGGCAGCTATGCGCGTGATGCGTGCGGCAAGCTCGCCGGATGCTGATCCCGGCATGCTCGAAGTCTGCCAGGAGCAGACGGAGAAGGCGCAGGCAGCTGCGCGGACGGTGCAGGCACACCAGGCGCTCGGGCTGCTCTGGCTGGTGCTTGGCACGGCCCGGCTGGGGCGCTGGGAGCTGGCCGAGGCCCGGTCGGCGCTCGGCCGCGCCGAGCATCAGCTGACCGCCGCCAACCTCACCGGCCTGCGCACCCGCACCCGCGGCTGGCGAGCGCTGGCCGAGGCGTTCTACGGCGACCTCACCGTCGCCGGGGAGCTCGTCGCGCAGGTGCGCGCCACCATTCCCGCCGATCCAGCCGGAGAGTGCTTCGCCACCCTCGCCGCCGGGTGGCTCGCGCTTGAGCGTGATGACCTGGACTCGGCCAGGCAGCTGCTCGATGACGCCGGGACCGCGTCGGTACGCAGGCTGCCCGGTGAGCCGGACGCCGAGGCGCTGCGGACGATGATCAAGGCCAAACTCGCGCTCGCCGCGGGCGATGGCGCCGCCGCTCGCGGCCTCGTCACGCTGGGACGGGGGGCGGACCCGGACCTGGCGGCAATGAGCGCGCTCGACGCCGACATCGCGCTGCGGACCGGTGATATCGCGCGAGCCTCGGCCCTCGCCGAGCCGGACCGGCAGCGCCGCAGTATGGCCAGGACCCTGGTGCACGCCAAGATCCTGCTCGCGGGCGGCGACTCGGCCGGCGCTCTCGACGAGGCCAGGGCGTGCCTGGACGGCCCCGGCGCGGCAGCGGCGACGCTACGGGATCAGATCGCCGCACTGCTCACGGCCGCCGCCGCCAGCCGGCGCCTTGGCGCCGCCGACGCCACCGCCGAGCTGCTCGAGCGGGCACTGCTGATCGCCGAGCCGCACGACGCCTACCGGCCGTTCCTGGACGCGGGCTCTGGCATTCACTCGGCCATCGCCGTCCTCGTCCCGCCGACCAGCCCGGTCGCCTCGTTCGCGGCACGGGTCATCGAGCGCTTCGTCTGCCAGCTGCCGGTGGCGAGCCGGGACCAGGGGGTACCGGAGAACTCGCCGCTGACCGCCAGCGAAGTGGCCGTGCTGCGGCTGCTCCCCTCCTACCTGACCAACCAGGAGATCGCGGAGCAGCTGTTCCTTTCGGTCAACACGGTCAAGACCCATCTGCGGTCGGCCTATCACAAGATGGGCGTGACGTCCCGGCGGGAGGCCATCGCCCGGGGACGCCGGCTCCGGTTGCTGTAAGCCGGCTACCGCGAACGCGGGTGTGGTCAGCCACCCGGGCCCGCAGGGCCCGGGGACGTCGCCCGCGGTGAGCCGATCCCTTGATGGTCCGGCTGCAGCGCCTCGGCGGCCTGTTCCCCGTCCGGCAGGGCGCGGCGGACCGCGCGCCGCAGCCTGGCGGCGCGGGCGCTGACGGCTTGGTGCCTGCTGGCGGGAGCGCTGGCCAGCAGGTCCTCAAGCAGCGCGCTGAGGCGACGTGCCACCTGGATGGACCCGGCGCCATAGAGAATGATCTCGTCGACCGCCAGGGACAGGAAGGCATCCCACTGCGGGGCCGGGAAGCGGACGAGCACCCGTCCGCTGTCATCAAGCAGCCGGCCGTCACCGAGCGACCGCCCGGCCAGCCGCTCGAGGATGTCATCGAGCTGGTCAAGTGCCTGCACCGCGCTGGAGGGGTCGTTCACCGCGGGCGACAGCGCCCGGATCGCGATATCGACCAGCATCCGGATTCCGTAGGCCGGGTCCTGCTCGAGCGTGCGGACCTCGCCCACCCGGAGCAGGCCGGTGAACTTGGCCGCGTCGGGGGCCGGCCCGGTGCCCTCAGCCAGCCGGGCGCCCGCCGCCAGGAAGTCGCCGATGGCGGGGATGAAGCGGATCTCGGTGCCGGTGCCGGCCGCGAGCCGGACCACCCGCGCCTCGTCGAATGCCTGGAAAATGCCGGACTCGCCGTCATAGCGGATCAGCCACGACGGCGCTTGATCCGCGGCGGCGGGCACGGCGGCGGCCTGGGAAACCGGATCGAAACGGGCCGGGTACTGGATGTCGATCTGCTCGCGCAGCCGGTCCCCGATCCTCCTGGCCAGCCCGCCCACGGTAAGCGTCGTGCGGAACGTGACCAGCAGGCGCAGGAACAGCCCGGCGCTGACCAGCACGAGCAGCAGGGCCAGGGTCACCGACACGTTGGGTACCGAATCCTGCCTGACCTGGCTGAGCGCTACCAGCGCGAAGGTGAACGTCGCCGTGAACGTCCCGAACAGCAGGGGCGTCCGGTCCGTGCGGTCCAGCACTCGCAGCAGCCGCGGCGACTGGCTCTGCACGGTCTGCACGATCAGGGTGACGGCGGTCAGCACGAACCCGGTCAGGGTGATCATCCCGCCGGCGATCGCGCCCAGCGTCGACTCAGCGGCTCCCACGTCGTAGGAGATGCCGTCGTGCCAGCCGAAGTGCCGCTCAAGTCTCGGCAGGATCAGCCCGGCGGCGATTGCGATCGCTACCTCGGCCACCGCGATTGACCAGCGGGTCCGGACGAGCTGTCCGGTCAGGCGGCGCCCGGCCGGACGGCGCGGGACCCGCCCGCCAGGGCGGCGGGTGTCCACGGACGGTCATGGTACGGGCGGGGCTCGGATCCGCGCTTCACCTGACACGGGTGATTCCCGACCTCGCCTGCGATCACTGAAAGTGATCACCCTTGACGGGTGAGGGGTGACCCACGGAAATGGGCAATGGTCGCGGTGACCAGCAGTTCGGTCCGGCGCTTTAAGCGCCGGAAACCCACGAAGCGGAGAAACGATGTCATCCCTTACCGCCTGGAAGTTCGAGACGCCGTATGGCGCCGACGAAGCGCTGAACAAGCTGAAGACGCTGCAGGCTCAGCAACTGATCCAGGTCCAGGACGCGGCGGTGGTCACCTGGGAGGCCGGGCAGAAGAAGCCCAAGACCCACCAGATGCATGACGCCAAACTAGG
Organism: Trebonia sp.; assembly: GCA_050013875.1. Taxonomy (GTDB): domain Bacteria; phylum Actinomycetota; class Actinomycetes; order Streptosporangiales; family Streptosporangiaceae; genus Trebonia. Next base: position 10,477 of record JBEKEK010000165.1, on the reverse strand, counting down.
CGGCGCGCTCGGCGGCGGCTTCTGGGGCCTGCTGTTCGGCCTGATCTTCTTCGTCCCGATCCTCGGCCTGGCCATCGGCGCCGCCTCGGGCGCGCTGTTCGGCTCGCTGGCCGACGTCGGGATCAGCGACTCTTTCATCGCGACGGTCCGGGACAAGGTCACGCCGGGCACCTCGGCGCTGTTCCTGCTCAGCTCGGACGCCGTGTACGACCGGGTCAGGGACGAGTTCAAGGGCAGCCAGGCCGAGCTGATCAGCACCAACCTCTCCGCCGAGCAGGAGAGCAAGCTCCGTGAGGCCTTCCAGGAAGACGCCGAGGTCTAAGGCGGAGTAAGAGGCAGGGGCCCGCGTTGCCCGAGGACAGCGCCGCGCCTGGCGCCGCGCCCGGCATTGCCGCCGGGCGCGGCACTGACGACCGCGGCGAGGACGAGCACACCGAGCTCGAGCGGCTGCGCTCCGAGGTCCGTGCGCTGCGGGCCGAACGGGCCGGGCGGGCGGGCGTGGCAGGCGGGCAGGGGACGGGCAGCCCCGCGGTGGGCGCGCGCCGCGACCGTTGGCGCGCGCCGGTCGCGGCGGTCGCGATCGCCGTTGGCTGCGTGCTCGCCCCGGTAGCGGTCCTTGGCGTCTGGGCCGGCAACCAGGTCACCAACACCGACCGGTACGTGGCGAACATGGCCCCGCTGATCAGCGAGCCCCCGATCCAGCAGGCGCTGAGCGCCAAGATCACGTCCGTGATCACCACCCAGCTGAACGTCAAGGGACTCGAAGCCCAGGCGGCCAGCCAGCTCGACGGCGCCCATCTGCCGCGTCTGTCGGACCTGCTGCGGAATTTCTCCGGCCCGATCTCCTCGGGAATCGACTCTCTGGTGGGCTCGGCGGTGAGCCGGGCGGTGTCCAGCCCGGCCGCGGCCCGGCTGTGGACGCAGGCGAACCGGACGGCGCACGCAGGCCTGGTGAAGGTGCTGTCGGGCCAGGGCAACAGCACGGTGAGCGTCACCAACGGCCAGGTGACCATCTCCCTCGGCCCGTTCATCACCCAGGCTAAGCAGGAACTCAGCCAGCGCGGGCTGACGATCGTCGACAAGCTCCCGTCGGTCAACCCCACCATCGCGCTGTTCGAGGCGCCCGATCTGTCCAAGGCCCGGTCCGCGTACCGGCTTATCTCCGCGCTCAGGTGGGTGCTGCCGGTCCTGTCGCTGGTACTGCTGGCCGTCGGCATCTACGCGGCCCGCGGCCGCCGCCGCGCGCTGTTGGGGGCGGCCCTGGGGCTGTCGGCGTCCATGCTCGTGCTGGCGGCGGCACTGGCGATCGCCCGCGGCATCTACCTGAACAGCGTGCCGCAGTCGACGCTCCCGCCCGACGCGGCCGCCGCGGCGTTCGACACGCTGGTGCGTTTCATCGAGGAAGGTCTCCGGGTGCTTCTGGTGGCCGGGCTCATCATCGCGGCGGGCGCGTTCCTGACCGGGCCGTCGGCCGCCGCCGTCCGGACCCGTCGCGCGGTGCGGTCCGGCATCGGCTGGGTACGCGCCCACGGGGAGCGCATGGGTCTGCGCACCGGCCCGGCCGGCGTGTGGACCGGCGCGCACAAGCGGCTGCTGCGCAGCTGCGCGGTGGCCGTCGCCGCGGTCGTCTTCGTCTTCTGGGGCCAGCCGACGCTTGCCGTCACCATCTGGATTGTCATTCTGCTGCTGGCCGCGCTCGGGCTGATAGAGCTGATCGGCGGCGGCGGCGGCCGGGCGGGCGAGGCCGGGGCGGGCGACGGCGGGGCGGGCGAGGCCGGGCGGCCGGCCCAGTCATGACTGGCTTATTTCGGGGGTAACACCATGCTCGCTGAGGCCGCGGGGCTCGCCCTGCTGGCCGCCATCTCGCCCACCGCCCTGATCCTGATGGCGGTCTACCTGGGGTCCGCGAGGCCCCGCGAGACGGCGTTCATGTACCTGGCCGGGGCCGCTGTGATGACGGTCGTGACCGGGGTGGCCGCACTCATCATCATCCGGGCCACCGGCCTTGACCAGCCTCGGCAGCACGACGCCAGGTACGGGCTCAGGCTCGCCCTCGGAATTCTCGCCGCGATCGCGGCCGGCCAGGGCCGGCGTCCCGGTCACCGCTTTGGGACTGGCAACGGTCGTGATCATCACCGTGCTCGTCGTCTGGCTTCCCCTGGTCGCCTACCTGGCCGCCCCCGACGCCGCCACGCGCCTGCTCAGGAACCTCAACGGGTGGCTCCGCGCGAACGGCAAGATGCTCACGACGGCCGCCCTGGCCATCGCGGCGGTTGCCCTCATCGTCAACGGCGCGCTCGGGGTGGCGGACGTCATCTGACCGTCCGCACGGACCCGTCGTCCCTTGGGCGCAAGAACAAAATCTTCATAATGAACAAAGCCTTCATAATGAACGGAAGGTGACTCCGCCCGTCCGGCCAGTGAACTCTCGTCCCAGGAGGGCCGTGCTGTCCTGTCCGGCCGCCGGCGGTTGGGGCAGTCGCCGCATTGGCATTGGACTCGCGGATCAAGGTTCTGGTGGACTGCGGTCATGACTCTCGATCAGCGACCCGGGTATCGCCCGCAGTCACGGGGCAGCACATGACCTCCGACACCGCGGGGACACTCGACGAGGCCTACCAGCGGCTGCATGCCACCGGACCGGAGTTCGACGGCTTCCTGTCCAACCACGGACCGATGGTCGCCGAGGCGATGTCCCGCCGCGGCCAGGCCGAGGACGTGCACCGGTGGCTCGACTCCTACGTGCGGCGGCTGGAGGACTTCCCGCGGGGCATCGGCCCGATCGGCGCGCAGTGGCAGGAGGCGCTTGGCGATCCTCATCGGGTGGCCGACTGGACCACGTACTTCCGCGGGCAGGTGGCCGGCCAGCCGTGGCGGGAGGTGCTTGACACGTGGTGGCCACGGCTGCTGCCCGGCCTCGTCGCGGCCGCCACGCACGGCGTCATACGCACCGGGCATGCGGTGGAGGCGCTGCTGACCGACGGCGAGACCCCGGAGCATCTCACCGAGCTTGCCCACGGGCTGGCCTACTGGGCCGCCCGGTGGCAGCCGGTGCCGGGCGCGGCGACGGAACCGCGGCCAACCGGCGGGCACCAGGCGACGGAGCTCACCGCGGCGGCCGCACTGGCCGCGGTGCCCAGGATCGCCGACCAGTCCGGCGGTATCGTGGAACGCCTGACCCGGCTGCCTGGGCTGCCGGGCTGGCAGACGGCGCTGGCCTCGGCGGTCATCCCCGCGCGGCCGGACCAGACCAGGGCGTGGCTGACCGGGCTGGCCGATGAGGCCACCATCAGGTACCTGGAGTACGGGCACGGCAACGCGATCATGCTGGTGCACTCGGCCACCGCCCCCACCGCGGTACTGCGGACGCTGCCCGCCCTCCGCGAGGGCCTGTGGGCGCCGAGCGCGGCCGCCGCCTGGACCGCGGCGGCCGCGCTGACCGCGGTCTACGCGCCCGCTGTCCCCGCGCCCGCGGCCGTGCTGCCGGAGGCCCCGTCCGGTCCGCTGGCGGCCGAGGAGGTTTTCGCCCGCGCTGTTGACCATGGTGACGAGCACGTGATCAAGTTCGCTGACACCGCGGCTGACGTGCACGCCCGCACCGGCCGCGCGGCCGCCCTGGCCGCCGCCATCCGCGCCGCCGAACTGGTTCCCCGGGGAACCATCACCTAATTCAGCAGCCTCCGGGGAACTCGTGAGGATGACGAGTTGCTGGGTCGCCCTGGTCATCGCGACGTAGCGGTCGACCGCTCCCTCGATGCCCTGGCCGAACGACTCCGGGTCGACCAGGACGACCAGGTCGAACTCGAGGCCCTTGGACAGCTCCGGGCTCAGCGACCGGACGCGGGAGGTCGCGAGGAAGGCGGGATCGCCGATAACGCAGGCGATCCCGTCGGCCTGCGCGGCCAGCCAGGTGCCGAGGACCGAGTCCAGCTCCGAGACGGATCCATACACGACGGGAACGCCGCTGCGGCGGATGGAGGCCGGCACGTTGGCGTCCGGCAGCACGGCCCGGATGACCGGCTCGGCGACCGCCATGACCTCTTCCGGGGTCCGGTAGTTGATGCTGAGGGTGGCCAGGGTGATCCGGTCGAACCCGATCCGCTCCAGCCGTTGCCGCCATGATTCGGTGAACCCGTGCCTGGCCTGGGCGCGGTCCCCGACGATGGTGAAGCTCCGTGACGGGCAGCGCAGCAGCAGCATCTGCCACTCGGCGTCGGTCAGTTCCTGGGCCTCGTCCACCACGATGTGCGCGAACGGCCCGGCCAGCACGTCCGGGTCAGCGGTGGGCAGCGCGGCCTCGTCGACCAGGGCGTCCTGGAAGTCCTCGCCACGCAGCATCGTCACCAGCCCCCCGCCGTATTCGTCGTCCGCTGCCTCGATCAGGTTCTCGAGGACCTTCTCCATCTGCTCGCGTTCGGCGGCAACCGCGGCCTCCTGCTGGCGCTTGCGCCGGGGAGCCTCCGGGTCACCAAGCCGTAGCCGCGCCGCGTCAAGCAGCGGCAGGTCGGACACCGTCCAGGCCTGCCCGTCCGGGCGCTGCAATGCCCGGACGTCCGCGATGCTGAGCCAGGGAGCGCACTTGCGCAGGTAGGCGGGCACCGTCCACAGGTCCCCGACGAGGTCGGCCGGTTCAATCAGCGGCCATGCCCGGTTGAGGGCCTCGCGCAGCTCCCGGTTCTGCAGCAGCGACCGGCGGAGCAGATCAGGCGGGGCGTCGCCGTCGAACTTGTCGGTCAGGATGGCGATCAGTTCTTCCCAGATCCGGTCGCGTGCCTCGTTGTGCGCGGTGCCGGGTTCCGGTGCATCGAACGCCTCGGCCCAATCGTCGGGGCTCAGCCAGAGGTCGGACCAGGGGGTCTTAACCGTCATCCCCTGATCGGGCAGATTCTCGTAGAACCTGACGGCGGGCTCGATCGCCTTCACCAGGTCCGCGGACGACTTCAGGCGGGCCACCTCCGGGTCGGTCTCCGGCCTGGCCGCGGCGCCCTCGGCGACCAGGTCCCGCAGCGTGCAGGTCTGCACGCCCTCCTCACCGAGGCTGGGCAGCACGTCGGCGACGTAGGCCAGGTAGGGCTGGTGCGGGCCGACGAACAGCACGCCGCCACGGCGGTGCCCGAGGCGGGGGTCGGAGTACAGCAGGTAGGCGGCGCGATGCAGGGCGACGACGGTCTTGCCGGTGCCCGGGCCGCCGTCGACGACGAGCGCGCCGCGGGATCCCGCGCGGATGACGGCGTCCTGGTCGGCCGCGATGGTGGCGAGCACGTCCCGCATCCGGGCCGACCGGCTGCTGCCCAGGCTGGCGATGAAGGCCGACTGGTCGTCAAGCGCGGCGTGCCCGGTCAGCCCGTCCGCGGTGAACACCTCGTCCCAGTAGTCGCTCACCCGGCCGAGGGTCCAGCGGTACCGGCGGCGGCTGGCCAGGCCCATCGGGTTGCCGTGGGTCGCGCCGAAGAACGGCTCGGCGGCGGGGGAACGCCAGTCGACCAGCAGCCGGCCACCCGTGCTGTCGGTGAGGCCGAGCCGTCCGACGTACACCGGCTCGGGGTTCTCCGCGCTGACCATGCGGCCGAGGCACAGGTCAAGGCCGAAACGGCTAAGGACGCGCAGCCGGGAGGCCAGCCGGTGGATCTCCAGGTCCCGGTCCATCGCCCCCTGGCCGATGCCGCCGGGCTCCCTCAGCTCGGCGTCAAGGCGGCCGGTCAGGTCGGCGATCGACTGCTCGAGGCTGGCCGCGATGGCCGCGAACTGCTGCTCGTCGCCGGCGATCAGCGCCGGGTCGGCCTTGGCGGCGAGGCGGTCGGGCAGGTCGAACGCGCTTGCGGTCCGTGAGTTCACGTCGTCAGCTCCGATCCGAGGTGGCGTCCGGCCATAGTGGGCGGCAAACCGTCAGGAACCCGCCCGACGGTCCGGCGTCCCGGCGCGCCCTCGCCGTTGACAACAGCACACACATTTTCGCGACTCCCCGTTTCCGCAGGTTCTGGCCTCGGTCGGCGATTCTCCCCTACGACCAGGGGCTTGCCGCAAGCCCCCCTCTGCGCTATAAGTTGAAGATGGAGGGGTGTTGCTGCCTCCTTATCGCCTGGCAAGAGCCAACCCAGAGTATGGAACGGACCGGGTTTACCACATCCGGTTTGCGAAGCCGTCTGCCCTGGCAATCCCATCAAGCTCTCGTCATCCCTGGCCCCGCACGACCCGACGGTTTGCGGGACGGGGATCAGGGCGTCGGGCGCGGATCGCGGTCTCCAGGGCCCGAAATCGGTGTCGACGCGGCGTGACCGCCGCCAATGACGGCGAGTTTCAGTGACAGAGGCCCGGGATGGCGAATGCCCTGAGTGCGTTTTCGCAGCTCAGGGCCATCTGTTGCTCCCGCGATAAGACTCGAACTTATAACCTGCCGGTTAACAGCCGGCTGCTCTGCCAATTGAGCTACGCGGGACCGCCGCCGCACCGCGGGCAGGGAACCCTGGCCCGGTGTGGTGCTGCGGATTAAGGTTAGCGCACTTTTGGGGTGACCGTCGCACGGCCATCGCCCCTGCCCGGGTGCGTCCGTTGACCCTGGCCGCGTCCGCGAGCGGGGCGGCCATGGATAGGCAACATAGGACAGCTAACCTGGAACGGCCGACGCCCCCGGCGAGCGGGACACCGCGCGCGCCAAAGGGCTAAGAGCGCCCGGCGAGCGGGGCACCCGCGAGCCAAAGGGCGCGCCCTGTCGTCGCACTGAGGAACGCGGCGGTTTTGGCCGCGTGACGAGGGAGAGGACAGGGCTAAGAGCGCCCGGCGGCGAGCGGGGAAAACAGAGCATGGGTGCCGGGCGACGGGGTAGGGGAGAACAGCATCGACGCTGCGTGCGGAAGAATCGACGCCGCGCACGGGAAAAGGGGTACCAGATGCGGTATAAGGCAGTATTCATAGCTGGGATCGCGGTCGGGTTCATGGCTGGCTCGCGGGCTGGCCGTGGTGCCTACGATCAGATCATCCGCTCCGGGCGCAAGATCGCCGGGCATCCCAAGGTTCAGCAGGCCACGAGCACCGTGCAGGCGAAGGCCACTGACCTGACCAAGCAGGCGGCGGCGAAGGCGCCCGACTACGCAAAGACCGCCGCGACGAACGCGACGGTCGCGGCCAAGAACGCCAAGCAGGCCGCGACGACCAAAATCCCGGCCCGGTTCGGCGGCTCGGGCGGCGCCGGCGCGACCGACGACGTGGCGGAGGACGGAAACCTCGTCTACCCCGCTGACGGCGGCTCGCCCTCGGTGAACGGCACTCGTTACACGCCCGACACGCCCTGAGCACGCGGAAAAGCCCCAACCCCGGGCTGGCACAGCGCCCGGACGCCGGCGCCGACCACGCTGTCGGCGCCGGCCCGCCCGACCCCTGGGAGCAGCACGCGACCCGCGGGCCAGTTCTGGCCCGCGGGTCGAAGTGCGCTAATCCAAGTACTCGCGCAGCAGCAGCGCGCGGGACGGGTGGCGCAGCTTGGCCAGGGTCTTGGACTCGATCTGGCGGATCCGTTCCCTGGTGACGCCGAACTCGCGGCCGACCTCCTCAAGCGTCCGCGGATGCCCGTCGGAGAGCCCGAAGCGCAGCTGGATGATCCGCTGCTCCCGTTCCGACAGCTCGCACAGCACCCGGTCGAGCTGGTCCTGCAGCATGATGAAGGCCGCGGCCTCGATCGGCACCACCGCGTCGGCGTCCTCGATGAAATCGCCGAGGTCCGACTCCTCCTCGCCGATCGGGGACTGCAGCGAGACCGGCTCCTGGGCGATCCGCTGGATCTCCGCGACCCGCTCGGGCTCGACGCCAAGCTCGGCGGCGAGTTCCTCCACGGTCGCCTCGCGGCCGAGCTCCTGGTGCAGCTGGCGCTGCACGCGGGCGAGCTTGTTGATCGTCTCGACCATGTGCACCGGCACCCGGATCGTCCGCGCCTGGTCGGCGATCGCCCGGGTGATGGCCTGCCTGATCCACCAGGTCGCGTAGGTCGAGAACTTGTAACCGCGGGTGTAGTCGAACTTCTCGACGGCCCGGATCAGTCCCAGGTTCCCTTCCTGGATCAGGTCGAGGAAGACCAGACCGCGGCCGATATACCGCTTGGCGATGGACACCACCAGCCGGAGGTTCGCCTCGATCAGCCGCTGCTTGCCCCGCACGCCGTCGGCCGATAGCCACTCAAGATCGCCTCGGTCGGCGTCGGCGATGGTGAAGGCCGAGTTCAGTTTCTCCTCGGCGTACAGGCCCGCCTCGATCGACTTGGCCAGCTCGACCTCGTCCTCGGCGGTGAGCAGTGGCACCCGGCCGATCTCCCGCAGGTAGATCCGGACCAGGTCGCTGGTCCCGGCCCGGCGCGCCGTTTCGGCGTCGCTTTCCGGGAGCTTAGTGTCGGTCTCCTCCTCAATTGGTGCGTCTAGCACCTCGATGCCTTCGTCGGCCAGTACCCGCACCACCCCGTCCAGTGCGTCTCTGGGTAGTTCGGCCGAATCGATTGCCGCTGTGACGTCCCCCGTCGTCACGAAGCCCCGTGAACGCCCGAGCGCCACGAGTTCCGTTAGTTGCTGTGTAAGCGATGGTCCGCTCGTTGCTACGGTGAGGCTCACGAAGAACAGTCTGCGGCACGCACCCCATGCTCCGGGGGACCCAATTTTGCAACTCTGACCAGAGGTTTAACATCACGGCAACCTGAGCATATTACCCCGGTAATGTGTGTTTCCTGGCGGCGTGCGGACGCTGGTCAGGCCCCGCTCGCCCGCTCGAGCAGCCACTTTCTGCGCTGCTCAAGCCCCACCAGATCACCGAACATCTTGTTGTAAGCGGCCGGGTCTTCCTCCGGGTTCATCCGCTGCAGCCGGGCCTTGATCCCGGCGATCTGCCGCCCGGCGGCCAGCTCACCGACCCGGGCCAGCACGACGTCGGCGTACTTCTCGTCCGGCTCGCCGGACACCTGCAGCGGCTCCACCGCCAGTTCGGTCACGAACCCGCGCACCACGTCGTCCGGCGCCGCCGCCAGCAGCGCGGCCGCCCAGTCTCTGGCCCGGCCCGCGGTCGCCACCCCGCCGCAGCCGGCGATCAGCTCGAACACCGCCGCGTGGGCGGGCAGGGTGAACGCCGCCGCGCCGAGCGCGTCGAACTCCGGCCCGGTCAGCCCCGACCACTGCACCGCTAGCTTGAGCGCCTCCCGCTCTACCCGGTGCACCGGGTCCGCGCGGTCCTGGTTGCGCCCGTTCTGCCCCTGGCGGAGGCTCGCGGGGCGCTGCTGGCCCGCGTCCGGTGCCGCCTCCGAGTTGGGGTAACGGCCGGTGGCCCCGCGCTTCTGCTGCACTGCCGCGGCGGCCTGGCGGACCCGGTCGAGCACGTATCTCTCGTCCATGAAACCGATCCAGCGGTCCAGGTCGACGGCGTACTGCTTCCACTTGGACCGGTCCTTGATCCGCACGATGATCGGCGCGGCCTCGTCGATCGCCGCGAACTGACCCTCCCGCGTGTTCAGGTCATGCTTGCCGAGCACCGACTTGATGGCGAACTCGAACAGCGGCACCCGCCGCGCCACCAGGTCACGGACCGCGGCATCGCCGCGGGAGACCCGCAGGTCGCATGGGTCGAGGCCGTCCGGCTGCACGGCGACGTAGGTCTGGGTGACGAACCGCTCCTCCAGGGCGAAGGCGCGCAGCGCGGCCTTCTGCCCGGCCGCGTCACCGTCGAAGGTGAAGATCACTTCGCCGGTCGACCCGTCGGTGTCCATGATCAGCCTTCTGAGGATCTTCACGTGATCCTCGCCGAATGACGTACCGCAGGTCGCCACCGCCGTCACCACCCCCGACAGGTGGCAGGCCATCACGTCGGTGTACCCCTCGACGATCACCGCCTGGCGGCGCTTGGCGATCTCCCGCTTGGCGAGGTCCGCGCCGTACAGCACGTGGCTCTTCTTGAAGATCGTCGTCTCGGGCGTGTTCAGGTACTTGGGCCCGTCGTCGTCGGCGTTGAGCTTGCGCGCACCGAACGCGACCGTCTCCCCCGTCAGGTCCCTGATCGGCCACATCAGCCGGCCGCGGAACATGTCGATCAGGCCGCCCCGGCTGGTCCTGCGGGCCAGGCCGGACTTGACCATCTCATCTTCGGTGAAACCGCGGGCCCGCAGGTGCTTGACCAGTTCGTCCCACGCGTTGGGCGAGTACCCGACGCCGAACCTGGTGGCATCATCGGCCGTGAACCCGCGCTCCGCCAGGAACGCCCGGGCGGGGCCGCTAGACGAAGCCACGGACCGTTCCACATAAAAGTCTTGAGCGGCACTGTGCGCATCGATCAGCCGCCGCCGCTGGCTGTGCTCCTGACCGGGGACGTAGCCGCCCTGCTCGTAGCGGAGCTCGATGCCCGCGCGGGCGGCGAGCCGCTCCACCGCCTCGGTGAAGTCGAGGTGCTCGATCTTGCGGATGAACGTGATGACGTCGCCGCCCTCGCCGCAGGAGAAGCAGTGGTACAGCTCCTT
>JBEKEK010000164.1:0-17525 GCA_050013875.1 Trebonia sp. | reverse complement strand
TACCTGCCCGTCCGGCAGCGCCAACCCGGCCTGCACCGCCGTCACCACCGTGCTCATCCCCGGCCTCACCATCACCAATATTCCCAGCACGGCCACCCCTGTCCCGGGGTCCGTCGTCGGCTACACCCTGACAATCACCAACACCGGGCAGACCGCCTACACCGGCGCCACCGTCACCGACAACATCGCCTCGATGCTCGACGACGCCGCCTACGACGGCGACGCCGCCGTCACCGCCGGTGGCGTGTCCTACGCGGGCGGCGTCGTGACCTGGACCGGCACCCTAGCCCCGGGGGCGGCCGCGGTAGTCACCTTCTCCGTCACCGTGAACAACCCAGACACCGGCGACAAGCTCCTGGTCGCCACCGCCGCATCCGCCGCACCGGGGTCAACGTGCCCGCCCGGCACCACCACCGCGCCCTGCCGCAGCACCGTGGGCGTACTGACCCCCGCGCTGACCATCACCAGCACCGCCGACGCCAGCACCACGGTCCCGGGCGCCACCGTGGGTTATACCATCACGATCACCGACACCGGCCAGACCCCCTACACCGGGGCCACCGTCGCGGACTCCCTCGCCGGGGTGCTCGATGACGCGGCCTACAACGGCGGCGCTGCCGCCACCGTCGGCAGCGTGTCGTACACCAGCCCGACCCTGACCTGGTCCGGCAGCCTTGCCCCCGGCGACACCACCACCATCACCTTCTCGGTTACCGTCGATAACCCCGACACCGGGGACGGGATCCTATCCACCACGGCCACTTCCGCCGCCGCCGGGAACAACTGCCCGTCCGGCAGCACCGACCCCAGCTGCGTCACCAGCATCCCGGTCTCGGTTCTAACGATCACGAACACGGCCAGCGCCGGCACCACCACGCCGGGCAGCACGGTCAGCTACACGGTCACGGTGACCAACACCGGCCATGTGGACGTCTCCAACATCGCTTTCGCCTTGCCGCTGTCCGATGTGCTCGACGACGCGGCCTACAACAACAACGCCACTGCCAGTGCAGGCCTCGTCTCGGTGGCCGGCCCGCAGCTGACCTGGAATGGAAACCTGGACCAGGGACAGTCGGCTGTCATCCGCTTCACCGTCACGGTAAATGACCCGGATACGGGGAACAAGACGCTGACCGATACGATCACCTCGGCCACGCCGGGCAGCAGCTGCCCGGCGTCCGGCACCGCCCCGGCGGCCTGCACCGCGACTGTCACCGTGCTCGTCCCCGGCCTCACCATTACCGCGACGGCCGGCTCGGCCACGACCACGCCGGGATCGGTCGTGGATTACACGATCACCGTGGCCGACACCGGCCAGACCAGCTACACCCCCGCGACGGTCACCGTCGACCTCGCCAACGTCCTGAACGACTCCGCCTACAACGGCGACGCCACCGCCACCGCCGGCGCCGTCAGCTACGCCGGCCACGTCCTCACCTGGAGCGGAAACCTCGCCCCGGGCGACACGGCCACCATCACGTACTCAATCACCGTGGACAACCCCGACAACGGCGACAAGCACCTGGTCACCACCGCCGTCTCGAGCGACCCGGGCAGCAGCTGCCCGCCCGCCGGCGCCAACCCGGCCTGCACCGCCAACGTCACCGACCTGATCCCGGCGCTGAGCATCGTCAAGACCGCCAACACGGCCGGCGCCGCGCCAGGCTCACCGGTGGACTACACGATCACCATCACCGACACCGGCCAGACCCCCTACACCGCCGCGGCCGTCACCGACGACCTCACCGGCGTGCTCGGCGCCGCCGCCTACAACAACGACGCCGCCGCCACCACCGGCACCCTTTCCTACGCCGCCCCCGCCCTGACCTGGACCGGGGACCTGACACCGGGCGGCACCGCCACCATCACCTACTCCGTCACCGTCAGCAACCCCGCGACCGGCGGCGCAAACCTGGTCAACACCGTGACCTCGGCCGCGGCCGGCAGCAGCTGCCCGCCCGGCACCACCAGCCCCCCGTGCGCCGTCACCACCGCCGTCATCAGCGGCCCGCTGACCATGACCGCCCCCGCCACCGTCAACCTGGGCGACGGCCAGCCCGGCGCGACCATCTCCTCCAGCCTGGGCACCGTCGCGGTCACCGACGGCCGCGGCTTCGGCGCCGACTGGGCCGCCACCGTGTCCTCCAGCAACTTCACCACCGCGGGGGGCAGCCCGGCCGAGACCATCCCCGCCGCCAGCGCCTTCTACGACATCACCGCCCTGGCCACCGCCACCGGCCCCGCCACCTTCGGCTACACCCCCCAAACAGACCTCTCACCCAACTCCCAAGACATCGTCAACGCCACCAACGTGGCCGGCAACACCGCCGTCACCTGGAACCCCCTCATCCAGATAAGCGTCCCCGGCGGCGCCATCGGCGGCACCTACACCGGCACCATCGTCCACTCCGTCTCCTGACCGGACTGGTCCGGCCCCGGGAGAGCCAGGGGGAGCCCGCCGCCAGAAGGGGCGCCATACGACCCGAACGGGCGGACCATGGGGAGGACTGTCCCGAAGAGCCAGGAGCGTGTGTCAGAAGGGGCGCCATACGACCCGAATGACCCACGATAACGACCCAACGATCAGGACCGGAGGGCGACGGGGGTCTGCGGGAGCCGGGGCTCAGCCTGACAGCGATAGTGTGCCCTCATGACGACTGAGGGCGATCGGGTCGCCGGGTTTGGCAGGCTTGAGGACGGGTTGAAGCAGTCGAGCCCCTGGTACACGTGGGGGCCGTACGTCAGCGAGCGGCAGTGGGGTACGGTCCGCGAGGACTACAGCGAGGACGGCGACGCGTGGAACTACCTGCCGCATGACCAGGCCAGGTCCCGCGCCTACCGGTGGGGCGAGGACGGGCTGGCCGGCTTCAGCGACGTCGAGCAGCGGCTCTGCCTGGGGCTCGCGCTCTGGAACGGGCGCGACGGCCTGCTCAAGGAGCGGCTGTTCGGGCTGACCGGGCCGGAGGGCAACCACGGCGAGGACGTCAAGGAGCACTGGTGGTACCTGGACGCGCTGCCCAGCCACGCCTGGAACCGGTGGCGTTACCACTACCCGCAGGGTGCCTTCCCCTACGACCAGCTCCGGGCGGAGAACGCGCGCCGGGACCGGCGCAGCCCGGAGTACGAGATCCTCGACACCGGCATCTTCGATCAGGACCGGTACTGGATCACCGAGGTCAGCTACGCCAAGTCGGACGACGCGCGGGAACTGCTTGTCCAGGTCACCGCCACCAACGCGGGACCCGAGGCGGACACGCTGCACGTGCTGCCGACCGCCTGGTTCCGCAACACCTGGTCCTGGGACGAGAGCGAGCCCAAGCCGGCCATGCGGCTGGCCGGCGACGCCGCCGTCGACATCGAGCACCCCTTCCTTGGCCCGCTCGAGCTGATCGCCGACACCGCCGACACCGCCGACGCCGACGCCGATGCCGAAACCAGCGGCACGCCGACGCCGCTGTTCTGCGACAACGAGACCAACACCAGCCGGCTCTTCAACTGCGCGCCGGTCACGCCCTACCCCAAGGACGGCATCAACGACCACGTGGTCAGCGGTGCCCCGTCGGTGAATCCGGAGCGGAAGGGCACCAAGTGCGCCTTCTGGTACCGGCTGACGGTCCAGCCCGGCGCGACCGCCGCCATCCGGCTGAGGCTGCGGCCGAAGCCGGAGGGGGGAACCAACGGTACGTTCGACCGAAAAGACTTTGATCTTGTTACCGCGAGGCGCCGCGCCGAGGCGGACGAGTTCTACCAGGCGCTGACCCCGCCGCAGGCGAGCGCGGACGAGGCGATGGTTATGCGACAGGCCTTCGCCGGGATGCTCTGGTCGAAGCAGTTCTACAACTACGCCGTGGCGACCTGGCTCGACGGCGACCCGGCGCAGCCGCCCCCGCCGCGCGAGCGCGAACTGAACAGGAACGGCCGCTGGCGGAACTTCAACGCCTTCGACATCCTGTCGATGCCGGACAAGTGGGAGTACCCCTGGTTCGCCGCCTGGGACCTTGCCTTCCACTGCGTCTCGCTCGCCCACCTGGATCCCGGGTTCGCCAAGTACCAGCTGGTGCTGCTCTGCCGGGAGTGGTTCCAGCATCCCAACGGTGCGCTGCCGGCCTACGAGTGGGACTTCTCCGACGTGAACCCGCCGGTGCAGGCCTGGGCAGCGCTCGAGGTGTTCGCGCTCGACGGCGGGAAGGACTTCGACTTCCTCGCCCGGATCTTCGACAAGCTGCTGGTCAACTTCACCTGGTGGGTGAACAGGGAGGACGTCTGGGGCAACAACCTGTTCGAGGGCGGCTTCCTCGGCCTTGACAACATCGGCCCGATCGACCGTTCGCACCTGCCGCCGGGCACGGTCCTCGAGCAGTCGGACGCCACCGGCTGGATGGCCTTCTACGCGCTGTCCATGGCCACGATCGCGCTCATCCTCTGGCGCAACGGCCGTCAGCACGGCGCCGACCTGGTGCTCAAGTTCCTCGAGCACTACGCGGGCATCAGCACCGCGCTTGAGACCCAGGGGATGTGGGACGACGCCGACGGGATGTTCTACGACCACCTGTGCCTGGCCAGCGGAATGGTCATCCCGGTCAAGGCCAGGTCGATGGTCGGCATGATCCCGCTGCTGGCGGTCGGCGTCGTTGACCACCAGATGGTCGTCAACGCGCTCCGGTTCAAGAAGGCGTTCGCGGACTTCCTGCACCGGCAGGGGCTGACCGACGCGGACAAGGCGCGCGAGATGGGGATGCTGCGCGACGGGGACGGCGGACCGGAGAAGCTGCTGCTCAGCGTCGTCGGGGTGGACCGGCTCGGTCCGGTGTTCCGGTCGCTGTTCGACGAGTCGAAGTTCCTGTCGCCGTACGGCCTGCGGTCACTGTCGGCGGAGCTCAAGGACCAGCCGTACGTGCTGCACCTGGAGGGCACGACCGCGACCATCGACTACGAGCCGGCCGAGTCCACCACCGCGATGTTCGGCGGCAACTCCAACTGGCGCGGGCCGATCTGGTTCCCGCTGAACTACCTGCTCTGCAACTCGCTGCACACGTACCACGCGTTCTTCGGTGACGATTTCACCGTGGAGTACCCGACCGGGTCCGGCCAGCAGAAGAACCTGAGCGAGGTCGCGGCCGACCTGAGGGAGCGGCTCGTCTCGATCTTCCTGCGGGGCTCCGACGGGCGGCGGCCATGCAACGGCTGGGTGGACAAGCTGCAGAACGACCCGAACTGGCGGGACAACGTCTACTTCAATGAGTACTACCACGGTGACAACGCGGCCGGCCTCGGCGCGAGCCATCAGACCGGCTGGACCGGGCTGATCGCGGACATCATCCGCCGCCGCCACGGCGCGGTGCCTGAGGCCATCGACTTTATCGGCAGTCTGGTCTACCCGGCCGAGGAGGAGCAGTGACCGAGGGCACGCTGGGCACGCCGCTCACCGTCAAGGCACTGCCCGGCGACGGCACCCGGCTCGGCGCGACGCCGGCCGACGGCGGCGTGAACTTCGCGGTCGCCTCGACCGTGGCGGAGGGGGTCACGGTCTGCCTCTTCGACGCCGGCACGGGCGAAGAGACGCAAGCCGCGCTCGACCACTACGACGCCGGGGTCTGGCACGGCTTCGTGCCTGGTATCGGGCCCGGGCAGGCCTACGGTTTCCGGGTCAACGGGCCGTTCGACCCCGCCCGCGGCGTGCGCTGCAACCCGCGCAAGCTCCTCATCGACCCCTACGCCCGCGCCCTGTCGGGCACCGTGACCTACGGCGACGCGCTGCTCGGGCACGACCCCGCTGACCCCGGCAAGCCGTCCGGCCTCGACTCGGCCCCGAACGTCCCCCGGTGCCTGGTGACCGACGTCTCTGAGCAGGCCTACGACTGGGAGGGCGACACCCAGCCGCGCCACTCCTATGCCGACACGGTCGTCTACGAGGTGCACGCGAAGGGGTTCACCGCGCGCCACCCGGATGTGCCGGAAGAGCTGCGCGGCAGCTACGCCGGGCTTGGGCACGAGGCCGTGACCGGCTACCTGCGCGACCTTGGCGTCACCGCGGTCGAGCTGCTCCCGGTGCACGAGTACGTGCCCGAGGGCCAGCTGCTTGACCGCGGCCTGACCAACTACTGGGGCTACAACTCCATCGGCTACTTCGCGCCGCACCAGGCGTACTCGGCGGCGGCCCGCGCCGCCCCCGGCGGCCAGCTGCACGGCACCCCCGGCGGCCAGCTGGCCGAGTTCAGGGACATGGTCAAGGCGCTGCACCGGGCGGGCATCGAGGTGATACTCGACGTCGTCTACAACCACACCGCCGAGGGCAACGAGAACGGCCCCACGCTCAGCTTCCGCGGCCTCGACAACGGCATGTACTACCGGCTCGACCCGGACGACGCGAGCCATTACTACGACACCACGGGCACCGGGAACTCGCTGAACGCGGGTAACCCGCAGACGCTCCGGCTGATCTTGGACTCGCTGCGCTACTGGCTGACCGAGATGCACGTGGACGGGTTCCGGTTCGATCTGGCCGCCACCCTCGCCCGCGACGACCGCGACGGCGATTTCGACGCGATGTCGTCCTTCTTCCAGCTGGTCGCACAGGACCCGGTGGTGTCGGCCGCCAAGCTGATCGCCGAGCCGTGGGACGTCGGCCAGGGCGACAGCTACGACCTGGGCCGTTTCCCCGCTCAGTGGCGGGAATGGAACGGCCGGTACCGGGACGGCATGCGCGACTTCTGGCGCAGTCGCGACGTCGGCGTGGCCGAGTTCGCCACCCGCTTCAGCGGCTCGTCCGACCTGTACGGCGCCGCCCGCCGCCGCCCCACCGCTTCGGTCAACCTGATCACCGTGCACGACGGCTTCACCCTGCGCGACCTGGTCTCCTACGACGGCAAGCACAATGAGGCCAATGGCGAGGACAACCGCGACGGCACCGACGATAACCGGTCGTGGAACTGCGGGGCCGAAGGCCCCACCCACGATTCCGGCGTCAACGCGCTGCGCGCGCGGCAGGCCCGGGCCATGCTGAGCACGCTGCTGCTCTCGTTCGGCCTGCCGTTGCTGCTCGGCGGCGACGAGATCGGCCGCACTCAGGGCGGCAACAACAACGCCTACTGCCAGGACAACGAGGTCTCCTGGTTCGACTGGCAGGACGCCGACGGCGACCTCCGCGGCTACGTGCAGCGGCTGCTCGCGCTCCGCCGCGCGCACCCCGCCTTCCGCCGCCAGCGCTTCCTGACCGGCGCGGACGCGGCCGACCTGGGCTGGTACTGCGCCGCCGGCACGGCGATGACCGACCAGCAGTGGGCCGACCCGACGATGCACGCCCTCGGGATCTACCTGGACGGCACCGACTCGCCCGACGAGGACGACGAGGGGGCACCGCTGCTCGACGACGACTTCCTCATCCTGGTCAACGCCTGGTGGGAGCCGGTCACGTTCACCATCCCAGCGGTCCGCGAGACCACCCAGACCTGGTTCATCGAGCTCGACAGCTACGACCCGGCCGTCTCGGCCGCCCGCGAGTTCCCCCGGCACACCGGCGACCAGGTGGTGGCCCGGCCCCGGTCGCTGTCGGTCCTGCGCGCCCCAAGACCAGATAAAGACGGAACCGACTGACCCGAACGGTCCCGTGCTCCGACTGGCCCGCCAGGGTGAACCACCGGGGGCCACCACAGCTCATGCGTCTAGTTCGGGCACCGGCTCTGTGTCCGGCCCGACAAGGGTGACTACACGTGTGGCCCGCCCCCGGCAGCGGCTTCTATTTTAGAAGACGCGAAACCGGGCTGGCGTCCGCCCAGCGCCGACACCTGCCCCCGGGGGAATCCCGGGGGCAGGTGGCCGGTGGCGCTGGCCGTTACTTGCTGATGGTGTCAGTGTCCAGTGTCACTGCCGCGGTGCGGGCTAGTGCCCTGCCTTGGATGGTGACCCCCGTCGTGACGGTGATCGAGGCGAGAGCCATGATGTTCCCCCGGAAGGTGGAGTAGGTTCCGAGCGTCGCGGAACTGCCGACCACCCAGAAGACATTGGCCGCCTTGGCGCCGTTCTCGAGCTTCACGTTGCTCGCCGACGCCGTGATGAGCGTAGAAGCGGCCTTGAAGATGAAGATGGCGCTCGGGTTGCCCTGGGCGTTGAGGGTCAGCGTCCCGGTGATCCCGAACGTGCCCGCGGCCGAGTTGTACACCCCTGAGGTCTCGGTGGTTCCGCCCAGTTCGGTCGGGATGGTGGCCGTGGCGGGCTCCGCCGCGGCATCGTTGTAGGCGGTGGTCAGGTCGTTCTGGGCTCGCAGGGCGACGGGGTCGGCCGTGTATACGGTCCCGGTCACGTGACCGGGCGGGAACCCCGTCACCGAGGTGCCCGGGCTCAGCCCGAGATCGCCCTTGATCGTGGTGGGACCCGTGTTCGTGACCGTCGCCGCGGCGAGAACCCCGAAGTGGGCGGCGGTGCCCAGCGGGACCGGCACCGCGGTCGTGGCCGCGCCTGCCGACCCGGCCGCGCCGATTACCAAACCCGCCGTCGCCACGGCAAGTACCGCGACCGCGGCTAGCCGGAAGGACGAGGCGATTCTGCGGATAATGCCCGTAATGGTCGTAACCATGGGCTTTCGCTTCCTGAACATTTGCGTTCGGCCGAGAATTTCGGCTCTAATAAACAGCCTACAGTAATCAGCCAAATACATTCAGTGATTTACAATACTGCTCGCACCGTAGATTAATTCCTAGCCCGAATGCACCGGATAATAGCCCGCTTTAAGACGTGTTAACGTGAAAGCACGCGGGCCGGCTAAACCCCGCACCAGACAATGACCGGTGGATCGCGGCGAAGGCACCTGCCTGCGGGGCAGGGCGGGGAACGGCGCGGCTGCGGGCCGGCGCGGGCGCCTCGCGCTTGCGGCCCATGCGGTCGCGCCGGGCGGCGGCCAGCGTGGTCATCGCGCCGAGGACGCCGAGCAGCAGGGCGACGTCGGCGAGGTCGAACGAACCGCCGCCGAGGGTTGGGTGGATCCAGTCCACCACGGCGCCGCGCCCGAGCCCAGGGGATCGGAAGATCCGGTCGGACAGGTTGCCGAAGGCGCCGCCGACCGTCACCGCCAGCCAGAGCGCCGCGGCCCGGCTGGTGGTACGCACCGCGATCGCCGCCGCCACCGCGGTGAGCGCGAAAACGGTGAGCGTCACGAGGACCGGGTAGCCGGACGCGACGCCGGCGGTCGCCCCGTGGTTCCTGATGACGCTGACGGAAAACAAGCCGAACGAGAACTCGTCGGGAATTAGCCCGGCGACTATCAGGAACTTGGTCACCTGATCGGCGGCGAGCACGCCGATCGTGATCCCGGCCATTGCCCATTGCGCGCTAAGGGACCTGGCGATGGCGCTGTCCGGAATTACCCTCACGCCCGAAGTCTACGCTTCCCGCAAACGTTTGCCGACGGCGGCCCTCGCGGTAACCACGGAGTACGGGCGCGCCTTTTCCCTATTTAATTGGATA
This sequence comes from Trebonia sp., assembly GCA_050013875.1. Taxonomy (GTDB): domain Bacteria; phylum Actinomycetota; class Actinomycetes; order Streptosporangiales; family Streptosporangiaceae; genus Trebonia. The sequence continues at coordinate 8,066 of JBEKEK010000164.1, read as the reverse complement.
TGAGACCGGGCTGCCGTCCCCTTAGGGTCACCGCGCTAAGCAGGCCGGCCAGGATGACGAGGCCTGCTGAGAGGTAGAGCGCGTCGTGCAGCCCCTGGCCGAAGGACGCGTAGGCCGCGCCGATCACCTGGTTCACGATCGAGCCGTAGCTGGTGTACTTACCGGGTGTCTGGCCGGTCTCGATGAACGAGATGATCGTCGACTTGAAGCCGAGGATGAGGCTCTTCTCGCCTGGCGGGACGTTCAGGGCCAGCAGGTGGCTGGTGAGGGAGGAATTGAGCTGGGAGAACACGAGCGCGCCGAGGACCGCGACGCCGGTGACGGCGCCGATCTCGCGGCTGGTATTGGTGGCCGAGGCGGCCATCCCCGAGCGCTCAGGCACCACGGCGTTGAGCACGGTCGTGGTGACCGGCACCACCGTGATGCCGATGCCGATGCCGGCCAGCGCCAGCGCGAGGCCGAGCAGCAGGTAGTTCGGATGCGGAGTGATCAGCGGGTTTGCCAGCAGCAGCCCGGCCGCGAACAGGGCGCAGCCGCTGACGATGAGCCAGCGCGGGCCGGCCTTGCTGGCCAGGTAGCCCGCCAGCAGCGACGAGAGGATCATGAGCACGGTCATCGGCGCGAAGACCAGCGCGATCCGGTAGCCCGAGGCCATCACCACCTCGTCCAGGTAGAGCGCGGTGAAGAAGAAGATCGCGAAGGTCGCGAAATAGGTGCAGAACGCGACGAAGTTCGGCACGGTGAACCAGACGGAACGGAACAGCCGCACGTCGAGCAGGGGATTCGGGTTTCGCCGTTCCCAGAGCACGAACAGCACCGCGAGCACGAAGGCGGCGCAGAGCAGGCCAACCACCAGCGGGCGGGTGAAGCTGGACGTCTCCGCGTCGATGATGGCGAAGACCAGCGTGGCCAGTGCGCCTGCGCCGAGCACGGTGCCCAGCGTGTCGACCCGCAACTGCCGGTGGTCGGAGCTCTCCGGCACGACGACCGCCGCGACCAGCAGCGCGGCCAGCCCGAAGAACAGGTTGAACCAGAAGATCCCGCGCCAGCTCCACGCGCCGAGCAGCGCGCCGCCGATCACCGGGCCCATCGCCAGGGCCAGCCCGGAGACCGCGGCCCAGACCCCGACCGCGCGGGCGCGGGTGCGGTCGTCGGTGTACATGTGCCTGAGCACCGACAGCGTGCCCGGCTCGCTGGCGGCCGCGCCCATGCCCATGATGGCGCGCCCGGCGATCAGCGTCTGCGCGTTCGGGGCGAGCGCGCAGAGCACGGACCCCGCGCAGAAGACCCCGGCCCCGGTCAGCATGACCTTCTTGCGGCCGAGTTCGTCGCCGATCATGCCGCAGGCGAGCATGAGCGAGGCGAAGGTCAGCGCGTAGCCGCCGACCACCCATTGCAGATCGGCAACCGAGGCCTTCAGGTCGGTCTGGATGTTGCCAAGGCCGACGCTGACGATCGTGTTATCAAGGAAAGTCAGGAACAGAAGCGTGCAGAGCGCGGCGAGCGCGAGCCGGTTCGACCGGTCGCGCCCGCCGCTTGATGCTCTGGCAGCCAGGGGGTGCCGCAATGGCATGGGTGGTGATGCCTCCCTCTGTGCCGCTGATTCACGTGAAACCTCTTGTCAGCGCACCTTGTTTCCGTACAGGCGGACGGCAAGCGGGGCGAATACCACGAGTAGTCCCACCGACCAGCAGACCACGGCGAGCTCGGGGTGCTGCGCTGGCCAGACATGCACCGCCGCCGCCGGATTCGGATTGCCGAACAGCTGGCGGCAGGCGGCGGCGAGCGAGGACATCGGGTTCCACTCCGCGACCGGCTGGAGCCATCCTGGCATGCCTTGGGTCGGCACGAAAGCACTTGATATGAACGTCAGCGGCAGGAACAGGATGAACCCGGTCTGCTGCGCGGCCTCCGGGCTGCGCAGCACCATCCCGAGGCACACGCCTACCCAGGTGAACGCGTAGCCGAACAGCAGTGCGAGCGCGAACGCCTCGATCGCCTGCCCGGCCGTGCCGTTGATGCGCCAGCCGATCGCCAGCCCGACCAGGGCCACCACGCCGGCGCCGATCACCTGGGTGAGCAGGTCCGCGATCGTCCGCGCGGTCAGCACGGCGGCGCGGGACATCGGCAGCGAACGGAAGCGGTCGATCAGGCCGGTCTCCATGTCGCTGACCATCGCGACGGCGGTGCCCGGGGCGGTCTGCGCGAGCGTCATGCCGAGCATCCCGCTGATCAGGTAGGCGTGATAGTTGTCGCCGCCGCCGATGCCGCCGATCGCCCCGCCGAAGACGTAGGCGAACATCAGCACGAACAAGACCGGCTGGATCGTCACGTCAGACAGCGTCTCCGGCTCGCGCCTGATCCGGGCGAGTGACCGTTTGGTCAGCACCCCGACGTCGGTGGCGAACAGGGTGAGCGGGTTGCGGCCGACCGTGGTATCCGACGGCGTGCCTGGTGCCAATGCGATCGCGGTCATCGGGCTGCCTCCTGCTGCGTCTGCTGTCCCTGCGCCGTCTTCTCTTCCTGGTCTTCCACGTCTTCCTTCTCCTCCGCCACGTGGCCGGTGAGCGTCAGGAACACGTCGTCGAGCGAGGCGCTGCGCACGGATATCTCGCTGACCTTGACCCCGGCCGCGTCGAGCGCCCGCACCACCTCAGTGGCCAGCCCGTCGGAGGCGATAACGGGCGCCTCGATGAAACGGGTCGGCCCGCCCGGGATGAGCGACGTGGTCGCGAACGGCGCCAGCGCCTTCGCCGCGATGGCCGAGTCGGACTCGTCGGCCAGTGTGATCAGCAGCCGCTGCCCGCCGACGGACGCCTTGAGCTCGGCCGGCGTGCCCTCGGCGATGACCTTCCCGCCGTCGATGACGGCGACCCGGCTCGCGAGCACGTCCGCCTCGTCGAGGTACTGGGTGGTGAGCAGCAGGGTCGTGCCGTCGGCGACCAGCTGGCGGACGATGTCCCACATCAGCGCGCGGGCGCTCGGGTCCAGGCCAGTGGTCGGCTCGTCCAGGAAAAGGACCGACGGGCGGCCGATCAGGGAGGCGGCCAGGTCGAGGCGGCGGCGCATGCCGCCCGAGTAGGTCTTGACCGCCCTGCTCGCCGCGGCGGTCAGGTCGAACTGCCCGAGCAGATCGTCCGCCCGGCGCTTGGCGGCCTTGGCGGTAAGCCGGCTGAGCTGGCCGATCATGATCAGGTTGGCCCGGCCGGTGAGGTACTCGTCAAGCGCGGCGTACTGGCCGGTGAGCCCGATCGTCCGCCGGACGGTGGCGGCCTCGGCGGTCACGTCGTGGCCGAGGACGCGGGCGCTGCCGCCATCGGGCCGCAGCAGCGTGGCCAGCACCCGGACGGCGGTGGTCTTGCCCGCGCCGTTGGGGCCGAGCAGGCCGTAAACGGTGCCGGTGGGCACGGTCAGGTTGAACCCGTCCAGGGCCTTGGTCTTGCCGTAATGCTTGATCAGCCCGTCCGCCTCGATGGCGGGTGTCTCACTCATAGCGTCTCCTGGCATCTCCGCGGAGGTGTGCTCGTCATCGTCTCGTACGGCGTACTATTTCCAGTACGCCGTACGATAGCAGTACGGTGTACGAGAGAGCAAACGGTTAAGCAGGGCAGCCGGATCGGTGGCCGCGACGGCGCACCGACCGCACCGATCGCGGCGGGCGAGGAGCTTCAGTGGGCGAGGAAGACGACGGGCCCTTCCTGCCGATGCGCCTGTTCTACGGAGGCACGGCATTCGGCCCACGCGGCTGGCATGAGCGATTCCACGAGCGCCAGGACGCCGAGCGGGCCAGCAAGCAGAGGGAGCAGTGGCAGGCTAAGAGCCGCAAATCTGCCGCCCCCCCCGGGCATCCGGGGCGCCGGACGGGCGGGCTCAGCCGGGCCGACATCGTCGATATGGCCGTCGCCATCGCCGACGCCGAGGGGACCGAGGCGGTCAGCATGCGGCGGATCGCCCGTGACCTCCGGGTCGGCGCCATGTCGCTCTACTGGCACATCGAGTCAAAGGAAGAACTGCACCGGCTCATGCTCGAGACGGTGCACGCTGAGATCGAGGCGCCGCCGCCGTCGGGGGATTGGCGAACCGACCTGGCCGCTTACGCCGGCAACACCAGATCCGCGCTGCTCCGCCACCCGTGGGCCATTGAGTCCGTCAACACCGGGCCGCCGTCGGGCCCCAACGACGCAGGCAACGCCGAGCGGCTGCTTGGCACGATGGACCGGCTCGGCCTCGACGTCAAGACCAAGATGTGGATCCTGACGACGCTCGGCACCTACGTGATGGGGGCCGCGCTCCGTGAGGTTCAGGAGCAGCGCTGGCACCGCACCGTCGACGAGACCACGGCCGCGATGACCGAGGAGGAACTGGCGGCGTGGCACAACGAGTTCGAGACGCAGATCCGCGGCTCAGGACGCTATCCGCAGATCACCAAGATCCTCGACGCTAACTTCGACCCGGACGCGCCCGAGTCGAGCGGTGACCGGTTCTGGTTCGGCCTCGGCTGCGTGCTCGACGGGATCGCCGCCGCGATCGATCGGTTCGGCGGCGAGCGCCGGTAGGTTCGGGCGGGCGGCGTCCGGCCACCGCGATGGCCGCGCTCACCGGAGCGCCAGGACTATCCGGGCTCACTCGCGGTGATGTGGGCGCCGGTCGGGCTGTAGGCCGGATACGACCGTGAATGCGACGAGGCGGCGGCCACATCGTCGGGCGGATAGGCGAGCGGCATCGGGCTCGGGAAAGGCCGCGGGGCCAGCCGGCCCAAGAGGCCCACGTTCGCTGCCAGTGCACGGTAGGCGAACCAGCCGATGACCGCGAAGGCGCACAGCACATAGGAGTCGCCGAGAATCTGCTGCCACGGCGCCCAGCTGAGTTCCCTGTTGGCACCTTGGGGCAGCCAGCACTGCGGTCCGACCGCGAAGAGCACGAACCCGGTGACGGCGAGACGCCGCGCACTGATGGCCAGGCAGAGCAGCGCGGGCACGGCCCAGACCCAGTGATGTGACCACGAGATCGGCGAGACGAGCAAGATGGCGAAGGCATTGAGGACCAGCGCCAGGTACACATCACCGGCCGCGAGCGCGTGCCGCATGCCCACGCAGGCCGCCGCTATGACCAAGGCAGAAATGACCAGCCAGAAGCAGATGAACGGCGTCGTACCCGGATGCAGGCCGGCCCGGGTCAGGACTCCGAAGACGCTCTGGTTGGTCGCGTTCTGCGGTCCGCCGATCCGGCCGACATTGAACAACGTGGCCGACCAGTAACGGGCCGAGTCGGCGGGAGCCAGCAGGAACCCAACCCCGCTGGCCACCACGAAAGAGGCGCCCATCGTGGCGGCGGCCCGGTAGTCGCGCCGCAGCAGGAAAAACACAATGAAGAGAGCCGGCGTCAGCTTCATCGCGGCCGCCAGCCCGGCCAGCGATCCCCGCGGCCAGCGGGGCGAGTCCGTGAGGCAGTCCGCGATGACCATGGCCATCAGGAACACATCGACCTGGCCGTAGGCGAGATTTCCGCGCACCGGTTCCAGCAGCAGAGCGGCCGGCAGTACCCAGCTCATCCGCCAGCCCAGACGGCGGTAGAACGGCCGCAGCGCCAGCGCAAGCACGGCGACGATCCCGAGATCCACGAGAATGCCGGCCACCTTCATCGGGATCAGCGACAGGGGTGACAAGATGATCGCGGCCAGCGGCGGGTACGTGAACGGCATCCGCACGCCCATGGCAGTTGACGGCAGCGCGCCGTAGAGGTTGCCGCCCTCCAGCCAGTTGCGGCCGCCGATGCGGTACACGTCGAGGTCCAGATGGTAGGCCAGGCAGGCATACACAACGACCCCCGCACAGGCGGCTGCGAGCAGGATGCGGGACTTCATGCCTCTATCTCTACCGAGCGCCCTCGACGGTCACCGTACCTATGTTCCTTATCTAGTCGTTATTAATCGTGGCGGTACGGGTGAGATGTGCCCACTGCTGCCCCGTTGCGTCGACGGGACTCTACCACCAGGGCGTCTGCTCTGGTCAGAGCAGTAGCGCCAGCTTACCGACGGTGGCCCGGGATTCCAGTTCCGTCGGCGCTTTCTGGCCGCCGGCGAGTTCATACACGGTGGGCTGGCCGGGGTGAGCACTCCGGCGTCGATGACCGTCGCACCGTAGTGCTTCGCTATTTTCACCGCGGCCTAGCCGTTCAGCGACGGTGCGTAACGCTGCTGCGGCCGTCGGCGAAAAAAGTTTCCAAGATCTTTTGTCCGGGGCGGCGGGACGGCGGAACAGTGAACGCTCCGCGTCAGCCCGGTAACGCGAGTCCCGGGTTCCCCGGCCCGCGAGTTCCCGCGTCAGCCTTGCCGTGACGACCACGGGCCTCTGGGCCGAACCCACATAAGCCGCCTCAGGACCACTGGCTGCTTTCGGCCGGCCCCGCTGGCCGGTGAAACTTAGGGCATGGCTTCTATTGCTGCGACGGCCGGCTGGGTCGATGACTATCTGGCCCGGATCGGCATCGCGCGCCCTGTCCGAGCGGATCTGCGGGCGCTGCGCGACCTGCAGGCGGCGCATCTGCTGGCGGTGCCGTTCGAGAACCTGAGCATCCATATGGGCGAGCCAATCGTCTTGGACCAGGCGCTCCTGGTGGCCAAGGTGGTGCGGATGCGCCGCGGCGGCTTCTGTTACGAGCTGAATGGAGCTTTTGCGAGCCTGCTGACCGCGCTTGGGTTCCGCGTCAGCCTGCTGTCCGCGCGGGTATTCGGCGCGGGCCAGCAGCCCGGGCCGCCCTTCGACCACATGGCCCTGCGGGTCGATCTCGCGGAACCGTGGCTGGCCGACGTCGGGTTCGGCCGGTTCGCCACCCAGCCGCTGCGGCTGGGCTTCCGCGGCGACCAAGCCGATCCCAGCGGAACGTTCCGGGTGGCAGAGAGCCCTTCGGGGCACGGCGATCTCGACATCTTCCACGACGGGGAGCCCGCTTACCGGGTCGAACGCCGGCCCTACGCGCTGCCCGATTTCGGGCCGACCTGCTGGTGGCAGCAGACCTTCCAAGGATCGCATTTCCGGACATCTCTGACCTGCTCAATCGCCACCCACTACGGCCGCATCACGCTGAGCCAGGACCGGCTCATCGTGACCGAGCAAGGCCGCCGCCAGGAGCGCACGCTGGCCGGCGACGCCGAGATCCTGGCCGCTTACCGCCGTTACTTCGGCATCAGCCTGGACCGGGTCCCAATCGTGGACGATGTGACCCAGGAATAGGGCCGTTGCGGAGAGGGCCGCTGCGAGCGCGCCGGTGACCGAGGCAGTGCGCCGAGGGTATTTCAGCCGACTGGCGATCGCGGCCGCTGCCCCGGCTGCCGCACGGTGACATGGTTTTCGGCACCGGCAGCCCAGTGGCCGAAAAACGCCAGTTCAGCACTAATGAACGAGCCTCGCACAGCCCGGGTGTCCCGTGCCGCCCTGATCTGTCTCGTTGAGTGCTGCGCGCATTGGCCGGGCTTGAGCTCTTGACGAGTTGGCGGGGCGGTGCTATTCACGACTTAATATAAGACCTGAATTTGGAGTCGCCCATGTGCGTGCGGCACGTCGGCCGTGGTCCTCCCGGCTATTGGAGTGGCGGCGGATCGCCAGCTGGCACCCGCCGCTTACCGGCGCGAACGCGCTGACCAGGGGAATGGTCGCCCCTGGGTTCGCGGGCTGCGTCGAAGAGCTCCGTTATGCCAGGGCTCCGGTGAGCCCGGGCACCTCGAACAGCGAAGGCGACGATGCCCGTGTTCGTTGGCGGGACGCTGTCGTTCTTTGGGATCAGTCCCATCGGTTTATTGGGACGCATCTGCCCAGGAACGGGACAAGGGCCCCAGCCCGGGCGAGAACAGGGAGTAGAGGAATGGGATCATTTCACGTCCCGTGGCTGGCCGGATCCCGGCGGGCCGGACCGCGCCGGGCGCGCATCAGTCGGCTCGGCCGGATGGGCCGTCTGGGCCGGGTGGCCCTGGCGGTGGCCGTGGTGCTCGGCCTGACGCTGGTGAGCGCCGCGCAGCACGCGGCGTCGGCCGCTACCGGAGCCCCCTACGGCGGCACCGCGGCGGCGGT
>JBEKEK010000163.1:0-18630 GCA_050013875.1 Trebonia sp. | reverse complement strand
CCGCCGAAGAACTCCGGCGGCATCCGCATCGAGTCCCGCAGCCGGAAGCCGAGCAGGTCGGTGTAGAAGGCGAGCGCGGCGTCGGCCGCGCCGGGGACCGGCAAGACCACGTGCCCGAGGCCGAGGTCGCCGGTCACGAACTGGTTCCCGTAGGGGCTGACGGCCGGCCGGTGCTCGAGGGCCGCGCCGCAGAACACCTCGAGCGCGTTGCCCGCGGGGTCGTCGAAGCGGAGCAGCTCCCCGACCCGGCGGGCGGCCAGCTCGTCCGCCGCGGCCGCCTTGACCGGGACGCCGGCCTCCGCCAGCGTGCGCCCGAGGGCGGCCAGCGTGCCCGCGTCGGCCACCTCCCAGCCCGACGCGAGCAGCCGGTCGCGCGGGCCCGGCACGATCACCAGCCGGGCAGGGAAGTCATCCATCCGCAGGTAGAGAGCGCCCTCCTCCGGCCCGCGGCCCTCGGTCAGGCCGAGCACGCGGACGCCGAACTCGCGCCAGGCGGCAACGTCGGGTGAGGAGATCCGCAGGTAGCCGAGCGACCGGATCACGGCCTCGCTCCTTCCAGGAAATTGATCGCCAGCTGATTGAACTCGTCGAACTTCTCCAGCTGGGCCCAGTGCCCGCAGCCGCCGAAGACGTGCAGCTGTGCCCGCCTGATCAGCTTGAGCGCGACCAGCGCGCCGTCGAGCGGGTTGACCCGGTCCTCGCGCCCCCAGACCAGCAGCACCCGGTTGCGCAGCCGGTGCGCCTCCCGCCAGAGCAGGCCGTCCTCGAAGCAGGCGGGGTCGTAGAAGGAGGCGCCGAGCGCGGCCATGGCCGCCAGCGCGGCGGGCTCGGACGCGGCCGCGTAGCGCTCGTCGATCAGCTCGTCGGTCACCAGGCGCTGGTCGAAGACCAGCGTGCGCAGGAACGCCGCCAGCTTCTCCCGGCTCGGCCCGGGCGGCGCCGGGAACTCCGCCAGCCGCCTGACCCCCTCGGTCGGGTCGGCCGCGAGCACGTTGAGCGAGAGCCCGCCCGGCGCCATCAGCACCAGACGGCCCGCGCGCTCGGGGTATGCACCCGGTCGATGCCGAGTTCGTCGAGCAGGTCCGCCAGCGCCTGGGCGGCGAAGGTGAAGTAGTTCCCTTCCACCGGCGGCTTGTCGGACTTGCCGAAGCCGGGCTGGTCGACCACCAGGGTCTGGAACCGCTGCGCGAACACCGGCAGGTTCCGCCCGAAGTTGGACAGCCCGAACGCGCCGGGCCCGCCGCCGTGCAGCAGGACGACCGGATCGACGCCCGGGCGCCCGGCGCCCGCTTGCTCGTGATGCAGGTGCATGACCATCCTCTCGGCCCGCCCGGGAAAGCTCCTCGGGCCGGCGGCTCGCCCTCAGACCATCGCGTCCGGCGGCACCTCGTGCCCGAACTCGCCGCGGCCGAACATCGACAGGGCCCGTTCCGGATCGTTGATGGCGTGCACCCGGCCGGCATGCGCGTCCCGCCAGAACCGCTGGATCGGCGTCCCGCTCTTCAGCGCCCGGCCGCCGGAGTTCTCGAACAGCAGGTCCACCGCGCGGATCGCCTGCCCGGTGCCGGTCACCTGGTCGCGGCGGACCCGCAGCCGCAGCGGCAGCGGCAGCTTCTCGCCCGCGCCCGCGCGGGCCATCAGCTCGGACATGTTCCGCTCGAGCGCCAGCCAGGCCGCGTCAATCAGGCTGGCGGCCTCGGCGATCCGCACCTGGCCGAACACGTCCTCGGCCGCCTTCTGCCCCACGTAGGAGGCCCGCACGCGGTCCCGCTGATAGGCCACGTGCGCGGCGTACGCGCCGGTGGCCATGCCGATGATCGGCGTCGTGATGGCGTTGGAGAAGACCGATCCGTACGGGATGCGGTACAGCGGCCCGGGGTTGCGCTCCTGACCGGGGCAGGCGCACCGGGTGACGTCGGTGAAGCTCAGCGACCGGTGCGCGGGGACCAGCGCGCCGTCCACCACGATGTCGTTGCTTCCGGTACCGCGCAGGCCGACCGTGTCCCACACGTCGTCGATGCGGTAGTCGCCGGCGGGCAGCAGGAACGTGCGGAAGTCGACCGGCTTGCCGTCACCGTCGACCACGATGCCGCCGAGCAGCACCCAGCTCGCGTGGTCGCAGCCGGAGGAGAAGCTCCACCGCCCGTCCAGCCGGTAACCGCCCTCGACGGCGCGCGCGCGCCCGGTCGGCGCATACGAGGAGGACATCCGCGCGCCCGGGTCGGCGCCCCAGACGTCCTCCTGCGCCTGTGCGGGGAACAGGGCGAGCTGCCACGGATGCACGCCAAGGACCGACGCTACCCAGCCGGTCGATCCGCAGGCGCTCGCGATCAGCCGCACCGCGGTGAAGAACGCGATCGGGTCCGCCTCAAGCCCGCCATGGCTGGCCGGCTGGAGCAGCCGGAAGAAGCCGGTCTCCGCCAGCGCCTTGACCGACTCCGCCGACACCATCCGGTTGTCTTCGGTCTCCTGTGCCCGTTGCCTGAACGCCGGGAGCAGGTCCGCGACAGCGGCGACTACCGCCGGCTCCGGCCCTGTGTATGCGCCGCTTTCGCCCACAAGCTGTGCCTTCCTCGTGCTCGCCCATCGCCACAAGACTAGAACATGTTCTAGTCTATGGGTATGGATGGGCCACGGACTATCGACGTCGGAACGCCGCCGGCCAGGTTCGCGCGCGGCTGGCACTGCCTTGGGCTGGCGGACACGTTCCGCGACGGCGACCCGCCGCGGCCGCACGCCGTGCAGGCGTTCGGCACCAAGCTGGTCGTCTTCGCCGACTCCGGCGGTGAGCTGCATGTGCTTGACGCCTACTGCCGGCACATGGGCGGCGACCTGACCATGGGCACGGTCAAGGGCGACCAGGTCGCCTGCCCGTTCCATGACTGGCGCTGGGGCGGCGACGGCCGGTGCGCGGGGATCCCCTACGCGCGGCGCGTGCCGCCCGCCGCCCGCACCAGGTCCTGGCTCACCCTGGAACGGAACGGGCAGCTGTTCGTCTGGCACGACCCGGAGGGCAACGCGCCGCCGGACGACGTGACCATCCCGCTGATCGAGGGCGCCTACTCCGCCGACTGGACCGCCTGGACCTGGGACTCAATCCTGGTGGAAGGCGCGAACTGCCGCGAGGTCATCGACAACGTCGTGGACATGGCGCACTTCTTCTACATCCATTTCGCGTTCCCGACGTACTTCAAGAACGTCTTGGAGGGGCACGTCGCCTCGCAGTACCTGCGGACGAGATCCCGGCCCGACGTCGGCACCGCTTCCAACTACTCCGATAGCGGCGGGGTAGAAACCACTCTCCGTTCAGAAGCTTCGTATTTCGGCCCTTCCTACATGATCGACAACCTATGGCAGGAGTACAACGGGATGCCGGTGGAGAGCGTCCTGATCAACTGCCACTACCCGGTCAGCCCGACCTCGTTCATGCTGCAGTGGGGCGTGATCGTCAGGCGGCCGCCGGGGCTCACCGACAGCCAGGCCGCCCGGTTCGGGGCCAAGTTCGCGAAGTTCGTCGGGGTGGGCTTCGAGCAGGATGTGCAGATCTGGCTGCATAAGAGCCGCGTCGACAATCCGCTGCTGTGCGCGGAGGACGGCCCCGTTTACCAGCTGCGGCGCTGGTATGAGCAGTTCTATCGCGATGTCGCCGACATCGAGCCGGACATGGTCGCGCGGTACGAGTTCGAGATCGACACCACCAGGCCGGTGGCGGGCTGGGAGGCCGAGGTCGTGCAGAACCTCGCCGCCAGGCGGCGAGATGCTAGCTGACGACCGCCGGGCCAGCCCGCGGCCGGTGCGCTGCGCACGCTGCGGCGCGGTGGTGCTGGTCGCGAAGTTCAGCCCGCAGCATACGTCGGTGCAGTGGACCGCGGCAGCCACGGCGTCCTGTACGGAGTTCCGCGCGCGGACCGCGGAAGGCGCCCGCGGCGCCGTGATCGAGGGCTGCGGCACCCTGCGGGACAGCATTGACGCCGCGGTGGCGTCCGGGCGGCTGGCGGTGGCGCCGCCCGCCTATGAGTGAGCGCGGGACGGGGACGGGGACAGTGCGCGATTACTACCAGGTGCCGGTGGCGGAGGTGATCCGCGAGACGGGTGACGCTTCCTCGCTCGTGCTGGCCGTCCCGCCGGCGCTGGCCGGCACCTTCGCCTACCGGCCGGGCCAGTTCATCACGGTCCGCGTCCCGTCTGACCAGACCGGCTCAGTGGCCAGGTGTTACTCGATGTGCTCGTCGCCGCAGGCCGGGGACCTGCCCGCGATCACCGTCAAGCGGACGGCGGGCGGTTACGCGTCCAACTGGCTGCTTGACAACGTCACGGCCGGTACCGTGCTTGACCTGCTGCCCCCGGCCGGGACCTTCTGCCCGCGCTCGCTTGACGGTGAGTTCCTGCTGTTCGCGGCGGGCAGCGGGATCACGCCGATCATCTCCATCCTCAAGTCCGTGCTGGCCGGCGGGCGCGGCCGGGTCGCGCTGGTGTACGCCAACCGGGATGACCAGTCGGTGATCTTCGCCGAGGAGCTGCGGAAGATCGCGGCCGCCGCGGGCGGGCGGCTGGCTGTCACGCACTGGCTTGACTCGCTGCAGGGGACTCCGGCCGCCGCCGGGATCGCCGCGGTGACCCAGCCCTACGCCACCTGGGAGCCGTACATTTGCGGGCCCGACCCGTACCTCACGGTGGTCAGGGCGGCGCTCGCGCAGCTGGGCGTGCCGGCCAAGCGCATCAGGGCGGAGCGGTTCCTGTCGCTGGCGGAGAACCCGTTCGAGGAGGCTCCGGCGGCGGGCGGAGTTGCCGCGACGCTCACGGTTGAGCTCGACGGGGCGACCCGGGTACTGCCGTGGCAGCCGGGCGCCCGGATGCTCGACGTGCTCATCGCGGCCGGGCTGACGGCGCCGCACTCGTGCCGCCAGGGCGTCTGCGGCGCGTGCGCCTGCCGTCTGACCGGCGGCGAGGTCGAGATGGTGCACAACGAGGTGCTCGAGGCGGCCGACCTGGCTGACGGCTACGTTCTCGCCTGCCAGGCCGTGCCGCTGACCCCGGACGTGAGCATCACCTACTGAAGCGCTGCCACGGCCGGCCCTACCGGCCCTGCTGAGCAGGCCCGGCAGTCGCCGCGTGGCGTCCCGCCCGCCTGCCGGAGAAGACGCAGTCGGCGATGGACAGCCCGCTCACGTACGAGTGTGAGCACAGGCCGACGGCGCTGCGCCCGGCCGCGTACAGGCCGGCTATCCGCGCGCCGCCGGTGTCAAGCACGTGGCCGGTCTCCTGATCCACCACCAGGCCGCCGAGGGTGAGCACCGGGGCGGGGTGCAGCAGCCGGGGCCGGATCGAGACGTCGATCAGCGAGTACGGCGGCTTGTCCTGCGCTCGCACCAGGTTGGCCGGCTTGCCGACCGGGTCGCCGAGTACGGCCGCCGCGTTGTAGGCGGCCAGCGTGGCCGTCAGGCCGTCCGGGTCGATGCCGGCCCGCGCCGCGACCCCCGCCACCGTGTCCGCGGTCACCTTGCCCAAGGTCAGCAGGTACCACGCCTGCAGCCGCTGGAACCACAGGGTCGAGCCGGGCACCTGGCCGCGCGCCGCGGCCAGCGTGTCCTGGTCCACCAGCAGCCACGCCCGCCCGCCGGCCGCCACGATCGCATCCCCGATCGCCGCCCCGTAGCGGGACTCGTCGCATATCCGCTGCCCGGCCTGGTCAACCAGGACGCCGCGGACCAGCTCAGGCGGCGGGGTGAGGAACCGCCAGACCGACACCCGGTCAAGGAACGCGGTGGCGCCGCCCGCCGCACCGCCGAGCCGGATTCCGCTGCCGTCGTCGCCCGGCGTGGCCAGCGGCAGGCAACCGCGCGCGCCCGGCGCGTGCGCCCGCATCAGCTGCCGGTTCGCGGCGAACCCGCCCGCCGCCAGCACCACCCCCCGGCCGGCGCCTACCAGCAGCGGCCGGCCGTAACGCCGCTCCAGCCACTCGGCTGGCCGGTGCAGTATCCGGCCGAGCTTCGGCACGTACAAGTAGGGTTTGCGCGCCCAGCCGTGCAGTGCGCGGTGCGCGGCCCGCGCCCAGACCGGAGCGCCGCGCAGCGAGCGGCACTCGACGCCGGTCACCCGGCCCGCGTCGGTGACCAAGCGCACCGCGATGGTCTGCCGCACGACACCGATACCCGCCTTGCTGGCGGCGGCGGCCAGCCGCTTGTACAGGAGTCCGCCCGATGTGCCGCGGCCGCGGGTCCGGTGCCCCCTGGGCGCGGGCGGCGCGGTATCGCGGGCGGAGAGCTCACTGCCCGAGTAGTAGAGGTAGTGGCGGTTGGTCGGGTACGACGTCTTGTCCGGGCACAGGCTGCCCTCGAACGGCACGCCGTGACTCTCCAGCCACGCCAGCATCGCCGCGCTGCCGGCGCAGAACTCCCGGAGCGTCCCGGCCGGCACGGCGTCGCCTACCTCAGTGCGGAGGTAGCGGAACATTGCCTCGGCCGAGTCGCTGACGCCGGCCGCGCGCTGCTGCGGCGTCCCGCCGCCGGCGTACACGACTCCACCGGAAAGCGCGGTGGCGCCGCCGCCGGTGAACCGGTCAAGCACCAGCACGGAACATCCGGCCGCGGCCGCTTCCAATGCCGCGCAGGCGCCCGCCGCGCCGAATCCCACCACCACAACGTCGGCGTTGAGGTCCCAGTCCGCTGACAAACCGCCTCCTCGGGCCGCGGGCGCAAAACTGTAACGTGTTCTAGTATGAAGCCAGGAGGCAGCATGACAACAGGGCCGGCGGCAGACGGGGACGCGACCGCGGAGTTCGACATCGTCGTGGCGGGCAGCGGCGCGGCCGGCATGACGGCCGCGCTTGCCGCGGCGCGGCTGGGCGCGTCGGTCGTGGTGCTCGAGAAGACGGGGGCGTTCGGAGGGTCCACCGCCCGTTCCGGCGGCGGGATCTGGGCACCGGGCAACGTGGTGCTGCGCCGCGCCGGTGTCGTTGACACTCCGGAACAAGCCCTTGCCTACCTGGAGTACGTGACCGGCGGCGACGTCCCGGCCGGGCCGCTGCGCGCACTGCTCGAGCACAGCCCGGCCATGCTCGATCTCGTGCTGGCGACGACGCCACTGCGCTTCGCGTGGGTGCCCGGGTACGCCGACTACTATCCGGAGGCGCCCGGCGGGCTCGCGTCTGGACGCAGCATCGAGCCCGTGCCGTTCGACGGGACCGTCCTCGGCGCCGAGCTCGGGCGGCTGAACCGGCCCTACCTTCCGGTCCCCGACGGCGTCGCCATCACCCAGGCCGACTACCGCTGGCTGAGCCTCGGCCCCCGGCATCCGCGCGCCATCCTGGCCGGCGCGAAGGTCGCGGCCCGGCTGGCGCGCAGCCGCCTGCTCGGGCACCGGATGCTCAGCCTTGGGCAGGCGCTCGCGGCGGGGCTGCGCGCCGGGCTGCTCGCCAGCGACGTCCCGGTGTGGCTCAATACCCCGCTGACCGGCCTGGTCATAGCCGACGGGAGGATAACCGGGGTCCACGCGGTCCGGGATGGCAAGCCGGCGGCGATCCGGGCCAGGCGCGGCGTCCTGATCGCCGCGGGCGGGTTCGAGCGCAACGCGGACATGCGCCGGCGGTACCAGCAGTCGCCGATCGGCACCGACTGGACTACCGGCGCGGCCGGGAACACCGGCGACGGGATCACGGCCGGCCAGGAACTTGGCGCCGCGACCGGTCTGATGGACGACGCCTGGTGGGGCCCGTCGATCCCGCTGCCGGGCGGCCCGTACTTCTGCCTGGCCGAGCGCAGCCTGCCCGGCTGCGTCCTGGTCAACGGCGCGGGCCAGCGATTCGTTAACGAGTCGGCCCCGTATGTCGACGCCGTGCACGCCATGTACGAGGGGAACACCGCGGAGAACCCGCACATCCCCGCCTGGCTGGTCTTCGACCAGCGCTACCGGGACCGCTACGTCTTCGCCGGACTGCCGCCGGGCCGGCCACTCCCCCGCCGCTGGCACGCGGCGGGCGCGGTGTTCCGCGCGCCGGACCTCGCCAGGCTCGGCGACTTGATCGGCGTCGACCCCGGAGCGCTGGCGAAGACCGTCGCGCGGTTCAACGAGTTCGCGCGGACCGGCCACGACGAGGAGTTCCGGCGCGGCGACTCGGCCTACGACCGCTACTACGGCGATCCGCGCTGCCGCCCCAACCCCAACTTGGCCCCGCTGGCCACGGCGCCGTTCTACGCCGCCAAGATCGTGCCCGGCGACCTGGGCACCAAGGGCGGCCTGCGCACCGACGAGCGCGCCCGGGTGCTGCGTGCGGACGGCTCGGTCATCCCCGGCCTGTACGCGGCGGGCAACGCCAGCGCCTCGGTGATGGGCCACAGCTACGCCGGCGCGGGCGCGACGATCGGCCCGGCCATGACGTTCGGCTACATCGCCGCTCTCGACCTCACTGCCGGAACTGCCGGAACTGCCGGCGCTTGATCAGGGGCGGGGGCGTTGCGCCGGCAGCCAGTCGGTTTCGTCGAGGGCGAGGGCGATGGCGCCGAGGGCCGTGTGACGGGAGCCGAGCGAGCCGAGTACTACCTCGGGGACCTCGTTGGGCGCGATGTGCCTGCCGAGGCCGGCCCGGATCGGGTTCAGGATCAGATCGCCGGCCTGGGCCATAGGGCCGGTGACGATGACACGCCGCGGCGCCAGGAGGTTACAGGCGGCGGCCAGCTGGGTGCCGACCAGCTCGGCGGCGTCGCTGACCACGCGGGTGGCGCCCGGATCGCCCGCCGCGAGCAGCCACATGAGCTGATCGAACGTGAGCATCCCGTGCTGTGGCCGTAGCGCCTCAAGGACGGCGGAGATGGCGGTGTAGGTTTCCAGGCATCCCCGCTTGCCGCAGCGGCAGAGGGGGCCGCGCTCGTCGACGGTGACGTGGCCGATCTCGCCCGCGCCGCCGAGGGCGCCGCGGACCAGGGTGCCGTTCACGAACAGCCCGCACCCGATGCCGTTGTGGAACATGAGCGTCACGCTGTCGTCGCAGCCGCGGCCCGCGCCCCAGACGTGCTCGCCGAGCGCCGCCAGGTTGGCATCGTTGTCGATGCTCACCGCGACGTTAAGGGCAGCGGCGATGTCGTCCCCGGTCACGCCGCGCCAGCCAGGGAGTATCGGGGACGGTTTGACGGCATCCGGGTGCCGGCGGATCGGGCCGGGCAATGAGACGCCGACGGCGATGAGCGCGTCATGGGTGACCCTGGCGGCGGCGAGCGCCTCCGCGGTCAGCTTCCGCGCCGCGGCGAGCGCGACAGCGCTCGCATGGGCCTCAGGCAGCTCGCATTCCGCGCTGCCGATCACGTTGTGAGCGAGATCGCAGACCAGGACCCGCAGGCTGCGGAAGCCGAACTCGATGCCCGCCACCACCCCCAGCCGCGGGTTCAGCGTCAGCCTGAGCCCGGGGCGCCCCAGCTGGCGGGCAGCCGCGGGCGGGCGAGCCGGCCCGAGCTGGCGCGCAGAGCCTGGCTCGCGCGCAGACTCGACCACCAGGCCCGCCGCCACCAGGTCCTGGATCAGGCTGGTAACCGTGGACGGCGCGACGCCCACGTAGCGGGCAAGCTCCGCCCGGCTCATCGGGCCGCGCACTCGCAGCGCGGTCAGCGCGAGGGCACGGCTCGACCGCGGCGCAGGTCTCTCCGTCAGAACACGCGGCCGCACGGTGTCCGAAATACCCGCCGCAGCGGGCGTCATTCATGCTGATCTGAACTATTTAGACACTGTTTGCCCGATTATTTTTTCATTTGTTGACATAAATCAACACGAGGTACAGAGTGCGTTCAGCAGCGTGACGAGTGTCACAGAAGCCACCAGCGCTGGAGGGATTCATGACCCCTGGTCCATCACCTGACCTGTCCCGTCGGCGCACCCGCGGCGGCGCGGCCGTGGCGACGGCGGCAGCGCTGGCGTGTTCCGCGTTCGCGTTTATCGGCGCCACCGCCAGCAGCGGGCAAGCCGCCACGGCGACCACCCGGTGCCCGTGGGTCGGCTCCCGCGCCCCGATCGCCGCCCGGGTCCGCGAAGTACTGGGGGCCATGTCCCTCGACGACAAGCTCGCCATGGTCGACGGCACCGGGTTCACGACCGGCACGGCGGGCTACGTCGGCTCCATCGCCGCCGATCCGCGGCTGTGCATACCCGCGCTGAACCTGGAAGACGGACCGCAGGGCGTGGCCGACGGCGTGCCCGGGGTGACGCAGCTCCCGGCGCCGGTGGCGCTGGCCGCGTCCTTCGATCCGCCGCTGGCGCACGCGTACGGCTCCGTGGTCGGCAGCGAGGAGCGCGGCAAGGGCGCGAACGTGAACCTGGGGCCGACCGTCAACATCGTGCGCGACCCGCGCTGGGGGCGGGCGTTCGAGAGCTACGGCGAAGACCCCTACCTGTCCGGCCAGACGGCCGTCGGCTTCATCGACGGCGTGCAGAGCCGGGGGGTGATGTCCCAGGTGAAGCACCTCGCGGTCTACAACCAGGAGACCAATCGCAACACCCCCGCCGACGACGCGATCGTCAGCCAGCGCGCGCTGCACGAGATCTACCTGCCGCAGTTCCAGGCGGCGGTGACGCAGGCCAGGGCCGCCTCTGTCATGTGCAGCTACTCGACCATCAACGGCCAGTACGCGTGCCAGAATGCCGCTGTGCTCGGCATCCTGAAGAGCCAGTGGCACTTCCCCGGGTTCGTCACCTCCGACTGGGGCGCCACGCACTCGACGGTGCCGTCGGCGCTGGCCGGGCTGGACATGGAGATGCCCGGCGGGACCCTGCTCGGCCCCGATTACTACGGTGCGCCGCTGAAGGCGGCGGTGCTCGACGGCAAGGTGCCGGTGTCGGTGCTGAACGGCATGGTGTCCCCGATCCTCACCGAGATGTTCAGATTCGGCTTGCTCGATCGCAAGCCGACCGGCTCACTCACGGCCACCGTCACCACGCCCGGGCACGCGCAGACCGGCCGTGACGTCGAGGAGGCGGGCACTGTGCTGCTCAAGGACGCGGGCGGAGCGCTGCCGCTGCGCGCGCGGCATGGCCAGCGCATCGCGGTGATCGGCAGCGACGCCGGCGCCTACGCGCTGACGTCGGGCGGCGGAAGCGCGGGCGTGATCGCGCCGTACGTGGTGACCCCGGTCCAGGGCATCACCAGGCGCGCGGCGGCGTCGGGGGCGAGCATCAGCTACGCCCAGGGCGACATCCCGGCGCAGGGAGCGCTGACGACCGTACCCGCGTCCGCCTTCCCGGCCGGCCTGAAGGCGACGTACTACAACGACACCACATTCTCTGGCACGCCGGCCGCGACGGCGACGGTCCCGGACGTCGCGCTGTCACCGGGCGGGAAGTCCCCAGCACCCGGCGTCAACGCGGCCGGCTGGTCGGCCACGCTGGCCGGCACCATCCACCTGCCCGCCGCGGGTGACTACGCGATGTCGCTGTCGTTCACCGGCACCGCCTCGGTCACGATCAACGGAAAACGCGTGTTCGCCAGCCAGACCGGTTACCAGACGCTGGCGCGCGCGACCGTCACCCTCCCGGCCGGCGCCGCCAGCATCGAGGTGGACTACGCCGACACCGTCCCGCTGGGGGCGGACGGCGTCACCCTGGGCTGGCAGCCGCCGGGCAACCTGCTCGGCGAGGCGGTCGCCGCGGCGAAGAAGGCCAGCGTCGCGGTGGTGTTCGCGAGCAACTTCGAGACCGAGGGCGCCGACCTGGCCACGATCAACCTGCCGACGAGCGAGAACCGGCTCATCTCGGCCGTCGCCGCGGCGAACCCCAACACCGTGGTGGTCCTCAACACCGGCTCGGCGGTGACGATGCCGTGGCTGAACCTGGTCAAGGGCGTGCTTGAGGGCTGGTACCCCGGGCAGGACGACGGCGACGAGATCGCCGCCGTGCTGTTCGGCGACGTGAACCCGTCGGGCAAGCTGCCGGTGACCTTCCCCACGTCCCTCGCGCAGGTACCCGCGTCCACGCCCGCTCAGTGGCCGGGCGTGGGCGGCCAGGTGCGGTACTCCGAGGGCGTCCTGGTGGGGTACCGCTGGTACACCACCAAGGGGATCACGCCGCTGTTCCCGTTCGGCTACGGGCTCTCCTACACCTCGTTCGCGTTCTCGAAGCTGGTCGTGCGGCCCAGCCGAGGCGGCTACCGGGTCAGCGCCGACATCAGCAACACCGGGCACCGGCCGGGCAGCGACGTGGCGCAGCTGTACGTGGGCGATCCGGCGTCGACCGGCGAGCCCGCGCGGCAGCTCAGGGGGTTCCAGCGAGTGACGCTGAGGCCGGGCGAGACGACCCGGGTGACCTTCACGGTCGGCCGCGATGCCTTCGCCTGGTGGGACGGCGGGTGGAAGGTCACCCCCGGCACCTACGCCCTGATGGTCGGCGATTCCTCGGCCAGCCTGCCGCTGACCGCGCGCGTGCAGGTGGGCCGGTGACCGCGCGCAGGATCGCGGTGGCCCTGCTGCTCGCCGCGGCGACGCTGGCGGGCGGCTCGCTGGCGGCGCCCGCCGCCTCCGCCGCGACGGTGACGGCCGGCTCGGCCCGCCCGGGCCACCGGCCGATCGTCAGGACCGACCGCGGCCTGCTCGAGGGCAAGCACGCGGAGGGCACCGACCAGTTCCTCGGCGTGCCGTACGCGGCGCCGCCGGCAGGCGCGCTGCGCTGGCAGGCACCGCGGCCGGCGCCGCGCTGGCGGGGCATCCGCCAGGCCACTTCCTACGGCAGCCGGTGCGCACAGCTGGCAAGCGGCAATGGCCCGCGGGTGGACAACGAGAACTGTCTCTACCTCAACGTGTACACACCGCCCGGCGTCGAGGGGCACAGCTCGCGCGGCGGCAGGCACGGGCTCCCGGTGCTCGTCATGATCCACGGCGGCGGGCTGACCACCGGCGCAGGCGACCAGCACGACGGGTCCCTGATCGTCACGACCGATCACATCATCGTCGTCTCGATCAACTACCGGCTCGGCCCGCTCGGCTTCCTGACCCTCCCCGGGCTCAGCCCGGGCGCCTCAACTGCCAGCGGCAACTTCGGGCTGCTGGACCAGGAGACCGCGCTGCGCTGGGTGCGCGACAACATCGCCGCCTTCGGCGGTGACCCGGCCAAGGTGACCATCGACGGGGAGTCCGCGGGCGGCTGGTCGGTCTGTGCGCTGCTCACCTCGCCGCCAGCGCGCGGGCTGTTCCGCGGTGCGATCATGCAGAGCGGCAGCTGCGCGTCCCGCGGCCAGGCCGACGCGCGGGCCGCGGGGCTCGCGTTCGCCAAGGCGGCCGGCTGTCCGGACGCGACGACCGCCGCGGCGTGCCTGCGCGGCCTGCCGGAAGCGAAGCTGCTCGACGCGAGCGCCAGCTACTCGCCCGAGTTCACCTACGGCGGCCCGGATCTGCCGGTGGCGGACGCGACAGCGGTCGCGGCCGGGAAATACGACCGGGTGCCGCTGCTCATCGGGACCAACCACGATGAAGGCCGCACGTTCACACAGGGCCTGACCGGACTGAGCGAAAATCAGGCCGATCAGCTCATCAGCTCGGAGTACGGGTCGCGGGCGGCGGCCATCCTGGCCAGGTATCCGTGGAGTTCCTACCCAAGCACCTACACGGCCGCCTACATGATCGGTGACATCTGGACCGACAGCGGCTTCATCACCGGGATCGGCGGGTGCCCCGAGCAGAACCTGGCGGCCCAGTTCTCGTCCACCACGCGCACGTACATGTACCAGTTCGACGACCTGCACGCGCCGGGGCTCAACAACGATCACCCCGGTTACCAGTGGGGCGCCGGGCACGCGATGGAGCTCGCGTACCTGTGGCCGAGCTTCAACAACGGCTACTCGCTGTATGACCTGCTCACGCCCGCGCAGCTTGAGCTGTCACGGCAGATGGTCAGGTACTGGGGCGCGTTCGTCACCACCGGCGCGCCCGAGGTAGCCGGCCAGCCGGCCTGGCCGCGGTACGCAAGCCGCCTGCTGATGTCGCTGCGGCCCGGTGATCAGAGCGCCACGATCGCCGCGGCCGCCTTCGGGGCCGAGCATCAGTGCTCATTCTGGGATGCCGGGTAACGGCCGGGACGGCCGGCGTGCGGTCAGGACACGGCGCGCGCCGGCCGCCACCGCCCCGAGAATCCCGGCCGCCATTCCCCCGCTTGTCCAGGGCGTACTCCGGCTGAACGACCTTTACCGCGGCTGCTCGACCAAGGCCACCGCCAACGCGCGGCCGAGCGTGGTCTACCCGGGGAGCGGTCCGGTCGCCGGTTACCGGGGAGTAGATAGAACGCGTTCTAGTTCTGTACGCTAGTCTCATGCTCAGCCGGCTGGTATCGAACCCGTGGACGCGGGTCGGCCTCCTAGTGACCTTCCTTGCCTGCTGCGGGTACGGCCTGTACGCGGCGTGGCCGCAGGCCGCGGTGGCGCTGGCCCGGCTGCACTGGTACTCGGTGACGCTCTCGCTAACCGCGGCGATGGCCGGGGCATGGTGCATGATGCTCGCCTGGCGGGCCATCCTGACTGATCTCGGCTCTCCGCTCCCGCTCGGCAAGGCGGCCAGGGTCTGCTTCGTCGCGCAGCTCGGGAAATATGTGCCGGGGGCGGTGTGGGCGTTCGCCGCCCAGGTTGAGCTCGGCCATGATGCAGGCGTGCCGCGCCGGCGCGGCGCCGCCGCGGTCGCCGTCTCCCTGGCCGTCGCGGTGGGGGCAGGGCTCGCCGTGGCAGGGCTGATCCTGCCGTTGGCGTCGCCCGATGTGACCAGGCACTTCTGGTGGGTGCTGACGGCGGTGCCGGTGATCGCGCTTGGCCTGTGCCCGCCGGTGCTGAGCCGCCTGATCAACCGCGTCCTCACCCTGACCGCGCGGCCGCCCCTGGAGCGCGAGCCAAGCTGGGGCGGGCTTGCCCGCGCGCTCGGCTGGACGGTGCTCGGCTGGCTGGCGTTCGGCGGGCAGGTGTGGCTGTTGCTGGCGGGAATGACCGACCGCGGGGCGGTCGACCTGCCCCTCGCGACCGGCGGGTACGCGCTGGCGTTCGCCGCCGGGCTGCTGCTGGTGGTGTTCCCCAACGGGATCGGCGCGCGCGAGATCATCCTGATCGCCGTGCTCGCCCCGGTGGTACCGCACGGTACCGCGCTGGCCATCGCGCTCGCCGCCCGCCTGCTCACCACGGCCTCGGACCTGCTCTGGGGGTTCTTCGGGTTGATGTTGCGCGGCCGCCTCAGCCGTCGTCCGTGGGTCTCCGCAGCTCCCGTGCAAAGTAGGTAGAACACGTTTCACTTTCGGGCCGTTCGGCCCTACCGGTCGGTAACTCAGGCTGCGATTCTGACGGCATAACCCCCCAGCGGGGCCGTGTTCCTCTGCACAGAGGCTGACTTGAGGAGGCGAGGTCGGTGCTGAGCTTCTCCCCCGACTTCTGGCCGATGTTCTGGATGATTCTGATTGGTGCGGCGGTCGTGACCGTCGCGCTGTGCTTCGCGATCGCGGTCGTCCCCGCCCGGCGGACCGCACGGCACCACCAGCCGCTGGTGCGGCTGCACCGGCAACGCCCGGCCAGGACGCTGCCGCATGCGGGCAACCTGCCGCATGCCGCGTAAGCGAGCATCGGCCGTCAAGCCGCAGGCCGGCTCCGGGTGATCTGGTAAATCCGGTAGCCGCCAAGGATGGCCACTGCCGCCCCCGCCAGCGCCAGCAGTCCCCACCAGTAGCCGTAAGCGAGCAGGACGGCACCGATGCCGAGGCAGATCAGGCCAACGGCAAGGCGCCCATGCCACAGCAGGCGGGGATTGCGGTACTCCCACGACCTGACAGAGATTTTCATGAGGAGGGAACGCGGAGGAGTGGGGCTCTCATTCGTTGCGCGCATCGGGGATACCTCCCGTGAGCTGTGGCGCCGGCCATCGCTGCCATCTATCAAAATGATATCACTTTTATGAGGCACCAGCGCCGCCGACGGCCGCCACCGAGAGACCGCGGTCGTGAAGCGGCCGAAGGACCGCTGGCCGACGGCAGGTTGGCGCGACGGGCGTGGTCTGAGCGCTGGTAACGAAAGCAGCAGGCCGCTGGTGGGGACTCCGGTGCCGGCGGTCACCAGGACGGGGCCGTCGCCGGGGACCTGGTTGACCGATGTACCGCGGACCTGGCGGACCGCCTCGGCGATGCCGTTCATGCCGTGAATGTAGGCCTCGCCGAGCTGACCGCCGTGCGGGTTGAGCGGCAGGCGGCCGCCCAGCTCGATCGCGCCGTCGGCGATGAATTCACGAGCCTCACCGCGTGCGCAGAAGCCGAGCTCTTCCAGCTGGATGAGCACGTACGGGGTGAAGTGGTCGTACAGCACCGCGGTGCGCACCTCGGCCGGGCCGAGGCCGGCCTGCCGCCACAACTGCCGGGCGACCACGCCCATCTCCGGCAGCGCTGCCGGGTCGTCGCGGTAGTAGCTGGTCATGACGTACTGGTCAGGCCCGCTGCCCTGGGCGGCGGCGGCGATCACGGCGGGCCGCCAGGGCAGCTCGCGGGCGCGATCGATGCTGGTGACGACGACGGCCACGGCGCCGTCACTTTCCTGGCAGCAGTCCAGCAGGCGGAGCGGCTCGGCGATCCAGCGTGATTTCTGGTGCTCGGCGAGCGTGATCGGGCGCTCGAAGAACCAGGCCTTGGGGTTGCTCGCGGCGTGCCGGCGGTCCGCGACCGTGACCCGGCCGAAGTCCTCGCTGGTCGCCCCGTAATCGTGCATGTAGCGGCGGGCGATCATGGCGACCGTCGCCGCGGGCGTGGCCAGGCCCATCGGGTAGTGCCAGCCGTTGTCGATCCCGGCGGTGGTCAGCTGGCCGGCCAGCCCGGCCGCGACCTGGCCGAAGCGGCGGCCCGAACGTTCGTTGAGTGCGCGGTAGCAGACGACGACCTCCGCCGTTCCGGTGGCGACGGCCATCGCCGCGTGCTGTACGGTCGCGCAGGCGGCACCGCCGCCGTAGCCTATCTGGCTGAAGAATCGCAGCTCGCGCAGGCCGAGCTCGCGGGCGACGGCGATCTCCGCGTTGCCGTCCATACTGAAGGTGACCAGGCCGTCCACGTCGGCCGCGGCCAGGCCGGCGTCGGCCAGAGCCGACGTGATCGCCTCGACCGCGAGGCGGAGTTCGCTGCGCCCTGAGTCCTTGGAGAACTCGGTCGCGCCGATACCGGCGATCGCCGCGGTGCCCGCGAGTGCGCCCGCCGGCATCAGCGTTCCCCGGCCGGCGCGAGGCGAACGGTCGCCGTCACGTGATCACCAAGCCGGCACCGGCCGACGACCGAGATCACGCGCTCGGCCCCGCCATCGGCGGGGCTCTTATCGGTGGTTACCTTGCCGGTCAGGGTCAGCGTGTCGCCCGCGTGGCAGGGTACGCCAAGCCGGACAGAGATCGCGCGGAAGATCGCGTCCGGTCCCGCCCAGTCGGCGACATAGCGCTGGACAAGGCCGGTGGTGGTCAAGATGTTGAGGAAGATGTCCCTGGCGCCACCCGCGATAGCGCGGTCGCGGTCGTGGTGCACGTCCTGGAAGTCGCGGGTGGCGAGGGCACTGGAGATCACGAACGTCGGCGTGACGTCGATGACCAGCGGGGGCAAGACCGCGTCGGACGTCGCCCGCCAGGCGGGGAGCGTCAGCTCATCATCGATTCTGACGAACTCGGCGCGCACCGGCAGCCCGATCTGTGCCTGGCCGGGGTCGGCGCCGAGCAGTTCGCCGACCATCCGGACGCCCTCGGGCAGCTGCACGAGCGCGATCACGATCGGCAGCTTCTTGCCCGGCACGGGCGGATGGTGGTGGACGACGTAGCTGTAGATCTCGCCGGCGCCGGCCGCGACGACGTACCCCGACGTCGTGTTCCCCGACGTCGTGTTCCCCGACGTCATGCTTCCCGCGGTCATGGTCCCGCACGATGGGCACATCGGACCCGGCGGGTGGCGGAGCGTCCCGCAGCCGTCGCAGCGCTGGACGCGCAGTTCGCCGGCCGCGGTGCCGGCCCAGAAGAAAGCGGTATCGGGCGAGACGACCGGGCGGATGACCTCAGGACGAGAGTCCTCGGGACGTGAGACCCCAGGACGTGAGACCTCGGGACGTGAGACCTCGGGACGTGGGACCCCAGAGGGAGCTGAGGGGGTAGCGTCCCCCTGGGGTAGCTTGCGGGGCGCCGGCTTGAACTTGAGTACCCGGAAGTCCATGGTGGCTACCGGTTCGCCGGCCGAGGTCCAGGTGCTCCGGGTGGTCACGAACCACCCGTCGCCCAGGGCGGTGCGCTTGGGCCCGGTGACGTCCACCAGCCGGGCCTGGACGGCCAGCCGCTCGCCGAGCCTGAGGGGCCGGTAGTACACCTGATCGCAGTTGGTGGCGACGACCGAGGTGTACCCGGCCTCATCGAGCAGCGCGGTCATGGCCGCGAGCGGATCGTCGCCGCCGCGGGCCCCGTGCAGGCCCGGCATCGTCCAGACCTGGATCATCGCCGGCGGCGCCGTGTCCGGGTACTCCCGGCCCTGCCGACCGCCTTCCTGACCGCCCAGGTCGCCGGGGGCGCCGATCGCCTCCAGCCAGTTGCGGATCATGGGCAGATTCACCGGATCACGGGCGAGCCGCGGCCTGCTGTCGCCGACCGCGGCGATCCGCTCCGCGGCGGCCCTGATGGTGTCTGGTGTCACTGGCTC
>JBEKEK010000162.1:0-17604 GCA_050013875.1 Trebonia sp. | reverse complement strand
GATGTCCGCTGGACAAGGGAGGGATGCCTCATGGAGATCACCAATCTGGGTAAGGCGGATGGGCTGCCGCCGGTGGATTGGGCCGCCGTTGCCGCGAAGCTCGAGGCGGGGTCGGCGCCAGCTCCGGGCGCGCTGAACTCCCGCACGACCTGGCTGTCCACCGTCAACGAGGACGGCAGCCCGCAGGTGACCGCGGTCGGTGCCCTGTGGCTGGAGGGCACGTTCTGGTTCCAGACGGGCGCAGGCACGCGGAAGGGGCGCAATGTCGCGCGCGATCCGCGGTGCTCGGTCGCGGTGTCGGTCCGCGATGCGGACGTCGTGATCGAGGGTGACGCTGTGCGGGTGACCGAGCCGGGCGCGCTGGCGCGTATCGCGAGGGCGTGGGCGGACCAGGGCTGGCCGGCCGAGCCTGACGAGAGCGGGCCGGGCATCACTGCCCCGTTCAACGCGCCGTCGCAAGGGCCACCGCCGTGGAACGTGTATCGCATTGAGCCACGCTCGGCGATCGTGACCTTGGGGACGGAGCCGGGTGGCCTGACTCGCTTCCGGTTCTGACGCTGCTGATCGGCTGGATCGCCCTCAGCTGCCGCGATCCGCGCTTTGGACTGTCGCATATCAGTTGGCGGACACGTGTCGCGCATCACCCGACGGGGGACACACGATGACGTCCTTAAATGCGAGGCAGCCGCAACTGTCAAGAATCCGTTGACCGTTGCCGGCTACCTCTCGACGATTACGCGTCAGGAATGAGTAGATGGCCAAGCGCGTGGACAAAATGGACTGCGAGCGGTAGCAGCACCAGTGGGGGAATGAACTCCATGATGATGAGGGTAGTTGCTAGGCCAATCCCGTATGTAACCCAGTCTTTCCGGCCCATTCGCTCGCTGCCGCTCCGCAGCTCTTCCAGCGATTGCTCAAGCGCCTCTTTCTGTCTAAGACTGAGCTCGGCCAGTGTTCTTACCTCGGCTCGCAACTCCCCGATTTCACTGAGAATTTCATCTTGCTCTTTCGAGTTGAAGGGGCGATTGTCGTCAATGCCGACAAACTTCTTTAGCCATGGGATAAGCTCCGCCCGCTCAGCAGCGCCTTCATTCAGACCATCCTGGTGCAGAGTCTTGTTCACCTCACCTCGCTCCCGTCGGGTCGGCAACTCGGCGAACGGGGTCGCTGGAGGTTGAGCGCCAGGCAACGATGCGAACCCAGGTTTGGATCCGGGACTTCCAGGTCTTTTTCTTGAGACGAGCCATGCAGCCCAGGCACGTCCTTCTCCAGGCTTATCCACCATGCTTCGATGATCCACCTATACGAAACGGTCGACAACTCACGGTCATGGCGGGCCCTGCCTGCCGGGGCACATCGGGGCACATGAGCACGAGAACCGGTCAGAAACGGGCTACGCCAGGCCGGTCATCAGCTCGCCCCAGGCGAGGGCAGCCGCCGACGACGGCTCGGTGAACCGGGCGAGCCGGGCCTTGGCCACCCGGGCGGCGTAGGGGTCCGCGGCGGCGTGCTCACCGCAGCGGCTGAAGAACATCTGCGACCACCAGTCCGCGTACTCCTGGTACCGCCAGGTGCGGGCAAGGCACGTGTCGGAGTACGCACGCAGCCCGCTTTCGTCACCGGCCTGGACGTAGTCGCGGGCCGCGTTGACGAATGTCTCGGCGTCATAGAGGGCAAGGTTCATGCCCTTGGCGCCCATCGGGGAGATCACGTGCGCCGCGTCGCCGAGGAGGTACAGCCGGCCGTAGCTCATCGGCTCGAAGACCTGGCTGCGCAGCCGGACGATCTCGGTCTCGGTGATCGGGCCGGCGGCGAGGTCCGGCCGCCAGAAGCGCTCGCGCAGCTGCGACCAGATCCGCTCCGGCGGCCAGTCGGCTTGCGTGTCGCCCGCCGGGATTTCCAGGTAGAACCGGGCAGTCTTCGGGCCCCGCGAGAAGGCGGCCGCATAGCCTCTGACGCCGATGCCGAAGCATGGGTAGCGCGGGGCCGGGGTGTCGGCCAGGACGGCCAGCCAGCTCACGCCGTAGTCGCGGGTGTAAGCCGTCAGCACGCCGCCGGGAATGCTCCCGCGGCTCACGCCGTGGTCCCCGTCGCAGCCCGCGATGAGGTCGCACGCGATCTCGTGGGCGGTGCCCTCGCGGTCGGTGTAGGAGACGACGGGCCGCTGCGAGTCCAGGCCGCTGATGGCCACACCGGCGACCTCGAACCGCAGGTCTCCGCCGTCATCGAGGAACGCGGCGATCAGGTTGCGGACTAGCGCCTGCTGCGGGGCCAGCACCCCGACGTACTCCTGGGCGTGGGCATCGCGGCCGATGAAGACCGGTTCCCCGTCAACCCGGACCTCGAGCGTGTTGTCCGCAGGGAACGTGCCGAGCAGGTCGCCAAGTCCCCACTCGGTGAACATCCGCACCCCGCGGTACTCGACAAGGCCTGCTCGCTGCCGCTGCTCGACGTAGGCGCGCGACTGCCGCTCCAGAACGACGCAGTCAATGCCGCTCCGCCGCAGCAGCATCGCCGCGGTCAGCCCGGCAACACCCCCGCCCACGATCGCGACGGTCGTTTCCTCGCGCGCTGCCTGCGTCGTCATGGGGCGCACCTATCGGCGTGAAATGGCCATTGCGGCAAACCGGACTAATCGTACCCGTGGACAGCGGGCCATGGGCCATCACTATCGCGGTGGCGGCACTCGGGTATTGCCCGTACGCCATTGGCATGCCGCAGCCGGGACGTCCGGGAAGTGCCACGCGTGCGTTCAGGGTGAGACGAATGTGAATTTATGCCTGAAACCTGTGGATCTGCCGGGAAGGGCATGAAGGAGCTGGAGTTCACCGCCGGCCCCGCGATGACCCAGGGACTCCGGGACCGTCTACAAGGTCAGCGGCATGAAGCGACCACACTGGAGGACCCGTGCGGAAGATGTTCTCGTTCATGATCACCAGCGCCGACGGCTACCACGCCGACCCCGGCCAGGCCCTGGACTGGCAGACCATCGACGAGGAGTTCAGCCTGTTCGCGCTGGCGCAGCTCCGCGAGGCCGGCACGCTGGTGTTCGGCCGGGTGACCTACGAGCTCATGGCGGCCTTCTGGCCCACGCCCGCCGGAGAGGAGTCCGACCCCGACGTCGCGAAGGCGATGAACACCACCCCCAAGATCGTCATCTCGCGGACCCTGCCCCAGGCCACCTGGGCCGGCACGCAGATCATCAGTAACGACGCCGAAGAGGAACTGGCCAAGCTCAAGCAGCAACCCGGCAAGGACATCGTGATCGCGGGCAGCTCGACACTGACCGCCGGGCTGCTGCACGCGGGCCTGCTCGACGAGCTGCGGATCCTGGTGAGCCCGGTCATCCTGGGCCAGGGCAGGTCCCTGTTCGCAGGAGCAGGCAAGACCAGCCTCAAACTGCTCAAGACTCAGCAATTCACCTCAGGCAACGTCCTGCTCTATTACCAGCCCAGCACGCGCTAATCTCCACCGGACAAGTTGATCCACAGGTCCTGACGATTCCTCTCAGTGCACTGACCGAGTGCCAAAAATTTGGGCCGAGGGCGCGGCTAGCGAGTCGAACGACCCGCTAGCCGCGCCCTCGTCATTCCGGACCACACCCTCGACGCCTGCCCGAGGCGCCCGTGGTCAGTTCGCCGCGACTGAGCCCGGGCGGCCGCAATGGGCCGCCAGCGATCAGGGGCGGGGCGTCAACGCGGGGTTCGCGTTCTGGGCGAGACCGAGTGCCTGCTGTGAGAACCAGGCGCCCGCGATGGGGTCGGTGAAGACCGAGCTGGTCTGCAGGCTCCAGAGCGGGTCGAATGTCTGGAAGGCCGTGCTTGAAGTGCTCGGCCATCCCGCGATGGACGGCGTGTCGGCCGCGTCATCCCAGCTGCGGACACCGCCCGCGGCGTCGCATTGCCCGTCTGACTGACCCGGCGTCTTGACCCAGAGGTAGGCGTCGAGCAGCTGCGGGCTACCGGGAAGGTAACTGTCGAGTGAGCTCAGGTTGACCCCGGTGGCGGCGGTCGGCTTGATGCCAAGGCCAGCGCTCGGCGGGTTGCACCAGTCGCCGCCCGCCAGGCTGCTGATGACGCCGGCCGGCTGGTCGTAAGGCGCGGCGGCGTAGTTCTGCATGCTGTCCGGGCCGAGGCCGTTGCGGCTGGTGTCGACGATGAAGTGCGTGGTCGGCACCGTGCTGCCGAGGGCGCTGGCATAGCTGGCGTCGATGCCGGAGGTGTTGAGGTCGGCGGTGGTGCTGGTCTCGCTCCAACTGCTGTACGGGCTCAGCGCCACGCCGGTGTAGGGGCCGACCAGCGAGGCGATGTTGGTTCCCGGTGCGCCGCCGTTCCAGTACTGGCTGGCGCAGCCGCCGGGCGGAGTGGTGGGGGGATAAGCCGGGGGAGCGAAGGCGCCGGTCGGAGTGGACGTTCCCGTGAAGGTGGCGACGCCGGCCAGTGCGTCAGCCGGGGTTTGGTCCTCGTTCACGGTCGCGTAGGCGATGCACGACGACACCCAGGTGCCGTAGTAGGCGCTGTTGGTGTCGTACTGGTAGTTGGAGACGTTGAGGAAGAAGCCCTGCGTCTGCTGGATGTCCGCGGCGGTCAGCGTCTGCGCCATGCCGCCGGCGTTCTGCCAGGCGCTGTTCCCCGCATCGAGATAGAGGCTGATGTTCGGGTCTGCTTCCAGCGTGGATACCGCGTAGCGGATGTCGTCGATCCGGGTGGTGTTGGTGATGTTCGGGAACGCTGTCGCGTACGTGGAGCCGCAGTATCCCGGCAGGTTCGCCAGCGCGTCAGGCTCCTCGAGCACCACTGCCTGGGCGTTGCCCAATGCGTTGCCGATGGTGTCGATCCAGGCATCGTAGGCGGCGTCAGTCGGCGCGCCGCCGGCCGAGTACTCAGAGCAGTCGCGCCCGGGAATGTTGTAGGCGACGAAGATCGGGACGGCGTGCTCCAGGCTGGCGGCGGCCAGGGTGAGACGGACCTGCCGCGTGACGGCGGCGTCGGCCTGTTCCCAGCCCAGGTTGCCAGGCTCGGCTGCCTGGGCGGCGGTCTCGCCGTCGAGCCAGACCGCGGACGGCACCGCCTCCATCGCGGTGAGGAGCGCCGCGTTCTTCAGCTGGCCGCTCTTGACCAACTGCAGGATCTGCTGCACCGACCCCTGAGCCGGCGGCGGCACGTAGAAGCGGGTGTTCGGGGCCAGCGTGTGGCCTGCGGGTGCCCCGGTCGCCGCGGAGGCGAGACCGGGTGTGAGCGCCAGGGCCGCTGCCCCCAACGCGAGTGTGGTCAGGCCGGCGAGATGCCGCCGGAGAGTACGTCTTTGCACTATGGCTCCTGATGGCGGGCGGAAGCACTGATAGTGGAAGCGCTCCCATTGCTTTTAAGTCTGATCGATACTGCGCGCTTGGGCATTGTCTGTCAATAGGCGAGAGTCAGGGCGGCTCATACTGGAAGCGCTTCCAGTTCCTGGCGCTGGCCAGTACCATGTCTGGGAGCCAACCAGAACCGGAAGCGCAGGGACCTGATGACGACACCGCCCAAGCGCCGGCCGACGCTCGATGAGGTCGCGCGGCTTGCCGGGGTCTCGCGCTCCGCTGCCTCCCGGGCGATCAACCAATCCGGGCATGCGAGCCGGACCACCAGGGAAGCGGTTGACCGGGCGGTGCGGGAACTGGGTTACGTGCCCAACCCCACCGCCAGAGCCTTGGCCACTAGGCAGTCCGGAGCGGTCGTGCTCGCCATCTCGCACCACGACTCGGAGCTGTTCGCAGACCCTTTCTACGCGCAGATCATCGCCGGTGTCAGTGCCGCCCTCGAGCGCACCGATCTGGTACTGATGCTGGCGCTGGCCGACTCTGACCTCGGCCGAACCCGGCTCGAGCGCATTCTGCGCTCCCGGCGCGCCGACGGCATCATGCTCATGGGATTGCACGGCGACGACCCGCTCTACCGCCTGGCCGAAAAACTCGACCTGCCCGTCGTCTACGGCGGGCGTCCACTGAACGCCGAACCCGCCTGGTATGTGGACGCGGACAACCGCGGCGGCGCCCGCCTCGCCGCCGAGCACCTCATCGGCAGCGGGCGCCGCCGTATAACCACCATCACCGGTGTACTCGACACTCACGTCGGCGCGGCGCGGCTGGGCGGCTTCCAGGATGCGCTCGCCGTCGCCGGGCTCGACCCCGAGCTGGTCGGGCACGGCGACTTCACCGAGGTCAGCGGCACCGCGGCGATGAGCCGTCTGCTCGCTGCCCACCCGGACCTCGACGCGATCTTCGCCGCTTCTGACAGCATGGCGGTCGGCGCCCTGCACGCGCTCAAGGCCGCCGGCCGCGCGGTACCCGGTGACGTGGCCGTGGTCGGGTTCGACGACTACCCGATCGCCCGCTACATCAACCCGCCACTAACCACCGTGGTGCAGCCAATCAAGCAACTCGGCTGGGAGATGGCCAGAATGCTTGTCAGCCTCATCAACGGAGAACAACCAGGCCCGCTGATCCTCCCCACCCGGCTTGTCGTCCGTGAATCCAGTGAGCCACGCCAGGCGTGAAACCGCATCGGTAGAGGAAAGCAGGCCACTCCTGCACCACCAATTACTTCGGTACCGGGAAGCTTCGATTATCATTTCGCGGTTGGCCTCTCAAAATGCTATTACTACGCGATGGCTGCTATCGCACTCGCATCCCTAACCGCGGCTTGATGCTTATCCGCCTGCGCGGAACGGCGGCCTACGGAAGTGACGGCGTTGCACGAGATTGCGTGAACTGTGCACTTCCGCAAAAGAGTACCGTGGATGTATGATCGCTTTCGTCGCTTCCGGCCACACTAAGAGGAGCAATCTACTAGGCGACAACAACCACCCAGGCGTTCAGCCGGGGTTATATTCGCGTCCTGTCACAGGTTACTGGCCCGCTTATCAAGGCCGCCAGACCTGTCATCTTAGTTGGGGCCGATTCGAGGGCGGCTCGACATATCTTTGGGCATGTTATTTGGCATGAAATTGAGCGCCCCGGTCCCGTCTAGAGCACGGCGATTCCGGAGCCTCCGCATGTCTGGCCGGGGCTTTCAGGATCATCCGATGCTGCGTGCAGGGACTTTTACGCGGTCGCGTGGAAGCGGAAAAACGAAAGGCAGGCGGTAGTGAAGTCATTCTTCTCAGGCGGGAGCTGGAGCGCTTTCGCGGGTGCACGGCTGAAGCCTCGTGGTCGACCAGGCCGATGGCGCAGAATCGCGTTGCCCGCCGCCGTGGTAGCGCTCGCGATGGCGGGCAGCGGGCTGGCTGCGGGGCAGGCCCGTGCCGCGGACTCGGTGGCGCGGGTGCCCGTCAGGCTCGCGGGCACGACGATGAGCGTCTCGGGGCAGCTCGCGGGGATAGCCGTGCGGTCGAGTGCTTCTGCGGCGTCCCTCAGCCGTGCCGATTACGCCGGCGTATCCCTCAGCGTGCCTGCTCAGATGGTCACGATCTACGTCACCAAGGCGCCGACTGCGAGCCTGGCGAGAGTCGCGGAAGCGGGCAGCGCCTTCGGGCACGTGCGGTTCAAGGTGGTCAGGTACACGTTCGCGAGGCTGACCGCGGGTCAGTCGAGGCTCAACTCGGACGTACGCGAACTCCGCCGGGACGGCATCAAGATCACTGACTGGGGGCCCGATCCGGTCACGAACTCGCTGCATGTCGGCCTCATTCACCCGACCGCGGCAGCCGAGAAGGCGATCAGGGCCGCGGTTGGCATTCCGGTGACTTTTACCGCAGAGAGCTCGTACCCGACACTGGCCGCCACCAGAATAGACGATACGGCCGGGTACAACGGCGGGGACTTCATGGCTGACGGTTCTTCTGGCTGCACGACCGGCCCGCCGGTCATCAACCCGACCAACGACCATCAGTATTTCCTCAGCGTGGCCCACTGTTTCGACTACGCGACCGGGGATGTCGAGTACAACGACGATATCCTGGATTCCCGGGGATGCGGTTTCTCCGGTTGCGCGTATCTGGGCACGTCCAGCCACGTGCAAAGCTCCACCGGTTACGACGACGCCCTTATGTCCGGAGCGACGTACAGCGACCTCGACTGGCAGAACAGCACCCCCTACAACCCCCCGGGCACCCTGAACGGCTACACGAACCCGCAGGAGACCCACTCAACCTCGGTCGTCGGTGAACTGGTGTGCCCCTCAGGTGCCTATGAGGGCATGGTGTGCAGCACCACCGTCCTGTTCGCGAAGGAAACGGTGAATATTGGCGGTGATCTTTACAATATCGACCGCGCCCAGAACACGAGCGCGATCCCGGTCGGCGGAGGGGATAGCGGCGGACCGGTATTCTCCACCCCGCCAGGTCACCTGAATGTCGAGGGTGTCATTGAAGCCCGCGGGGATGCGATTGCCTGCAAGACGTACACCTTCCGCGGCGCCGACTGCTCCCACACCATCTACTACTTCGACTTCGCGGCGCAAGCAGCGGTCTGGGGGGTGGTGTTGAAGACCAGCTGACGCAGTGCCCGTGCTAGCCGGCTTTACAAGTGCTGAGAGAAGGCAGTGACATGGTTTTGCCTGGGCACGTGGCTTCGGCTAGGACGATGAGGCATCATTCCCCCGCGGGGATTCTGGTGGCTGCTTTGGCGACGCTAGCCGCGCTAGCGGGTTGCGCGCAAAGCCGCCCGGTCCCCGCGGGGGCGACTCAGCGCGCCGCGGCTGCGCGGAGCGCCGGTGGGGTGCGCGCTAAGACGGATGGGGCGGATCTGGCGCTGCCCACCATGACCAGTGTTCCGGGCGCGGCCTTGGCATCGGTCGCGTTCGGCAGCCTTTCGTTCAGCGATGGATGCTTCTCCCTGACATCATCGGTCAACGGCCGTCGAATGGATCTGGTGTGGCCGGTGAGCTACCGGGCGGGAACAAGTCCGCTTGGCGTCTACGACGCGCATGGTCGGCTCGTCGCACGGCCTGGCGACAAGATAACGTTCGGCGGCGGTCCGGAGGTTCTGGCTCACGTTTCTCATGGCACCGTTATGAACACGGGTTGCCTGACCGGCGCTCGCACAGCGTGGTTCATCTCATCCGTGGGGCACGCGTAAATTCGCAGTGCGCGAATTCATGACGTTGGGCCTCCGGCCTTGTTGGCACCTTCGGTGCGAGCGCAGTCTTGTGCGCGGTGGATCAGGTACCTCTTCTCCGGGGCGCTGGCTGTCCGGCGGGCGGCCTCCTCGAAGGCGGCGCGTGCCTCGGCCAGCGATCCGGCCAGCTGGAGCAGGTGCCCGCGCATGGCATACAGGCGGTGGTGGCTTGCTACCCGCTCGTCGCTGTTAAGGGACGCGAGCAGGTCAAGTCCGGCGTCCGCTCCCTGCACCATCGCGACGGCCAGAGCGCGGTTCAGGGTGGCCATCGGATTCGGCGCGACCTGGTCGAGCAGCTGGTACAGGGCGAGAACCTGCGGCCAGTCGGTCTGCTCCGCACTAGCTGCTTCGTCGTGGACCGCGGCAATGGCCGCCTGCAGCTGGTAGGCGCCCACTGGGCCGCGGGCGAGGGCGCCGGTGACGAGTTCGACTCCCTCCGCGACGGCGTCCCCGTCCCAGCGGCCGCGGTCCTGGTCGGCGAGGGACACGAGCTCACCGTCAGCGGTGACGCGGGCCGGGCGGCGTGCCTCGGTGAGCAGCATCAGGGCCAGCAGGCCCTTGACCTCGCCGTCCCCGGGGCGGAGGCGGTGCAGCTCTCGGGTCAGCCGGATGGCTTCCCGTGTCAGGTCGGTGCGGTTGATCTGGGCGCCCGCGGTAGTCGTGTAACCCTCATTGAAGATCAGGTAGAGCACGTGGAGCACCGCCCGGAGCCGATCGCCGAGCTCTTCGGCCAGCGGCATGGAAAAGGTCGCGCCAGCCTCCCGAATGCGCTGCTTGGCCCGGCTCACTCGCTGGGCCATCGTCGCCTCTGGCACCAGGAAGGCGCGGGCGATCTCGGCCGTGGTGAGGCCGCCGACCGCCTTCAGCGTGAGAGCGATCTGCGACGGCGGCGTCAAGGCGGGGTGACAGCACAGCAGCAGCAGGATCAGGGTGTCGTCGCGATCGGGGTCACGCTCGTCACCGGGAATCCGGCTCAGTTCAGCGGGCGGCGCGCCGAAAACGAGGCGGTCCTCGCGCTGGCGCCGTGAGTTCTCGCTGCGAACCCCGTCGATCAGGCGCCGGGTGGCCACCGTGCTGAGCCAGGCCCTGGGGTTCTCCGGCACGCCCTTGGCCGGCCAGTCAATCGCCGCGGTGATCAGCGCCTCCTGAACGGCATCCTCGCAGAGGTCAAGCGCCTGGTAGCGGCGGAGCAGGGCGCCGAGGACCTGCGGCGCCAGTTGGCGCAGCAGGTCCTCGATGTCAGCCACCGGTCTCAGACGTCCGCGCCGGACTCGTGCAGGATCGGCCAGACCTCGACCGCGCCCAGCGAAGCGAAGGGATACTCGGCCGCGATCTCCAGCGCCCGCTTCTCGCTGTCGGTGTCGAGGAGGAAGAAGCTCGACACGAACTCCTTCGCCTCGAGGTACGGCCCGTCGGTCACCGCGGGCACGCCGTCGCGGACCCTGACGGTCTTGGCCATCAGCTCGTCGGCCAGCCCGTAGGCGCCAAGGAGCTCACCGGAGGAGGTGTAGCGCTGGTTGAAGGCATTCACTTCGCCGATCGCCTTGGCGGCGACCTCGGGCGGAAACGACTCCCACATCTCCTTGTTGCCGTAAATGATCGCGATGTACTTCACGGGTCTTCTCCTTGCTGTCGCTCTGCCAGCGAGTCGCCTGGATGGGCGCTTCAGCCCTTAGTCGAAGCCGCCCGGTCGGTTCTCTACATCCTCCCCGGCCTGCCCTCGGCGGGCGCCGCCGAGGGCCGCCCCACGCTGAGAAGGTACCTCGTTGCGGTATCTTTCGCGGTGGCTGCCGCGGGGCGGCGGCTGGGGGAAGGGAGTGGGACCGGTGCCTAAGACAAGTGGCTCGCTGCTGGTGGCGGGGACCACGTCGGACGCCGGGAAGTCCGTCCTCACCGCGGGGATCTGCCGCTGGCTCGCGCGGCAGGGGGTAAAGGTCGCGCCGTTCAAGGCGCAGAACATGTCCAACAACTCGATGGTCGCGCCGGACGGGGCGGAGATCGGGCGGGCACAGGCGATGCAGGCGGCCGCGGCCGGGGTACCGGCGGAGGCGGCGATGAACCCGGTGCTGCTCAAACCGGGCAGCGACCTGCGCAGCCAATTGGTGGTGATGGGCAAGGCGGTCGGCGAAGCCAGCGCTCTGGGCTACTGGGGAGCGGGGCAGGGGCGGGCGCGGTTGCTCGCCCGCGTGCTCGAAGCGTACGACGACCTGCGCTCCCGGTTCGACGTCGTCATCTGCGAGGGTGCGGGCTCCCCGGCCGAGATCAACCTGCGCCGCGACGACATCGTCAACATGGGACTCGCCCGGGCCAGGGGACTGCCGGTGATCGTCGTCGGCGACATCGACCGGGGCGGCGTGTTCGCCGCCCTCTACGGGACGCTGGCGCTGCTTGACCCGGCTGACCAGTCACACCTCAGCGGCTTCGTCATCAACAAGTTCCGCGGCCACCGCGATCTGCTCGCCCCGGCGCTGACGCAGATCGGCGCGCTGACCGGGCGTCCGGTGCTTGGGGTGCTGCCGTACCTGAACGGGATCTGGATCGACGCCGAGGACGCCGTCGCCGCCGAGCGCCCGTACGCCGCGGGGCCGCCCGCGGGGACGGGGGAGATGCTTCGGGTCGCGGTGATCCGGCTGCCGCGCATCTCCAACTTCACCGACATCGACGCGCTCGCACTGGAACCGGGTGTCGCCGTCCGTTTCGTCAGCACCCAGGCCGAGGCCGCCGACGCCGACCTCGTCGTGGTGCCCGGCACCCGGGCCACCGTTGCCGACCTGGCCTGGCTCCGCCGCCAGGGCCTGGACGTCGCGCTCGAGCGCAGGGCCGCCGCGGGCCGGCCCATCCTGGCGATCTGCGGCGGCTACCAGATGCTCGGGACGGACATCGAGGATGACGTCGAGAGCAGGTCCGGTGCCGTCGCCGGCCTGGGCCTGCTCCCGGTGGCCACGCGCTTCGCGGCCGGCAAGACGCTCCGCCGCCCGTCCGGCTACGGGGCCTCGGCCTCGGTCATCGGCTACGAGATCCACCATGGCCAGGTCGAGGTGCACGGCGGCGAGCCCTGGTTCACCAGTGAGCCGGGCGGCGGCGGCACGCCGCTCGACGGCTGCCGGTCCGGTGCGGTCGCGGGCACGCTGTGGCACGGGATCCTGGAGAACGACGAGTTCCGGCGGTCCTACCTCACCGAGATCGCCCGCCTGGCCGGCCGCGGCTTCACCCCGGCGCCTGATACCTCGTTCGCGGCCGCCCGGCAGGCCCAGTTCGACACGCTGGCCGACGCCGTCGAAGAGCACCTCGACACCGACGCCCTGCTGCGACTCATCGAGCGGGGACCGACCCCCGGCCTGGCCACCCTCCGTCCGGGCCTGCTGTGAAGTCCAGGACCGTCCGCGCGGCGGACTGGCCGCTGGCGGGAGGCCTCGCGGCCGGCGTGCTCGCCGATGCGCTGATCGGCGATCCTCGCCGCGGCCATCCCGTCGCCCTGTTCGGGCAGGCGGCGGCGCGCATCGAGCGGTGCCTGTACACCGACGGCAAGACGCGGGGGGCGGCCTTCACCGCGTGCTGCGAGGCGCTGGCGATCGCCCCGGCGCTGGCTGCCGCGAGGCTCGTCGGGCAGCACCCGGTTGCCCGAATGGCCTGTGCCGGGACGGTCACCTGGGCGGTAACGGGCGCCAGATCGCTGACCGTCGAGGCCGCCCGGATCCAGCTGGCGCTGCTGGCCGGCGACCTGCGGGGCGCGCGCGGGCTGCTGCCGAACCTCTGCGGGCGTGATCCCGCCCAGCTGGATGAGGCCGGGATAGCCCGGGCGGTGGTGGAGTCGGTCGCGGAGAACTGCAGCGACGCCATCGTCGCCCCGCTGCTGTGGGGAGCGCTGGCGGGAGCGCCAGGGCTGGCCGCTTACCGGGCCGCCAACACCCTGGACGCGATGGTCGGGCATCACTCGCCACGCTACGAGCGGTTCGGCTGGGCCTCCGCCCGGCTGGACGACATGGCCAACTGGGCGCCCGCGCGGGTCACCGCGCTGCTGGCGGCGTGGTGCGCCCCCCTCGTGGGCGGCCGTCCGCTGGCGACTTGGCGGATCGCCACCGAGTACGGGCCCCGGCACCCCAGCCCGAACGCGGGCTGGTGCGAAGCCGCCTTCGCCGGCGCGCTCGGCCTCCGGCTGGGCGGGCCACTGAGCTACGCCGGGCGGGCCGAGCACCGGCCCGAGCTCGGTGATGGCCGCCCGCCCGGGCCGGCCGACATCGCCCGCGCCAGCCGCCTGTGCCGGGCCGTGACCGCGACCGCGACGGCCTTCGCGGCGTCCCTGGCTCTGCTCCCCGACGGCACCTGAGCCCAGCCGCCGCGACAGACCTTGCGGCGTCCCCGGCCCTGTCCGCTACGCCAACGACCCAAATCGGGACCCTGTCAGCTACGCCAACGACACCAATAGGCGCTGTCGATGGCGTAGGTGACAGCGGCCGCCCTGTCGGCTGCGCCAACGACCTGCCCGGACCTGTCGGCTACGCCAACGACACCAATAGGCGCTGTCGATGGCGTGGGTGACAGGTCGGTGCGGGTGGATGGCGTAGGTGACAGGTTAACCACGGGTGGATGGCGTGGCGGCCGGCTGGGTGCGGGTGGCTGGTGGGGCGGCCGGTGGGGGAGGGGTGGATGGGGGGAGAGGTTTGAGTGGGCGGTGCGGGTGAAATCACGGTCCGTTCAGAGGAAGGGTTGAAGATCTCTTCTTTTGAACGGGCCGTGGTTCTACCCAAGTGGTTCGGGGAAACGGCTGGGTGACCAGTCGTGACCCGCGGTTTACGTGGGTACACCCTCGGTGATCACCGCTCGGGGGTGCGGATGACTGGATCACGCGCGGCCGGACGGCCATCGTGAACATTGTGCAGGGGCTTAACGATCTGGTGGCGGTGGCGCTGGTGGCCGCGCTCACGCCGCTGTTGGTCGCCCTGCTGCCGGGGCCGAAGATTCCGCAGGTCGTCGTCTTCTTGCTGGGCGGCATCCTGATCGGCCCGCATGTCCTCGGCGTGGCCGAGACGGACAACATCCAGCTGCTGTCCGATGTGGGGCTGGGGTTCTTGTTCCTGCTGGCCGGCTATGAGCTTGATCCACTGCTGCTGCGGGAGCGGCCGGGGCGGCTGGCGATCACCGGCTGGGCGATGTCCGCGGTGATCTCGGTGGGGGTGACGGGGCTCCTCTACTCGGCCGGCTATATCAAGGACTACGTGCCGGTCGGGCTGGCGCTGACCACCACCGCCCTGGGCACGCTGCTGCCCATCCTGCGGGACAACGGAATGCTGGGCGGTCAGTTCGGCCGGCACGTGTTCGCCGCGGGCGCCGTCGGCGAACTCTTCCCGATCCTGATCATCGCCGTGTTCCTCACCAAGCGGGGTCATTTCATCGCGCTGGCCTCGGTGGTCCTGGTCGGGGTGCTCGCCATCGTCTTGTCCCTGGTGCCATGGCTGGCAAGAAGCACCGCGGTCAAGCGGATCATCGATGAGGGCCAGGACGCGACCGCGCAGGTCACGTTGCGCTGGGCAGTGGTGCTGCTGTTCGCGCTGCTGGCCTTCGCGGCCCGATTCGGGCTCGACGTCGTGCTCGGCGCCATGCTGGCGGGGATCGTGCTGCGCATCTGGACCCGGAGGCTCAACCTGGACACCGAGAACCTCGAGCGCAAGTTCGACACGGTCGGGTACGGGATATTCATCCCGATCTTCTTCATCTCGTCCGGAATGACTATCGACCTGACGGCGATCATTCACAGCCCGCTGCGGCTGCTTGTTCTGCTGGCGCTGCTGCTGGTCGTCCGCGGCCTGCCGTCGCTGCTGGTTTACCGGCATGATCTTGAACTCCGGCAGCGGGTAGAGATGACGTTCATCACGGCGACCTCGCTGCCGCTGCTTATCGCCCTGGCCGACATCGGCGAACAGGACGGGGTCATGCTCCCGGCCACCGCCGCCGCCCTGGTCGGCGCGGGCGTGCTGTCGGTCTTGATCTATCCGCTCATCGCGGTCGGGCTGTACCGAGGTCGTACCAAGGGTCCGGTACAGCCCGACCGCCTCGATGAGACGCCGGCCTCGTAACGGTCAGGCGGGCGGTACGACGGGCCTGCGGTAGGGGCGGGCCAGCGGCCAGTGCCGGTCCTCGAGCACGGCCGCGGCGTCGAACTGCCCGCCGGTCTGGATCAGCCGCGCTACCAGGCCGGTCCACCCGGTCTGGTGCGAGGCGCCGAGCCCGGCCCCGTTGTCGCCGTGGAAGTACTCGTGGAACAGGATGAGGTCCCGCCAGTGCGGGTCTTCCTGGAAGAGCTTCGTCCCGCCGTAGACGGGGCGATGCCCGTCGCCGCCCCGCAGGAAGGTGGCCGAGAGTCGCCGGGACAGCTCCTGGGCCACTTCGAACAGCGTCATCATCGTCCCCGAGCCGGTCGGGCATTCCACCGTCAGGCTGTCGCCGTAGTACCGGTAGTGCTGGATCAGCGCCCGGATCAGCAGGAAGTTGATCGGGAACCAGACCGGCCCGCGCCAGTTGGAGTTGCCGCCGAACATCCCGCTGGTCGATTCGGCGGGCTCGTACCGCACCCGGTGCTCGACCCCGTGGACATCGAAGACATAAGGATGCTCCAGGTGCCAGCGCGAGATCGACCGGATGCCGTGCGGGCCGAGGAACCGGTCCTCGTCCAGCATGCGGGCCAGGATGCGCCGCAGCTTGTCCTCGTTCACCAGGGACAGCAGGCGCCGGCCGTTCACCCCTGGCACCATCGGGTCGGCGATGGTGGTCAGCAGGTCCCGGTTGCGGTCAAGGAAGGCGGCCACCCGCTGGGCGACCTCCGGGTGACGCTCGATGACGTCCGCCTCGATGACGGTGGTGGCGCAGATGGGCAGCAGGCCCACCAGGGAACGCACCTTGAGGCGGGTGCCGCTGCCGTCGGGGAGGCGCAGCACGTCGTAGAAGAAGCCGTCCTCGGAGTCCCACATCGCGTCGACGCTCTCCCCGATGGGGTCGGTGGCGGCGGCGATCCAGAAGAAGCGCTCGACGAACTTGAGCACGAACTGCTCGTAGCTCCCGTCGTGCTCCATCAGCGCCAGCGCCATCTCGAGCATGTTCTGGCTGAACATCGCCATCCAGGCGGTGCCGTCGGCCTGCTCAAGGCGGCCGCCGGTCGGCAGCGCGGCGCTCCGGTCGAACACGCCGATGTTGTCAAGGCCGAGGAACCCGCCCTCGAACACGTTGTGCCCGGACGGGTCCTTGAGGTTCACCCACCAGGTGAAGTTGAGCAGCAGCCGGGAGAAGCTCTTCTCCATGAACGGCAGGTCAACCTCGCCCAGATCCGCCTCCATCATCTGCAGGAAGAGCGCGGCGAAGGCGTGCACCGGCGGGTTCACGTCGCCGAAGTTCCACTCGTAGGCGGGCATCTGGCCGGTCGGGTGCAGGTAGCCCTGGGAGAGCATCAGGTCGATCTGGCTCTTGGCGAACTCGGGGTCGACCATGGCCAGCGGAATGCAGTGGAACGCCAGGTCCCACGCCGCGTACCAGGGGTACTCCCACTTGTCTGGCATCGAGACCACGTCGTGGTTGAACATGTGGAACCACGATTCGTTCCTGGTCCCGCGCCGGGCGGGCGCCCGCAGCGGGTGGACGCCGCGCTCGCGCAGCCACAGGTCCACGTCGAAGAAGTAGCACTGCTTGGACCAGAGCATCCCGGCCAGCGCCTGCCGCATGACGGCCCTGGCGTCCTCGGTGACCGAGGGCGGGGTGATGGACTCGTAGAACTCGTCGGCTTCCGCCCGCCGGCCGGCGATGAGTTCATCGGCCCCGTCGAACGGCCCGGTCAGCTGCTCGGGGCTCTGCCTGGTGAGGCGGACAAGCACCGAGGCCTGCCCGCCGCCGGGGACCTGGAGCCGGACATGCGCGGCGGCCTTGGTCCCGGTGCCGGCCGGGTTGACGGTGTCCGCGCCGTGCAGGACATGGTCGCCGATGCCGTCCTTGGGGAAACGTGTGGTGGGCTCGGCGCCGAACACGCGGGCCGCGTTGGTCTCGTTTTCGCAGAAGAGCAGGTCGGCCTCGCGTCCGGCGTAGAGGTAGAAGACGCCGGTCTGGTGATCTTCGGAACGCACCACCGGATAGGCCGAGTCGA
Source organism: Trebonia sp. (assembly GCA_050013875.1). Lineage (GTDB taxonomy): Bacteria > Actinomycetota > Actinomycetes > Streptosporangiales > Streptosporangiaceae > Trebonia. The sequence goes on along the minus strand of JBEKEK010000162.1, from coordinate 385 downwards.
CGCGGGCAAGCCGGGGCTTGGGCTCATCGACCGACCATGACCAGGTGTTGCGGAACCACAGCGTCGGCAGCACGTGCAGCACGGCGTCGCCGGAGGAGCGGTTGTGCACGGTGATGCGGCAGAAGATGTCCTCCGGTGCCGACTTCGCATGCTCCACCTCGACGTCGAAATAGTCCCCGGCGTCGAAGATGCCGGTGTCGAGCAGCTCGTACTCGAATTCCCGGCGCGACCGCTCGCGGTTGACCGCGGCCAGGTCATTGTAGGGAAACTCGCCCTGCGGGTACTTGTACAGATAGCGCTGATAGCTGTGCGTCGGGAGGTTGTCGACGTAGAAGTAGTACTCCTTGACGTCCTCGCCGTGATTGCCCTCGGCGTTGGTCAGGCC
>JBEKEK010000161.1:0-17679 GCA_050013875.1 Trebonia sp. | reverse complement strand
TGTTGGCGTGGGTGACCGGGCCGGCCGGGGGGTGGGGTGGGGTGTTGGCGTAGGTGACCGGGCCGGCCGGGGGGTGGGGTGGGGTGGGGTGTTGGCATGGGTGACCGGGCCGGCTGGGGGCTGGGGGGTGGCACGGGGCGGGGGCGGAACTTACCGGGGCGGAACTTAGGTGACGGCGCCGGTTGCCTTTAGGGCGATGATGCGGTCCCAGTCGAGGCCGATCTCCTGGAGGATCTCTTCGGTCTGGGCGGCGAAGGCGGGGGCCGGGCCGAGTTCCGGTGCGGTGACGTCGAACTGCACCGGCGACGAGACCAGTTCAAGCTCGCCGGCCGGCCGGATGTACTCGTTGGCCCGCGCCTGGGCGTCGTTGCCCGCCTGCAGGGTGTCCTGCACCGGCGCCCACGGGCCGGCCAGGGTGGCGAGCCGCTCGGACCACTCCGCCAGGGTGCGGGCCGCGAACACCTCCTGCAGGATCTCCGATCCCGCATCGGAGTTGGCCGCGATCGCCTCGGCGGTGGCGAAGCGCGGGTCGTCGATCAGATCGGGCCGGTCGATGTGCCGGCAGACGTCCGCCCAGAACTTGGCCGGCTGCAGCATCACCAGCGACAGGTACCGGCCGTCGGCCGTCCTGTACAGGCCGGACAGCGGGTTCGACATCGCACCGCGGCTGCCCATCGGCGGCGCCACCCAGGACTTGCCCAGGTGCAGCGAGACCGAGAGCGCGTGGCCCATGGTCCACAGGCCGCTGCCGAACAGCGAGACGTCCACGATCGAGGGCTCGCCGGTTCGCTCGCGCTTGAGCAGCGCCGCGGCGATCCCGCCGGCCAGGTTGGTGCCGGAGATGGTGTCGCCGTAGGCGGGGGGCGGGTTGATCAGGCCGTCCATGTTGGGCGGGGTGATCGACGCCGCGCTTGTCCCCCGGGACCAGAAGGCGGTCATGTCGTAGCCGCCCCGCTCGGCCTCGACGCCGCGCGGGCCGAGCGCGCTGCCGCGGGCGTAGACGATCGCCGGGCTGACCTTCCTCATGTCGTCGACGTCGATGTTGAACCGCTGCCGGGTCTGCGGCAGGAAGTTGGTCAGGAACACGTCCGACCGGGCGGCCAGCTCGTACACCACCTGCTGCCCCTCCGGTTTGGACACGTCGAGCCCGATGGAGCGCTTGCCCCGGTTGGCGTGCTCGAAGTTCGGGTTGGGGTCGCCCTCGACCTTGTAGGCGCCGGTCTGCCTGAGGCCGCGCTGGGGGTCGCCGGTGACCGCGTGCTCGACCTTGATCACGTCCGCGCCCCAGTCCGACAGGACCGCGCCCGCCGACGGCACGAAGCCGTACATCGCGACCTCTAGGACGCGGATGCCGTCAAGAGGCCCGGGCATCAGGCCACCACCGTCGCGAGTGCACTGCGCTCGAGGAGTTCCTCGAGGACACGGACGCCGTCCAGTGGCCGGCCCGGCCCGGTCGATTCGCCTGACCCGCTTGGCGTGCTCGATCCGCTCGACTCGCTCATCAGCTCACCACCGTCGCCAGCGCCTTGCGCTCGAGGAACTCCTCGAGCCCGGCGGCGCCCATCTCGCGGCCGATGCCCGACTGCTTGTAGCCGCCGAACGGCACGTCGGGGCCGAACCAGGCACCGCCGTTGACGCTGATGGTGCCGGTCCTGATCCGCCGCGCGACCGACAGGGCGCGGTCGTAGGAGCCGCTGTAGACCGAGCCGGACAGCCCGTAGATGGAGTTGTTGGCGATCCGCACCGCGTCATCGTCGCCGTCGTGATCGATGATCACCAGGACCGGCCCGAACACCTCTTCCTGGGCGATCTCGCTGTCCGGGTCGACGTTAGCCAGCAGCGTCGGGGTGTAGTAATAGCCAGGGCCGACCCGGGTACCGCCGGTGACCAGGGTGGCGCCGGCCGCGATCGCCCGCTGCACCAGGCCGTCCACCTTGTCCCGCTGCCGTTCGCTGACCAGCGGGCCCATGTAGTTCGCCGGGTCGGTCGGGTCGCCGTACTTCACCGCGCCCATCATGGCGACCACCTGGGCGACGAACTCGTCGTGGCGCGCCCGCGGCACCAGCATCCGGGTCGGGATCGCGCAGCCCTGCCCGGCGTGCGAGCAGGTGGCGAACGCGCCGATCATGGCGGGCTCGGTCGCGTCGGCGTCATCCAGCACGACAAGCGCGGACTTGCCGCCGAGCTCAAGGAAGACCCGCTTGATGGTGTTGCTGGCAGCCGCCATGATCGCGCGCCCGGTCGCGGTCGAGCCGGTGAACGTGACCAGATCCACGTCCGGGCTGCTGGTCAGCACCTCGCCCACCGCGACCTCGGAGGAGGAGATGACGTTGACCACCCCCGGCGGGATGTCGGTGCAGTTGGCGATCAGCTCGGCCAGCGCCAGGGTGATCAGCGGCGTGTCCGGCGCGGCCTTGAGCACCACCGTGCACCCGGCCGCCAGCGCGGGCGCGAGCTTGGCCAGCGCGAGCTGGGTCGGGTAGTTGTAGCCGATGATCGCGGCGACGACCCCGGCCGCCTCCTTCTCCACCCAGCGGCGGTGCCGCTTGCCCATGAACTCGATCTCGCCGAGCTCCTCGGTCAGCGGGTAGCCGGGCAGCAGGTCGGCGTAGAACCGGACGATCTCGATCGGCTGGTCGAGCTGGGCGCCGTAGGTGATCTGGCGCGGCGCGCCGACGTCGGCGATCGTCAGCTCGCGCAGCTCTTCCTTGTGCTCGGTCAGCGCCCGGTGCAGCTGGTCAAGGCAGCGGGCGCGGAACGCGACGTCCGTCGGCCAGTCGCACGAATCGAATGCGAGCCGGGCGGCGGCGACCGCCGCCTGTGCGTCGGCCAGCCGCGCGTCTGGCGCGTACCCGAGCACCTCCCCGGTCGCCGGGTTGAGCGTCGGGTACGTCCGCCCGGCCTCGACGAGCTTCCCGTCAATGAGCATGCGCTTGGGCAACTTCGCCGCCGCGTCCTGATCTGGCATCCGAGTCCTCCCTGTGCCCGGGCTTCCGCAACCCGGCCAAGTGAGAGTAATATTCTCACAATCGGGAGTCATATTTCCAGTCCGGAGAGGACCGCACCCATGGGACGCGTTCAGGGCAAAGTCGCCTTCATCACCGGTGCCGCGCGCGGCCAGGGCCGCAGCCACGCCATCCGGCTGGCGGAAGAGGGCGCGGACATCATCGCGGTCGACCTCTGCCAGGACTACGGGACCGTCGGCTACCCGATGGCGACGCCGGATGACCTGAAGGAAACCGCCCGCCTGGTGGAGAAGCTCGACCGCCGGATCGTCACCGCCGAGGCCGACGTGCGCGACCGGTCGCAGCTCAGCGCGGCGATCGAGCGCGGCATCAGCGAGCTCGGCAAGGTGGACGTCGTCGTCGCGCAGGCGGGGATCGCACCGATGAAGGGCCAGCCGCCGATGCAGGCCTGGACCGACGGCGTGGACACCCTGCTGCTCGGCACGATCAACGCCATCCAGGCCGCGTTGCCGCACCTGCCCGACGGTGCCTCGATCATCGCGACCGGGTCGACCGCGTCTTACCTCAACGCGCTGCCCCTGCAGCAGGTGGGCGAGGACCCGGGCGGCCACTCGTATATGTACGCCAAGCGCGCGCTGTCGGCCTACGTCCACGACCTAGCGCGCAACGTCGCCCCGCGGATGATCCGGGCCAACGTCGTGCACCCGACCAACTGCAACACCGACATGCTGCAGAGCGTGCCGATGTACAAGTCGTTCCGCCCCGACCTTGAGCACCCCACCCGCGCGGATGCCGAGCCGGCCTTCAACGTCATGCAGGCCATGCCGGTCCCCTACGTCGAGCCGGTGGACATCAGCAACATGGTGCTCTTCCTCGCCTCGGACGAGTCCCGCTACGTCACCGGTATGCAGATGCGGGTGGATGCGGGCGGCTACCTCAAGTGGTACGACTTCCACTTGTAATGGCGGCCATGTGCCTTTCGCAGTAACCACGGTCCGTTAAGTATCAAAGATTTTCAAGCTGGAGAATGAGAGGAAATCAACGGTGAAGGTGCGCGTAGACCCGGAGCGGTGCCAGGGGCACACGCTTTGCTCGATGATCGCCCCCGACGTGTTCCAGCTCGACGAGGTCGACGGCCACTCGACTGCCGTCTTCGACTCCGGTGTGCCCGCCGACCTTGAGGCCAAGGCGGCCGAGGCGGTCCGTTCCTGCCCCGAACAGGCAATCTTCATTTCATAAGGCGCCACCACCCCCAGGGCCGAGGAGACAGACAGTGAGCAACGACGCCGGAAACGACGCCGGAAACGACGCCGACGCCGAGCGCAAGAAGAACAAGTACCACTTCGACCGGCACACGCCGGAATACCGGGAGCATTTCGAGGAGATCACCAGCGAGATGCTGGGCAAGTGCCCGGTGGCGTGGAGCGACACCTACGGCGGCCACTGGGTCGCCGCCGGGCACGACGAGGTCTTCGCCCTCGCCCGGTCGGCCGAGTACCTGTCCAACGACCACGACGTGAAGAACCAGCGGAAGGGCTACAAGGGGATCACGATCCCGACGCCCGAGAGCGAGTTCCAGGGCGGTTTCCTTGAGATGGACCCGCCCGAGCAGCGGCACTACCGCCAGGCGCTCAACCCGTACCTGTCGCCGGCCGCGGTCCAGCGCTGGACTCCGGTGGTGGACGAACTGGTCCGCGCCTGCCTGAACGAGCACATCGAGACCGGCCGGATCGACTTCGTCGACCACCTCGCCAACGTCGTGCCGGCCGTGCTCACCCTGGCGATGCTCGGGGTCCCGCTGAAGAACTGGAGCCTCTACTGCGAGGCGGTGCACGCCTCGGTCTACACGCGCCATGATTCACCGGAGATCGAGCAGGTCCGCCAGGACCAGATGAAGATGTTCCAGGACATGTACGGGCAGCTGACCGAGATCAAGGCCAGCCCGCGGCCCGGCCTGATCGACGCGCTGGTGCGGGCGGAGATCAACGGCAAGACGCCGCCCGACCTGGAGCTGCTCGGGGTGATCGCGCTGGTCATCGGGGGCGGGTTCGACACCACGACCGCGCTCACCGCGCACTCGCTCGAGTGGCTGTCGGAGCATCCGGCCGAGCGGGAGCGGCTGTCGCGCGAGCGGGGCACGCTGCTCGACCCGGCGACGGAGGAGTTCCTCCGCTTCTTCACCCCGGCCCCGGGCGACGGGCGGACGATCTCGGCCGACTGCGAGATCGCGGGCACCCGGTTCAAGGAGGGCGAGCGGCTCTGGCTGTCGTGGGCGATGTCCAACCGCGACCCGTCGGTCTTCGCCAACCCCAACGAGATCGACCTGGCCCGCAGCGGCAACCGGCACCATAGCTTCGGCCTCGGCATTCACCGCTGCATCGGGTCCAACGTCGCGCGGATGGTGTTCAAGCGGATGCTGACCGACGTCCTTGACCGGATGCCGGACTTCCACTGCGACCCAGCCGGGGCGGTGCACTACGAGACGATCGGCGTCATCCAGGGTATGCGGCACCTGCCCGCGACCTTCACCCCGGGCCGCAGGATCGGCGACGGGCTTGACCAGACGATCGCCCGGATGCAGGTCATCTGCGACTCCCAGCGGCTGGCCGAGCCGGTGACGGTGCGCAAGGCCAGCGCCAAGATCACCGGCTGACGTGACCGAGTCCCCGGGACGGCCCGAGCCCGCGGTTACCCAGGAGACCGAGTTCTTCTGGATCTCGGGGGCGGACGGCCGGCTCCGGTTCCAGCAGTGCCAGTCCTGCTCGGCGCTGATCCACCCGCCGCAGCCGGTGTGCCGGTACTGCCGCTGCGTCTCGCTCTCCCCGGTGCCCGTCTCCGGGCGGGCGACGCTGATCGGGTTCACCGTCAACCACCGGTTCAGCCTGCCGGGGCTGCCCGCGCCGTACGTGGTGGCGCAGGTCGCCATCGACGACGACCCGCGGGTCCGGCTGACGACCAACGCGGTCGGGTGCTCGCCCGAATCCCTGTATCTGGGGATGCCGATGGAGGTCGTCTTCGAGCAGGCGGGGGATGTCTGGCTGCCGCTGTTCCGGCCGGCTGCGGACGCCGGGTCATCGGCGGCCGCGCCGACGTCGCTGCCGGAGGACGAGATCGCGGCCGACGATTACTGGCGGCACGTGCGGCCGATGATCACGGCGGAGAAGTTCGAGGACAAGGTCGCGATCACCGGCATCGGCGCGTCCGAGATCGGCCGCCGGCTGATGCGGCCGCCACTCTCCCTCACCGTGGAGGCGTGCGGGCGGGCGGTCGCCGACGCCGGCCTGACCCTGGCGGATATCGACGGGCTTTCCTCCTACCCCGGCGGCGGCAACTTCGGCGGGTTCGGCGAGGGCGGGGTGACCGCGCTCGAGGCGGCGCTCGGCATCCGGCCCACCTGGTACAACGGCGGCATCGAGACGTTCGGGCCCGGCGGCTCGCTGGTCGCCGCGATGCTGGCGGTGGCCGGCGGCCTGGCCCGGCACGTGCTCTGCTTCCGCACGCTGTGGGAGGCCACCTTGGCCGAGCAGGTGCGCCAGGGCAAGGTCAAGCTGGCCGGATCCGGCGGCGGGCTCGGCGGGTGGATGCACCCCTTCGGCGCGACCTCGGCCGCGCACACCCTGGCGCTGAACGCACAGCGGCACTTCCACAAGTACGGCACCACCCGGGAGACCCTGGGCTGGATCGCGCTCAACCAGCGGGCCAACGCCGCGCTCAACCCGACCGCGATCTACCGCGAGCCGATGACGATGGACGACTACCTGCAGGCGAGGACGGTCACCACGCCGTTCGGTCTCTACGACTGCGACGTGCCCTGCGACGCCTCGATCGCGGTCATCGTCTCGCGTGCTGACACGGCTAAGGACCTGGCGAAGCCACCGGTGCTGGTGGAGGCGGCCGGCACCCAGATCCTGGAGCGGATCGAGTGGGACCAGTCCACGCTCACCCACGAACCGCAGGTGCTCGGCCCGGCCGCGCACCTGTGGACCCGCACGTCGCTGCGGCCCGGCGATGTGGACGTGGCCGAGCTCTACGACGGGTTCACGATGAACTGCCTGTCCTGGATCGAGGCGCTCGGGTTCTGCGGGATCGGCGAGGCCAAGGACTTCCTCGACGGCGGGAAGAACATCGCGCGAGACGGCATCCTGCCGCTCAACACGCACGGCGGCCAGCTCTCGCACGGCCGCACCCACGGCATGGGCCTGGTCCACGAGGCGGTCGTCCAGCTCCGCGGCGAGGCCGCGGGCCGGCAGGTGAAGGACGCGCGGGTGGCCGCGGTCAGCTCCGGCGGCCTCACCCCCGGCGGCGCGCTGCTGCTCCGGACGGCCATGTGAGGGAAGGAATGCTGCCATCACCGAGATACCTGGTGAGGGGCCGGGCGAGGAATCGCTTGAGCGGCTGCTCGCCATTTTCGACGTGGCGCCGGCCGACCCGGGGCTTACCCGTTTCGTTGGCGCCAGCGAGCACCGGGGCCGGAACGTGGTGGAAGGCAGCCAACTGCTCGGGCAGGCGATGGTGGCGGCGGCCAAGGCACTGCCGGGCCGCACGGTGCGGTCGGCCCACGGGCTCTTCGCCGCCGCCGTTAACCCGGCGCGGGAGATCGAGTTCACCGTCTCGCCGGTGCGGGCGGGGCGTTCGTTCGGCAGCGCGGTGGTCACCATCGGGCAGGGCGACCGGGCCTGCGCGACCGCCACGGTGCTGCTCGACCGGCCGGAGGCCGACCTCATCAGGCACGACCACCCGGCCACGGGGCCGGCCGGCGACCCGGAGTCGGCGCCGGTGGCGGCGATCAACCCGGTGCGCTGCCGCGAGCTGCGTATCGACGGCGTGACCGATCACAACAGCCCCGAGGAGGTGGGACCACCGGTGCTTGACGCCTGGCTGCGCTACGGCTCGGTTCCCGACCGGGATGACCTGCGCCGGGCGCTGCTCACGCACTACACCGGCGACCTGTCCATCGCCACCGCGATGCGGGCGCACGCCGGGATCGGCACCGCCCAGGCGCACCAAACCGTCTCGACCGCGGTGATGACGATCGGGGTAACCTTCCACGACCCGGTGAGCTGGGACGGCTGGCTCCGGTATCACCACGAGTCCACCTTCGCCGGCGCGGGCATGGCCTACGCGCGCGGTCAGATACTCACCGCCGACGGCCGCATCATCGCCTCGTTCACCCAGGACGCGATGATCCGCGCGTTCGCACCCGGCAGCTCCCGGACGGCGATGGGCGCCGAATCACGGCTCTAGCCCGGAGACAGACCCCAGGGACGGGCCCGGCGGGCCGCGCAGGTAATCTCGCCATGCAGCCCATTCATTCAGCCGGCCAAGGAGGGATCCAGTAATGCCTGATCGCAATAACTGGAACCAGCAGATCATCGACGAGTTCCACGCCAATGGCGGGAAGGTGGGCGGTAACTTCGCGGGCGCGCCGATGGTCCTCGTGCACCACGTCGGCCGCAAGAGCGGCAATGAGTACGTCAACCCGCTCGTGTACCTGCCGAAGGATGGCGATCACGGCACGATCTACATCTTCGCGTCCAAGGCCGGCGCGCCGGTCGACCCGGACTGGTACCACAACCTCGTGACGGCCGGCCAGGCCACCGTCGAGGTGGGAACGGAGACCTACCCGGTTACCGTCACCGAGGTCACCGGCGAGGAGCGCGACCGTATCTACGCCGAGCAGGTCAAGCACATGCCCGGCTTCGGCGATTACGCGGTCAAGACGGAGGGCATCCGCAAGATCCCGGTGCTGGAGCTCAAGCGCTAGACCCGCTATGGGCGGCCGGGCGCGGCTCGCGCTAGCAGGCGGTCGCGCTAGCGGGCGGTGCCTGAGATGTAGTCCGTCAGCGCGGCGCGCTCGGTTTCCAGCTCGCCGATCCGCGTCTTCACCACGTCGCCAATGCTCACGATGCCGCGCAACCGGCCATCGACGGTGACCGGTGCGTGCCGGATCCGGCGCTCGGTCATCATCCGCGCGACTTCCTCCAACTCGGTCTGCGGGGTGACCGTGTGCACATCGGCGGTGTAGATGGTCGTGACCTGCTCAGACATCACCGCGGTGCCGCGCTGGGCCAGCGCCCGGACGATGTCGCGCTCGCTCACGATCCCGTCGACTGAGGTGCCATCGCGGGAGACGACAACCGCGCCGATCCGGTTCTCGGCCAGAACCGCGAGGAGACGCTGCACCGTTGTGTCCGGGGTGACCGTAACGACCTGAGCGCCCTTGACGCGAATTACGTCGCTGATACGCATTCGGCCCTCCCGACATTGGAACAGCACGGTCCGTGGGTAGCCAGTACCCAAGATCTCGGCACCTCAATCCCCGGCTGTCCGGGCGCTGACCCGCAGCGGGACGCCGAGATCGCAAACCGGGGTATCGGGGGCGGCGGCCCGAAGGCATCGGCGAAGAAGGTGTCCGTCTCGCCGGAGTGCAGATGCCGGCTTCCCAGCTGGCGCACATCGAATTCCCAGGCTGCTTGGTTAGCGTGCACGGGTGGACGAGCTGGCGGATTCGCGCGGCCTGATCGGTGACCCGGTGGCGCTGAGGGCGCGGCTTGCCGCGGACGGCTATGTGTTTCTGCGCGGGCTGCTGCCGGCCGGGCGGGTCCGTGCGGCGGGCGAGCAGGTGGCGGCGGCACTGCGAGCGGGCGGCTGGACAGCGGTGGGGTCACCGGTTCTTGGCCGGGCAGCCGGACCGCGGGAGGCGCTGGCCGACCCGGCGTACCGCGCCGCGGTGACCGGGCTGGCGTTCAACGCGCTCCCGTACCTGTTGCCGCTGCGCCGGACGGTCCGCAGCATCCTCGGCCCGGGCGCTTTCTCCTACCCGGTGAAGGTGCTGCGCGCCGTTGCCCCGGAGTCCTCAGGGAAACCGACCCGCGGCCGGTACATCCACTGCGACTACACGGGGTCAGGGGTCCAGGACATGCTGACTGCCTGGCTCCCGCTGGCCGAGGTCCCGGCCGCGCTCGGCGGACTCGCCGTGCGGCCCGGCGGCCATCGGGACCGGCCCCGGTACCCGCGCCTGCTGACCGGGACCGAGCGCGGCTGGGGCACAACGGATTACCGTCCCGGTGACGTGATCATCTTCCACTGCCTCACCCCGCACGCGGCGCTTCCCAACACCGGCCGCGAGCTCCGGCTATCCGCCGACGTCCGCTGGCAGCAGGCCGGCCGGCCGGCACCTTCGGAGATGGTCCTCGGGCCCGCGGGCCGGCCGCCTGAACTGTTCAGCCGGCTGCTTGGCCGTGAGCCGTGGTGGGAACCGGTTCCAGCGGGCCTGACGCTCCGACCGCGCAGTGAGCTGGCTTCCCGTCCTCCGGAGCCGTCACAGCTCTTCGCCGTCGCCCCTGCCTGGCAGCGCTGGCGACCCCGCCCAGACGGGTTTCGTTAACCAGAAAGACTCACCTCGACCGGACCAGACCGGACCGGTAGCCTGCGGCCATGGCCATGTTCCGCGAGGCCGGGCCCGGCGACCTTGAAGACGTGCTCCGCCTCTACCGGCAACTGCAGCCGGAGGACCCGGTTCTGCAGGACGGGTCCGACGCAGCGTCCTTCGGGCAGATTCTGCGGTCGCCCGGCCTGCACCTGTTCGTGCTCGAGGCCGACGGGGCCGTCGTCGCCACAACGTATCTGAATGTGATCCCGAATCTCACCCGCTCCGCGTCGCCTTACGCCGTCATTGAGAACGTCGTGGTTGACGAGACCTTCCGGGGCACAGGCCTGGGAAAGCAGATCATGGCCGGCACGCTCCGAGCCGCCTGGGACGCGGGCTGCTACAAAGCGATGCTGATGACGGGCTCGCGCAATCCCGCTACCCACGCGTTCTACCGAGCGTGCGGTTTCTCGCCCGACGCCAAAACGGCGTACCTCGCTCGCCCATCCTGACCTGGTGAGCTGGACACCTACGGATCAAGCGGAACCCGGTCCGTGCGGTGTATCTAGCCGCAATATTTCGCGCAGTTATTTCAGCATTGGCAAAAGCTTGCCATTTCATGATTTCACCCTTAATGGAGGAAATCAGCGCCGAATGTCAGTGTCGGTAAATATCTTCGTTCACATGAACCAAAAGATCGCTCCAGCGCTACTCCGAGATCGCTTTCCTAACGGGTGTACCACACTACCGTGGTACGCTGGGCTCGTGGATGCGTCGGACGCTATCGAGCGAATCAGCCAGTTGCTGGACAGCGACATGTCCCAGACGTCTAACACCTCGATGCGGATTCCCACTGCGCTGCGCGAAGCCGCCGCGCTCGCCGCTAAAGAACTCAACGCGGCTCCCTCGGCGACGGCGCTCACGACCATGGCGCTGCGATCTGCGCTTGACGCCGCGGTGATGCGAGCAGCCCTCGATGAGCACTACGCACTGTTTCCGGACGTACGCCCGGATCTCGGCGATATCGCGATCGCCACCGCCGAGCTAGACGGGAACCCGTTGGCTACCGAGCCGGAGCGCATCCGCCGCGCCGCCGCCGAGATATCGGCAGCGCACCCGCACCCAGAGCCCGAGGACGTCCTGCTCTGGGCCGAGGCGAGGGCGTTCCCGTCATGAGCCGCCTTGTGCTGCTTGACAACGAGGCGGTCCAGGCGCTCGCCAATACCGGTCATCAGAAGCACCGCAGGGTTCTCGGCCATATGGAGGCGGTGGAACGCCGCAAGAGGCGCGCCGCCGCCGTCACGCTCGCGGTTCCCGCAGCTGTCCGCGTCGAAGCTGGCTGGGATCGCACCGCTCCGCGGTGGGCCTTCGTCAACAGCCTGCGGATCATAGACGTTCCCCTTGACGCCGCACAGGCCAACGCGGCAGCCGCCATTCACGAGCAGGCCCAGGTGTCTGTCGCCGATGCCCACATCGGCGCCACAGTGCAGTTGGCACAGAACGCCGACATCACTGTGATCACCAGCGACCCTGTGGACATCCGCAAGGTTGCCGGGGACCACCCGGTAACCGTTGCCGCAATCTAGACGCGCCGGGGAGCACCGCGCAGCCGCTCTCCTTGGCACCGTAATGGGAAATAGCGACCGGATGCGCGCCGGGCCCGACGCGCCGCCTGGTGGGAGGCGCGCCGGGCCCGGCTATCGGTCAGGCGCTAGCTGCCGACCGTGTACTCGTAGGGGATGGCGGACAGCTCGTCGCCAGTGAGCTGGCCGTACGGCGGGACGGCGGTGGCGTCGTCGTCTACGTACAGGTGCCCGCTGACCACGGTGCCGGCCGCCTCATTGGGCGTGATCGTCACATTGACGGTGGCCGTCTGGCCGGGGTTGATGGTCACCGGTGCGAATGGCGCCGACGGGTTGATGGACAGTTGCCACAGGTCGCCCGCCGGCGAGGTCACCGCACTGTCGAACGCCTTGACCACCGCGCTCATCGAGATGGTGGCGGTGCCTGCCGGAGCCGCCGACGAGTACGGTCCGCACTCGGCCGGTCCGCCTTCCCATAGGCCGGCGGTCACAGCGCCGCCGGCCGGTGCGTAGCTCGACGCCTCGGTCGTCGCGCACAGCGGACCGCTGCCGACTTGCGCACTGGGGATGTCCGGATCGCCGTTGTACGGGCTGTAGTCGAACATGGCGGGCAGCGAAGCGGTCTGCGTCACCGACAGGCTCGACGTCTCGGCGGGCACCAACCAGGTCGGGAAGTAGCTGGTCATCGGGAGCGGCACGGTGTCAGAAGTCGGCGAGACCGCCGCCAGCTTGACCGTGTCGTCGGTGTTGAGCCTGGGATCGATGAAGAAGTCCTCGGGCGCGTCACCGTTGTTCGTGATACTCAACGGAACGGTCACCGGCACTCCCGCCTTCAGCGTGGTTGAGGCGCTGTCGGGCAAGCCGGCGGCCGAGGCGTTGGTGTGGTTGAACACGACGTCCCCCTTGAACGGGTCGGACAGCTCGTTTCCTGCCACCGGCTCGGCGAAGTCGACGACCAGCGTCCAGGTGCCCGGCACCGGGTCGAGGGTGTACGCGGCCAGCGAGAGCCCGCTGGTCCCGTCCAGGCTGTTCTGGCCGTAGCCGAGGGTGTCGCCGTCGGGGCTGACCAGGTAGCCGCCAACCGGGTCACTGGCGTCGTTGGCGAGCGTCACGTTCGCGGTGATGTCATCGACTCCGGACGGGACGTCGAACTGGTAGTAGTCCGCCTGGCCCTGCCCCGGACCACGCCCGTTGCCGCCTACCAGCACGCCACTGAACTGACCGCCAGTGCCGGGGTTAACCAGGCTGCGCAGCGTCACCGGGATCGAGGTCGCCCCGCCCAAGGAGCGCACGACGATCGACCCATCAGCATCGCCCGCCGACGATGGCGTGGTCTCGTTGACGGTGAATGTCCGGCTCTGACCGGGCGCCAGCACCGCGTGCGCCGGGGACACCGAGCCGAACGGGACGGCCTGCTCGGTCGCGATCCGCCAGGGGACGGTCCCGTTGGTGCCGCCGTCGGCGGCGGTGTCACCGAAGATGACGCCGGTCCACCGGCCCGGGGCCGGGTCCACCACGTCGACGCTGCCGTAGTTGCCCGGTCCCTGCGGCAGCGAGTGCGCCGCGAGCCGGCCGAGCGGGTCGATCAGGATCAGCCGCACCCGGGAGTTCAAGCCGGCCTCGCATGCCTCGGTGAGGCAGTACGCCGGGTTTCCCGGCCAGGCGAGAGAGCCGACCAGCCGCTGCTGCCGAGACGACAGGTTGAAGTGGAATACGGCGTAATTGTTGGGCAGCCCCTGGTAGTTGGGCACCTGCGGGCTGCTGGTGTCGCTCAGCCTCACCGATCCGGTCTGCACGTTCTCGTCCGGCCCGAAGGTGCGACCGCTCAGTGACACGGGCTGGGAGGTGGCGCCGGTATTGGTGACGGTTTCCTGCCAGCGCTGCGGGGTGCCGGGGTTGCCGCTGCCGTTGAGCTGGGTGCTTGACAGCCGCAGGGTGTCGCCCTTCGGACGGGGCGAGCCGGCGCTGGTGTGGATGGATTCGGCCAGCTCGACCGCCTGGTAGCTGTTCAGCAGGCCGGAACCCTGCTCGTCGGCTGGCGCGCCCAGGTCACTGGCGGTGCTGGTCAGGATCTGCTTGACCAGCGCCGGAGTTGGCGCTTGGCCGCCGTGGGTCTTCTCGTAGGCCTGGATGACCAGCGCCGCCGCCCCCGCTACGAACGGCGAGGACTCGCTGGTGCCGCCGCTCTCCTCAATGTCAGAGGAGCCGCCCTTGAAGTTGACGCAGCCGTAGTAAGCGGAACTGGCGTCGCAGGAGGCGAAGCTGATGTCGCCCGGCGCGACCAAGTCGACCGTACCGCCGGTCTCGTCGGTGCCGCCGGAGCTCAGCGAGCTAATGTTGTCGCTCAGCCAGCCCGAGGTGGCGAAGTCGCGGGCCAGCGCGTAGTTGGTCTGCGCGTAGGCCTGGAACTGGGTCGAGGCGCCGGCCGAGATCACCTTCGGGTCGGTGGCGGGCGAGCCGATCGTGTTGGTCGCGCCCGCGTCGCCGGTGGAGGACACCACGGTCACCCCGGCCGCGACCGCGGCGTCGTCGAACTGCTTGGTCGCGTCAAGCGCGGTTATGTCCGGGAACGGGTTGCTGCCGAACGACTCGTTGAGCACGTTCACGTGATCGGTCTCGACCGCGTAGTTGATCGCCTGGAGGAAATTGGACTCGGTGGTGTCGAGCGTGCCGGTAGTGCTCTCGGAGAACACGTCCAGGCCGACCAGGCTGGCGCCGGGCGCGACCCCCAGGATCCGGATGTTGCACGCCGCCGGGTCGGACTGCGCGGAGAAGCCGTTCACGTTGTAGACGTGAACGCCCTGGCCGGCGATCTGGTTGGCGTCAAGGAACGCCTCGTCGCCTGAGGTCTGCGCGCCCGGGCCGCTGCCGGTGAAGTCCTGGTAGTCACTGAAAACGGAGGTGCCGTTGGGGCGGATGAAGTTGACGTTCTTCGGGTCCACGCCGTCCGCGATCCAGGCGACCTTCACCCCGGAGCCGGTGATGCCGAGCTTCTGCGCGGTCGGCTGGCGTGGGTTGCCCGATGCCGTGCTGGTCAGCGAGAGCCCTTCCGGCGCGAGCTGCACCTGGCCGTTGCGGCCGCAAGCGCCGGGGATCACATGGGGCGCCGGCGACGCGCTGGACTTCCTGGCCTTGGTGGACGTGATGGTCTTGCCGGTCGCCTTGGCGGGCGCGGGCGGGATATCGTTCCCGCCTTGGATGGTCACGTCCGGGATGACCTCGGCGATCGAGGAGTTCGCGGACAGGCGCTCTTTCTCACCGGCCGACACCGTCGCGGCGAACGCGTTGACCAGGGTGTAGGGCTTGATATGGGTGGCGTGTACCTGCGCTAGCTCAGTCATGAGCGGCCGCTGGGCGCCGCGGATCAGGCCCGCGCGGGTCGCGGCGGCCGAACTGCCCACCCGGTCCTGCCCGAGCTGGCCCTTCATGATGACGATGACGTGCTGGTTAACGTTCTGGGAGAGGGTCGCGGCCAAGGCCGGCGTCATCGGCCCGAACAGCGCCGGCGGCGCGGTGCTGGCCGCGCTGGCTGGCGTCACCGCGACGGCAGCCTGCCCGGCGATCAGTGCCGCCGCCCCGGCCACGGCCGTGATGATGGGTAGATTCCTGCCGCGCCTTTTCAGCCTGCGGCCTGACCTGGGAACGTGCATCTAATCCCCTCGCCCACGAATGCGCGGCCAGCTGCGGCCGCTTGACTGACAGGGTCCTCGGGGGCACCCGGTAGCGGGCACCGGCAGCCGAGGGTAATGCTCAACCTCCACGCCAAACGATAGAAATCTTGCACGTGCGTCGCGTGAAAGAAAATAACGCCCAGATAACGAAGAGAAAATATTGTTCCGAAACCCGGCCCGCCACCAAGTTTTTCGCCCCATCCACCCCTAAGTCCCCTGACCTTCTCGTGAATTACGCCACTTGTCTGAAATGCCGCTATCCGAGCGGTACCCAGTGACTTGTTAGCGCTCGAGGTAACTCTCGTATACACATACGGAAACAGCCCGCATAAAGCGGACAGGCGGTTCGGGCAAGCAGGCGATTCCGATACATAGATGATTGTCGATGACCGCATTGCGGTCCTTTGACCGCGGGGGTCACGCCGCCAGGTGGGCGGCGAGCCAGTCGGCCATCAGCGACCGGGACTCGTAGGCGTGGTTGGTGACGCCGTGGCTGCCGTCCGGATAGATAACGAGTTCGGCGCCCGGCGCCTCCTTCGCCAAGCGCTCCTGATGGCCGGCCGGGACGATGGAGTCGCGTCCGCCGCCGACGACCAGCAGCGGGCGCGTGATCAGCTTGGCCGCGTCCTCGAGGGTGAGCAGGGCAGCTCGGGCGCGCGCCTCTTGCTCGCTTCCGGCACCGGCCCGATGCCGGAAGGTGGCTCTGGTCTGCGGCGGCAGATCGTCCCAGTCCAGGTCGAAGCGGTAGGGGCCGGCCAGCGCGACTGTTGCTGTTATCCGCTGCTCGTAGGCGGCGCCGCGGGCGGCGAAGTAACCGCCAAGGCTCACACCGAAGAGCCCTACCTGCGCACTGTTGTCAATGTCATCGCGGCCGGCCAGGTAGTCGACCGCCGCCGTGACCACCTTCTCGTAGGCAGGCTCTATCGGCAGCTCGTACTCGGTCTCGCCCTGGCCGGGGCCGTCGACCGCCAGGGTCGCGAGGCCGCGGGCGAGGAAGTACTCGGCGGTCGCCTGCAGTTCCTCCTTGGTCGAGTCCAGGCCGGGCACCATGATCACGACCGGACCCCGTCCTGCTCGCGGCACCCGCAGGTAAGCGGGCAGGGCGGTGCCGGCGTACGGGATGTACACGAGTTCGGCCGGCGGGCTGAGGGCCCCAGCCGCCTTGCGGTAGCACGCGACCGCGCGGTCGTGCGCGGCACGCTGCTCGTCCGGATGGTCCACGAACACGAACTTCCCCCAGTGCCAGGCGAGAGCCGCCCGTCGCCACGCGCCGGCCGCCGTTTCCGCGTGGCCGGCGTCTTCCGCGCTCCCGGCGAGCCGCTCGTAGTGCGCCGCGGTGCCGCCCCATTCGCGGCACCAGTCGTCCCAGCGGGTGATCCTGGCCAGGGTGGCCTGGAAGTCGCCGTAGTCGGTGCCGTTCGCGACGAATCGGTTTGCCCAGTGCGCCGCGGCGCCGGCGACGCGGGCGTCCGGCTGGTTCGCTGCCATAACGGTGATTATCGCCGGCCCCGTCGACGGGTCCGCCGCTCCTCGGCGTCCGCGTGCGGCCCATCCGGCATCATTGCCGTGTTCGCCGGTGACCGCCTTTCCAAGCAGCGCACTCCAGAAGGACGCCAGCCGCGCGGGATCTGTGCAGTCGATCGTGATTCCAGCCAAGCGATTCGCCATGATCGAGCACCTTCTCCGCCAGGAAGTTCAGGATCATGTGCGGGCCTACCGGCGCGGTGCGCGGGATGAGCACCTCCCGCAGGTAGCGCTCCACGTGATACTCCTGCGCGTAGCCCATGCCGCCCAGGGTCAGCATCGCGGTATGGCACGCCTCGAACCCATCTTCTGTTAGTGTCCTGAGTCGTTAATTCGGCGTTAGCTGTTAAGCTTGCCGGATTCGGCGTTAGCTGTTTAAGCTTGCCGGATGCTGAGTCCGGGACTGGTGTCGCTGGAGCTGGCTGTTGCCGCGGCGTGTGCCCCGTGGGCCGGATGAGCTGGTCAGCGCATGAGGTGCTGCAGGCGTCTGCGGCTTGGGTCTCTCGCTGGTTCCCGCCGGATTCTGTTCACGTGGACCTGGGGTGGCTGGAATTCTACGTCGCCGG
>JBEKEK010000160.1:0-17708 GCA_050013875.1 Trebonia sp. | reverse complement strand
GATTCCGGCTGGACCAAGCAGCCGCCGATCAGGGACATGGCGAAGCTGCAGTTCGGCCAGTCGCACGTGCAGATCGCGGGCACCATGGTGCCGATCGCCGAGTTCAACCTGGCGCAGCAGGAGATGGTGTACTTCTCGCACCACGTGCTGCTCTGGGCCGACCCGGCGACGCGGCTGCAGAACATGTCGATGCGCGGCGGCTGGAAGCGGCTGATGGCCGGAATGCCGCTCATCATGATGGAGGCGCACGGGCCTGGCCACATCGCGCTGTCGGACAACCACGCCGGCGAGGTGATCGCGCTCCCGCTCCAGCGCGGCCAGTCGATCTGGGTCAAGGAGCACCGGTTCCTCACCGCCACCGGGAACATCCGCTACGACTGGACGAGCAACGACGTCTGGTACGTGACCGGCGACGACAACGAGCAGGAGACGCACTACCCGATGGGGCAGTTCGGCGACGTGTTCACCGCCACCGACCGCCCCGGGCTGCTGCTGCTGCACGCCCCGGGCAACGTGTTCATCCGGGACCTGAAGCAGGGCCAGTCGCTGCTCACCCAGCCGAGCTCGCTGGTGTACCGGGACAACAGCGTCCGGGTCCACCTGCACCTGGAGTACCCGCGGAACCAGGGGTTCTCCTTCTGGCGGACGAACTTCGACTACCGGAACATCTTCGTCCGGGTCACCGGGCCCGGCCGGGTCGCGGTCCAGTCGATCTTCGAGCGGCCGGAAGAGATGGAAATGATCAGGAACCACTCCTACGCGACACGGCACCGCTGGTAGCTAGGTAGGACGCGGGCAGATCTGGGTACCCGAGCGGTGGATGACCCACGCCGAATGGTCCCCGCTGCCCGCGTCGCTCGCGCCCATGCTCGCCGTGGCCGGCTCGCCGCCCATGCGGCGGCTGGCCGACTGGGCGGTGGAGATGAAGTGGGACGGCGTCCGCGCCCTGCTGTTCATCGAGAACGGTGCCGTCAGGCTGGTCTCCCGCTCGGGCAAGGACATCAGCCGCACCTACCCGGAGATTTCCGGGCCGGCCGAGGTTCTTGGGTCAGCCGGGCCGCTTGGGCAGGTGCTGCTCGACGGCGAGATCGTCGCGTTCACCGACGGCCGGCCGGACTTCGAGGCGCTCCAGCCGCGCATGCACGTGTCCTCGGCCGCGGCGGCGCAGCGCCTCTCGGCCACCATCCCCGTCACCTACCTGGCGTTCGACGTGCTGCAGCTGGAGGGCGTCCCGCTGCTCGCCCTGCCGTACGGCGCGCGCAGGGAAATACTAAAAACCATCATGGGGAACGGACCGGGGTTTCTCGTTCCGCCCGATTTCCCCGGCGCCGATCTGGACGCCGTCCGGGCGGCGTCGGTCGCCAACGGGCTTGAGGGCGTGGTCGTCAAGCGGCTCGACTCGGTGTACGAGCCGGGTACCCGGTCCGGGAACTGGCTGAAGGTCAAGAACCTGCTGCAGCAGGAGGTGGTGGTGGCGGGCTGGAAACCGGGCCAGGGCAACCGGGCCGGGCTGATCGGCTCGCTGCTGGTGGGGGTGCACTCCGACGCCGGGGCGCTGCTGTACGCGGGGCATGTCGGCACCGGGTTCTCCGACCCGGTGCTGCGGATGCTCACCCGGCTGCTCGAGCCGCTGCGGCGGTCCCGCTCCCCGTTCGACGGACCGGTGCCCGCCGAGTATGCGGGGCCCGCGGTCTGGGTAGAGCCCCGGCTAGTGGTCGAGGTGACGTTCCACCGGTGGACCAGGGCGGGTCGCATGCGGGCCCCGGCCTACCGGGGGCTGCGCGACGACAAGGACCCGGCCGACGTGTTTCGGGAAACATAGTGGTTCGGGAAACATAGTGGTTCGGGAAACATAGCGGTGCTGGAAACATAGCGGTGCTGGAAACACAGGCAGGGGGCGCGGTGGCCGAGACCGGCGCTGGCGACAAGATCGCGGTCCAGGTGGACGGGCGGTCGCTCACGCTCACCAACCTGGCCAAGGTGCTCTACCCGGCCGACGGGTTCACCAAGGCCGAGGTGCTCGACTACTACCAGCGGATCTCGCCGGTGCTGCTGCCGCACATCGCCGACCGCCCGATGACGCTGCGCCGCTACCCGCATGGCGTGGCCGACCTGTCGTTCTTCGCCAAGCACGCGCCCGCGCACCGGCCGGACTGGCTGAGCACGCGGGAAGTCGCCTCGCAGAGCTCACGGGCGCGCTCTCCCGGCGAGCCGGTGCGCTATCTCGTCATCGACGGGCTGCCCGCGCTGATCTGGGCGGTCAACCTGGCCGCGCTCGAGCTGCACGTTCCCATGTGGCGTTTTCCCGCTGCCGCGGGCGGCGAGCCCGAGCCCGCGCCGGAGGCGGGCAACGATCCGGATCTGCTCGTCTTCGACCTGGACCCCGGCGCGCCCGCCACGATCGTCGAGTGCTGCCGGGTGGCGGAGGCGCTCGGCCCGGTGCTCGAGGCCGAGGGGCTGCGGCCGCTGGCGAAGACGTCGGGCGGCAAGGGACTGCAGCTCTACGCGGCGGTCGGCGGCCTGACGGCCGAGCAGGCGAGCGACCTGGCGCTTGGGTTCGCGCAGCGGCTTGAGCGCGAGCTGCCCCGCCTGGTCGTGTCGCGGATGACGAGGTCGGCGCGGACCGGCAAAGTGCTCATCGACTGGTCGCAGAACAACGGTTCCAAGACCACCGTCGCCCCCTACTCGCTGCGCGCCCGTGACCTCCCCACCGTCTCGACCCCGGTCACCTGGGAGGAGGTGGCCGGCTGCCGCGAGGTCGCGGACCTGACGTTCACCGCCCCCGATGTCCTCGCCCGCGTCGAGGCGCATGGCGACCTGTTCGCGCCGCTTATCCGCTGACGTTCGTGAGTGTCAGGGAACCTCGACGTCGCCGTGGCGCTCGGCGAGCAGCAGCACCGTGTAGGCGGCGAGGGTCGAGTCGTCGACGATGCGGCCGTCCCTGATCATCTGCTCGAACTGGTCCCTCGGCACCCATTCGTGCTTGAGCCCGAGTTCCTCGGGCTCAAGGTCCGACGGTCCCGGCGTCAGCCCGGTGGCCAGGAAGTACTCGCCGTACTGGCTGGTGATGCCGTGCCCGGCGGCGACCGAGCCCAGGTGGGTCATCCGCGCCGCCCGCAGCCCGGTCTCCTGGGCGAGCTCGGCCCTGGCGAGTTCCTCCGGCGTCCCCGACTCATCGTGCGGGAAGCCGCCCTGCGGGAACGACCAGCCGCGGCGGCCCAGCGGATAGCGGTACTCCTCGACCAGGTGGAAGCCGCCGTTCTCGGCCGCGATGATGAGCGCGAAGTTGCGCTTCTGCACGAAGGCGTAGGTGCCGTGGGAGCCGTCGTGGCGCTCGATCTCGTCCCGGCGGAACGTGAGCCAGTTATCGGCGTACACGACGCTGCTGGTGAGCGTCCGGACTTCCGGGACATCGGCGGGCAGGTCGGCCGGGTCGGCAGGCACAGCGTCATCCTGCGTCGGCTGAGCTGGGCGGGCAGGCTGTCTCGGCTGTGTCGGCCGCGTCGTCTGCGTCGGCTGTGTCGGCTGTGTCGGCCGCGTCGGCTGTGTCGTCTGCGTTGGCTGCGCTGGCCATGACCGCGGCGCGGGCTCAGTGGGCTGGTTGTGCACGGCATCATTGTGCCCTGACGTCGCGAGCAGCGGTGTACCGCCACTGGTTCCGCTCATCGTGGATCGTTGTGTACATGCGGGTGTACACAACGATCCACTATAAGTACGCGCGACGGAGGGTGATGAAATTTCCGTATTGTACTAGCACTCTCGGTCGTTAATCAGTCACCCTATGTATGTGGATGATCCTGCGCTCCGGAAGATGGACGGAGACGCCCATCGGCACTGGCTCATGCTGCTCGACGCGCAATGCGGGATCATCGACCGGTCCCAAGCTAAACAGGCCGGCTTCTCGGATCGGCAGATCTGGCACCGGCTACGGTCCGGCCGCTGGCAGCACGTGCACGAGGGGGTCTACGCGACCTTCAGTGGCCCGCTGCCTCGCGAGGCGCGATTTTGGGCGGCGCTGCGGCGAGCAGGCGACGGGGCGATGCTGAGCCACGAGACGGCGGCCGAGCTTCATGGCCTCATCGATAGGCCGGCCAGTCAGACGGTTCACGTCACGGTGCCCGAGCGCCGGCGACCCGTTCAGCGCGGATCGATACGCGGAGTCGTGGTCCACCGGTCCGCGCAGTCCCGGCCGCAGCTCCCGATTACCTGGAAGCTTCCCCGCACCCGGGTCGAGGACACCGTGCTGGACTTGGCCGATGCGGCGCCAACTTTCCAGGTTGCCTACAGCTGGGTGTCGCGGGCCGTCTCCCGCCGCAGCACAACTACCAGCATGCTCCGCGCGGCACTGGTGACCAGGCGTCGTATCCGCTATCGGAGCGAACTGGCGGTGGCACTGGGCGAGAGCGATGACGGTATCCACTCCGGGTTGGAGCTCCGGTACGCCCGCGACGTCGAGCGAGCTCATGGCCTGCCCCCGGCGCAGCGGCAGGCCCGCCGCGAGATCGGCGGCAAGGTGCACTACAGGGACAACTGGTACGCCGAGTACCGCGTCTGCGTTGAGCTCGACGGCCCGGCCTTTCACCGGGACGAGCAAGTGTGGAAGGACAAGCGCCGTGACAACCTCAACCTCGCCCAGGACGGGGCGGAGACCTTCAGGTTCGGCCCGGTGGAGGTAACCGAGCTCGCGTGCGAGAGCGCCGCCATGGTCGCCGCCACGCTGCGGCGCAATGGCTGGAAAGGCACCCCGCATCCCTGCCGCCGTCGGGGCTGTACGTCCGGATGACCAAGATAACGGATCGTTGTGTACATCCGGGTGTACACAACGATCCATCCTCTTCGATTGGTGGTTTTGTCGGTGCCCGTTCGTAGCATCGAAGGCGTGATCTGCCGGACGTGCCGAGGACCGGCGCCGGTTGGGCTTGCCCGGTGCTATCAGTGCGACCTGGCCCTGAGCCAGGCGGGGGAACTGCTCGCGGACGCCGTCGCGCCCATCGCCTACGCGATCAGGGGCGGCGAACTCGCGCATGACCTGTGGCGGTACAAGTCGGACCGCGCAGACGCGGCGGAAGCGGCCGCTCGGCTGCGGGCGCTGCTTGGCGGCTACCTCGCCGAGCACGGGGAGTCGGTTTGGCGCGCGGCGGGGATGGCGGCCGGCCCGGCGGCCGTCGCCGCGGTGCCGAGCGGACGGGGGCGCCCCGGCGGTCATCCGCTACCGGGCCTGGTCCGGTCGTGCGTCGGCCTTCCGCTTGTCGGCCTTTCTGTGGTGCCGGAGGAGGCCGCGCACGTGCGCGGCGTTGACCCCCGCTGGCTCCGCGTCGACGGGCCGGTGGGCGGCGCTGACGTCCTCGTCATCGACGACACCTGGGTGTCGGGCGGCAGCGCGCAGTCGGCCGCCGTCGCGCTCAAGCTGGCCGGCGCGCGTCGCGTCGCCCTCATCGTCATCGGCCGTCACGTCAACCCCGACGACCCGCGGTCGGCCCGGTTTCTCAGGGCGCTTCCCGCTGCCCCAGTTCCTTTCCCCTAGCGGCCTGCGCGTCCCACCGGGGCACCGCCGGCTAATCGGCGTGGGTGATGACGCCGCGGATGATCTTGCCGTCGTCCAGGTCCTGGTAGCCGGCGTTGATGTCGTCGAGGGTATAGCGGCGGGTGATGAGCTCGTCTAGCTTGAGCTGCCCGG
Organism: Trebonia sp.; assembly: GCA_050013875.1. Lineage (GTDB taxonomy): Bacteria > Actinomycetota > Actinomycetes > Streptosporangiales > Streptosporangiaceae > Trebonia. Next base: position 12,031 of record JBEKEK010000160.1, on the reverse strand, counting down.
CCCGGTAGAGGCGGAGCAGCCGGGGGATGTCGTTGAGCGGGTTGCACATGCCGAAGACGTGCCCCTGGATGTTGCGCTGCCAGCCGACCACGCTGCCGTTGGCGGCGAGCTGGATCTGCTTCTCGGCGCTGCGGCCGACCGAGGTGATGGTGACCTGGCAGCCCTTGCCGACGATCGCCGCCGCCTGGTCCACCACCTCGGAGTTGAGCACGCCGATGGTGATCAGCGCGTGGTCGGCCAGCTGGCCCCGGGTCAGGTCGATGACGGCCTGCTGCGCGTCGGCCGCGCTGGCGAACACGTGCGTGGCCCCGAAGGCGAGTGCGTTCTCGCGCTTGAAGGCCACCGGGTCGACCACGATGACGTTCGCGGCGCCCGCGTACCTGGCGCCCTGGACGGCGTTGGACCCGACGCCGCCGGCACCGAAGATCACGACCGTCTGGCCCGCCCGCACCCCGGCCGCGTACACGGCGGTACCCCAGCCGGTCGGCACCCCGCAGCCGGTCAGCGCGGCCACCTCGAAGGGGATGTCGGCCTCGATCGGCACGCATGAATTCTGCGAGACCACCGCGCGCTCGGCGAACGTGCCCAGCATGCAGAACCCGCCGAGGTCGGCGCCGTCGTCGTCGTGGAAGCGGAAGCTGCCGTCCGCCAGCATCCCCGTCATCATCTGCGCGCCCCAGTCGCACAGGTTCTGATGGCCGGTCGAGCAGTACCGGCAGGTCCCGCAGGCGGGGATGAACGAGCAGACCACGTGGTCACCGGCGCTCACGCGGGTCACGCCCGGGCCGACGGCCTCGACCAGGCCGGCGCCCTCGTGGCCGCCGACCATCGGCAGCCGCCCGGTGGAGTCGCCCGTGCGCAGATGCTCGTCCGAGTGGCACATCCCCGACGCCGCGAACTTGATCCTGACCTCGCCCGGCCCCGGCTCGTCGAGCTCAAGCTCGGCGATCTCCCACGGCTTGCCCGGTTCCCTGATGATCGCTGCCCTGGTGCGCATACCTACTAGTGCTACACCTGCGGTCTGAACGCGCCAAGCCGCTGCCACGACTCAATTCCCGGCCGTTGTCTGTGGCCGGTCACCAAACAACCGCGGGCCGGCTATACACCGAGGCCGGGCACGACCTCCGCGCCGGGGAGCCCCGCCAGCAGGTGCCCGGGCAGCCAGAGCTTGGACCCCCGGATGCCGGACCCGATCACCACGCTGGGCGTCTTCGCCACCAGGTCGTCGACCAGGATCGACCAGGACCCCGGCAGCCCGATCGGCGTGATTCCGCCGTACTCCATGCCGGTCAGCCCGGTGACCACGTCCACCGGCCCGAAGGACGCCTTGCGGGCATTCAGGTGCCGCCGCACCACGCCGTTGACGTCGGCCCGGACGGTGGCGGTGACGACGCACGCCGCGTACGAAACCTCGGAGCCGCGCTTGCCCGCGATGATCACGCAGTTCGCACTCTCCTCGAGCGCGACTCCGTAGGTCTGGCAGAACCGCGCGGTGTCCGCCAGTTCCGGGTCGATCGCGGCCACCCGCACCTGGCCGGCCCAGGGCAGCGAGCGCAGGGCGTCAGCGACGGGCACGCCGAGCAGGTCAGGCTCATCGAGCGCGATGTGATAAGTCAACGGCAGGCTCATGACAGCCATCCAACCAGGCGCGCGAGGGCGTTCTGACGGCAATACGCTAGGGGCATGGCGGTTAAGAAACCCGAGACGCACACCGCGCTGGTGCGGCGGGCACGGAAGATCAACCGGGTGCTGGCGGAGACATACCCGGACGCGCACTGCGAGCTGGACTTCGAGAGCCCCTTCCAGCTGCTCGTCGCGACGGTGCTGTCCGCGCAGACGACGGACAAGCGGGTGAACCTGACCACGCCGGTGCTGTTCGCCAAGTACCCGACCGCCGAGGATCTCGCCGCGGCGAACCCGGAGGACGTGGCCGAGATCCTGCGGCCGACCGGGTTCTTCAATGCCAAGACGAAGTCCGTGATGGGCCTGTCGGCCGCGCTGACCGAGCGCTTCGGCGGCCGGGTGCCCGGCAAGCTCGAGGAACTGGTCACGCTGCCTGGCGTGGGCCGCAAGACCGCGAACGTGGTGCTCGGCAACGCGTTCGGCATCCCCGGCATCACGGTGGACACGCACTTCGGGCGGCTGTCGCGCCGGTTCGGCTGGACCGAGAGCGACGACCCGGTCAAGGTTGAGGCGGACGTCGCCGAGCTCATCCCCAGATCCGACTGGGTGCTGCTCTCGCACCGGCTGATCTGGCACGGACGGCGGATCTGCCATTCGCGCAAGCCGGCCTGCGGCGCGTGCCCGGTGGCGGACTGGTGCCCGTCCTTCGGCCTCGGGCCCACCGACGCGGCCACCGCCGCCAAGCTCGTCAAGGACGGCCCGTTCTCGTGACGGAAAGCGAACCGGGGCCGCCGGGGTGGCTGCGGGATCTCGCCGCGGCCGCGGCGGTGATGGAGGTGCCGCTGCCCTTGCGCCCGCCGGCCTCCGGCGGGCGGCGGTCCGCCGTGCTGGTGCTGTTCGGCGACGGGGTGCGCGGGCCCGACCTGCTGTACATCCAGAAGAACGAGGGGCTGCGGCGGCATGCCGGGCAGCCCGCGTTCCCCGGCGGCAAGATCGAGGACAGCGACGACGGGCCCGTCGCGGCGGCGCTGCGCGAGGGCGCCGAGGAGACCGGCCTCGACCCCGCGGGCGTGCAGGTGCTGGCGACGCTGCCCGAGATGTTCATTCCCCGCAGCCAGTTCCGGGTGGTGCCGACGCTCGCCTGGTGGCGGACGCCGAGCGCGGTCCGGCCGACCGACGTTGGCGAGGTCGCGGCGGTCGAGCGGATCAGGATCGCGGATCTGGCGGACCCGGCCAACCGGCTCACGCTCCGGCTCCCCGGCGGGTACAGCGGGCCGGCCTTCCGCATCGGACCGATGCTGATCTGGGGGTTCACCGCGCTGCTGACCGACCGGCTGCTCGCCCTCGGCGGCTTCGAACGCCCCTGGGATGCCGGCATCACCGGCATGCTGCCCGATGGGGCCGTCTGACCGGATAGCGTGTAGTCCGTGCGCGGTGATCTGCTTGATCTCGTCCTCGTCGTTTTGGCCGCCGCGTTCGCGGTCTCCGGCTACCGACAGGGCTTTATCGTCGGCGCGCTGAGCTTCATCGGCTTCGTTGGCGGTGCGGTCCTCGGCGCCGAGTTCGGCCCGGTCATTTCGCGTGCCATCGTGGGCGGGCAGGCCCAGCAGGCGATCATCGCCGTCGTGCTGCTTGTCAGCGCCGCCATCCTCGGGCAGTTCATCGCGTCCTCCATCGGCGCGGCGGTAAGGCAGTCGGTCACGGGCCCATCGTCGACTGTCCTCGACTCGATTGGCGGGTCGCTCATCAGCGTCCTGTCCATGCTGCTCATCGCGTGGGCGATCGGGTCGGTGCTGACCGCGTCCTCCTTCCCCGTCGTGGTGGGGCAGGTCAACGACTCGGTCGTACTCGGCACGATGGACAAGATCATGCCGTCCAAGGCCAAGACGATGTTCTCCGACTTCCGCCAGCTGCTGTCGGACGGGCCGTTCCCGCAGGTGTTCAGCGGCATCGGGGCGGCCCGGCTGTTCGCGGTCGGCGCGCCCGACCAGGCCGTGCTGAACGACCCCGGCTACCTGGCCGCCCGCAACGAGGTCGTCAAGGTGCGGGGCACCGCGCCGAGTTGCGACCGCAGCATCGAAGGGTCCGGGTTCGTCTACGCGCCGCAGCACGTGCTGACCAACGCGCACGTGGTGGCGGGAGTGGTCAGCGCGGGGCAGACGGTGACCACCAGGGACGGGAAGGTCTACCCGGCCAAGGTCGTCCTCTACGATCCCCAGGTTGATATCGCGGTGCTCTACGTGCCGGGCCTGAACCTGACGCCGCTCCAGTTCGACGACCAGGGGGAGGCCGGGGCGGAGGCGGTCGTGGCGGGCTACCCGCTCGACCACGCGTTCACCGAGGTGGCCGCTCGGATCGGCGGCATGCAGAACGCGGTCGGCCCGGACATCTACCAGACCGGAACGGTGGACCGGCAGATCTTCGAGATCAGGGCCACGGTCGAGCCCGGCAACTCGGGCGGCCCGCTGCTGAGCCCGGCGGGCAAGGTCTACGGCGTGGTCTTCGCCGCCGCGGTCGGCAACCAGGACACCGGGTTCGCCCTGACCGCCTCCGAGGTCAGTGCCGACGCCAACGCCGGCGCCACCCAGACCGTGCCCACCTCCACCCAGGGCTGTGACTAGGGCCGCAGGCGGACGAGCAGGTCTGACGGCGGGATGGCGGCCACGCCGTCCCGTGCTATCCGCGCAGCCAGTCGGTCCGCCTGGGACGCGACGTACTCGGCGTCGACGCCAGCGCTGCTGGCGGCGCTGCCGGCCGCGTTCTCGCGCGTGTGCCTGGCGCCGCGCCGCAGCAGCGCCACCGCGCCGCGGTCGTTGCCCCGGCGGGCGTGGGTCAGGCCGACGGCGATCTGCGCCATGCCCCGCCAGAACTCGCGCTCCGGCGCCGGGGTTGACTTCCACGCGGCCTCGAAGACCTCGTGCGCGTGGAACGGGCGGCCCTCGGCCAGCAGCCGGCCACCCAGCTCAGCCGCCTCGGCCGGGGTCACCCGCAGGTCGTCGGGGATGTCCGGCACGTCGCCCGCCGGGGTCGCCGACCGGGGGAGCGGCCGTCCGAGTTCGTCGCGCGGCCGCGCGTTCCGTGCGTGCCCGCGCGGATCCCGGTCCCGCATTGGTGTTAGCGGTCCGGTTCGGGGTCGGCCAGCCAGCCGAGCAGTTCGGAATCGAACAGCTCTGGCCGCTCCTCATGCGGGTAGTGGCCGGCGCCGTCGAGGACCTTCCAGCGGTAGGGTCCCTCGACGTACCGGCCGGCCCCGCGTGCCGTCTGCGGCAGGATGCACTGGTCAAGCGCGCCATGCAGGTGCAGCACGGGCGGGATGATCGGCGACCGCATCTGCCGGGCATACCGCAGCCCGTCCGGCCGGAAGGTGGAGCGGACGAACCAGCGGTGGTACTCAAGCGAGGTGTGGGCGACCGGCGGGATGCGCATCGCCCGCTCGTAGATCCGCGCGGTCTCCGCGTCCGGCCAGCCGGGGGCGGACCAGGACGACAGCAGCGTCCCCACCAGCGCCCCGCCGTCGCGGACAAGCTGACGCTCGGGGAACATCGGCACCTGGAAGGCAAGCGGGTAGCCGCGCCGGCCCCTGGCGGGCTGGGTGGTGAGCGCCTTCGGGACCGACAGCGGGCTGGACAGGACCGCGGCCCGCATCCGCAGCGGGTGGGCCATCGATACGACGGCGAGCCTGCGCACCGCCTTGGGGTAATAGGCGGCCAGCGACCACGCGGTCAGGCCGCCCCAGTCGTGGCCGACGACGACGGCGTTGGCCTCGCCAAGCGCGCGGATAAGCCCGGCGGCGTCGGCGGCGGCGGTCATCAGGTCGTACCCGCGCGGCGGCTTGTCGCTGCCGCCGTAGCCGCGCAGGTCGACCGCGACCGCCCGGTAGCCGGCCTCGGCCAGTGAGACGAGCTGGTGCCGCCAGGTCCACCAGAACTCGGGGAAACCGTGCAGCAGCAGCACGAGCGGCCCGTCGCCTATGCTCGCGACGTGGAAGCGCGTCCCGTTCGCGGTGACCGAACGGTGCGACCATGGGCCGCTGATCTGGATGACCGGCTCTGCCGGCATGCCCTGTCCTTTCCGGGTTACGGACGAGCGGGAATCTCCGGTCGGGCAGCGGTGCCCAGGCTGACGTCTGGGTTCTTGATGGCCGGGGTGTCGCCGTTCGCGCCCGGCTCGCGCCGGAGCATGCTCAGGTCGTCGACCACGGTCTTCCTGGTCATCTTCATGCCGGTCACCTTGCGGATGCGGCCGTAGGCGATCAGGCCCGCCAGCCCGATCAGCAGCAGGCACGTGCCCGCCACGATCAGGAACGAGGCCCACAGCCAGATCCCGGCCGCGGCCAGCCCGTACGCGAACGCGAAGCAGAGCAGCACGACGAGCAGGCAGCCCACGAAAAGCCCCACGACGGCGAGGGCGGCCGCTATGCCGATCCGCCGCGCGTCCATCTTCAGCTCGCTCTTGGCCAGGCTGATCTCATACCGCACGAGCTGCGAGACGTCCTTCGCCGCGCCGGCGACAAGATCCCCCAGGGACTGCTGCCCGTCGGCGCCATCCGGCCTTGCACTGCGGACCATGGCGTCCCTCCCCGATTCATCACGTCATCACTGTCGGCAGCGCTCGCTACCCCAAGTCGTTCAAGGCTATCGTTCGTGATCCGCAAGAGACGCGGACATCCCGCCCGTGCCGCGCAATGAGTTCTTCCCTTAGGTGGGGGATCGCACTCCAGACACGCGAACGGCGCCCCGATTGGGGGCGCCGCCGCCGGTAAGTACGTCAGCCTGGCTACCATGCGTGCACCTGTCAATTGTCGGCCATACCGTCCTGGCCTGGCCTGACACGCCTCCCGCGGCTGGTCGAGCGTGGGTACCTCGCTGACGTGCTCGGACGTTCGAGCTGTCCGTAGCCCCTTTGTATGCCGAAAGCCGGCCGCCGCCAAGTCCCGGGACGTGATCAATTCGTGATCTTGATCGATGGGCCCGTTCACATGCATCTAACCGCTGGAAGCCCACTCGCCCTTGCCAGCGGCCGCCGCGGGGCACCCGAGGTCCGCCACGTACCGGACCAGGCGCCGAACCGGCATGACCTGCGGAGGTGCTGACAAATATGCGATCGGCGTGAACAATCCGCCGCAACACCTGTTCACGATGAGCTCATTTATGTTGTAATTCCCTTGCGCCGCTTCATGCTGCGCGGTGTTAGGGATAAGCTTTTTAGGACGGATCCGGCCTACCCCCCCAGGGCCGGTTCCGTGCGGTGCCCCTCGCTCTCCCCCCCGGCGAGGGGCACCCCCTAACCTTGGTCGGTGGCCCTTCGGGCCACCTCCCCACGTTTGTATCTTCTGGGAGGACGACCCCCCAGACCCCCCGATGTGGGCTTTCGCCCACAAGGCGTCTTGGTGGTTTCTTCCTCTGGTTTTGTATGGCCGGGGAGGCGGGGCTGGACCGCGGGTGCGGGCTTGGCCCGCGGGGCGTTCTCGTGGTTTCTGCTCCTCGTTTGTATCGGCGGGGAGGCGGGCTGGGCCACGGGTGTGGGCTTGCCTGGCGGGGCGGGTCTCGTGGTTCCGGGCTGTGGTTTTGGTCTTCTGGGGGTTGACTTTTAGGCGGCGATGTGAAGTTCGCCAGCAGGGCGTTCTTGCGGTTTCTCGATAAAGTCACGTTTTGTGCATGCCTGATTGCCTTTGGCGATTCCGGCCTATATCTAACATGTATCTAACGAACCGGGTACGCATTTTTTGAGGCGGCAAGATGCGGGCGTTTGCCGGTCAGGCGGCGTCGGTTAGCAGGATGTCAAGGAGGGCTGCTGCGCCCGGCTTGGAGAGGGGGTTGTTGCCATTGCCGCATTTGGGAGACTGGACGCAGGAGGGGCAGCCGGTCTCGCAGGGGCAGGCATGGATCGCGTCGCGGGTGGCGCGGAGCCAGGCGGCGGCGACGGCGAAGCCGCGCTCGGCGAAGCCGGCCCCGCCGGGCTGGCCGTCGTAGACGAACACCGTCAGCTGGCCGGTCGCCTGGTGCAGTTCGGTCGAGAGCCCGCCGATATCCCAGCGGTCGCAGGTGGCGAACAGCGGAAGCAGGCCGATTGACGCGTGCTCGGCCGCGTGCGCCGCGCCGGCGAGATCGTTGCCAGGGACAGAAACCACGCGTTCGTTAGGGATGGTCCAGAGAACCGCGGCCGTGGACAGGGTTCGCTCCGGCAGCCGCAGCTCTATCTGCGGTCCCCTGGTTTTTCTGTCAGAACGGACCCGGGTGTACCCGGTCACCCGGCGGGTAACCGTGACATCGGCGAGGACCAGGTCGGCCGCGCCCCAGCGGACCCGTTTGCGCTCGGCGATGACATCGATGTCGGTGGTGTCCCGCGCCTGGGTGGTGTAACCGGGGTCGGCTGGCTCGACGAGCGCGACCCGGTCGGCCAGGTCAAGGCTGCTGACCAGGTAAGACTCTCCCTGGTGGAGGTAGACGGCACCGTCGTGGGCGTACCGGTGGGCGGACGGCTCGTCCATCGTGCCGATCAGCCGCCCGGTGGCCTCCTCCACCACGCGCACTGGCCGGCCCAGGTCGCCGCGGATCGAGATCTCCTGGGCCGGGCGGCGGCTGCGATGCCGGGCGTAGTGCCAGCCGGCCGGCCGCCTGCGCAGCTGGCCGGCGGCCGTCAGCCCGTCGACCGCCGCGGCCGCCGCCGGGCCGAACAGCTCGAGGTCGGGACCGGTCAGCGGCAGTTCGGCGGCGGCCGCCATCAGGTGCGGCCCGAGCACATAGGGGTTGGCGGGGTCGAGCACGGCCGGCTCGACCGGGTGGCGGAGCAGCGTGTCCGGATGGTGCACCAGGTAGCTGTCGAGCGGGTCATCCCGGGAAATGAACACCGCCGTGGCGGGCTGCCCGGCCCGCCCGGCCCGGCCCGCCTGCTGCCAGAGCGAGGCCCAGGTGCCCGGCCAGCCGGCGATCAGCACCGCGTCAAGGCCGGTGATGTTGATGCCGAGCTCGAGCGCGGTGGTCGCGGCCATCCCGGTGATCCGCCCCTGCCGCAGCCCCGCCTCGAGGTCACGGCGGTCGTCGGCCAGATAGCCGGAGCGGTACGCGGCGACTCGGCTTGCGGAAACACTGCCGCCGGCCTCGGCGCCTTCGGAAACACGGCCAAGCGCGTCGCGGGCGGCCAGCGCGACGGTCTCCGCGCCGCGCCGCGACCGGATGAAGGCGAGCGCCGGGATCTCCGCCCGCACCATCGCGGCCAGCAGGTCGGAGGCCTCGGAGGTGGCGGCCCTGCGCGCTCTCGCTTCTGTGTAGGTGTGCAGCAGCGGCGGTTCCCAGAGGGCGAACGTGAGCGGTGCGCGGGGCGATCCGTCGTCGGTGACCGGGACCGCGTCCAGGCCGATGAGCTGGCGGGCGCAGACGGCCGGGTCGGCGATCGTCGCCGAGGCGAGGATGAAGACCGGCTCCGCCCGGCTGCCGAGCGCGGCATGGTGCGCCGCGACGCGCCGCAGGCGGCGCAGGACCTGGGCCACGTGCGAGCCGAAGACGCCGCGGTAGCCGTGGCACTCGTCGATGATCACCACCCGCAGGCGGCGCAGGAAGCCGCGCCAGCGGTTGTGGTTCGGCAGCAGCCCGCTGTGGATCATGTCCGGGTTGGTAAGCAGATAGTTGGCGTGAGACTGCGCCCAGGCCCGCTCGGTGACCGTGGCGTCGCCGTCGTAGCAGGTGGCGCGGACACCGGCTAGGCCGAGATCGCGGACCGCCTTGAGCTGGTCGGCGGCAAGCGCCTTGGTGGGCGCGATGTAGAGCACGGTGCCGCCGTCGAGTATCTCTGACAGCGCCGCGGCCAGGTAGCCGGCCGACTTGCCCGAGGCGGCGCGAGTGGCGAGGATCACGCTCCGGCCGTCGCGGGCGAGTCCAGCCGCCTGCGCCTGGTGCGTCCAGGGCGCCGTGATGCCCCGGGCGGCGAGCGCGGCGGCCACTTCTGGCCGAATCGTTTCCGGCCAGAAGGTGGTTCTCCCCGCTTGGCCGGGTATGTGTGTTAGGTGCACCAACTCCCCGGCACGCTGTGCTGCCCGCAGGACGTCGAGCGCTCTCCCCTCATGAGGAGCGTGGTCCGGCCGGGTTTCGGCGCGGTCTGGGGCGACGATGGGCATAGGTTTAATAGTGTGTCATCCGTCAAGCGGATGCGTGGCAACCGTGTTTTCGTATAGACATGACGCCTGAGCGTGGTTGAATGCCGAACAGGGGTCGTCCCCAACGACGCGAGAGTCGCCCTCGGGCGCAGGAGGATTTGTGGATCTGAAGCTGTCGAACAGCAACAAGGACGGCATCGAGATCGTGGACGTCGAGGGTGAGATCGACGTCTACACCGCGCCGCGCCTGCGCGAGCTGCTCATTGAGCTCGTCAACAAGAAGAACTACCAGCTGGTAGTGAACATGGAGAAGGTCGAGTTCCTCGACTCCACGGGCCTCGGGGTCCTGGTCGGCGGGCTCAAGCGGGTGCGCGCGCACGACGGGTCGCTCGACCTGGTCTGCACTCAGGAGCGCATCCTCAAGATCTTCCGCATCACCGGTCTCACCAAGGTCTTCGGCATCCACGACACCGTGGACGAGGCCATCGCCGCCAGGAAGGCCGAGAAGCGCCTTCCTGCGTAATGGCCACCGTCGAAGTCACCTTCACGCCGCTGCCCGTGCACGTGCGGACCGCCCGGCTCGTCGCCACCGCGGTCGCCCGTCGAAGCGGCGTCGCCGAGTCTCTGCTCGATGAGGTTCGCCTCGCGGTTGGCGAGGCGTGCTCCCGGGCGGTTGAGGCGCACCAGCGGCTCTGCCCGCAGGAGCCCATCCGGGTATCGCTCACCGACGATGGCGAGCAGTTCCAGGTGGTGGTGACCGACGCGGTGCCAGGTTCGGAGCACGACCTGCCGGCGGGCACGGGGCTGATGGCCCACGGCCGGCCGGCAGGCAGCGCCAGGACCGAGGGCGGTAACGGCCGGGTGCCCGGCACCGGCGTCGCATTTTCCGAGGAGATCTCGGTCCCCTTGAGGCTCCCGGATGACGTGGGTCTCGCCGTCATCGCCGGGTTGGCCGACGATGTCCGCATCGGTCCGGCCGGGCAGGGCACCAGTGTCACGATGATCTGGAAGCGCCGCGCCGCCGCCTTCTAGGCGAGCAGCGGTGTTCCGGGGTGTTCGCGATCTTGCGCGAGCCCCGGGCCGGCGGGAAGGGCGGCGGTAAGACCGTTCTCGGCCAGCGGCCGACACGCCCATGAGTCGCCTCTACGGCCTCAATCATTTCTTTGATGATCACACGTCACACCAGCCTCATAGTGCTCAAACGGCTGGTTGTACCCACCTGGACTGTGTCAACACCTCCCGCAACGTGTGAACTGGCGAAACTGGGGCAAATCACAATACGGCGGGGTCTGTGGCTGTGTAACGTGAGCCTGTCGATGCGGATTTTTCGTACTTAACATCACTAATTGACACTGGGAAGATAGGAAACTCGAGTCCCTTCAAGAACCGGAGTCGTCGGCGTAGACTCCGGCAAGCGCACTTTTGGGATCGACGGCTGAGCAGGGATAAGTAAAGTTTTCGGCCATACGACTGCCTTAGCGGCGCGACAGACGTCGAAGGAGATGGAATGTCTAAGCTCAGTCCCGCCCTGGCGGCGGGCGGATCGGTTGCTCCGGTCAGCGTGAGTGGCTCCAACCTGACTTGGGTTGTGATTGTCGCGGTCATCGCACTGCTAGCCCTCGGGGTCGCGGGCGTGCTGGTGCGCGAGGTCCTGGCGGCGAGCCAGGGGACCGCGAAGATGCAGGAAATAGCCAAAGCCGTGCAGGATGGCGCGGCCGCGTACCTGCGCAGGCAGTTCAGGACGCTGAGTGTCTTCGTCGTCCTTATCTTCTTCATCCTGCTCGTGCTGCCGGCCGACGGCGACGGGGTGCGGTGGGGCCGCAGCATCTTCTTCCTGATCGGTGCGCTGGCCTCCGGCCTGACCGGGTTCATCGGCATGTCGCTCTGCGTGCGCGGCAACGTCCGGGTGGCGGCGGCGGCGCGCGAGGGCGGCGAGGACCGGGCGATGCGGATCGCGTTCCGCTGCGGCGGCGTCGCTGGCATGTGCACGGTCGGCCTCGGCCTGCTCGGCGCGGCCGTCGTCGTGCTCATCTACAAGGCCAACGCGCCGGACGTGCTGGAGGGCTTCGGCTTCGGCGCCGCCCTGCTCGCGATGTTCATGCGGGTCGGCGGCGGCATTTACACCAAGGCGGCCGACGTCGGCGCGGACCTGGTCGGCAAGGTCGAGCAGGGCATCCCCGAGGACGACCCGCGCAACGCGGCCACGATCGCCGACAACGTGGGCGACAACGTGGGCGACTGCGCCGGCATGGCGGCCGACCTGTTCGAGTCCTACTCGGTCATGCTGGTCGCCTCGCTGATCCTGGGCAAGACCGC
>JBEKEK010000159.1:0-17718 GCA_050013875.1 Trebonia sp. | reverse complement strand
ATGTGCAGGTTGTAGAGCGGGTTCTGGCCCTTCTTGGACTCGCCGACCGCCCGCTTGTGGATGGTGGCGGGCACCTCGAGCAGCTTGTACCCGTGGGTGATGACGCCGATCAGCAGCTCCGACGCCTGGTACTGCGGCTGCTCGAGCTGGACGGCCCCGGTCACCTCGGCGCGCATGGCGCGCAGGCCGAAGGTCGTGTCGCCGATCTTCTGCCCGGTGAGCGTGCTCACCAGGGCGGCGAAGAAACGCACGCCGGCCTTGCGGATCGGGTCCTTGGTCTCCTCGCTGCCCAGGCGGCGCGACCCAGTGACGAAGTCGGCCTTGCCGTCGATGATCGGCTGCAGCAGTGAGGGGATCTCGGCCGGGTTGTACTGGCCGTCGGCGTCAGTCGTGACGATGTACTGAGCGCCTCCCTCGCGGGCGATCCGGTACCCGAGGCGCAGCGCGGCACCCTGGCCCCGGTTGACCGGGACGTCGGCGACGATCGCACCCGCCGCGTCCGCGTCCTTGGCGGTGGCATCGGCGCAGCCGTCGGCGACCACGATCACCTCGGCGGCGAGCCCGCACACGGTGCGCGGCAGCGACTCGACGACCGGCCCGACGCCGCCCTCCTCGTTGTAGGCGGCGATCACCAGCGCGACTGGCGGGAGCTTGCTCACTCGCTCCCCGTAGACATCGGCGAGGGTCTGCAGTGCGTCGGCGTCGGTCGCCGCGTCGGCCGGATTGGAATAGAACACGCTGATTGCCTCCGGCAGGGATAGTTGGCCGGCGGGAGCCACCCGGCCCGGCTGACAGATCTCGCTGATCGTCTGGTGCGGTCTACGGCTAGTAGCGCGGCCTGCGACTCGGTACGGACAAGATCAAGCGCCCGCTAAGTGTATCGGCCTCGCGTTACAGCATGATGTGACTTCCCCCAGTGCGGCGTCCCTTATCGCCCTGAACGGCCGATCTTTAAGCAAATTGGCAGTTCTCCTGAAGAAGTTGCAAAGATTTACGTTACTTCAAAGTAACAGAAGCTAACTGAGTGCCGGCCGGGGGACGAGCGGGGTCGTGACGCAAGATAGCCTGCCGGCGTGAGAGGACCACAGCCTTGACCGGACAGGACCACCAGCCAGGGGGTATGGGGGACGGGAGCCCCTCATTCCAGGAGGACGAGGAGGCGTACCTACTCGGCCTGCGGCTGCGCGGACGGCGGGTGGCGGTCGTCGGCGGCGGTGCGGTGGCGGCCCGCCGGGTGCCGAGGCTGCTGGCCGTGGGCGCTGATGTGGTGCTGATCTCGCCGGCCGTCACCCCGGCGCTTGAGGAGCTCGCCGCGCAGCGCCGGATCGACTGGCGGCCCCGCGCGTACCGGGCAGGCGACTGCGCCAGCGCCTGGCTGGTTGTCGCCTGCACGGACCAGCCGGACATCAACGCGGCGGTCGCGGACGAGGCGGAGCAGGCCCGTACCTGGTGCGTGCGCGCCGATGACGCGGCCGCTTCCACCGCCTGGACTCCCGCGGGCGGCCGGGTCGGCGATGCCAGCGTCGCCGTGCTGACGGGCGACCCCCGGCACAGTGCCGCGATCCGCGACGCGATCACGACCGGGCTGCAGTCCGGGACAATCTCCGCCCGTCACTACCGCAGGCGCGCCGCGGGCGTGGCGCTCGTCGGCGGCGGTCCCGGCGACCCGGGCCTGATCACCGTCCGCGGGCGGCGGCTGCTGGCCGAGGCGGACGTGGTGATAGCCGACCGGCTCGGGCCGCGGGAGCTCCTCGCCGAGCTGCCGCCCGATGTCACGGTGATCGACGCGGGCAAGGTCCCCTACCGGCGGCAGATGTCCCAGGACGAGATCAACGACGCGCTCATCCGGCACGCGCAGGACGGGAAGTTCGTAGTCAGGCTCAAGGGCGGCGACCCGTTTGTCTTCGGCCGCGGCGGGGAGGAGATGCTGGCCTGCCTGCGCGCCGGGGTGCCGGTCACGGTCGTGCCCGGCGTCAGCAGCGCGGTCGGGGTGCCGACGGCGGCCGGCCTGCCGGTGACGCACCGCGGCGTGGCGCAGGCGTTCCACGTGATCTCGGTGCACGTGCCGCCGGGCGACGAGCGCTCCACGGTGGACTGGCCGGCGCTGGCCCGGGCCGACGAAACGCTCGTGCTGCTGATGGCTTTGGAGAGGATCGGAGCGGTGGCGAGGGCGCTCATCCAGCACGGAAAGCGGGGGAACTGTCCGGTTTCGGTAATCTCGGACGGTACCATGCCCACGCAGCGCACAATTTACTCAACGCTAGAAGACATCGAGAGACGACTAGCGGATGAAGGCGTCCGGCCACCGGCCGTGGTGGTTATCGGCGGGGTGGTAACTATCGCGGCGGAACTCGCCGGGCTCGGGCGGGCGCTTGGCGGCGGGGACCACGATGCCCCCGGTGCCGCCCCTTCGCCGGTACCCCCGCTGGCGAAGGACAATTAAACGAGCATAAAACCAGGCGGGACCATGGAAGGTAAGGGCATGACGGCGGAAGAGTCGCCGACGCCCGGTGATAACGGCGAGCAGAACGAGAAGATCGGGGCTAAAGCGCACGGCGGTGAAATCGCGCCGGTACAGGGTGCTGTTTCGCCGGTGGCCGGGAATGATCCCGGCATGTCCGCGAACTGGCAGCGGCCGCGGGTCCGGGTGGATGCCCGGCTGCTTGAGGCGACCCTGCTGAACCTCAGGAAGCGGATCGCCGCAATCCCGTTGGTCTTTGATATTCCGGGCGCCGATGAGATCACCGCCGAGCGGGCCAAGCTGCTCAGCCAGATCGACGATTACCTGCTGCCCCGGGTCAGGCAGTCGGCCGCGCCGTTGCTGGTGGCGCTGGTTGGCTCTACCGGCGCCGGCAAGTCCACGCTGGTGAACAGCATCGTGGGCACCCCGGTAAGCCAGACCGGCGTCCGGCGCCCCACCACCAACTCGCCGGTCCTCGCCTGTCACCCCGACGACATCCACTGGTTCGCGGAGAACATGTTCCTGCCGACGCTGCCCCGGGTCCGCCAGGAGGGACTGGCCAGGCCGGGCCGGGACGGGCTGCTCGTGCTGGCCGCCAGCGAAGGGATGACCAAGGGGATCGCGCTGCTTGACACTCCCGACATCGACTCGGTGGTGCGCGCGCACTATGACTTCGCCTACCAGTTCCTTGACGCCTCGGACCTATGGCTGTTCATGACGAGCGCCAGTCGCTACGCGGACGCGCCGGTCTGGGAACTGCTGCAGCACGCGCGGGAGCGCGGCGCCGCCCTTGGCGTCGTCCTCTCCCGGGTGCCGCCAAGCCATCGCACCGAGCTCGTCGCGCACTTCAACGCGATGCTCGACGCCAACGGAATCCAGGCGGAGAACCGGTTCGTGATCCCGGAGACCGGCCTGGTGGACGGCTACCTTCCCGACGACATCTTCCAGCCGGTCAGGGACTGGCTTGAAGACACCGCCAAGCGCACGGACCGGCGGGTCGCCGTGCTCAGCCAGACGATGGCCGGCATGCTCGACACGTTCAAGACCCGGGTGCCGCGGCTCGCTGCCCATGTGGACGCCCAGGTGGTGCTGCGCACGCGGCTGCGCGGGGAGGCGGAGTCCGCCTACGCGACCGCGCTGGCGGAGTTTGACCGGGACACCCGCGACGGCCGTCTGCTGGCGGGCGAGGTACTTGCCCGCTGGCAGGACTACGCGGCCAGCGGCGACCTTTCCGCCGCGCTGCGCGGCAAGCGGTCCGTCTCCGCGGTGCGGCGCGGCAGGCGGGCCCGCACCGACGCGGGCGCCGCGAGGCTGGCCGCGCTCGACGCCGCACTCCGCACCGCGCTGCAGTCCCTGGTCGTCTCGGTCGCGGACCGCGCCGCCGAGCAAGTCGCGCGGGTCTGGCGGGACAACCCGGGAGGCGCCGCCCTGATCGCCGCGGCGGAGGCGAGCAAGGCCAGGGACGAACACGCCAAGCGCGAGTTCGAGTCGGCGTTCGGCAGCAGCCAGGCCGATAATCCCACGGCCAAGCCGGGTGCTTTTGACCGCGCATCGGCCGATCTGCCGCTGCGGGTCTCCCGCGCGGTCAGCGCGTGGCAGGATCAGCTAATGCGGTTTATGTCCTCCGGCGGGGCAGCCTTCTCGGATGAGGGGAGGCAGGCTTCCATCCCCCCTGGCCCCCGGGGCGGGGCCGACGGAAAGGCAACGGGAACGGGCATGCAGTCTTCCGGTGTGAGCAAGCAGGCTGGCCCGGTGAGCGTGGTCACCCTGGTCGCGCTGCTCGGCGAGCCCAGCCGGCCCGGCCAGGCAGCCGGTTTCGCCCAGGCGGCGCAGGCGCAGGTGCCGGTGCAGACGGGCGACGGCGGGAAGGAGGCCGGCGTGCTGCCGCAGGGGACGCTCGCCTCGCTTATCGGGCCGGCCGAGTCCACCGCGCTGATCGACCGGGCCAGGCAGGATCTCAACCAGCGGGTCGGGCTGCTGCTCGATGAGGAGATGCTCCGCTTCAGCGAGGTCATCGATGAGGTCGGCCCGGTCGACTCGGTAGCCGCTGTCCGTCTCTACCAGGCCGAGTACTCGCTGGAGGCCGCGCGATGAGCTCGTTCTCCTCGACGTATCCGGTCGCGGGCCAGCGACTGGGCGAGCAGACGACGCTGTCCCGGCGCCTCGACGCGCTGGCCGAGATCGTCCGGATCGGCCGGGCCCACGACGGACAGGGCGAGAACCTGCCGCAGCCACAGGGACCGCAGTCCCAGGGGCCGGACGACACCGCCGACGCCGGCTTCGGCACGGCGCTGCTCGATGACGCGGACGGGGTGCTCAAGCGGGCCGGCGAGCGGCTGCGCCTGTCCAGCAACCACACCGTCGTAGCGCTGGCCGGCGGCACCGGCAGCGGCAAGTCGACGCTGTTCAACGCGCTGTCCGGGGCGGCCTTCTCGCCGCCCGGGGTAACCAGGCCGACCACCAGGCACGTGCACGCGTGCGTGTGGGGGATGCAGGGGGTCGCCCCGCTGCTCGACTGGCTGAACGTGCAGCGCCGCCACCGGTACGCCCGGGCCAGCGTGCTCGACTCGGGCGAAACCGATCTTGATGGCCTGGTCCTGCTTGACCTGCCTGACCACGACTCGGTGGTGACCGCGTCGATGGCGGCGGTGGACCGGCTGTCCAAGCTGGCGGACATGGTGATCTGGGTTCTTGACCCGCAGAAGTACGCCGACGCCGCCGTCCACAACCGGTACCTGATCCCGCTGGCCGGCCACGCGTCGGTGTTCACGGTGGTGCTCAACCAGATCGATGTGCTCCCCGCGGAGCAGATCAGGGACTGCGAGCAGGACCTGCGCCGGCTGCTGGACGCCGAGGGCCTGGCCGAGACCCCGGTGCTCCCGGTCTCGGCGCGCACCGGCGCCGGGCTTCCCGAGCTGCACGCGCTGCTCATGGAGACGGTGCACCGCAACCGGGCGGTCACCGACCGGATCGCCGCCGACATTGACGCGGTGATCGGTGGCTTCGCCCCCTACGCGGGCCCGCAGCTCGCGCCGGACGCGGCGCTGCCGGACGCGGCCCCCGGCGCAGCCGGAGTTGGGGCCGGCGCGTTCGGCGCGCCGCTCGGGGCGCCGCTCGGCGACGACGATGACGGGCAGCAGGCGCCATCCCGCCCGCCCTGGGAACTCGCCGACGAGCAGCCCGCGGCCGCACCAGCGCCCGCTCCGAGCAGGCCGCCGTGGGAGGACGCCACCCCGGACGGGATCAAGCGCGAAATCGTCGACCTGGGTGCCAATGTACCGGCGGCGCCCGCAGGCCAGCTGTCCGAGGCGTTCGCGCGCGCGGCCGGCGTGGTCGCGGTGGCGCAGGCCGTGGCCAGCGCCCGCGGGGCGCAGGCGGCGCGGCTGACCGGCTGGCCCGCTGCGCGGCTGCTGCGCCGCCGCGGCGCGGTGCCCGCGCTGCGCGGCGCCGCCTCGGCGGGCCGCCAGGCCGCCCAGGCCGCCGAGGCGGTCGGGCAGGCGCAGCAGTCCGAGGTGGATAACGCGATCACCGCGTTCGCCGACTCGGTCGGCGGCACGCTTCCCAAGCCCTGGGCGGCCAGCCTGCGCGAGGCGGCCAGGGGCAACGCGGGCAAGGTGCCGCAGGCGCTCGCCGACGCGGTGCGTTCGGTGGCCGCCGCGGGCCGGTCATGGCCGCCGGCCTGGTGGCGGCTGATCACGCTCTGGCAGTGGCTGCTGACCGCGGGCGCGGTGGCCGGGGTGGCGCTGTCGATTGTCATCGGCGTGGTACGCCTCACCGGTCACCACCAGGGGCTGCTCAGCGAGGCGTCGCTGGTCCCGTGGCTGCTCGCCCTGGCGGCGGCGCTGCTGGTGCTTGGCTTCCTGACGGCCGCCGGCTGCGGGAACATGACCGTGGCGGCTGTCGCCCGGGAACAGGAGGCCGCCGAGCGGGCGATGCGCGACCGGGTCTCCGCGGTCACCCGCGACTTGGTCCTGCAGCCCACCGGCGGCGAGATCGCCCAGTACGAGCGCTTCCGCCAGGAGCTGGCCGTCGCCTCGGCTGTGTTATCCCGCTCGCTGCCGGGCGCTTGAACCCCTGTGGCTCGCGGGGAGATCCCTCCCTCCTGGGTTCGAGCACAAGAGCGCGCCCTTGGCTCGCAGGTGGGCTTTCCTTGCTCACCTGCGAGCCAGAGAGTTCGCGGGTTCCTTACTTGTAGAGCGAAGGAGTGCCGGTCGGGCTGATGATCTCCATGGCGGCCTGCACCGCGCTGTAGCTCTCGTAGTTGGATGGGGTTCTGGTCCAGAGGATGCCCAGCGTGTTGATGTCCAGGTGCTGGAGCTTCTGCATGATTGTCGTCTCGTTCAGGTTGCCGGCCTGCTGGATGGCCCAGTTGATCTCCAGCCCGGCATCCCAGCCTTCCTGGCTGTTGTCGATCGCGTTCTCGTTGCCGAGGTCCGCCGCCTTCATGCCGGACATGTAGGCCTCGAGGCCGCTGGCGGTGGCCTTCTCCGAAGCCGAGGTGCCCTGCTGCGCGGCGGTCAGCCAGTCCTGCATGGAGCCGAGCACGTAGATGTCCTGCATCACCGACGGTCCGCCGGCCGCGGAGATGAAGCTCGGCAGCTCGCAGGCCGAGCATTCGCTGATCGGGATGGTCGGGTCCTGTGCCCTGATCGCGCGGATCGCGGTGATCGAGTCGGTACCTGGCACCAGGCCGAAGAGGATGATCTGGGGCTTGGCGGCGAGCAAGGCAAGCACCTGCGGGGTGACGTCGGTGGCGCCTACCTGGTCGATCTGGGTGGAGACGAGCTGGAAGCCGTCGGCCTTGGCGAGACCCTGCACGGTGGACTGGTTAGCAAGGCAGACCGACCCGCAGTTGTCCTCGAGCAGTGCGACCCGGGTGTAGTGCCGGGGCACGATCAGGTTCTGCACCGAGGCGATCTGGTCTTCGGCGAACACGTCGTAGAAGCCGGGGAAGCCATACGAGGTCAGCTCGCTTGCCGGGTAGCCGTTGCTCGCCCAGCCGGAGGAGAGGCTGATCAGGATCGTCTTGTTGGAGATCGCGATCGGCAGCGCGGACTCGGTGTCCGCCCCGGACTCCGGTCCCACGATGAACTGCGCGTGGTCGGACTGGATGCACTTGCGCGCGTCGAGTTCGGCCTGGGCGGCGTTGGACTGGTTGTTCAGCGTGATGTAGGTGACCTTGTGGCCGAGAATGCCGCCGGTCGCGTTGACGTGCTTGAAGTAGGCCTCCGCGCCCCAGTTGTCGGTCTCGCCGATCTGCGCGTACGGGCCCGCCAGGGCCAGATCGCCGCAGACGACGATGGGGGAGTTGCTGCTGGCGGAATTCCCGCCGCCACCAGAGCTGCAGGCGGCGAGACCGCCGGCCACTAGGACGACGGCCGCGGCCGCGGCCATCTTGAACGGAATTCGTCTTCGAATCATGGTTCTTTCCTCCTGGAAATTTCTTTGGATACCGAGGGATGCGTTAGCCGCCGGCCGGCTCCTCAGCTGCCGACGAGGAGCGTGTTGACGACCGGCGATGAGCGGAAGTCGGCCGGGCCGCCGTCGAACACCAGGCGGCCGGCCGAGAGCACGAAGATCCGCTCGCTGACCTGCGCCACCAGGCCAAGGTCGTGTTCCACGAGTAGCACGCAGGTGCGGTCGGCCAGCGCGGCGAGCAGGCCCGCGAGCCGCTGGCGCTGCTCCTGCGACAGCCCCGAGGCGGGTTCGTCGAGCAGCAGCAGGCGGGGGTTGGGGGCGAGCGCACGGGCGAGCTCCACCATTCGCTGCGTCTCCAGCGTGAGACTCGATACCTCGCGGTCCGCCAGGCCCGCCATGCCCAGATCGGCCAGCGCGCCCGACGCCTTCTCCCTGGCCTCGGCAAGCCGGCTGCGGGAGATCCGGCTGACGATCGACGAGGTATGCGAGGCAAGGCAGGCAACCGCCACGTTGTCGAGCACGGTGCGGCCCTTGATCAGGTGGACGGCCTGGAAGGTGCGGCTGATGCCCTGGTAGAACCGCTCATTCGGGGCCCGTTTGGTGATGTCGTTGCCGTTGAGCATGACCCGGCCGCTGGTCGGCGGGACGCTGCCGCCGATGACGTTGAGCAGGGTGGACTTGCCCGCGCCGTTCGGCCCGCAGAGAGCGAACAGGCCGCGCTCGGGGAGCGCGAGCGAGACGTCGGCCAGCACGCTGAGGCCGCCGTACTCCTTGAAGACCTCCCTGACCTCAAGCAGCACCGGCTGAGAGGGCTCGTTGCCGTCCAGCCGCCCCGAGTCGCCCCCGGCGGTCCGGTTGGCCCGGGCGGCTCGGCCGGCTGCGGCGACCTCGGTAATCGCGCTGTCGCGGCCGAGCTCGGCGCCCTCGGCGATCCCGACGGCGCTGGCCAGCACGGCGGCCTCGGCCGGGTCAACCGCGCCGGCCGGCCCGGGGACGTCGGTCCCGTCCGGCAGGCCGCGTCCGCCGTCGGGGGAGGAGCCAAGCCGTGCCCGCAGCCAGCCGATCCGGGTCGTCACGATGCCCGCCAGCCCCTCCGGGTCCACCAGCAGCACCACGGTGAGCAGCAGTCCCTCGACCACGAGGATGTTCACGCTCACCCAGTTGCTGGCGCCCTGCAGGTACTGGATGACAAGCGCGCCGATGACCGCCCCGATGACCGACCGCCGTCCGCCGATGAACAGCATGATCAGCAGCGCCAGCTCGGCGGTCGGGTCGACCAGCGTCTCCGGCACGAACTGCTGGGTGCCCGCGTACGCGGCCCCGCCCAGGGCGGCGAACACGCAGCCGAGCACGAACAGTTCCAGCTTCCGCCTGGGCGTGCGGACCCCGAGCGCGGCCGCGGTCCGCTCGTCCACGCCCAGGACGAAGAGCTCAAGGCCGATGTCGGAGGTGAGAATGCGGGCCGCGATGAAGACCGCGAGCGCCAGCAGCGCGACGACGATGAGGCCGCCGCCGACCAGGGCGACGGTGGTGGACGCCGATGAGGACGGCCAGAGCGTGCCGGGCAGCGGCGCGCCGACCGCGCCGCCGAGGAATCCGGTGCCGGAGACGTAGCCGACCGCGATCAGCGGCAGCATCAGGGTGGCGACCGCCAGCGCCAGGCCGGATGCCCGGGTGACGACCGAGCCGAGCAGCAGCGCCACCAGCGCCG
Source organism: Trebonia sp. (assembly GCA_050013875.1). Lineage (GTDB taxonomy): Bacteria > Actinomycetota > Actinomycetes > Streptosporangiales > Streptosporangiaceae > Trebonia. Next base: position 8,128 of record JBEKEK010000159.1, on the reverse strand, counting down.
AGCCGACCAGCACGATCGGCGTGGCGAGCAGGACCGGCATGTTGTAGTGCGAGTTCAGCATGGCCACGCCGTAGGCGCCCACGCCCATGAACACCGACTGGCTGAACGCGATCTGCTGCGAGAAGCCGATCTGCACCGCCATCCCCGCGGTGACGATCGCGTAGCAGGCCGCCAGCACGAATACCGACCCGGCGTACTGCTGCCCCCAGACGATCACGATGAGCGCCCCGGCCACGGCGACGAGCGCCGTCGGCGTCAGCCCGCGGGGAACCCGGGTCAAGCGCTGCGAAGCGGAAACCAGCCGGCCGTTCATCCGGTCACCGCCGACTCGAAGCCGAGCTGGCGGGGCCAGGCCAGGACCATCGCCGCCAGGATCGCGTACATCACCGTGTCGCCGTACTCGGGGCTGACGTAGCCGCCCAGCATCGCCTCGAGCACGCCGATGAACAGCCCGGCGAGCAGCGCCCGGCCCGGTTTGCGGAACCCGCCGTAGGCGGCGGCGAGGAACCCGGTCAGCGAGATCGTCGCGCCCGACAGGTAGGTGAATCCGGTGATCGGCGATTCGACGATGCCGAAGATCGCCGCGATCACCGCCGTCCCGACGAAGATCAGCCGCCGGTAGCGGCGGGTGTCGATGCCGACGATCCGCGCCCCGACGGAGTTCTCGCCGCTGGCCTCGAGTGCCTTGCCGCCGAGGGTGAACCTGATGTACACCCAGAACGCGCCGCCGATGATCACCGCGCAGCCGAGCACCAGGATCCCCGCCCGCTCGAAGTGCAGGCTGCCCAGGCTCAGCGACACGCCGTTCCACAGCGCCGGGGCGGCGTGCACATCGGTGCCGAAGAGCATCTTCGCCACCCCGTCGATGAAGAACGAGAGGGCGAACGTGAAGAAGAACGTGACGACGATGCCGTCCATCCGCCGCGGTCCGTCCTGCGCGATGCGCAGCACGACCTGGTCGTAGACGTAGGCGAAGACGGCGACGACGAGGAGCGTGGTGATGATGGCCACCGGCAGCGGCAGCCCCTTGACGCGGTAGAGGTTGTCCACGCCGAGTGCGCCGACCATCGCGAAGTCGCCCACGGCCAGGTTGAGGATGTTGGAGACGCGGTACCAGACCGATACGCAGACGGCGAACATGGCGTAGATGGCGCCAGTGGTGATGCCGGCGATGAGCAGGTTGCCGAACTTCATCATGCCGCACCTGCCACGCTGTCGCCGGCCATGCCGTTGCGCACCTCGACCCGCCGGTTGCACAGGGTCAGTGCGCGCCTCGGCGCCTCCTCGACCACGATCAGCGTGGTCCCCTGTTCGTGAATCTTGGCCAGCGCGTCGTACACCCGTTTGGCGACGGCCTCGGCGAGCCCCAGGCAGGGCTCGTCGACGGCGAGGATCTTCGGGTCGGCGGCGAGCCCGCGCGCGATCGCCACCATCTGCTGCTGCCCGCCGGAGAGGGTGCCCGCCAGCTGCCTGAGATGCGGCTTGAGTTCGGGGAAAAGATCCATCGCGCGTCCGAACGCGGCCGACTTCCTGGCCTTGGAGATGCTCCTGGTCCACGTGTAGCAGCCGAGCAGGATGTTGTCCGCCGTGCTCAGATCGGGGTAGAGCTGGCGGCGCTCGGGCACCAGGGTGAGGCCGTGCCGGGCGGCCCAGCGCACATCGCCGTTCCTGGCCAGCGCGCCGAAGATCTCCACCCCGCCGCGTCGGCGCACCATGCCGGTGACGCCCATCAGGATGGACGACTTGCCGTTGCCGTTCGGCCCGATGATCGCGCAGGCGTCCCCCTCCGCGACCGTGAACGTCGCGTCGTGCACCGCGACCACGTTCCCGTACGCCACCGAGAGGTTCCGCACCGCCAGCGCCGCGCCCGCGCCGCCGGCCATGCCGCCGCCGGCCATGCCGCCGCGGGCCATGCCGCCGCCGGTCATGACGCCACCCCGCGCGGTCTTAGCACCGCGCCCTCGGGCAGCGGCCTGACCAGGCGCTGGTACACCGACAGCCAGCCGACCTCGACCGGCCGCGCGGGCGGGCTGGCCGCCAGGGCCGCCCGCCGGCCGGCCAGTTCGGCCTCGGGGACGTCCAGGTCCGCGGTCCGGCCGGGGACGTCGATGCGGATCGTGTCGCCGTCCCTGACCAGCGCGAGCGGCCCGCCCGCGGCCGCCTCGGGCGATACCTCGCCGACCACGATGCCCTTGTTCACCAGGCCGGAGAGCTGCCCGTCGGTGACCACCGCGACCTGGCCGGTCAGCCCGGCCCCGTCCAGCGCGAACACCAGCTGGGAGGCCATGCCCATGCCGGGGGAGCCGGTGACGCCCTGGCCGCGCAGCACCACCACCTGCCCGGCCGTGATCTGCCCGGCCTTGAGCGCGTCGAGCGAGGCGGCGGGGGAGTCGAAGACGATCGCCGGCCCGGCGAAGTCGAGCCGCCGGTCGTCGGCCACCGCCAGCTTGACGATCCCGCCGTCGGGGCAGAGGCTGCCGCGGATCAGCACGATCGTCGGTCTTCGGCCGAGGGCGCGCTCGGGCGGCCTGATGACCTCCTGGCCCGCCGCGGAGCCGGCCACGGTGAACCCGGCGAGGTTCTCCGCCACCGCGGCGCCGGTGACGGTCAGCGCGCCGCCGCCGAGCAGCGGCTCAAGCTGCTTCATGAGCGCGCGGGTACCGCCGGCGTCCTCGAACTCCTCGATCGGCGTCTCGCCGTTGGGCCTGATCGCGGTGAGCAGCGGCACGCCGTCCGCCAGCGTCTCGAAGAGCCGGTACACGTCCACGTCGCACTCGGCCTCGGCGGCCACCGCCTGGAGGTGCTTGACCGAGTTGATCGATCCGCTGACCGACAAGATCGCCGTGACCGCGTTCGCGAACGCGGCCGGGGTGAGGATGTCCCTGGGCTTGAGATCCTCGGCGATCATCTCGACGATGCGGGCCGCCGCGGCGTCGACCGCCCGCCACATCGGCTCGCTGTTGGCCCGCACCGGGGTCGACCCCGGCAGCGCCATGCCCAGCGCCTCGCACGCCAGGTGCATCGTGTTCGCGGTGCCGATCCCCGCGCACACCCCCGGGCTGAGCACGGCGTTGGCGCTCATCTCGGTCAGCTCGCCGACGCTGAGCTTGCCGCTGGCAACGTGCCCGGCGGCCAGGAACACGTCCTCGATGTCGCAGTGCCTGCCCTGGTAGGACCCGCTTGCCTGGTAGCCGCAGGCGACGATGATCGTGGGGATGTTCAGCCGGGCCGCCGCCATCAGCTGGCCCGGCGCGGTCTTGTCGCAGGAGGCCAGGCAGATCATGCCGTCCAGCTGCGCGCCCTCCACCTGCATCTCGATGTCGTTGGTGATCAGGTCGCGGGCGGACAGGATGTACCCGCCGCGGTGCCCGGCGCTGTGAATGAAGTCGCTCGGGGCGGCGGTGCGCACCTCGAAGCCGATCCCGCCGGCCGCCTCGATCGCCCGCTTGGCCCGGCGGGCGATCTCGTCGAGGTGGCTGAAGCAGATCGCGAGCTGCGAGGACGTGTTCACGATGGCGATCTTCGGCTTCAGCATGTCCTCGTCGGACAGGCCGAGCGCGAGCCACTGCGCCCGGCGGGTCGCCCACCGGGAGGTGCCAGGCTCGTAGTTAGAGCGAAGGGGGGTCCGGGGAGGCTCCCCCCGGACGGGAAGGGGGGTCTCCCCCCGGGAGGAAACAATTCCGCGCGTCATCGCTTGGTGACCTCCACTGTCGAGTTATCAAGAAGCAGCCAGTCGCCGGTGGCGACGACCTCGCACGGGTCGGCATCGAGGTCGGTGATCGCCGGAACCCGGGTCACCACCGCCCCCAGCGCCGACTTGGCCGAGATCCGGCCGATGACCATGCCAATGGGAGCGGTGCCCGACAGCCGCGTCGTCTGGAAGAAGCCGGACCAGCCCGAGGATCCCTTGGCGCTGGGGAAGACGAGGATCTTGCCCGCGAAGCACACCCCGAACAGCTCATGCCGGGGTTCGATGATCACACCGCGAGCCGGGTCGATGCCGCCCCACCCGGAGATCGGCTCGTGCGATACCAGCGCCTCGCCCTCGGCGGTGCCGGGGACGACCGTTCTGCCGCGGAGGATGAGCCCGCTCATCGGGGCATCCCGTCCATGAGGTCGCGCATCAGTTCAGCTCTCCGTTCCAGCGCCCGGTGACGGCCGCGTCGATGCACTCCTCGAGGGTGCCGAACCAGGCCTCGATGCCGAGGATCGCGGGCAGGTAGTGCGCCTGCTTGGCCGAGTCGGTGGCGAAGACGCGGGTGCCGTTCGGCGCCGCCCGCGACATGGCGGGGCAGGAGTCGGCCAGCACCCGCCCGCCGGCCCGCTCGATCACCTCGGTGTAGCCGGACCGGTCGGCGACCACCTTCAGCGAGCGGGGCGCCATGATCCAGAGCTCGGTGGACGCCGACAGCCGCTTCCCGTCGAGCAGCTCGGCGGCCCGCCTGATCTGGTCCACCGAGGCGTGCGGGCAGCCAAGCAGCACGAAGTCGACCTCGGCGGACGAGCCGATCTCGTTCAGCGTCTCGTACATCGCCCGCCGCTCGGCCGGCCCGTACACCACCGCCTCGGGGACCGCCGCGGCGCCGTTGAAGGCGGCCTCCACCGTCGGTGCCTCCGGCGTGATCCCCGGTATGTGGTAGAGCTCGACCCCGCCGGACGTCGCCGCCGCGGCGCCGAAGTGCTTAAGCTCGGTCAGGTCGGGCCGCGAGACGCAACCGGTGATCACCGGATGGTCCTCGCCCGCGACCCCGCCCGCGAAGTAGCCCAGCAGCCCCCAGTCCTGGAAGCTCTCGACCCGCGGCCCCTGCACCGAGATCAGGTGCGTGCCGTACCGGTTGGCATCCAGGTGGTTGCCCCAGCAGGGGATCTTCCCGGTCAGCGAGGCCGCCCCGGTGGAGGCGATGCCCTCGCAGTTGGTCCGCGCGCCGAGCACCGAGTTCGCGTAGATCACCGCGGAGGACTCCATCCACGCGCAGTGCTCGCCGCGCAGCGGCAGGTTCCCCACCTGGTAGGGCGTGCAGGTGGCGAGGATGTTCACGCCGTGCCGCCCGTAGAACGACTCCGCGTCCTCCTGCAGCGCGACGTTCGCCCGCGGGTAGGGCACGATGCCGGCCGAGTCGGGTCCGAACCCTTGCTGCAGCTGGCAGGTCGGCACCCGCATCGACGGGATCGTCAGGTCCAGGTCGCTGTCCAGGTTGATTACCGCGAACGCCTTGTCCCAGCCGCCCTCGGCGACCAGCCGCGCCTTGACCGGCGAGGGCTGGGTCATCGTCCCGGCCACGTTGCGGATGTCGCAGAGCCGCTCCGCGTCGAGCGCGAACCCGTACCTGAGCAGCAGGTCCATCGCCGCCGCGACAGCGTCGCCCTCGGCGCCGTCGCGCATCCGCTTCTCGTCATCGGTCAGGAACATCAGCCGCTCCGCACATCGTCGTCGGTCATCGGTGGCCTCCCAGTTCGCCCGTCATCGGCCGGGTGACGGGCAAGCGCCGCTGGCTACCCGTCACCGGGGCTGCCTAGGTTGGCGGCCAGCCGCTCCCGCAGCCGCCCGGCGTCGATGTCGTGCACGCTGCCGGCGGCCCGGCCCGCCAGGTCGAGCGCGTGCGCCGCGGCCGCGCCCATCGCCGAGCACGGCCCCATCACCCGCACGCTGGACAGCGCCGCGGCGTCGCCGTCGATGCACCGCCCCGCCGCTACCAGGTTGTGCGCGGCCGGCGGGACCAGCGACCGCAACGGCACGTAGTGCACGTGATCGGCCGGGAACATCTCCCACACGTAGCCGTCCGGGCGGTCATGCAGTTCCACCGGCCATGCCGTCCGCGCCACCGCGTCGTCGAAGCGCACGCCGGACCGCACCTCGTCCACCGTCAGCTGGTGCACGCCCTTGATCCAGCGCGTCTGCCGCCGGCCGGGGAACCCGTACGCCCGCACCCGCGCGTCGCCGAAGGCCTTGGGGAACTCAACGCGGAGCAGTTCAAGCGCGCGGTCGGCCTGGTCCCTGCCCTCGAACATCGCCCGCGCGGCCGAGACCGGCTCAAGCGGCGCGTCGATGTGGGTCACGTTCATCACCGCGGTGCCCCGGCCGGGGAAGAAGAACGCGAGCCCGCCCCGCCGCAGCAGCCCGGCTTCCTCTCCCCGCGCGGCGAACACCGCGTCGATCTCGCCGGCCTCCGGCTTGTAAGCCTCGTGCAGGTTCTCCACGATGAACTGCTGGCTGCCGTAGATCGGCCGCGATGGCTCCCAGCAGGGGAGGCCCGCCTGCCAGGCCAGCGCCGCGTCGCCGCTCGCGTCCACGTAACCGGACGCCCGGACCCGCACGTCCCCGTAACGGGTGGCGAAACCGGCCGACGTCACCACCCCGTCGGATAGCGATACGTCCCCCAGCACCGCCCCGGTGATCACCTGGATGCCCAGGGACTGCACGGTGCGCTCCAGCCAGCGCCCGAGCGCGACCTCGTTGTAGAAGACGGTGGTCGTGTGCCCGCGGGCGAAGTACAGGTCGCCGGACGGCTCGAGGGCGGCGAAAATGTCGTCGAACACACCGTGCGTCAGCTGCACGTACTCCGGCGCGTTCCCGAACACGCCGCAGAACAGGCCGATCAGCGAGTGCACCATCTGCCCGCCGATCAGCGGCAGCGAGTCGATGAGGACCACGGACCGGCCCAGGCGCGCCGACTCGATGGCCGCAGTCGAGCCCGCGATCCCGGCGCCGACGACGCACACGTCGGCCGTGATCTCGTGCACGGACCCGGAGGCTGGCCGCGTCACCGCGTCCAGCCGAAGTTCGGTAAGTTCATGCGGCATGTCTGGGACGTTAAATCCGTTACATCGCCCAAACAAAGAAAAACTTGTGCTATCCGGTATAAACCGGATTTATTGCACTTGCCCGCAACCGCTGTGAGCTGCTGTTTCATCAGAAAGCAGAGGTAACAGCTTGCGCGCGGTTTCCATAATCAATCGCCGCAGCCAGGCGTGCGCGGTGTCATCCTCGTACTGCCGGTGCCACCACAGCGCCTCCACGATCGGCTCGGCATCACCCGGGCATTCGAGCACGCGCAGGTTGGCCGTGGTCGCCAGCCGGCTCGCCAGCCGCTCCTGCATCAGCGCGACCCGGTCGGTGCCGACCACGAAGTAGGGGACCGCGAGATAGCTCTCCACCCGGACCGCGATCCTGGGCTGCAGGTCGAGCGCGGCAAACTGGCGCATCACCGGCACGGACGGAACCCCGCGCTGCCCCGAACGGTAGTAGGGCGCCACCCACGGCAGCCCGGCCAGGTCCCGCAGCCGCAGCGCGTTCCCCCCGTCGAGCACCGGGTTGTCGGCATCGACCACGCATACCCAGCGGTCGATGAACAGCTCGGCCGACCGCGTGTCGGGCAGCGTGAACCCGTTGCTCGGCGGCGCGACCATCCCGTCGACGAACCGGATGCCGTCCGCGTACTCGGTGGCCAGCGACTCGCGTACCAGCCGGATGTGCAGCCGGGCCCGCGGCGCCGCCTTCTGCAGCGACTGGGAGAGCGCCTCGCCCATCACCATGATCGTGTAGTCGGCCATCACCAGGGTGAACTCGCGATCGGAGGTCGCCGGGTCGAAGTCGGTGGACGCGGCGAACAGCCGCTCGGCCGCCGAGCAGACCGCCTCGACCTGCGCCGCGAGCTGCTCGCCGAGCGGCGTCAGCGCGTACTCGCCGTGCTCGCGGACAAGCAGTTCGTCGCCGAAGTGCCGTCGCAGCCGCGACAGCGCCGCGCTGGCGGCCGGCTGCGTCACCCCGAGCCGCTGCGCCGCGCGCGTGACGCTGCGCTCCCGCGTCAGTTCGCGCAACGCGACGAGCAGGTTCAGGTCAAGGTTCGCGAGATGCGCGACGGGCCGCATGATTTCCCCATCAAACGCCCACCGCATCCCCGCCCGCAAGATGTGAGACCACCAACCTGAGGGGTCTCCGCTGGTCCCCGGCACGCAAAACTGCGGCCCGCTGATCATTTAGGTGATCTTGAACGGACCGTTGCCCCGCCCAGCCCGCCCAATTGCTCCCCGCCCTTGAGCGCGTCCCCCGCCGCGTTCAGCCCCCCAGTCACCCACGCCCCCGCCCCGCCCCCGCCTCGCCCCGCCTGTCATCTACGCCATTGACACC
>JBEKEK010000158.1:0-18449 GCA_050013875.1 Trebonia sp. | reverse complement strand
CTCGCGAGGATGTCGGGGCGGATGACGAAAAACCACATCCGCGTAATCCAGGACGATCGCGTGCTGCTGGAGATCAGCCCGGCGGACTGGTCGCAGGGCCGCATCGTTTACCGCTATAAGTGATCCGCGTTACGACTTCCGACGAGCGGGCCGGCCCCAGGGCCAGCCCGCTTTCCCTTACCCCTCGGAGGAAGAGGAAGCGGAAACCAAGTCGCCCGGGAAAGACGAATGCCAGTAGCGCAAGCAATGGCAGAGGAGATCTACACCATGAATCTCTAGGCGCCATGGCTATACGCGCCAATGGTTAGCGCCCGGTCTATGGTTAGGTAGCGCATGCTCGTCCGACATCACCGCAGCGACTACAGCGGCGCTTACCACAGCCAGCGCCGTTGACCATCTGATGACCCGGCTCAAGCGAGCAGATCGAAGCCTCTTTGTGTCAAGGGCTTGCAGTGACTTTCTGCGGGCCTGTGACGTGGTCTTTCTCGTCGGCTTTGGTTGTGGTCGTAGGCTGGGCTGTGGTCCGGGAGTGGCTTTGCCGAAGAGCTGGCACTCGGGGTGAGAGCCGGCCGCGCTGGCGACAGAGTCGTTCCCCGTCTGCCCTCCCGGACCCTGGGAGCCGCGGGCTGCGTCAGCCTTCAGGTGCTTGTAAAAGGCGTCGCTGACCTGGCGCTTAAGGGCGCGCAGCGCCTCCTTGGCCGTCTTGCCCTCGGCCAGTTTCTTGTCGTAGTAGGCCCGGCCCTGGCTGTGCGGGTAGCGGACCTGGGTGACTGCGGTCATGTGGGCAGCGGCACCAGCCGGGCCGTCCAGCCCGCCTCGCCATGCGCCCGCACGAGATCATAGGCATGCTCGTACGATGCGACCGCGGCGACGGCGATGACGGCGACCGCGGTCGTCCACCTGATCACCCGATCAGCCACCATTACCGGGCACCACCGACGGCAAAAGACCTGGTCAAGGCAATTACGCCACCATGCCCGATTGGTACGCCTTGCTCCTCGGACACATCGCTATAACCCTCTGACCTGCTGATTCGCTTATGGGCCAAGATGCGAGGAATGTTTTAGTAACCCATCTCCGCAGGTCAGGACTGTGGGGGTTGAGGTCGGGCTCAGATTTCGGACGGTAAATTTCGAGACTGTTCGGCGGTTGCGCCATCAGACGAATCGAGCCGTGGCGAGCCCGACACCGACCTAGCAGTCGGCACGCGCTCGGGCTATGACTTCCTCCGTGGTGAGCCAGGTCTTCGGGTGGTAACTCAGGCACAACGGCGTCGCGGTCTTGATGAACTTCGTGCCGTCGGTCCCGACGTCCATGTGCGTCACTTTCAGCGTTGCCGGGATCCTGGGCCTTCTTCCCGTCGAGCCACTGGGTTAGCCCTCATTAACCCCGGCGACTGGCGGAATCTCAACAGATCCAGGGCTGGTCGCGAGGGAGGCGTCCTCGCACTTTCCCTAACTGGTTCGCCAGTCGCCGATCTCACGCGGCCAGGCTTTGCCATGCGGATCTGCGGCTGTGGCCAGGTACCCGCCGTGAGGCTGGCCAACAGCTCGTACGGCCCCGACCAGCGCGACCGTCGGCCAGGCCGCCAAGTGGCGCCGACGATGCCATGGCCTAGGCCGGGGGCGATGTTCGCGGCGATGCGCCAAGCCGAGGAGCCACCGTGGCAGCGCAGGCACTCCGACACTCCCGTCTTCAGCGGTCTGAGCCGAGTTCAATCCCGCCTAGGCAGACTATTGCGGGTCTTCCCAGTGCGCTGCCAGCACGCGGATCTGATGCTGGACCCGTCCGGGCCTACTGGTACCTTCGCTTGAGCTTCAGGCGGGCTCCACAACGCTGGCCATGGTCCCGATCAGCTCCCGGAATCGCCGGACAGCCGCAGCCTCGCCGGCAATGTCGATTTCCGCATCTGACCCCCGGAAGATCAGCGTCGTCAGCCCCTGGGCAGTCCCAGTAACAGAGACCCCAGCCGGCCGGTCCGGAACTCCCGTAGTAAGCGACCACCGTTGCCCGTCGCTTTCGGCCAGGTAGTCCGCCCCGTCCAGCCGGAAGTGCCAGCGGGCCGGCTCATGATCAGCACCAGCCAGCTCGATGGCCTGAGTAACCGAGCGGAGCAGGTGCTCAGCGTGCATCTGCTCGCCTGGCAGCGGCCTGCGCCAGGCGTGCTGCAGCCCCCACTGGCTGAGCGCGTCAAGCACGGGCCGCAAGTCAGCTCCGGCCGGCGTCAGGCGGTACCAGACCTCGCGCCGACCCGGCTCGCGGTCGGCGGCGACGAGGCCGGCGTCCTCGAACTCGCTCAGGCGTTGGCTGAGCGTCTTGGGGGTGATCCCGCCGAGGCGGTCCATCAGGTCGGTGAACCTCTTGGCCCCGGTGAGCAGGTCGCGGATCACCAGCAGACTCCACCGGTCGCCGACCTGCTCCAGGGTGCGCGCGGTCAAGCAGAAGTGTTCGTAGGTACGGACGTTCCGAGTCACGGCATCCATAATACTAGTTGACAGAAACTATCTACAACATAGTAGCTTTTAGATAGTTAACTCGACTAGAGGAGGAGACATGTACGACCCGCCTGATTATCTGTGGGCACTCGCCATCGCCGGCATCGCCGCGATGCTGGCCGCGACCTGCGTTGTGCTGTACGGCGGCGCGCTGCGGGCTGGCCTCGGCCGGCCGCGGGCGGCGCTGCTGGCCGGGGGCGCGGCCGTCGTGCTGGGCGGCTGGTGTGCCGCCAGCGCGGTGATCGCCGGCCAGGGCTGGTACCACACGAAGCTCGGCCACGGGGTGCCGTGGATGCCGGTGGCCGTCGTCGGCTTCCTCGGCTTGCTGCTGGCGCTGAGCAGGATCCCGCTGGTGGCGCGGGCCCTGACCGCGCCGGGGATGGTGAGCCGCCTGGAGCTGCCGCACACGTTCCGGATGCTGGACGGCGCGGCCTTCCTGGTCATCATGGGCCTCGGTCACCTGCCCGCGCTGTTCGCCCTGCCCGCGGGCATCGGCGACGTCGTGGCCGGCCTGGCCGCGCCGCTGGCCGCGCGCGGGCTCGCGGGCGGCGCCGGCCGCCGCGCCGCCTTGTGGTTCAACGCGTTCGGCGTCACCGACCTGGTGGTGGCGCTGACCCTGGGGGCGGTGACCGCCTACGAGCTGGTTAACGTCACCCCGTCCGCCGCGCCGATCAGCGAGCTGCCGCTCGCGCTGGTGCCGACCGTGGGCGTGCCGCTGCTGCTCGCCGTGCACATCACCTCGGTGTCGGCACTGGCCAGAGGACCGCGCAGAGCGCAGCCGGCCGCCATCGCGGTCACTGCCGCGGCCGAATAAGAACGATGGAGAAGAGAATGAACCGCGCGCCTTCGAAACCGCTGATCCTCGTCGCCCTGCTCATGGCGTCTTTCGTCATCAACCTCGATACCACCCTGGTCAACGTGGCGTTGCCGACGCTGACGCGCGAGTTGGGGGCGACCACCTCGCAGTTGCAGTGGGTGGTGGACGCCTACAACCTGGTCTTCGCCGCGCTGCTGCTCACCTCCGGGAGCCTGTCCGACCGGGTCGGCCGCAAGGGCATGCTGATGGCCGGCCTGGCCGTGTTCGGCCTGGCCAGCTTCGCCGGCGGGTACGCTACCGCCCCGGCCGAGCTGATCGCGGCGCGGGCCGTCATGGGCCTCGGGGCGGCGATGACGTTCCCGGCCACGCTATCGCTGCTGACCAGGGTGTTCACCGGGCGCAAGGAGCGGGCGCTGTCGATTGGCCTGTGGGGCGCCACGGCGGGGATGGCCATCGCCCTCGGGCCGATCGTGGGCGGGTTCCTGCTGGGGCACTACAGCTGGGCGAGCATCTTCTACACGCTGGGGCCGGTGTCGCTGGCCGTCATCGCGCTGGCCGCGCGGTTCGTCCCCGGCTCGAAGGACCCGGCGTCGCCCGGCCTGGACTTTCCCGGCCTGATCCTGTCCAGCGTGTTCATGGGGCTGCTGGTGTACACCGTCATCGAGGCTCCCAGCCGGGGCTGGACGTCAGCGGCGTCGCTGCTCGGGTTCGCCGGCGCCGCGGTCGCGCTGACCGCCTTCATCTTCGGTGAGCGCCGGACCAGCCGGCCGATGCTGGACGTGCGGCTGTTCGCGAACATGCGCTTCAGCGCCGCCAGCGCCTCGGTCACCGTCGCGTTCTTTACCCTGTCGGGGTTCATCTTCCTGATGACTCAGTATTTCCAGTTCATCCGGGGCTACAGCCCGCTGTCGGCCGGCGTGCACCTGCTGCCGGTCGCGATCTCGGTGGCAGCCGGGTCGATCGTCGGCACCCGGCTCGCGGTCCGTTTCGGCACCAAGGGCATCGTCACCGCGGGGCTGGCCCTGCAGGCGGCCTTCTACTTCTGGGTTGCCAGCGGCATCACGCCCACGTTCAGCTACGCGATCATCGCCGTCCAGATGGTCGTCTACGGGCTGGGCATGGGGCTGACCTCCGCGCCCGCCACCGAGTCGATCATGGGAGCCGTCTCGGCCCGCCAGGCCGGCGTCGGCTCCGCCGTCAACGACTCGACCCGCCTGCTCGGCGGCACCCTCGGGGTGGCCGTCATCGGGAGCGTCTACGCCTCGCTGTACGCCGCGCGGCTGACCGCTTCCCTTCCCGCGACGGTGCCGCACACCCTGGTGAACCTGGCCGGCCAGTCCGTCGGGGCGGCGTTCGGTGTCTCTGGCCAGCTCGCCGCGCACGGCCAGGGCGGCGCGGCGGCCGCCGTCCACCAGGCTGCCACCAGCGCCTTCGACCACGGCCTGAGCGTCGGGAGCGTCGTCGCCGCGGCTATCGCCCTGGCCGGGGCGCTGCTCGCCGCCGCTTTCCTGCCCGCCCAGCCGCCGCGGGCGCCCGAGCCTGAACAAGACCAAGCCGACCTTCCAGCGACCGAAACCCAGGGAGAGGACCTCGTGCGATGACACCCCCTGTGTCGACCTCAGGCCGCGATTTGCTTAGTCGATTGTTCGGCGAGGGCGGCGGCGGCTCCGTGCGTGGCGGGGTCATGGGGGACGCCGTTGAGCCGGCGGCGCCATATGACACGGATCCAGGCGCGGGCGAGGATGCGGACGGCGTGGGGGTGGTCCTTGCCGCTGGCGCGGGCATCGTTGTAGATCTTCGCGGCCCAGGGGCTGGCGTGGCGGCTGTTGTCGGCGTAGGTGGTGATCGCGGCGCGGAATCTCTTGCTGCAGGCCCGGCGGAAGTGGACGGCGCGGTGTTTGCCGGATTCCCTGGTGACGGGGGTGCAGCCGGCGAGGGCGGCGACGGAGTCGGGCCCGGCATGGGCTTGGCGGCAGTCGCCCCACTCGGCGAGCACCTGGGCGGCGTTGGCCTGACCCGACCTTGGCAGCGACGTGAAGATCTTCCCGTCCGGGTGCTCCCCGAGGTGGGCGGCCACCGAGCGGTCGAGGCTCTTCACCGCGGCGTCCCCGGCGTCGGACTTGGCGCCCGACAGCACCTCGCCGTCGCGCCAGGCCTTGATCGCGTTCGGGCTGACCGGCGCCACCGGGTGCCCGGCTTCCAGCAGCAGGCCGACCAGGCGGCCGTTGGGGCGCTCGATCGCGACCGGCATGCAGCCGGCCGCGCCGTGCCTGGCCAGGCGGCAGATCAAAAGCGCGATCCCGGCCGCGGAATGCTCGATGGCGAACCCGGCCACGACCTTGCCCCCGGCATCCGTCACGCACACCGCGTGCGTCTCGGCGGCCCAGTCAATCCCGGTGAAGAACAGCGCTTCAGGCAGCGCAACAGACACGGTAGCTCCTCATGGTGGCAGCGACGGCCCGGCGGCGCCGGGGCTGGCTCCCGGGCGGTCACTAACTGGCGCTCTGCGGCGCGTCCCACTGTTGCCGGTCGGCAGCCCCGCGAGAACCGGGGGCGGTGGTGTCATCGTGGCCGTTTTCCGGCGACCGACGCGGACCGTCACCCCGGCACCCGCCGAGACCCTACGAAGAGCACCGTAGCGGTGCTCCCGCTAAGGATGGTGCTCTAGTGACCTACGAAGAGCGTGCCGTCGGCCAGACGATCGGCCGGCTGCTGAGCGAGCACCCAGGCGTGAACCCGTCCGCCGAGGGCGCGCTGGACAACCTCGACCAGTTCCACCTCGGCGGCCCGAGCGCGACTGATCTGCTCATCGAGAGCCTGGCGCTCACCGCGGGCGACCGGGTGCTGGATATCGGCTCCGGATTCGGCGGTCCTGCACGGCAGATCGCCCGTCGCACCGGCAACCACGTCACAGGCATCGACATCACCCCGGCCTACGTCGACGCCGCCAGCGACCTGACGGCCATGGCCGGACTGCGCGACCTGGTCGAATTCCGGGTGGCCGACATCACCGCGTTCGAACCTGACCCGCTGTTCCAGGCCGCCGTCACGATGCACGTCCAGATGAACGTCCGGGACAAGGCTGCCTGGTTCGCTCACGCCGCCCGGTGCCTGGTTCCCGGGGCACGTCTGGCCACCTGGGAGGTCTGCCAGCCGCGGCAGGCCGACCTGCCTTGGCCCATGCCGTGGTCGCTCGACGGCACCGACAGCTTCGTCGTCAGCGCCGAGCCGCTGCGCGCCGCCATCGAGCAGGGCGGCTTCACCGCGGCCGAATGGACGAACGAGACGGCCTGGGTCCAGGCGTGGATCAGCAAGACTTTCGCGGACGGACCGCCTGCCGGGCCGGGCCTGCCGATGCTCCTCGACGACGGCTACACCCGGGTCATCAACGCGGCCGCCGCGCTCGCCGACGGCTCGCTCGAGATCTGGCGCGGGACCTTCACCAGGAACCAGGGCTAACCTCGCCGACCCAGGCAGAAAGCGGAGGAGGTCACGGTAACCGCGCCTCCGTTCGGGCTGATCCGGTTGATTTTCCCGAACGGCTGGGCGTGCTCGCGCGGCCCGCCTAATCCCGGGCAGCCGCGGCACACCCCGGTCTGCTGGTTGTCAGGCGCCTGGAGGCTGGCAAGAAGTCACGGAGCCAGCATCGGTGTATGCCACCACGCTAGCGGCTCGACCAGGTCGACGCCGTGCGGCCGATGAAGCAGGCCGGCGTGATCAGCACCCATGTGCTGACGTTCTTCGCGCCCGGGGCGTCCAGCGTGAGCACAGGTGTCGTGCTGCTGACGCATTTTCCCCGTGAGGGAGTCTTGCCCTCAAGCCTCGGCCGCCGCCTTAAGGCCCCGTGAGTTGCTCAGGCGGCGGAAGCTTTCGCCCGGCTTGCAGCTCCGGTGGCGAGGTAGTCCCGCAGCCGCTGCGCCCGGGGCTGGCCGACGTGGAGCTGAGCGCGGATCGCCCGCACCGAGGGAACCCGGTCCGCCGCGAGCTGCCCGGCGAACAACTCGGCCGCCTGCTCCTGCAGCGGGTCCGCATCCAGCCCCGTCTCAGGCGCGCCGCCCGCCCGAACCAGGCAACCGCGGATGACCATCATCAGGAGCTCATACGAACCGACCAGCGCAACCGCCGGCCACGCGGCCACCGCCGCCCGGCCAGGCCATGTCCCAGGCCGTGGGTCACGTTGGCCGCGAGCGTCGCCGCGATACCCAGGCCGAGCAGCCACCGCGCCAGCACGGGAACCGGCGCCTTGCGGCGCGCGGAATCGAGCATCACCATCGAACTCTCGTAGATCAGCCCGTCCACCGTGAGCGGGACCAGGCGGGCAGTCCAGCCCGCCTCACCGTGCGCCCGCACGAGGTCGTAGGCATGCTCGTAAGACGCCGCCGCGGCCACCGCCGCCACACCGAGCACCGCAAACGCCGTCGACCACCGAGAACAGCAGCAATGAAAATCACCGTTTTCGGAGCCTCCGGCGGCATCGGCAGCCACGTCGTCGCCCTCGCCGCCAAGCGCGGCCACAATGTGAGCGCCGTCTACCGGGCAACGCCGCGCACCCCGCCGCCCGGCCATGCTGGCATCCTCGTCGCCCCGGACATTTCCGATCCCGCCTTCGCCGCCGAAGCAGTCCGGGGTGCCGACGCGGTGGTCGCGGCGGCGGGCCCGAACTTCGCGGTCCGCCACAACCCGCGCACCACTATGACCTCACCGCCCGACCTGCACCAGCGGCTCGCCCGCGCCCTTATATCCGCGATGCGCGATTCGGCCCCGGGAACCCGGCTGATCTGCGTCAGCACCGCCAGCATGGGACCCGCCGACAACGTCATGGGCCCCGGGCCGCGGCTGCTGTTCCGCTTTTTCCGCACCGTCGCAGTCCCCAACCTCGGCCGCGTCGGCGAAGACCTTCGCGCCATGGAGGAAGAGCTGGCCGCCAGCGGGCTCGACTGGTATGCGCTGCGTCCCGTCAAGCTCACCGACGGACCCCAGACTGGCCACGTCCTGGCTAGCGACCGGTTCCGGATGAAGAGCATCTCCCGTGCCGACGCCGCCTGGCACATCCTTGCACTTGCCGAAGACCCAGAACCTGGCCCGCTGCGCACACCGGTCATCACCACCTACAGCTCCCAGCCCCCAAGCGGTCGGACTGAGAGCACCGCACGCCCGGCAGGCTCCCGCCGCTAACGCCGATCGAGAGGCCAAGTGCTGGGCAGTCGTATCCTCATCGAAGCCTGGCCCAGCAGCGTCGACGAGCAGCTGACCGCATGTCTCGAGCACCCCTCGCGTCGAGAGGCAGGCCGGCTGCCCGAGACGCTCATCTGCATGCCTAGCGGTACTCGGGATTCTCGAAGTCGAACCGGCATCCTGCGTCCCATTCTGAGCGCTGGTTGCCGTGGGCAGGGATGCCGCCCGCGTCCTTGATGATCCGCGCCAGGTGCATCAGGTTCCAGGTCATGAAGGTGGTGTTGCGGTTGGTGAAGTCGTTCTGCGGGCCGCCGGAGCCCGGGTCGAGGTAGGACGGGCCCGGCCCCGCCTCTCCGATCCAGCCGGCGTCGGCTTGCGGCGGGATGACGTACCCGAGGTGCTGCAGGCTGTAGAGGATGTTCATCGCGCAGTGCTTGACGCCATCTTCGTTCCCGGTGACCAGGCAGCCGCCGGCGCGGCCGTAGTAGGCGTACTGCCCGGCGTCGTTGAGCAGGTGGGAGCAGGCGTAGAGCCGCTCGATTACCCGCTTGGTGACCGAGCTGTTATCGCCCAGCCAGATCGGCCCGGCCAGCACCAGGATGTCGGCCGCCAGCACCTTCTCGTACAGCTGCGGCCACGCGTCGCTGACGGCTCCGTGCTCGGTCATGTCCGGCCATACGCCAGTCGCGATGTCATGGTCGACGGCGCGGATGGTCTCCACCCGCACGCCTTGCCTGCGCATGATGCCGGCGCTGGCGTCGATCAGACCCTGGGTATGACTGAGCTCCGGCGACGGTTTCAGCGTGCAGTTGATGTACAAGGCGGCCAGGTCGTCGTAGCGCGGGCCCGAGGTGGTCATCAGTGCTCCCCACGTGCTGCAAGAAAGATCACCCCTTGCAGTCTGCGGCGGAACCCATCCGTTACAGGCAGCCAGTCATAGTTCTTACAAATTGAAGTACGGGGAAGACAACGCGTAACAAGGCCTGCGTGGCAGGGACCTAACCGCGGGTCTGCGGATCACCGCCGATCCTGCCCACGCAAGGAGAAGACATTGCGTAAGCGTACACGCCTGGCAGCAGCGGGCGGCAGCCTGCTCGCGGCCGCGATCGGCATCTTCGGAGTGCCCGCCGCCGCCAGCGCCAGCCCGCCATCGCCGGTGGTCGGCTACACCTACATCGACGGCAACACCGCCCCGGTCAATACGATCGACGGGTACGCCCGGCACGCTGACGGCTCGCTCACACCGCTGGCCGGCTCGCCGTTCACGGCCGGGGGCGCGGGCCTGGGCACGGGCCTGGCCTCCCAGGGCGCGATCCAGGCAACCCAGGACGGCCGGTACCTGCTGGCGGTGGACGCCGGCAGTAACCAGATCTCAGTCTTGCGCGTCACCGCTGGCGGGGTGCCGGTGCTCGTCGGCCAGCCGGTGTCCTCAGACGGGATCAAGCCGGTCAGCGTCGCGGTCTCCCCGTCCGGCCTCGTCTACGCGGCGAACTCCGGCGCGGGCGGCAGCAACTACACGGGCTTCCGGCTCAGCTTCAACGGGGCGTTGAGGCCGGTCCCGGGCTCGACCTACACCGTCCCGGATGGCTCCGGGCTAGGCGACGTGTTCTTCAACGCCTTCGGCGACCACCTCATCGGCACCCGCACCGGCACCTCGCTGATCGACAGCTTCCTGGTGCTGCCCGGAGGCCGCCTGCGGGCAGCGCCCGGCTCCCCGTTCACCGGGCAGGGCCTCGGCCAACTGGGCGCGGAGTTCTCGCCGACCAGCCCCTCGGAGCTGTTCGTCAGCAACGCGCACAACGGCGCTCTGCTCGGCACCGTGTCCGCCTACCACGACAGCCTGCTCGGCCGGCTCTCCCCGATCGGGTCCTCCCCCTACGCCGACGGGCAGACCGCGCCCTGCTGGGTCGAGATCAGCCATGACGGCCGGTACCTGTTCGCCGTCAACACCGGCTCAGGCAACATCTCCAGCTACGCCATCGACCCGGGCGGCTCACTCACCCTGATCGGCAGCACGCCAATCGCCGGCGGCGGCGCCGACATCGACGCCCGCCTGTCCCCGGACGGCAGGTACCTCCTCGTCGACGGCTCCGGCATGCACTTCATCTCCGTGTTCGCCGTTAACGGCGGATCCCTCACCGAGATACCCAGCTCGCCGACCCCGCTGCCAGCCGGGGTCACCTCATCATCCGGAATCGTCAACATCTAGCAACCACCAGCCGACTTGAAGGTTAGGTGTCTGTGGCCCGCCCCGCTGAGCGGGCCACAGACGCTGCCGACCAGGGAGAACTCCGCCGGTAGCAAGCAAGTCCCTCTATCGGGCCTACCGCTGACGATCAAGCTAGGGGGTGCTGCGTGCATCTTGTTCGGGTGCGGCCCGGCGTCGGCGAGCCGGTACCCGTACGGCGGGCGCCCGCCGAGGTAGCGGCCCTGCTCCCGGGTCTGGGCCGCCATCGCGGTCCGGACCCGGATGCTGGTGCGGGTGACCTCTCGCTTCGACGACAACCCGAGGACGGTCATCGCGTGCTCGTCGTGCTCGGAGGCGTAGTCGACCCGCCCGCCTGCTTCCGGCATCCACAGCTGCACGCCGTAGTGCTCGAACGTCGGCGCCATCAGCGCGTACTGGGCGCCGTAGAACGCCCGCTCGTACTCGCCTATCACGGTGGCGTCCCAGCCGCGGTCCGGCGCGGCGACCAGGGCGGCGGCCTGCGGGCGCCGCCCCCACGCCACCGACCGGCTCTCCCCGACGTCGAAGAACTCCGCCGCGATGCTCCCGTGCCCCCGGACCAGGGACTCGGCCTGCTCCCGCTGCCGGACCCGCGACGACTCCGGGTCCTGCCAGTCCTCGGTCGACACCCGCCCCGTAGAACGCGAACCGCAGCCCGCCCCCGGCCGGTCCGCCGGCCCGGCGACGCCCCGCGCGTTCGGCCCACAGCACCAGCGTGCTGCAGCTATCTCATTCCGTGTAGAGTCTGCGGGGATAGACCGCCACGCAGCATGATCGGCGGCCTCCGGCAATGACGGACCGGAGCCCAAGGGAAGGCCAGGGGCAGTAGCGGCCCAGCCGCGCTCGACGCCGTTCACCGGCCAGCCGGCCGCAGTATGCCGCCCCCGAGCGCCAGTTAGCCGAAGCACACGGGCGTTCGCAGATTAGCCGGTTCGGCGTGCCGCGGTTCCGGGCGCGGAACGCTTTGGATGGCACGATCATTCATGCGTTGGGCTGTTGCATAAGAGCGGGGTCTGCGAAGCCGCCCGACGTTTGTGTCTTGCGGGGGGGCGAGGTCGGACTGAGCCTGACCTGGGCGGGAAATGGGGAGTCTGGATCACGCGGCGCCCCCGGCACACGCGCCAACCTGCTTCGTTATGCGGGACCGTCTAAGCCGCCCGCGTGCTGTGATCCGGCATCGTTGTCCTGCTGGAAAGCCAGGCCCGCGTTGCCGCGGGCGATGTCCTGTGCCGACCGGCCGGTGTGCTTCAGGTAGGCCAGCGAGTCCGTATGGTCTTCCGGGTTGTTTCCGCGGTTCACTATCCGGGGGATGATGATGGCCGCGGCGCTGATGAGGACTCCGAGCGCGGCGGCGAGTATTCCGATAGTCATGAGGAGCGTCTTCCCGGATCTGTGGATTGTTGTCTTGTCGGGGTCAGGCGGCGCTCGCCGGCGAGCGGCTCACAGCGGAACCGGGGGGTTGGCGGTGATCCCGTAGTCGTCGCCTGCCGCGCCGACGAGCAGCCCGAGCGCGTCGGTCACCGCCGCCCGCTCCGGGGGCGGGAGTCGCGCCATGATCCGGGCCAGCTCGCGGCGCCGCCACGCGTCGGCGGCCGCCACCAGGTCCCGGCCGCTGGCGGTCAGCTCGAGCGTCACCACGCCGCGGTGCCGCGGGTCGGCGCCGCGGGCCACGTGCCCGGCGGCGACCATCCGGTCGGCCAGCCGGGTGATGGTCGACGGGTCCAGGCCGAGCGACCGGGCGGCCCGCCCGGACGGCGCCGGACCCAGGTCGGCGAGCACGGCCAGGAGCCGGAACTGCGGCAGGGTCACCGCGGAGTCCAGGACGTCCAGGCTGCGCAGCGCCACGCCGGCCAGCACCCGCGTCGCGGCCTGCAGCACCTCCGCGGTCCCGGGCTCGAGCGCGGGGGCGTCCCCGTCTTCTGACGATGGCATTCCGGCGACCCTTCCGCCTTGTGGTCTGGCGATGAGAGAACTATTGTATAAGACAATATTTGTATCACGCCAGGCAATGGTTCGTTCCGTGGCAGGTGATGAAGGTGCGGCAGTTCAGGTACAGGGCGCAGATCACAATCGACCCCGTCGAGCCTCGCCCCGGGGCCCTGCATCCGCCCGCCCGGCAGTACCCGAGCCGTACCCGCGCCCTGATGATCGCGGCCCTGCCCCTGCGCGCCGACGGGGGCCCGGCCCGGCTCCTCCCCGCGGGGATCCGGTGGGACGGCGACGATCCGCTCCGTCCCGCGACCACGCCACGGTGACGGCCAGGGTGTCCGACGACCACGCCGACGCCTATCTCGACGCAGGGGAGCGATTCACCCTCTGGTCCGGCGGGGAGGTGGGCCACGGCACCATCTACCGGAGGGTCTTCACCGACTACGGCCCGTCCTGACCCCGGCCCCGCGCCAGGCGGCGGCCCGGGTCCCCGGCCGACGGCACGAGCGCATGGCCCCGTCCAGGACGGCTTCCGCTCACAGCGAAGACCGTCGTGCGTCGGCATCGCGTTATGATGCATTATACAAATATTGCATGATGCAACCATTGGTCGACGCACGCGATATGGACGGTCAGGTGACAGGAGAACCGCAGGCGGACCCCGCTGCCGTGGACGCAGTACCGGCCGTGAGCCGGTGCATGATCTCGCCGGGGGCGGAGGCCGGGGAGCCCACGGCCGCGCAGTGCCGCGCGCTCGGGGTGCTGGCGTCGCGCAGCACATCGCGGCTGGCTGACCGGGCGGGCGCGCTGGGCGTGGCGCCGTCGTCGGCCGGGCGGATGTGCGACAGGCTGGCGCGCATGGGCCTGCTCAGCACGCGCCGGGTGAGCGGTGACCGCCGCACGGTGCTGGTCTCGCTGACCGCGGCGGGCCGGAAAGTGTCTGACGAGGCCGCCGGGCGGCAGCGCGCTCTGGTGGCGGGCATCCTCGGCAGGTTCCCCGTGCCTGCCCAGCGGGCGGTCGCGGAGGCGTTCCGGGACCTCGCGGCAGCTACGGGCGAGGTCCCGGGCGCCCAGTGGCCGCAACCGGCGGCGGAAGGGGCGCCTCTGCCGCGGCCGCCGGCCCGCCCGGACGGGCCCGTCCCGCAGGTCCCGCGGGACAGGGCTCGCGCGCAGGAGCGGTCATGACGGCGCCCGCGACGGGCAGGCCGGCGCTTGCGCGGGCGGCGGCGTGGCTGCGGGCCGGGCGGGGCGGCATGTTCCTCCTCGCGCTGCTCGTGGGCGCCGGCGCGGGGCTCGGCGCGGTGGCGTTCCGCTACCTGGTCTACTTCTTCACCTGGCTGGCCACCGGGCACGACCAGTTCGGGCAGGCCGGACGCGTCGACAGCAGCCACCTGCCCTGGCTCGGCCTCGGGTTCTTCGTGGTCATCCCGGCGATCGGCGGCCTGCTGTACGGCCCGCTGATCTACCGGTACGCGCGGGAGGCGCGCGGGCACGGGGTGCCCGAGGTGATGGTCGCGGTGGCTGACAACGGCGGCCGGATCCGCTGGCAGGTCGCCGTGGTCAAGTCCCTGGCCTCCGCGATATGCATCGGGTCCGGCGGCTCGGTCGGCCGCGAGGGCCCGATCGTGCAGATCGGCTCGGCGCTTGCCTCCAGCGTCGGCCAGTGGGTGCGGCTGCCGGAGAACCGGCTGCGGATCATGGTCGCCTGCGGCGCCGCGGGCGGCATCTCCGCGACGTTCAACGCCCCGATCACCGGCGTGTTCTTCGGCGTCGAGATCATCCTGCGCGAGTTCGCCGTCGACGCCCTGTTCACCGTCATGCTCTCGGCGATGATCGCCGACGCCGTCGCGATCCCGTTCCTGGGCGACAAGCCGTTCCTGTCCGGGTTCCCGTCCGGCATCACGCTCGGCAGCCCGCGCAACTACCTGCTCGTCGCCGTCCTCGCCGTGATCGCCGCGCTGACCGGGCTGGCGTTCAAGAACGTGCTCTACAAGATCGAGGACTGGTGCGACGTCCTCTGGAAGGGCCGCCCGGAGTGGGCCCGGCCCGTCGTCCTCGGCCTCGCGTTCGGCCTGCTGCTGCTCGCGCTCCCGCAGATGTACGGCGTCGGCTACCCCGTCATGTTCAAGGCCACCGCCGGCGACTACGCGATCTGGTTCCTGATCATCCTCGCCTTCGGGAAGATCCTCGCGACCAGCGTGACGATGGGCATCGGCGGCTCCGGCGGCATCTTCGCCCCCTCGCTGTTCATCGGCGTCACCACCGGGATGGCCTACGGCGACATCATCGACCACCTCTTCGGCGCCGGCGCCGGCCAGCCCGCGCTGTACGCGGTGGTCGCGATGGGAGCGGTGTTCACCTCCGCCGCGCGCGCCCCGCTGACCTCGCTCGCCAGCGTCGTGGAGATGACTGGCGACTTCTCCCTCACGCTGCCCGTCATGCTCGCCGTCGCGATCGCCACCACCGTCTCCCGGTCGATCAGCTACGGCACCATCTACACCACCAAGCTGCTGCGCCGCGGCACCGACATCGACCAGGCCGCCCCCTGGCGCGCGCTGGCCGATCTGAAGGTCACCGACGTCATGCGGCCGTTCCGGCCCGCGCTCCCGGTCCCCCCTGGCGCCGTCCCGGTCGGCCGGGACGGCGCCGGGGGGTGGCCGGACGGAACGTCGCTTCCCGGCCTGGTTGCCGAGCGGCATGACATACAGACGCTGTTCTCCTCGGAATCGCTCGGCCCGGCCTTGCGCCAGCTGGCGGTCTACGGCCGGGACGGACTGCCCGTGGTATCGCCGGACGAGCGACAGCTGGAAGGGTGGGTCACCAGCGAGGGAGTGCTGCGCGCGCTCGCCCGACGGGTCGCCGGCACCGCCGACGAGACCGCGCACGCCCAAGCCGCCGCCGACGAGGAGCCCGACGACCCGCAGGCCATGCTCGCGCACCCGTCCGTCCCGCTGCCCGGCTACTACGTCGCCGAGATCACCATCACCGGCAACTCGCCGGCGGCCCGCCGCAAACTGGGCGACGTCAGCTGGCCGCATGCGAGCATCCCGGTCCTGGTGCTGCGCGGCGGCTCGCTCAGGCAGCCGCACCCGGACATCACCCTGGCCCCCGGCGACCGGGTCAGCCTGCTCATCCCCGCCGCGCAGGACACCGGGCCCGCGGACGCCGCTCCCCGGGACGCGGAGCTGCCGCGGTGAGCGCCAGGAGCGGCTTGGCCGGCGGCCGCCCGGGTAGCCGCGCGCCTGGACGGCCGGGGGCGTCCGCCGGCGAATGATCGCAACCGGGGGGAAATGATCAAGCACCCTGACCGGTCTCCTGCAGGTCATTCCAGCAACGGAAACCGCCCGGACTGGAGCAGCGCTACGATCGCGTCGACCTTGGCCTGTGGTGCGGCATAGTCCGGGTGCGCCCGCAGGACGGCAGCGGCGTCGTGCAGGCGGTGGAGCTGGTCTGCGGCTTCTGCCACGCCGCGACCCGACGGGCCGACCGGATGCACGGTGAACGATGGCCTGTGCGGGTTGACGCGGCCGGCGGCGATCGCTTTCGGTACCCGCCGGGCGCAGCGGCAGAACGCTTTCGGGTTCACGAGACCGCACGTGGATTCCATGAACGCGGATCCGGTGCCGCGCACTCTCCAGCCGCTTGCGGTACGCCGCCGGGCTGGTTTCGAGTATCCACGCCGTATCCGCCGATGAGAGCTCGAAGATGTCGCTGAGCACGAACGCTACCCGCTCGCCGCGCTCCAGGCACTGCACGACGGGGTGCAGGACAGCCGCACCTCCTCGGCCAGCACCGCGGCCTCGGGGCCCTGGTAGTCGGCGTCCGCCAGCCCGTCGGCCAGGTCGGCCCGGAACTCGTCCAGTCTGAGCTGCTGCGCCTCCCGCGGGGTCTTGCGGCGAAGGTTGAGCAGGTAGTTCACGCCGATCCGGTACGCCCAGGTCAGCAGCTCCGCCTCGCCGCGCCAGGACGCCAGCCGCGTCACGACCCGGATCAGGATCTCCTGAGTCGCGTCCTCGGCGTCGGCCGGCCGCCACGTCATCCGCAGCGCCAGCCGGTAGAGCGGATCCTGGAGGAGGCGGACCACTTCCTCCAAGGCTGCCTTATCGCCGTCGACGGCCCGCGCTGCCAGTTCGGCGCTGCCCGCTTCCGCGCTCACCGCCTCGTCGCCGCCTCCGTGACGAGCGCGTGCCGGCGCAGCCAGTTCGCGACGGCCGCTCCTATGGCCGCGGCTGGTCCTCAGGTATCTGGTGGCCGCCTGGCCCGACAGACTCGACTTCGACACCCGCGAAGTTCTCCGCGGCCCAGCCGACCACCTCAGGCGACCCCAGTCCCACGCCGCCCTCCACAGCCATGATCAGCTTCGGCACCCCGGGAGTCCCGGCCATCCAGCGGCCGCAGCCGAGAACCACCTCGACCACGTCGGCGGGCTCGCCGTCGAGCGGGAACTCCCGCGTCCAGGCCACCATCGGCTTCCGCGAGGCTGGCTCGAGGAACGGCGCCCGGTAGAGGTCGAGATCGGCCGCTGCCAGCCCGCCCGGGATGCCGGGCTGCCCACTCCATCGCGAGCGTGCCTCCCCAGTCATGGCCCACCAGCACCGCATCGTCCAGGCTCATCGCATCGAACCAGGCGTCAAGGTAGCGGACATGGTCGGCAAGACGGTACGCGAGGTCGGGCTTGGCGGACTCGCCCATACCGATCAGGTCCGGCGCCAGGCACCGGGCCTGGCCCGACACGTGCGGAATGTCCACTGTGACCGCATCAACGCAGAATTCTCTTAATCCGCTCGCCCGCCTGGCAGGGCGGGGCCAGCATCATGTTGAGGACAGGCGTCCACGCCGCGTGCGAATCGCTCGCGGTCGGCGGTCAGTGCAAGTCGCCCGTCTGGGATCGGTTAGCCCGTTGCCGGCGTCGGAGACGACTGTGAAGGCTGTGCTTTTGCCGCATGGTCAGCGACCCGTCAGTTTCCGCGGGCTGACCGCGACGAGCCTGACGCCGCGCTCGGCGAGCCGCGCCCGGGTAGAACAGCACGACGCCGAAGTCGCAGGCGAACGCGTCCGGGTCGGTGGTCAGCCGGCCGTCGGTGGTGCTGAGCGTCAGCTTGGGGAAATCGGGTCACCGGGGTTGAGCCGAGGCATCGCGGTCCTCCTTCGCGGTTGGCCCTGATGGTTCGGGCAGGGACCGTCTGACAGGCAGGCGTCACCCCGGCCCCCGGGTCTTACCGGTGAATGTCACCCGGGAGCGCACGGGTAAGACGAGCGGGCCGCCGGGACGCCAACCGATTGCCGGTCTCGCGTGCCGGCGACGGACGGGCCTTGCGGCCCGCAGGATCCACCTAAGGGAGACCGCCGTGACAGCTGACTTCGCCGGCAAGACCGCACTGATCACCGGGTCCGGGCGAGGTATCGGCCGCGCCATCGCGCTTGGGCTGGCCGGCGCCGGCGCCCGCGTGATCCTGCTCGCCCGCACCGCGGGGCAGCTGGAGGAGACCCGGGTCCTGCTGCGCGAGCGGGGCGTGCCCGCCGGGCGGATCAGCGTCGTGCCCGCCGACCTGTCCGATGAGGTGGACCGCGGCCGCGCGGCGGCGGCCGCGCTCGAGGCGGGCCGGGTCGACATCCTGGTCAACAACGCGGCCACCGTCGAGCCGCTCGGCCCCACCATCGCCATCCCGGCCGGGGAGCTGCGCCTGGCCTTCGAGGTCAACGTCGTCGCCCCCGCCGCGCTCGCCGCCGCTGTGCTGCCCGGCATGCTCGACGCCCGCTGGGGCCGCGTCGTCAACGTCTCCAGCGCGATCGCCGCCTACCCGGC
>JBEKEK010000157.1:0-18472 GCA_050013875.1 Trebonia sp. | reverse complement strand
ATCCGCCCGGAGGCGGTCGGCACCGACACCTACGAGTACAACCGGAACCTGGTCCTCACCGACGGGGCGCACGCCGACTCGGTGCCGAACCTGGAGATCCTCACCGGCGAGGTGACCGGCGCGGGGCACGCCTCCGCCAGCGGCCGCCTCGATGACGAGCACACGTTCTACCTGATGGCCCGCGGCATCCCGCTTGAGGAAGCGCGGCGGCTTGTCATCCGGGGTTTCTTCGCCGAGCTGATCTCGAAAATCGGGATCGAGGACCTGCAGGACCGCATTATGTCCGCTATCGAAGCGGAGCTGTCGACCACGGCGGAACAGTCATGAGCGAATCCGGGTCACCCGCGTTCGTTAAGGCGTGCGCTCTGTCCGACATCCCGGATAGCGGCATCCTGTCCGTCGAGCTCAACCAGGACGAGATCGCGATCGTCCGCACCGAGGGCGAGGTCTTCGCGATCCGCGACTGGTGCTCGCACGCCGCTGTCCCGCTCTCGGAGGGCGAGGTCGACGGCTACACGATCGAGTGCTGGCTGCACAACTCGCGCTTCGACCTGCGCACCGGCAAGCCGACCGGGCTGCCCGCGACGCAGCCGGTGCCCGTGTACCCAGTGAAGATCGACGGCGACGACGTCCTCGTTTCGCCAGATTCTAATTCCTAGAAAAACGATGGAGTCCTGAAAAGTGTCCACCCTTGAAATCCGCGACCTGCACGTTGACGTGACAGTGCCTGATTCAAGTGCAGCGCGCGACGGTGGCAGCCGGGAGATCCTGCGCGGCGTCAACCTGAGGGTGGGCGACGGTGAGACCCACGCCATCATGGGGCCGAACGGCTCCGGCAAGTCCACCCTCGCCTACGCGCTGGCGGGCCACCCGAAGTACACCGTCACCTCGGGGTCGGTCACGCTTGACGGCGAGGACGTGCTCGCCATGTCGGTTGATGCCCGCGCCCGGGCCGGTCTGTTCCTCGCCATGCAGTACCCGGTCGAGGTGCCCGGCGTGTCGGTGTCGAACTTCCTGCGCACCGCGGTCACCGCCGTGCGCGGCGAGGCGCCGAAGCTGCGCAATTTCGTCAAGGAAATGAACGGCGCGATGGGCGACCTGGCCATCGACCCGAAGTTCGCCGAACGCTCCCTGAACGAGGGGTTCTCCGGCGGCGAGAAGAAGCGCCACGAGATCCTCCAGCTTGAGCTGCTCGACCCGAAGATCGCGATCCTCGACGAGACCGACTCCGGCCTCGACGTGGACGCGCTCAAGGTCGTCTCCGAGGGCATCAACCGGTTCCGCGGCAAGCCGGGCCACGGGGTGCTGCTGATCACCCACTACAACCGCATCCTGCAGTACGTCCAGCCTGACTTCGTGCACGTCTTCGTGGCCGGCCGGATCGTGGAAGAGGGCGGGCCCGAGCTGGCCAAGCTGCTGGAGGCCGAAGGGTACGAGCGGTTCACCGGGGCCGGGGCGGCGTCATGACCGAGACGGCCGCCTACAGCCGGACGGCCCCCTACGACGTCGAGGCGGTCCGGGGTGACTTCCCGATCCTGTCCCGGACCGTGCGGAACGGGAACCCGCTGGTCTACCTGGACTCGGGCGCGACCTCGCAGCACCCGACGGTGGTTCTCGACGCCGAGCGCGAGTACTACGAGCGGCACAACGCCGCCGCGCACCGGGGCACGCACCTGCTCGGTGAGGAAGCGACCGAGATCTACGAGGGGACCCGCGCGAAGGTGGCGTCCTTCCTCGGGGCGGCGTCGCCCGACGAGATCGTGTTCACCAAGTCAGCGACCGAGGGAATCAACCTGGTCGCGTTCGGGCTCGCGTGGTCATTGCGGCCGGGCGATGAGATCGTCATCTCGGAGATCGAGCACCACGCCAACCTGGTGCCGTGGCAGCAGCTAGCGCTGCGCACCGGCGCGACGCTGAAGTGGTTCAAGGAGCTGCCCGACGGCCGTCTTGACGTCGACCCGTCGCTGATCACCGAGCGGACCAAGATC
Source organism: Trebonia sp. (assembly GCA_050013875.1). Taxonomy (GTDB): domain Bacteria; phylum Actinomycetota; class Actinomycetes; order Streptosporangiales; family Streptosporangiaceae; genus Trebonia. The sequence goes on along the minus strand of JBEKEK010000157.1, from coordinate 16,484 downwards.
GTCGCGGTAACCGGGCAGTCGAACGTCACCGGCGTGATCCCGCCGCTGCGCGAGATCGGCGAGCTGGCACACGCGGCCGGCGCGCTGTTCCTGGTCGACGGCGCCCAGCTGGTGCCGCACCACCCGGTGAACGTGGCCGACCTCGGGGCTGACTTCCTCGCCTTCTCCGGGCACAAGATGCTCGGCCCGCTTGGCCTCGGCGTGCTCTACGGCAAGTACGCGGCGCTTGACGCGCTGCCGCCGTTTCTCACCGGCGGGTCGATGATCGAGGTCGTCCGGATGGAGGAGACCACGTTCCTGCCGCCGCCGGCGAAGTTCGAGCCCGGCGTACCGCCGGTCGCCCAGGCGGCAGGCCTCGGCGCCGCGGTGGATTACCTGACCGAGCTCGGCATGGACAATGTGGCCGCGCACGAGGAATCGCTCACCGCGCATGCCCTCGAGGCGCTCGCCGCGATCGACGGCGTCCGGATCCTCGGCCCCCTGACCACGGAAAATCGCGGCGGGACGGTCGCCTTCGAGGTTGACGGCGTGCACGCCCATGACGTCGGCCAGGTCCTGGACGAGCTGGGTATCGCGATCAGAACCGGCCACCACTGCGCCTGGCCGCTGCACCGCAGACTAGGCTGCCAAGCCTCCAACCGGGCTAGCTTCTACATCTACAACACGCACGCCGAGGTCGACGCCCTAGCCGACGGCATCCGCTACACCAAGAAGTTCTTCCGTGTCTAGCCCCGAACCGGACGAAGCGGACGCGAGGGAGATTCTCCGCCGGCCTTCCGCGGGAGCGTCGGCCGAAATCTTCCCCTCGCGATCGCGGCGCCGTGGCGTGTGTACGGAACATGAAGGTGCGGCAGCACGTTGAAGGAAGCATTATGCAGCTTGAAGACATGTACCAGGAGGTAATCCTGGACCACTACCGGCACCCGCACCACAAGGGACTGCGGGATCCCTTTGACGCGGAGGTGTATCACGTCAATCCCACCTGCGGTGACGAGGTGACGCTGCGCGTCTCGCTCAAGGAGAGCGCCGACGGCGAGGCGGTGGTCGAGGACGTGTCGTATGAGTCACTCGGGTGCTCGATTAGCCAGGCCAGCGCTTCGGTGATGAGCGATCTGGTGATCGGCAAGCCGGTCAGCGAGGCCATCCGGATCGGCGACGCGTTCCTTGAGCTGATGAAGTCCAAGGGCCAGCTCGAGCCTGACGAGGACGTGCTCGAAGACGCGGTGGTGTTCGCCGGCGTGTCGAAGTACCCGGCGCGGATCAAGTGCGCGCTGCTCGGCTGGATGGCATGGAAGGACGCGACTGCCCAGGCCGTCGCAAAAGCGGACGGAGACCCCGAATGAGTGAAGACGTGACCACTGTGGCAGCTAACACAGGGGCGACCGCTGTGTCGGAAACCACTGCGCCGGAGCAGGTCTCCAAGGAGATCGAGGACATCCTCGAGGCGCTGCGCGACGTCGTTGACCCCGAGCTTGGCATCAACGTGGTGGACCTCGGCCTCATCTACGGCGTGGACCTGGACGAGGCGCGTGTCGCCACCATCGACATGACGCTCACCAGCGCCGCCTGCCCGCTCACGGACGTGATCGAGGAGCAGGCGGGCGAGGCGCTCAAGGACCTCGTGGCCGACTTCCGGATCAACTGGGTCTGGATGCCGCCGTGGGGGCCTGAGTCGATCACCGATGACGGGCGCGAGCAGCTTCGGGCGCTTGGGTTCAACATTTAGCGGTCCTGGCCACCTGCAGGCGCGCGTAGGGCTGCGGTGCCGTCGTCGTTTAGGCGTCCGTAGGGCTGCGCGCTTGCCAATTAGCTGCAGGCAGGGCTGCGGTGTCTTAACCCAGTGTCGAGGTCAATGGGGTCACGGGGCTGCGGTGGTGCTTTCCGCGCTGTCCGCCCCGCCCGAGGAAATCACTCTGGCGGAGCGGAACGCGCGGGGGCGCACCACTCGCCGCCCCGCTTCGCGTTCATGGCGGGAAAGAAAGACAATAGGTCACGTTCTTAGGGTTGACGCATAATTGTTGACGTGCTGGCTGGATAATCCTTAACACAGATATGCTTTCACGACGCCGCGGCTATTGCGTTGCTTTCGGCTATTGCGGCACTGGTCGTTCGCACGGGTCCGTGGGCTAGTTCTTGCGGTGCTCGGCCTGGGGATATCGGGCAGATGTGGCATATGTCCCTTTGTGGTTTTGCGCGGCCGAACCGTGGTGGGACGGTGCGTCGCGACGAGTGTGTTAATGACGGTAGCTGAGAGGGCATTCCGCTAAGATCAACATTCGATTGTCCGGATGATGGTCCATGGGGGGAAGCTAGTGCTCCGGAAGTTGTCGATTGTCTTTGTTATCGCGCTGCTCGCGTTCACCGCGGCGTGCAGTTCCAGCAGCAGTAGCGGTAGCAGCAGTAGCGTCTCGGCGTCCGCTACCGGTACAGCCGCCGCCGCGGCGGCGGGGACCTGCCCGACCGGCGGAAACACCGTGAAATTCGCGAAGACCAAGTTCGTGGCCGACGCGGCGCTGGCCGCCGGTGCCTTCAAGCGCTACATCTACACGCCGGCCAAGGACGGCAAGCTCAAGAAGGGCGCCAGTGGGCGGGTGCTCGCGCTGATCAAGGCGGCGGCGGCCGGCGCGTTCGTGATCAACCGGCTGAAGGCGGCCGAGACGGCGGCGCAGGGCAACCCGACGCTGTGCAAGATCTTCGTCGCGCCGGCGCAGAAGTTCACCGCGGCCCTCACCGGCCTGGTCGGCAAGGCCAAGAGCGGCGGCATCGACCCGTCCGACGTGGACGGCGCCTCCGGTGCGCTCACCGACCTGCACAACGCGGCCAGCCAGGGCGGGGCCGGCTTCACCGACCAAGCCAACGCCAGCATCGGCTAACGCCCACGGCAACGCGCGGCGGGCGTCTAATCCCTGGTGTAGAAGGGACGGGTGTTGCGGCTTATCCACTCGTCAATGATGTCGGGCGAGGGGGAGGTCTTCCCGGGAAGGATCTCGCCGGGGAAGGTGACATCGACCGGGAAGGGGACGCGGAGCGGGACGGCGGCGCAGGCCCGTTCCAGCGCGTGGACAACGGCGACGCGGCTTGCCTCACTGGCCGGGTCATCGAGCGCGACGGAGATGACCAGGCCTTCGCCCGCGCCGGGGATCGACAGCCAGGCGCGGGAGGCATAGCGCACGAACCGCAGCTCCCGCAGGGCGGCGCGCGTCTCGTCGAGCAGCGCCCGCGGCTCGACCGGCGGATGCCCGACCCCGACGCTGGTGCCGGCCGCCCCAGATGCTCGGCTGGCCGCGGTGGCCCTGCTCACCGCCGCGTTGATCCCGGGGGCGGCCGCTTTCCCGGTGGCGCCGCTGGCCGCTCCGGTCGTCCCGCCTGGCGCGCCCGCGGCGCGCGTTTCCGGTCGCCCCGCGTCCGTCCGGCTCGACGTTGGTGACCAGTCGGGGGATGGCCGCAGCCCGGCCGGCCATGGCACGGCTGTCCCTGGGTCCGCGGGCCGCCCGGTGTCCGTGCTGCGCCGCGGGTGCGCGGTCGTCCCGCCGGGCACCAGCCCGGCCAGGTAGCTGACGGACTCCGGGTAGAGCGGAAGGCCGTTCGCGCCGTCGGGGTTGAGCGCCAGCCCGAGCCCGGAGGGCAGCCGCGAGGCGAGGCCGGCCGCCGGGACCACGATGTGCGGCACCACCCGGGCGTCGCCCGCCCGCTGCCTGCGCCGGCCGCTCTCGGCCAGCTGGAACTCCTCCGCGGGGGCGGTGCGCGGTCGATCGGCCGCGTCCATCCAGGCGGTGAGACGCTGCACCGAGGTGAAGGCGGGCACGAAGTCCTCTCCGTCGGCGTCGATGAGCGGCAGCCGGACCGCGCTGCCGTCGGTGAACGGGCGGTGCCGCACCGGCAGCGGCACCCAGAGCTGAGTCGTGGTGAGCTCGGCAAGCAGGCCCCGCAACTGGCCCGGGTCGGCGGCGACCGCCGCCATAACCCGCTCGATCGCCTCGCACGAGGAGTAACCGCTGTCGGCTGAGTCCCGCAGTCCGCCCCAGGCGACCGCGCCTGGGCGGATGATGGTGCCACCACGCGACATGGCCTGAGCGGGCACCATGTCCCTAAAGGGCACAATGTCTTCAACTGGCCGCGCGGGGGTGACGCTGCCCTGACCGTCACCTGGATCGATCGGGAGCATGTGGCTGCTTCCTCGTTGGGTCTTGTGGGCTAAGTTTGCAAAACAGTTCGGTTATACGCTCAGTAAACACGATGAGGCAACGAGTAGTGAAGAACGTCGCAGGTAGTGGCGGTAAGTGGCTCGACGTTTCGGCTGAGCGGTTCCCCGGCTGGATCGCCTCGTTCGCCGTCCGGCACGGGCTTTCCGGCGCTGACGGACCGCCGGAGGCCGGCCGTGTCCCCGGAGCCGCGCAGACCCGGGCCGGCCCGGGCGCGGCGCTAGCGGTTACTTTCGGTGACGATCATGTGTCGTTCACGGCCGAGGATGGCTCGGTGGCGGCGTGCTACCCGCCGTTCCCGCCGCCGGGGGGAGTCGCGATGCTCGCCGCCCCCGGCGCTGAATCCGCCACTGATTCCATCACCGTCGCCGCGACGATCGCCGACGTAGCCGACGTGGCCGGGATCGCCGGGGCGTTCGCCGCGCACGCGCGCCGCCCGCGCACGGTCGGGGTGCTCCTGGTCCGCCTGGGCGGGTACGCGGCCGGCGTGTTCACCGGCTACCCGCCCGCGCTACAGGACGCCAAGGTCGGCTCGCGCCTGGTGCACGGCCGGAGTGCGGCGGGCGGCTGGTCGCAGCACCGCTTCGCGCGCCGCCGCGAGAAGCAGGCGGATGAGGCGCTGGACGCCGCCGCGGCCGCCGCGGTCGCGATCTTCGGGAAACGAGATACCACGGCCCGTTCCAAATCTCAGATAACAGCAAGAGGCGGCGGAGCCGCGGGCAACCGAGGAGCCGCGGGCAACCGAGGAGCCGCGGGCAACCGAGGAGCCGCGGGCAACCGAGGAGCCGCGGCGAACCGGAGACCTCAGCCGCCGACGGCGGCCGGACTCGACGCCGTGGTCCTCGGCGGTGACCGCCGCGCGGTCGCCGAGCTGCGGGACGACCCGCGGCTCGCGCCCTACTTCCAGCTGGCCGCCGAGCGCTTCCTCACCGTGCCCGACCCCAAGCGCGCCGTCCTGCTGGAGACGCCGAGGCTCTTCACCGCCGTGCGAATAAGGCTTACTGAGGCGTAACCCGGATCGGGTAACATCGCTATACGTGATCGTCGCCAGTGGCATTGAGCTGCGTGCGGGTGCCCGGCTCCTCCTGGCAGACGCCTCTTTCCAGGTTGCCGAGGGAGACCGCATTGGTCTCGTCGGCCGCAACGGCGCGGGCAAAACCACCCTGGCGAAGGTGCTGTCAGGCAACGGCCAGCCCGCTGCGGGAACCGTCCGGCACACCGGCTCCGTGGGGTACCTCCCGCAGGACCCGCGGACCGGTGATCTCGACGTGCTCGCGCTCGACCGGATCCTCTCCGCCCGCGGCCTCGACGAGGTGCGCAACGACATGCGCAAGGCCGAGGCGCTGATGTCGGACCCGGACCCGGTGAAGGCGGAGAAGGCGATCCGGCGGTACGGCAACCTCAGCGACCGGCTGGCCGTGCTCGGCGGGTACGCGGCCGAGGCCGAGGCGTCCTCGCTGGCCGCCAGCCTTGGGCTGCCCGACCGGGTGCTGCATCAGCCGCTGCACACCCTTTCCGGCGGCCAGCGGCGGCGGGTCGAGCTCGCCCGCATCCTGTTCGGCGACTCCCAGGCGCTGCTGCTTGACGAGCCCACCAACCACCTGGACGCCGACTCCATCACCTGGCTCCGCGACCACCTGAAGAACTACCGCGGCGGCCTGCTGGTGATCAGCCACGACGTCGAGCTGGTCGAGCAGGTGGTCAACAAGGTGTTCTACCTGGACGCCAACCGCTCCGTGCTCGACATCTACAACGTCGGCTGGAAGGCCTACCTGGCTCAGCGCGAGACCGACGAACGACGCCGCAAGCGGGAGCGGGCCAACGCGGAAAAGCAGGCCTCGGCGCTGCAACTGCAGGCCGCCAAGCTGGGTGCCAAGGCGACCAAGGCCAAGGCCGCGCAGAATATGGCGCGCCGGGCCGAGCGGCTGCTCGACGGGCTGGCCGACGAGCGCCAGTCGGACCGGGTGGCCAAGCTGCGCTTCCCCGAGCCCGCGCCCTGCGGCAAGACGCCGCTGACCGCTACCGGGCTGTCCAAGTCCTACGGTTCCCTCGAGGTGTTCACCGACGTCGACCTGGCCATCGACCGCGGCTCGCGGGTCGTGGTGCTCGGGCTCAACGGCGCGGGCAAGACCACCCTGCTGCGCATGCTCGCCCAGGTCGAGAAGCCGGACACCGGAGAGGTCATCCCAGGTCACGGCCTAAAGCTCGGCTATTACGCACAGGAGCACGAGACGCTCGATACCGAGCGGTCGCTTATCGAGAACATGCGTACCGCCGCGCCGGAGCTCACCGATACCGAGCAGCGGAAAGTCCTCGGCTCATTCCTGTTCTCCGGCGACGACGTCGATAAACCAGTCGGTGTCCTTTCCGGTGGCGAGAAGACACGGCTCGCACTGGCGCTTCTCGTGGTCTCCGGTGCCAATGTGCTGCTGCTCGACGAGCCCACCAACAACCTGGATCCCGCCAGTCGCGAGGAGATCCTGGCGGCCCTGGCGGGCTACCGCGGCGCCATTGTCCTTGTGACCCATGATGAAGGTGCGGTGGACGCGCTGTCCCCGGAGCGGGTAATTGTGCTACCCGAGGGGACCGAGGACACTTGGTCCGCCGATTTTGCTGATCTGGTCGCGCTCGCTTAACAATTTCGGTCCAATTATCTCGGTCTATGCGGGTGGCCAACTACGCCCCGATAGGTGATCATTGCGCGTAGGGGAAGTTACGCAATGAGTCGTGTACCTTACGGGAGGTAAACGTGGCCGAGAGCCTCAAACCAGGGACCCGGGTGACCGGGACGGACCGCAGCAAACTGGCGGCGGATCTGTCCAAGCGGTACGGCGCGGGCGAGTCCATCCGCTCCCTTGCCGCCTCGACCGGCCGCTCCTACGGGTTCATCCACCGCATCCTCACCGAAACCGGCGTGGCCCTGCGCGGCCGGGGCGGCGCCCCCAAGCGGAGCGCAGCCGAAACGTGACCGCCGGAAGGTGACCGCGGGAACCTGACCGCCGGGACGTGACAACCAGGACGTGAGAGCCAGGGGAAATCAGCCCCGAGAAAAACAAGCACGGTCCGATCGGCGGGCGCATTAGTCTTGCGAGAATGGTGCACCCCGGTCCTGGCGGAATGATGATGGCGCGCGGGTTCCGCATGGACCCGGCCATCACTAAGCAGAAGCTCAAGCCCGGGACGATCCGGCGGATCGCCGGCTACGCCAGACCCTACCGGGTCCAGCTGACCTTCTTCCTCATCGCGACCGCGATCGACGCCGGGATCACGGTGGTCAACCCCCTGCTGCTGCGCGAGCTCATCGACGGTGGCATCATCACCCGCGACGAGGGCGTCGTCGTGGTGGTCGGGGTGACCGTCGCGGCGGTCGCGCTGTTCGACGCGTTCCTCGGCGTCGTGATGCGCTGGTTTTCATCCAGGATCGGCGAGGGCCTCATCTACGACCTGCGCACCCAGGTCTTCGACAAGGTGCAGCAGCAGCCGATCGCGTTCTTCACCCGCACCCAGACCGGGTCCCTGGTCAGCCGGCTGGACGGGGACGTGGTCGGCGCGCAGCAGGCGATCGTCGGGACGCTGTCGAGCGTGCTGTCCAACGTGCTGTCGGTGATCGTCATCCTGGTCGTGCTGTTCCTGCTGTCCTGGCAGGTCAGCCTGGTCGCGCTGGTGCTCATCCCGCTGTTCATCTACCCCGCGCGCCGCCTCGGCCGCCGCCTGCAGCGCCTGTCCCGTGAGTCGATGCAGCTCAACGCCGAGATGGGCTCCACCATGACCGAGCGGTTCAACGTGGCGGGGGCGATGCTGGCCAAGCTCTACGGCCGCCCGCGCGAGGAGTCCAGGCTGTTCGCGTCCAAGGCACAGCAGGTCCGCGAGATCGGCGTGACCAGGGACATGTACGGGTCGGTGTTCATGATCGCGGTCACCCTGCTCACCGCGATGCTCACCGCGGTCGTCTACGGCGTCGGCGGCACCCTGGTGATCAGGGGCGCGCTGCAGTTCGGCACCCTGGTCGCGCTTGCCCAGCTGCTCGCCCGGGTCTACGGGCCGATCGCGTCGCTGTCCAGCGTGCAGATCCAGGTGATGACCGCGCTGGTCAGCTTCGACCGGGTCTTCGAGGTGATGGACCTGGAGCCGCTGATCAAGGAGAAGCCGGACGCGGTGGCGCTGCCCGCCCGCGACGCCGCCGGGGCCGCGCCGGACATCCGGTTCGACAGTGTGTCGTTCCGCTACCCGACCGCCGCCGAGATCTCGCTCGCGTCGCTTGAGTCGATCGCGCTCAAGCAGCCGGAGCGGACCGACGCGGTGGCCGGCGTGCTGCACGACATCTCCTTCACCGCTCCCGCGGGCCAGCTCACCGCCCTGGTCGGCCCGTCCGGCGCGGGCAAGACCACGATCACCCAGCTGGTCTCGCGGATGTACGACCCGAACCACGGCGCGGTGCTGATCGGCGGCCACGATGTCCGCGACGTCACGCTCGACTCGCTGCACGGCGTGGTCGGGGTGGTCACCCAGGATGCGCACCTGTTCCACGACACCATCCGCACCAACCTGCTCTACGCCCGCCCGTCCGCCACCGAGGCGGAGCTCATTGAGGCGTGCCAGGCGGCGCAGATCTGGGACCTGATCTCGGTCCTGCCCGACGGCCTCGACACGGTCGTCGGCGACCGCGGCTACCGGCTGTCGGGCGGGGAGAAGCAGCGGGTCGCCCTCGCCCGCCTGCTGCTGAAGGCGCCGTCGATCGTGGTGCTTGACGAGGCGACCGCGCACCTGGACTCCGAGTCCGAGCTCGCCGTGCAGCAGGCCCTGTCGGTCGCCCTCGCCGGGCGCACCTCGCTGGTCATCGCGCACCGGCTGTCCACCGTCCGCGAGGCCGACCAGATCCTCGTCATCGAGGCCGGCCAGGTCGCCGAGCGCGGCACCCACGAGGAACTGCTGGCGGCCGGCGGCCTCTACGCCGACCTGTACATCACCCAGTTCAAGCACCAGGAAAGTCAAGTTCAGGATCTGCGGGCCGAACGCACGCGTGCTCCGAGCTAGCCGGCCGCGTTCAGGCCCGGCCGCGTTCAGGCCTGGTCTACCGCGGCTAGACCCGGTCTACCGCGACTAGAATGGCGACCCGCCGCGGACTGTAGGGTCGGAGAATGGCACGGCGTGACTGGGTGGAATGGCACCGGGACTACGACGATCCAGGCTCCCTGCTCTCGCGGCGGGGGGAACTCGTGCAGGGGCACCTGCGGGCCGAGTTCGAACGTGCCCCCGCCGGGGACGTCCGCCTGATCAGCCTGTGCGCCGGGCAGGGCCGGGACGTGATCGGCGTGCTGACCGGGCATCCGCGCCGGGACGACGTGCGCGCCCGGCTGGTCGAGCTGGACGAGCGCAACGTCGCGCTCGCACGGCAGGCGGCGCGGGCGGCGGGGCTGCATGGCGTCGAGGTCCTGCGGGCCGACGCCGGGATCACCGATGCCTGCGCCGGCGCGGTACCCGCCCAGATCGTGGTGGCATGCGGCATCTTCGGCAACATCACCGACAGCGACATCCAGGCCACGGTGGCCGCTCTGGCCAGCCTGTGCGCACCCGGTGCGCTGGTCCTGTGGACCAGGCACCGCGGTCCGCCCGACCTGACTCCCGCGATCCGGTCCTGGTTCGGGGAGGCGGGCTTCCGCGAGGAGGCGTTCGACACCAGCCCCGACGGCTTCATGTCGGTGGGAGCGCACCGGCTGGCGGGCGAGCCCGCCGCGCTGGTGCCGGGCCGGCGACTGTTCACCTTCCCGGGCGGAATTTAACTGAGGCCCCAGTCAGACGACGTTGTCGCGTTGAGCGCTCCGGCCGGACGCCGCCCGCGGTCTCGTCAGCCGCGACCGATTCCGCGGGTCGAACGCACGTGTGCTCCGAGCTAGCCGGCCACCTGCACGCCCGGTCTACTTGTAACCGAGGCGGCGGAGTTCCTCGCCGGCCACCTTCTCGATCTCGGCCAGCTGGCTGTAGGAGAGCGACCGGCGCCAGGCGTTCTGCTCGGTCTTGGCCCGCTTGGTGGTCGGGGTGATCGGGGCGGCGATCTTCGTGCCGACGAAGGCGGTGAGCGCGGCGGCCGCACCGCGCGGGTCGCGGGCCACGTCCTCGTAGCGCAGCGTCTTCAGCTGATTGTCGGCGAGCGCCATCCGCAGCCGCGCCGCCAGCCTGATCGCACCCCGCCAGCGCATCGCGCACTTGCCGACGTTGGTCAGCGAGGGCCACATCAGGCGGTCGGACTCGTCTTCGACCCCGTAGAACGGGTTGGGAAACTCGGTGTCGATGTTCACCACGCCCGGCCGGAACCACGACATCGCCACCTGGTCTTCGATCATGGCCGCCACGGTGTCCCGGCCGTCCCGCACCACCTGCACGATCAGCGCGTCGGGAAACGCGTGGATCAATGCCTCGGCGCAGTAGGCAAGGTCGGGGGAGGCGTCGCCGAACCGGGACAGGCCGCGCTGCTCCATACACGGCCCGACCTCGGACGGCTTGAGCCCGGCGGCTGACCGGCATTGCGGGCTGCACTCCAGGCAGCTCGTGGGGTTAAGCTGCCAGCCCTGCGCGAACGCGTCGCGGATCACCGCGGCGGCGGCGTCACCGCGGCCGTTGTAGAGGGATGGCCGCCGGGCGAACCCGTAGACCGCCTGGAGCACGGGCTGCTGCCCGATGGTCAGGTGGAAGCCGGGGGAGATCTTGAGCGCCCGGCCAACCGACTCGGCGCCTGAGTGCGGCGCGCCGATCACGAAGACCGGCTGGGTGACGTTGCGGGCGTTGACGATGAGGAGATGGCGCGGCGGCATCTATCCGTTTCTTTCAGGTATCCCCAGTACCGTACTCGCTGCCGCGACCGAATAAGCTACGTCTGTGCTAGTACTACGACGTGTAGGGACCCCGGTTGCCCCCAAGCCGTGGCGGTCGTCTCGGGCGCCTGCACTGGCGCTTGGTCTGGTGGCGGTGAGCTGCTGTGTTGCCGCCAGCGGGTGCGCGTCATTCGACAAGGCGCTCGGCCAGCAGTCGGTCGACGTCTACTTCAACCAGACCACCACGGTGGCGTACAAGATGCACGTCCGTGCCGCCTGCAACAACCTCCCCGATGTGAAGGCCCAGGCCATCGCGACCGGTGTCCCGCTCGCGTCGGCGATCGATGTCGTGGTCTACAACACGACCGGCGCCGATGACGTGGACATCGCCCGCCTCGAGGAGTGCCTGAACAAGTTCTCGCAGGTCGAGGGCATCAACTCGCAGGACTCCTCGGACGACTCGTAACCTCGTTCCGCGCCGGAACCGCGGCCGGCGCCGTGGCCTCGCGCCATAAGCCGTGGCTCGCGCCATAAGCCGTGGCTCGCGCCATAACACGTCATGGCGCGCCCGCCCCACCTGCCACCTCCCACCCGCGTCAACGCCCCCGATGTCACCTGTCAGCTGCGCCAACGACCCTGACGTCACCGGTTACCGGCGCCGGTGTCCCGGACGTCACCTGTCGCCCGCGCCATTGACTCAGCTCCACCTGTCGCCTGCGCCATTGACACTAATTGGCGATGTCATTGGCGTAGGTGACAGGCTGAAAACCGCACTGCTCGCGGATAACAGCAAGAAGCGTGAATTGTAACGGTGTGATGGCCTTCGGATGAAGCGCCGTGACGGCGCGGTTTGCCTGGCGGGGCGGCCGGGGGAGCACGTGACGTGACAATCCTCTCGTTACAACGGTTGCGCGCATGTTTCCTACCTTGCAGGTCAGGTATATAGTTCATTCGAACCCTAGTTAACTGATAGAGAATGGATAGTAAATGCGCGGTATCTTGGCCGGTGCGGTCGCTGTCGCGGGCGGCGCGCTCCTCATTGCCGGCTGCTCTTCGAGCAGCTCAAGCTCCTCAAGCGCCGCGGCCGGCGCGAGCGCTTCCAGCAGCTCAACCGGGGCGGCCGCCGCTGCCCCGGTGACCGTGCGGCTTGGCTTCCTTGCGAACATCACCCACGCGCCCGCGCTGATCGCGCTGAAGAACGGTTACTTCGCGTCGGCCCTCGGCAGCGCCGGGAAGGTGTCCCCCACCGTGTACAGCTCGGGCACCCAGGAGACAACCGCGATCCTGGGCGGCCAGCTGGACGCCGCGTACGTGGGCCCCAACCCGGCCATCAACGCCTGGGAGAAGTCCGGCGGTACCTCGATCAAGGTTGTCTCCGGCGCGGCCACCGGCGGCGCGGAGATCGTGGTCAAGCCCTCAGTCTCCAGCGCTTCGCAGCTGAAGGGGCAGACGCTCGACACCCCGTCGCTTGGCAACACCCAGGATGTGGCGCTGCGGTACTGGCTCAAGCAGAACGGCCTGGCGACGACCGCCACCGGGGGCGGCGATGTGCTGGTCAAGCCGACCACCCCTAACTCCGACGCGGTCCAGGCGTTCGAGTCAGGCCAGATCGCCGGCGCGTCCGAACCCGCACCGTACGACGTCGAAATGGTCAAGGACGGTGGCAAGGTGCTGCTGTCGGAGCCGGGCGCGACGACCGACCTGATGGTCACCCAGTCGTTCCTGTCCGCGCACCCGGCGATCGTCGTCGACCTGCTCAAGGCGAACCTGCAGGCGCTCAACTACATCAAGTCCGACCCGGCCGCGGCCGAGACGGCCGCCGACGCCGAGTACGCCGCCTACACCGGCAAGTCGATTAAGTCGTCGCTGGTGGCCGCGTCGTTCAAGCAGATCGACTTCACTGCCGACCCCGACACCGCGTCGTTCACCACCGACGCGTCCCAGGCGGTCAGCCTCGGGCTGCTCAAGGAGCCGGTCAGCCTGAGCGGGATCTTCGACCTGGGACCGCTTAACACGCTGCTGACCGCCGCCGGCCAGCCGACCGTGGGTTCCTGATCCTGCCATGGCCACCAACACAGTGACGGAGGCGTCGGCGGCGGTCACGCTGTCCGGCGTCTCCAAGGTGTACGGACGCGGCGTGACCGCCGTCCAGGCTCTCGACCGGGTATCGCTCACGGTCGCCCCGGGGGAGTTCACCTGCCTGATCGGCGCGTCCGGCTGCGGTAAGTCCACGATGCTGTCGTTGGTGGCCGGGCTGGATAAGCCGACGGCGGGCGACATCGCCGTCTCCGGGCGGGTCGCGATGATGTTCCAGGAGCCCGGGCTCTTCCCCTGGCTCACCGCCGGGGGCAACGTCGAGCTCGCGCTGCGCGCCCGCGGCGTCGGCCGCGCGCAGCGCCGCCAGCGGGCCGGCGAGCTGCTCGACATCGTGCGGCTCGGCGGCTTCGGCGGCGCACGCCCGCACGAATTGTCCGGCGGTATGCGGCAGCGGGTGGCGCTCGCCCGCGCCCTCGCCCAGGATGCCGACGTGCTGCTGATGGACGAGCCGTTCGGCGCGCTCGACGCGATGACCAGGGACGTGCTGCACGATGAGCTCGACCGGATCTGCGCGCAGCGGAACCTGACCGTCCTGTTCGTGACGCACAACGTGCGGGAGGCGGTCCGGCTGGGTGACCGCGTCGTCGTGCTGAGCAGCCGCCCCGGCCGCGTGCTTGAGGAATTCCCGGTGTCGGTCCCGCGGCCGCGCCGGATCGATTCGGCGCCGGTCGCCGAGCTGGCCGGGCAGATCACCGACCGGCTGCGTGAGGAAATGAGCCGTCATGGGAGTTAACGACGACCTGCGGGCAGCTCCCGGCGGGAGCTGGAAAGGGGAGGGCGGGTGGATAAAAGAGGGCGCCGCCCCGGCCGGCACCGCACTCGCGGGCCTTGACGCGCTCGACCTGGCCGGCCGGCCAGGCGGCGGCCGCGGACGGCTGGCGCTGCGGCTGTGGAACGCCTTCTGGCCGAAAGTCCTCGCCCTCGCGCTGGTGCTCGGGGTCTGGGAGCTGATCACCCTCAGCGGATACAAGGATAAAATCTTCCCCGGGACCGGCCCGACCCTGGTGAACTTGTGGGATCAGGCCAGGACCGGGACGCTCTGGCAGGCCATCGGCAACACGCTGCAGAGCGCGGTGATCGGTTTCGCGGTCGCGATTGTGGTCGGCTGCCTGGTCGGCGGGCTGGTCTCGCGGATCTACGTGCTCAGGGCGGCGGTCGGCTCGCTGATCACCGGCCTGCAGACGATGCCGTCCATCGCCTGGGTCCCGTTCGCTGGCCTCCTGTTCGGCAACAACAACTCCGCGATTCTGTTCCTGGTCATCCTTGGCGCCGCGCCGTCGATCGCCAACGGCCTGATTACCGGCGTCGACTACACCTCGCCGCTGCTGCTCAAGGCGGGCCAGATGATGGGACTGCGCCGGCTGTCCCTGTGGCGGCACCTGATCCTGCCCGCCTCGCTGCCGGTCTTCGTGGGCGGGCTCAAGCAGGGCTGGGCGTTCGCCTGGCGCAGCCTGATGGCAGGCGAACTGATCGTGCTCGTCTTCAACCACCCGACGCTTGGTGAACTGCTCAACAACGATCAGTCACTATCGGACCTGCAGAGCGCCACCGCGATCATGATCGTCATCTTCATCATCGGGATCTTCGTCGACGGACTGTTCGGCGCGGCCGACAAGTCCATCAGGAAGCGCTGGGGGCTCGTGTAGCGGCTTGCTCGCTGGTCGCGAGGTCGCAATCTAGTAACGTGCAATCCCAAGGCTTGACAGCTGGAGACCACTACAGAAAATCACCGTAATCTCACCCGCCGGCGAACTACAACCGTGTAACTTAAACGCGTTGCGCCGTGACGAGCCGGAGGGATTACCCAGATGGAACACATGCCGACGCAAACCCCCGCCACCGATCCTGAGCTGGACCAGGCCCTCACCCGGGCCATCCGCCAGCTCATCTCCGAGGCCATGGATGCGGGCGAGGGCACGGGCTCCTCGGACGGCGTCGCGGCTTAGCCAGAGCACCGGCCGGGGGGCCTCGCCGGCGGCCCGCTCGTCGTCGGTACTGGTCGCTGCGGCGGTTTTATTCACTCTGTGGGTCATCGCAGTGGTGGCAGTCCAGGCTTCCCGTTGGCAGCGCCATCCGGCAGATCATTCCCTTCCCATTATTCCGGTAGATTAATATGGAATTCATGGGAGAATTCCTCTGGTACATACCGAACACCGTCGAGGCGGGAGTCCGCGGGGATGACGTCCCGTCCGGGTGGGCGGACCTGGAGCAGTCGGTCACGCTCGCCCGGATGACCGAGGACCATGGCTGGGGCGGTGCGCTGTTCGGCACCAGCTGGGGGCGGCCGGACACGTTCACCGTCGCCACCGCGATCGCGGCCCGGACGACCACCTTCAAGCCGCTGATCGCGGTCAGGCCCGGGTACTGGCGGCCCGCCCACTTCGCCAGCGCCGCCGCCACCCTCGACCACCTCACCGGCGGCCGGGTCCTCGTCAACATCGTCAGCGGCCACGACAACCTGGCCGCCTACGGCGATCATGAGGACGACCGCGCCGCCCGCTACGGGCGCACCAGGGAGTTCCTGCAGATCGTCCGGCTGTTGTGGACCCAGGAGAACGTCACCTACCGCGGCCGGCACTTCCAGGTCGAGGGGTCCACGGTGGTGCCGAAGCCGCACGGGGCCTCCAGTGGCCGTCATCCCCGGCTGTACCTCGGCGGCGCGTCGGCTGAGGCCGAGGCGGTGTCAGCGGCCGAGGCGGACGTCCAGTTGTTCTGGGGCGAGCCGCTCGAGGACATCGCCGCCCGGATCGACCGGCTACGCGGCCTGGCCGAGAAGGCCGGACGGGTGCACGCGCCGCTCGAGTTCGGGCTCCGGATCACCACCGTGGTCCGCGAGACCAGCGACGAGGCCTGGCGCGACGCCAGGGCGCGGGTCGAGAAGATGGCCGCCGGCGCGGGCGTGCCCCGCCTCGGCGCCGTGCACCGCGCTGCCGCGCAGTTCGGCAAGGCGGTCGGCCAGCAGCGGCTGCTCGACCTCTCCGACCGCGGCGAGGTTCTCGACTCCTGCCTCTACACGTCCCCTGGCGCGGTCGGCGGCGGCGGCGCGGCCACCACCTGGCTGGTCGGCGCCTACGATGAGGTCGCCGCCGCCCTCCGCAAGTACGCCGACCTGGGAATCACCCACTTCATCCTGTCCGACGCCCCGTACCTGCGCGAATGTGCCCGCATCGGCGACGAACTGCTGCCCCGCCTGCGCGCCGGCGTCGCCGCCACCAGCGAATCTGCCAGATAACAGCAAGAAGCGTCCGATCGCACGGATTCCCGTTCCTGTCAGCTACGCCAACGACAGCGCCTGTTGGTGTCGATGGCGTAGCCGGCAGGTCCGTGCAGGTGGATGGCGTAGGTGGCAGGTGCCCAGCCTGTCAGCTACGCCAAC
>JBEKEK010000156.1:0-18501 GCA_050013875.1 Trebonia sp. | reverse complement strand
GACAGCACCCGCGCGATCTTCGCGGAGGCCAGCGCGGTTCCGTCGGCGACGCAGACCTGCCCGGCGTGCAGTGACCGGCCGATGCCGACCCCGCCGCCATGGTGGAACGACACCCAGCTCGCGGCAGGCCGCTGCTCGGCGCTGATCCGCGGTCTGACTCCGGTTGCCCCAGCCCTGGGCGAGATTCAGGAGGATCCTGTCGACGGGGGAGTCTCGGCCAACCGCGGGTGCCGGTGGCGGTCCTTGCGAGCGGGCCCGGCGACGAGCATCGCGGCGATGGCGCCAAGGACACCGAACTGGATGGCCACGTCGGCCAGGTCGAGCGAACCGCCGCCGGCGAAGGAGAGGTGGATCCAGTCGACCACGCCGCCGCGCCCGAGCCCGGGGGATCGGAAGAGCCGGTCGGCCAGGTTGCCGAGCGCGCCGCCGAGCACCGCCGCCAGGCAGAGCGCGGCGGCCCGGCCGGAGACCCGCACCGCGAATGCCGCCGCCAGCGCGGTGATGACCAGGGCGACGAGCGTCACCAGGACCGGGTAGCCGGACAGGATGTCGCCACTCGCCCCGTGGTTCCTGACCACGCGGACGGTGAGCCAGCCGAGCGAGGACCCGTTGGGGATGCGCCCGACGGCTACCAGGGACTTGGTCACCTGGTCGGCGACGAGCACGGCGACCGTGATCCCGGCCATGGCCCATCGCACGGCGCGCGACTTGGCAACGGCGGGGTCCGCGCTTACTGCCACCCCCGGATTCTACGTCTTCCCGTCGCAAACGTTTGCCGATGGCGGGCCACGCGACGACCGCGGTCCGTTCCGCGGGGCCAGGGGATGCTGCGAAGCTAGGTGCATGAAGAACATCAAGCGTTCGGTGGCGGTGGTGGTGCGCGGGCCGCAGGCCGGGACGTTCCTGGTGGTGAAGCGGCCCGATGACCCCGCCGACCCGCTTGCCGGGGTGTGGGGGTTCCCGGCCGTGACGCTGGCGGACGGCGAGGACGAGCGGGCCGCCGTGGTCCGCGCCGGGCGGGACAAACTCGGGGTGGAATTGGCGCCGGGCGGCCGGCTCGGCCAGGCGAGCACCGACCGGGGCACATACCTGCTCATTCTCGCGGACTACGAGGCCGCCATCGCCGACGGCACCCCGTCCGTGCCGCAGCCGGACGCGTCGGTGACGCAGTACGTCGAGTGGCGCTACGCCGCCGACCCGGCGGAGCTGACCGAGGCGGCCGACCGCGGTTCGCTCTGCGCGCAGATCTTCCTGCAAGATAACAGCGAGAAGGTCGGCGCGCGGTTCGCGGACGGCGCGCGGGTGGCGGAGAGCGCGGGGGTCGTGGGCGACGCGGAGCCCGTGGAGCCCGCGCGGGTGGTGGAGGCCGCGCGGGTGGCGGAGTTCCGGAACCGGGTCGGGCTGGACAGCCTGATCGACGTGCACACCCACTTCATGCCAGAACGGCTGCTCGCCGCGGTGTGGGCCTACTTCGACGCGGCGGGACCGCTGGTCGGGCGGAGGTGGCCGATCGCCTACCGCGAGGACGAGCAGGCGCGGGTGGCGACGCTGCGCGCGTTCGGCGTGTCCGCGTTCACCGCACTCCTCTACCCGCACAAGCCGGGCATGGCCCGCTCGCTCAACGACTGGGGTGCCGACTTCGCCGCCAGGACGCCGGGCTGCCTGCAGAGCGCGACGTTCTTCGCCGAGCCGTCCGCGACGGCCGATGTGCGCCGCGCGATCGAGCAGGGCGCGCGGGTGTTCAAATGCCACCTGCAGGTCGGCGAATTCGACCCGAACGACCCGGTGCTCGACGCGGCCTGGGGGCTGCTGGCCGAGGCGGGCGTCCCGGTTATCACGCACTGCGGCTCCGGCCCGGTGGCCGGCCGCTTCACCGGTCCTGGACCGATCGCGCGGCTGCTCGCCCGCCACCCGCGGCTGCGCCTGGTGGTCGCGCATCTGGGCATGCCGGAGTACGGCGAGTTCCTGGACCTGGCCGAACGCCACCCGCGCCTGCTGCTCGACACGACGATGGCGTTCACCCCGTTCATCGAGGACGCGGGGGGCGCCTTCCCGCGGGCCGAGCTCGGCCGGCTGCGCGACCTCGGCGACCGGGTGCTGCTGGGGACCGACTTCCCGAACATCCCCTACCCCTACGCCGACGCCCTGGCGGCGCTTGAGCGCACTGGCCTCGGTGCGGACTGGCTGCGGGCGGTCTGCCGGGACAACGCCGCGCGGCTGTTCGCGCTCTAGCTTCTGGCAGCGCCGCGCGGCTGTTCGCGCTCTGATTCCCCGCTAGGTTTGCCGCGCGGTTTCGCTTGCTCTCGGTAGCGCGAACGGGGCGACAGGTCGCGTCTGTGTCCATCTGTCCTGTGTCTGGGCCGGCTCTCCGTATCTGCATATAGGTACGTGACGTAGGTACAGTTACCGATGTGCAACAGAGCGTTACCAGTGAGGGTATGATAATACTGATTCGGGGGTCTGTTTATGGTTGTTACCCAGGTACCCAACCAGCGGGGGGCGCCGCCACAGCAGCGGCGTGACTGGTGGGAGTCGGCCGCCTGCCTGGAGGCGGACCCGGAGCTTTTCTTCCCAGTCGCCGCCCACGGGCCGGCCAGGGACGAGATAGCCCGGGCAAAGCAGGTCTGCGCCGAGTGCCGGGTGCGCGGCCAGTGCCTGCAGTTCGCGCTGGCCACCGGCCAGATGCACGGGGTCTGGGGCGGTACCACCGAAGACGAGCGCCAACTGCACCTGCGCCGAGAGCGCGAGCAGCGCGATCAACGGGCGCGAACAAGACCAGGGCGCGGGCGCGCCCACTCCGCATGAGCCTTTAGGTAGCGCTCTGCGGCACTAAGCTTCCCCGACGGCAGCGAGGAGGATGTCTCCGACGGGGAGGAGAAGACGACGGTTTTACTAGGGGGAGCCGTCGTCTGCACGGGGGGAAATCGGCAGCGGGCCGGGGGGATCGCTGCCGGCCGGGCAACCGGCGGAGACGGCTGGGGGGCCCTCTCCGCCGGTGGCCACGGCGAAAATTGAGCTCGGTGGCGGTGGCAACACGCGGGCCGTCGGTTGGAGGTTGGGGGACCTCCTGCCGACGGCCCCGCGTCATTTATTTTCTGGCTGCTGAATGGCCCGTCACGGCGCGGACCGGGTTCACGATTTCGTCGGCTACCCATTGCACTGACGGCATATCGAGGCAGCCGAGGACGCAGTGGCGGGCACCCGCGTCTATCAGCGCGGCCAGCAGCTCGCGGGCCGCGGCCGGACCCGGATGGCGGGCGGCGACGCCCGACGGTTCCTTCGCGGTGAAGAGCACCTGGACCGAGCGGGTGATCTCGGCGGGGTCGCGCCCGATGGCGGCACAGTGGCGGTCGAGGATGGCGCTCTTGTGGCGGAAGTCCGCGGCGGTGAAGGTGGGGCTCGACCAGATATCGGCGTGCTCGGCGACGATCCGCAGCCCGTGCCGCTCGCCGCCTGACCCGATCATGATCGGCGGATGCGGGCGCTGGGCCGGCTTTGGCTCGCAGATCGCGCCGGTGAGCCGGTAGCAGCTCCCGGCGAAGTCGAACGGCTCGGCCTCCTTCCACAGCCGCTTGACCAGCGCGCAGGTCTCGGCGAGGGCGGCCAGCGCCTGGCCGGCCGGCACCACGTCGATGCCGAACGGGTCGAACTCCCGGTGCACCATGGCCGCGTACGCCGGGTCGCTGCTGGCGCTGCCGCCCGCGCCGATTCCGAAGACCAGCCGTCCGCCCGCGATGATGTCGACCGTGGCCGCCATCTTGGCCAGCACCGCCGGGGGGCGGATCCGGTTGCTGGTCACGATCACGCCAAGCCGCAGACGGCTGGTCTGCGCGGCCAGCGCCGCCAGCAGCGTCCAGGCCTCGAGCGCCGCGCCGGTCACGTCGCCGCGCAGTGGCACCAGATGATCCCAGAGCCAGGCATGCTCGAATTCGGGCACCTGGTCCGCCTCGCGCCACACCCGCAGGATCTCGTCGTAGGCCAGGCCCGCCTGACTGGTCTTGATCCCGAAGCTCAGCGGGGTACTACCGTCGGCTGGCATTGGTGTTCTCCAGTTTTATCACTGTTACTGATTATCAGTACTACTGACGATTAGTCTATTCATAGGCTTGGTCTCGTGTCCACCGATCGCCCAGACGCGCATCTGGGTTACCTGCTCAAGCACGTGCAGCTGCGGTTCTTCGAGCTTGGTGCGGCCGCGCTCGAGCCGCTCGGGATCAACGGGCGGGAGGCCGCCGTGCTGCGGGCCATCGCCGACCGCTACCCGGTCTCGCAGGGGGAGATCGCCCGGGCGATGAACGTCGACCGGACCACCATGGTCGCGCTGATCGACGACCTTCAGGGCAAGGGGCTAGCCCGGCGCCGCCAGGACCCGGATGACCGGCGCAAGAACGCCGTCGAGCTCACCGACACCGGCCGCGACACCGTACGGCGGGCGGCCGTGGCGGTCGAGCGGGCCGAACGGGACTTCCTCGGCCCGCTATCGGCCGCCGAGGCCACGCAGTTCAAGAAGATCTTGCACGCGCTCCTCGGCGGCGCTTAGCGGTTGCGGCGGCGCTGGCCGGGTCGCCGGCTGGTGGGGTGCCAACCAGCCGCTCAGTCAGGGCGCCGCCCGGCTATGGCTGATAGGAGCCGGGCTCCCAGGCCCGGGTGGCGACGCCGGCCGCGTTCCACGCGTTGATCACAATGATCAAGCTGAGCAGAGCGGACACCTCCCGGTCGTTGAACGCGACCGCGACCGCGACGTACGCCTCGTCAGGGACGTGCGTGTCCGCCATCAGCGTCACCGACTCGGTGAACGCGAGCGCCGCCCGCTCGCGGTTGTTGAAGAACGGCGTCTCCCGCCACGCCGACAGCGCGTAAATCCGCTGCTCGGTTTCGCCCATCAGACGCGCGTCCTTGGTGTGCATGTCGATGCAGTAGGCGCAGCCGTTGAGCTGGGAGGCCCGGATCCGGACGAGCTCGCGGAGTCTGGTATCGATCCCCGCGTCGTCGAGTTCCCTGGTTGCCGCCCTGTCCAGCTTCATCATCGCGTGCAGGAAGCCCGGCACGAGGTCGCCGAAGGCGAGCCGGCCGGAGATCGTTCGAGCGTCATCGATGGTTGTCACGCTGGTGAGGTTATGGCTTAAAGCGGCTCTAGATAAGGTCCATTTCCCAGCGGAAATCTGGGCCAATTATCACGAACCGCGGTTCTGCGTGGGGTCGAGGATGCGGATCGCCACCTTGGTCGCGACATCGACGATCCCGCTCAGGTCGCCGCCATCCTCGACGGTGGTGGCGATCAGTTCCTTCAGGCCGCCAAGGAGCATGATCGTCTCCTGCGGGGACGGCGGGGTCACCCCCGCGCCGGCCAGCTCGGGACTCTCGGCCAGGGTGCGGATCAGTCCGGCGAAGGCCGCCATCGTCCGCCGCAGCAGCGGGCGGGCGGCTTCTCCAAGCGAGGGGACGACGCGGATCCAGCACAACCGGACGCCCGGGTCGTCGGTCACGCCGCTGATCCAGGCTTCGATCGCCTGCCGCACCTGGAACTGCCAGGGCGAGTGCGAATCCACCGCGGCGGCGATGCGCGCCACGGTCTGGTCGGTCTCCTCCCGCAGGAGGGCGATGAGGCAGTCCTGCTTATCGGCGAAGTGCTCGTAGAAGGTGCGCCGCGAGGTCCGCGCCCGGCGCACCACGTCGGCGACGGTGATGTCCCGGTACGGGCGCTCCCGCAGGGCGGCGGCGAGGCCGGCCAGCAGTCGCCCGCGGTGGCCGGCGGCGGGGGACGGCTCGGCCATCAGCGCCGGGCCGGGGCTGCCGGTGATCGCCAATGCTCCTCCTCGTCGCGCGGGAAAGCCTTGCGTGCGGTTGGTACGCGCACGTACCGTAGGACTGGTACACAAACGTACCAGTTAAACGCCGCCGCAGGAGGAACCATGGCCGCCGACTCGCTGACCGCACCCGCGCCCGCGCCGGATGCCCGCGGCGACCGGGACACCCGCGGCCCGGACTGGCGGGAGCAGGCGCGCTCGAATGTCTACTGGGGAGTGGCCCACGGGCTGCCCCGGCTGCTGGTACGCGTGGCCGCGCGCCGGGGCGACCTGCAGGGCCGCCTCATGCTGGCACCCTCATCGGGGGACCAGGTGTGGGAGCTGCTCGAGCAGGCGCGCGCCCGCGGGCCACTGCTCCGGTCGCGGATGTCCTACCTCACCGTGGACCACGCGACGGTGAAGGACGTCCTGTCGAGCCCGGACTTCCGGTGCGGCAAGCCGGTAAGTGACGGCAGCGCGCTCGGGCGGCTGCTCAACCGCACGGCCCCCCGCGTGCCGCACCCCCTCGAGCCGCCGTCGCTGCTGGCGACCGAGCCGCCCGACCACACCCGTTACCGCAAGCTGGTCAACCGGGTCTTCACCGTCCGGGCGGTGGAGCAGCTGCGGGCGCGGACGGAGTCGATCGCGCATGAGCTGCTTGACGCGCTTGACCCCGCGGCGCCGGCCGACCTGATTCCGTCCTACTGTGCGCAGCTGCCGGTCACGGTCATCGCCGAGATACTCGGCGTTCCCCCCGAGCACCGGAACCGGGTGCTTGAGCTGGGCACCCACGCCGCGCCCAGCCTCGACTTCGGGCTCAGCTGGCGGCGTTTCCACACGGTCACGGCCGGACTGCGCGGCTTCGACCAGTGGCTGGACAGCCACATTCAGGACTTGCGCCGGCACCCCGGCGGTGACCTGCTGAGCCAGCTGATCGAGGCGCGGGACGAACAGGGTGCCCTGGACGACCGCGAGCTCAAGGCGACCGCCGGGCTGGTGCTCGCAGCCGGGTTCGAGACCACCGTCAACCTGCTGGGGAACGGGATCGCGCTGTTCGGACGGCACCCGGAGCAGCTCGACCGGCTGCGGCGGGAGAGCTCGCTGTGGCCCAACGCGGTGGACGAGGTGCTGCGGTTCGACCCGCCGGTGCTGCTGACCGGGCGGGTGTGCGCACGGACCACTACCGTGGCCGGGATCGAGGTGCCCGCGGGCGTCCAGATGGTGACCGTCCTGGCCGGCGCGAACCGCGATCCGCGGGTGTTCGGCCACCCCGAGCGCTTTGACGTTGCCCGCGAGAACGCGCGGGAGCACGTCTCCTTCTCCGGCGGCCGCCACTACTGCCTCGGCGCCTCGCTGGCGCGGATGGAGGGCGAGGTGGGGTTGCGTGCGATCAGCGAGCGCTTCCCTGGCCTGCGGCTGCTGCCCGGCGCGCGGCGGCGGCCGACCCGCATCCTGCGCGGCTATGAGAGCCTGCCGGCCCGCCTGCGCTGAACGGCCGGGCCGGCACCCCCGGGGCCACCGGGAAACTACGCTCGCGTTCGGCCGCAAGCCTCTTCCAAATAAATAGAACTTGTTCTAGTTTTCTGCTAACCGGCTGATGAGGTGGTGAGCGATGGGCGTCAATCAGCGCGCGCAGATTCGCATGAGCGATGATGAGGTGGCGTCGTTCCTGCGGCAGTGCCGGACGGCAACCGTCGCGACGGCCGGGCTGGGCGGATTCCCGCATCTGGTGGCGATGTGGTACGGCCTGCTTGACGGAAAGGTGTACCTCGAGACCAAGGCCAGATCGCAGAAGGTGGTCAACCTGCGCCGTGATCCGACGGTCAGCTGCCTGGTCGAGGCGGGCGAGTCCTACGACCAGTTGCGCGGCGTGGCGATCGAGGGATCAGCCGCGATCATCGACGACCCGTCAAGCGGCGAGTACTGGGCGGCGGCGGTGAGCATATTCGAGCGGTACCAGGGGCCGTACGACGAGGAGATGCGGCCGTTCGTGCAGCGCATGATGAACAAGCGGGTCGTCATCAGGATCGACCAGGTGCGCGTCCGGTCGTGGGATCACCGCAAGCTGGGGCTGGCCGCGCTCCCGGTGGCCGGATCGACCGCGCGCTACCGGTAGGCAAGCGGGCTGTCAGCCGTCGATGAGGCTGGCCGCGATGGTGGCGAGGTGCCTGGCCGGGCTGCCGAACAGGTAGCGGCCGCTGTGCGCGCGTTTCAGGTAGCGGTGGGCTCGGTGTTCCCAGGTGACGCCGATGGCGCCGTGCAGCTGGATCATCTCGCCCGCCGTCTGGGTCAGCGCCTCCGAGCAGTAGACCTTCACGGCGGCGGCCCGCGGCCCGCGGTCAGGGTCGGCACCGCCGCTTGCCGCGCCGCCTGTCTCATCCGCCGCCAGCGCCGCGGCTCGCGCGAGCGACTGCGCCGACTCAACGAGGACGTACAGGTCGGCCGCCCGGTGCTGCAGGGCCTGGAAGCCGCCGATCGGCTGGCCGAACTGCACCCGGGTGCGCAGGTGCCCGAGGGTTAGCGCAAGCGCTCCCTGGGCCGCGCCCACCTGCTCGGCGCCCAGCGCGATGCACGCCTGGCCCCTGGCGAATGCCAGCGGCCCGGCCGCGTCCCCGCCGACGCGCTGGCCGAGAGCGCCCGACAGCCGCACCACGGCCAGGCCGCGGGATGCGTCCATGGTGGCGACGGGCGCGCGGGTGACGCCGTCCTGGCGCGGGCTGACCTCGAACAGCCCGGTGCCGTCGGGGGTGCCGGCCGCGACCAGCAGCACGTCGGCCGCCGCCCCGTCCAGCACGTAGTGCGCCTCGCCGTCCAGCCTCCAGCCACCGCCACCGCGACCGCCGTCGTAGCGCGCTTCGCACCCGGCCTCGGCGGTATCCCAGTGCCCGGCCGAGGTGGTCCAGGCGAGGGCGGCGATCTGTGAGCCGTCGGCGATCGCGGGCAGCAGCCGCTCGCAGGCCGCGTCATCGCCGGAAGCCAGCACGGCCTGGGCAGCGATAACGGCGGAGCCGAGCATGGGGGACGGCGTCAGGTTCCGGCCGAGTTCCTCCATGACGACGCAGATTTCCGCTAGCCCGACGCCGGAACCGCCGTACCGCTCGGGGATCGCGAGTCCCGCCACGCCGATCTCGTCGCACAGCCTGCGCCAGGCCGGCCGGCCGGCCCCGGTCTTCGATGGCTGGCTCTTATCAGACTGGGTCTTCGCGAGCAGCCCGCGCACCGCGTCACGCAGGTCGCGTCGCTCGACGGTCAGGTCCACGGCAACTCCCGGCGGGTGGGAATGGGTGACCGGGCGGAGACAGGCGATGCGGAAGCAGGCGGCGCGATGAGCGCGGCCATGACCCGCCGGCGATGCTCGGCCTGGCTTCCCCACGCGGGCACGAGCGCGCGGACCTTGGTCAGCCACAGGCTCAGATCGTGTTCGGCCGTGTACCCGATCGCCCCGTGCACTTGCAGCGCGGCGCGAGCCGCCAGCGCGGCGGCGTCGGCGCAGGCGACCTTGGCGGCGGAGACGTCCCGACCGGCGGTCGCGGAGCCGTCGCCGATCGCCGCGGCGGCCGCGCCGAGCAGCGGGCGCGCGAACTCCAGCGCGATCGCCACGTCGGCCAGCTTGTGCTTGACGGCCTGGAACGTCCCGATCGGCTGACCGAACTGGGTGCGCACGCGCGCGTGGCCAACCGACATCTCGAGCAGCGCGCGGCCCGCGCCGAGAAGCTGCGCGGAGCAGGCAAGCGCGCCGAAGTCGAACGCACGGGCCACCGCCGCGCCCGCGCCGCGCGCCAGCGCCTCCTGCCCGGTCACGGCCGACAGCGAGCGGGCCGGATCCACCGACCGGTGCCTGGCGCCGGCCCGGCCCGGCCAGATCATGTCACCATCGGCGAGCAGTACGAGCCCCGCCACTTCGACGTCGGCGGCCAACGGCAGCCACGGCGGCATGGCGAGCGTCGCGATCAGGTCGCCGGTCGCCAGTCCGCCAAGCCACTGTCCGCAGGTGTTCGCGTCGTCGAGCACGACCAGCGAGTCCGCCTCGTCAGGCAGCGCAAGCGAGTCGGAAAGGTCGGGCGCGCCACCTGGGTCCGCCCGGTCAGGCAGGGCAAGAACGTCCGGCTCGGCCAGCGCGGCGAGCAGCACGGGCACCGCCGCGAGGGACTCCGCCACCGGGCCTGGCACCGCGTGATGACCGAGTTCCTCGCACGCGGCCACCAGGTCGGCTGGGCTGGCGCCGAGGCCGCCCCACTTCTCCGGAACCGCGAGCGCGGTGACGCCGAGATCGGCCAGCCGTCGCCACAGCGCTAGTACGGGAACGAGGTCGCCGTCAGCCCAGGACCGGGCGGCGGCCGGCCCGCCGGCCGCGTCGAGCATGTCGTGCAGTGCGGCGGCGAACTCGTTCCGCCAGGGGTTCACTGGCAGCGCGCTCGCCGGCAGGCCGCCCCTTGGCAGTTCGCTCATCGGGGCGCCCGGGGGAGTCCGAGCAGCCGCTCGGCGATGACCGTGCGCTGTATCTCGTTGCTGCCCGCGTAGATCGGGCCGGCCAGGGCGAACAGGTAGCCCTCAAGCCAGCGCTCACCGCGGACCTCGGCGCGCGGCCCGAGCAGGTCGAGCGCCGTCTCGTGCAGCGCGAGATCGAGCTCGGACCAGAACACCTTGCCCATGCTCGCCTCGGCGCCGAGCGTTCCCCCGTCGTCGAGCCTGGCGGCGGCGGCCGCCGTGTGCAGCTGATAGGCGCGGGCGCCGATCCAGGCGTCGGCGACCCGCTGCGCGGCGGCGTTATCGGCCGGGTCGCCGGCCCGCCGCCACAGCTCGACCAGCCGGGCGGCGGCCGCCAGGAACCGTCCAGGACTGCGCAGCGACAGCCCGCGTTCGTGGCTCGCCGTGCTCATCGCGATCCGCCAGCCGTCGCCCGGCGTGCCGACGACGTTCGCGTCCGGCACGAACACGTCGTCGAGGAAGATCTCCGCGAACCCGGTCTCGCCGCCGAGCTGGCGGATCGGGCGGACGGTGACCCCCGGGTCGCGCAGGCCGAACAGCAGGTACGTCAGCCCCGCGTGGCCCCCGGCTCCCGGCCCGGGGGAGACGCGGTCTCCGCGCGGGTCTTGCGCGGGGATCGCCGGGGGGTATGGGGGGCTGGCCCCCCATGTCGGGGGGTCACCGGGGGGTCGTCCCCCGGGGGGGATAGTCCGGAACAGCCCGAACGCGCGGTCGGCGAAGGCCGCGCGCGAGCTCCACGTCTTGGTGCCCGACAACAGCCAGCCGCCGTCCGTCGCGGTGGCGCGGGACCGGATGGCGGCCAGGTCGCTGCCCGCCTCCGGCTCCGACCACGTCTGCGCCCAGATCTCTTCGCCGGCGGCCATCGGCGGCAGCAGGCGGTCACGCTGAGCCGCGGTGGCGTGCGCGAACAAGGTCGGGGCAAGCAGGAACAGGCCGTTCTGGCCGACTCGCACGGGCGCGCCGGCGGCGTAGTACTCCTCCTCGAACGCCAGCCATTCGAGCAGCGAAGCGCCGCGCCCGCCATACTCGGGCGGCCAGGAAACCACCGCGAGCCCGGCCGCCGCCAGCTCGCGTTCCCACTCCCGGTGCCGCTCGAACCCCTCGGCGGTGTCCACCGACGGCAGCGGCCCGGCCGGCACGTGCGCCGCCAGCCAGCCGCGGGCCTCGGCTCGCAGTCCGGTCACTGCCCCCGCTTCCTCATGTCGTGCGCATCGAGGCCGGCCAGCGAGTCGCCGCGCACCTCGGCGTTGTGCGCGTGGGCGACGTGATGCAGGCCGAAGACCGAGTCCATCCCCGGCCGCATGCCCATGAGGTCCTCGCACTGATTGACCGCGCGCTTGGTCAGGGCGAGGCCGAACGGGGGCATTGCCGCGATCTCCTCCGCGAGCGCGAACGTCGCGGCCTCGAGTTCGGCGCGCACCACCACCCGGTTCACCATGCCGACCTGAAAGGCGCGCTCGGCGGTGAACCGGCCGCCGGTGAACAGCACCTCCTTGGCGAAGCGGGGGCCAAGCACCCAGGGATGCGCGAAGTACTCCACGCCCGGTATCCCCATCCGCAGCACCGGATCGGCGAAGAACGCGTCATCGGCGGCCACGATCAGGTCGCAGACCCAGGCCAGCATCAGGCCGCCCGCGATGCACGCGCCCTGCACCATGGCGATGACGGGCTTGGGTATCTCCCGCCACCGGCGGCACATGCCCAGGTAGACCTCCATCTCGCGGGCGTACCTGGCGTCTGCCCCCGCGCGGCCGACATGATCCCACCACAGCACCGCCTGCCGGGCGAAGGACCTGTCCGCGTCGCGTTCCGGGGTGCCGATGTCATGCCCGGCGCTGAAGTGCTCGCCCGCGCCGGCCAGCACGATCACCGCGACCTGGTCGTCGTTGGTGGCCTCGGCGAAGGCCGCGTCGAGCGCGTAGGTCATGGCCGAGTTCTGCGCGTTGCGGTACCTGGGCCGGTTGAGCGTGATCAGGGCGATGGCGCCTCGGGTCTCGTAACGGATCTCGTCGGCCATCAGAGCTCATCTCTCAGCAGTCGCTTCAGTACCTTGCCCGACGGGTTGCGCGGCAGCGCGTCGCGGAACTCCACCTGCCTGGGCACCTTGTAGTTGGCCAGCCGCTCACGGCAGAAGTCGAGCACCGTGGTCTCGTCGAGGATGCGTCCGGCCCGGGTGACGATGCACGCCCTGCCCACCTCGCCCAGTCGGTCGTCGGGCACGCCGACGACCGCGGATTCGGCGACGCCGTCGAGCCGGGCGAGTGCCTGCTCCACCTCGGCCGGATAGACGTTGAAGCCGCCGCAGATGTACATGTCCTTCAGCCGGTCGGTGATCGTCAGGTATCCGGCCGCGTCGAGCCTGCCCACGTCGCCGGTATGCAGCCAGCCGTCGGGATCGATGGCCTCGGCCGTCGCCACCGGATCATCGAGGTAGCCGAGCATCGTGTTCGGCCCGCGGAGCAGGATCTCGCCGGTCTCGCCCGGCGGGGCCGAGCCGCCGCCGGGGCCGGCCACCCGCACCTCGAACCCCGCGGCCGCCCGCCCGCAGCTGCGGGCCACGGTCTCCGGGGCGTCACCAGGACGGCACATGGTCGCCACCACCGCCTCGGTCAGACCGTAGGCGGTGAGCACCACCCGGAAGCTCAGCTCGCGGCCCATCCGCTCCACCAGGGCAGCGGGGACGTTGGCCGCCCCGGTGACCGCGAGCCGCAGGCTTGACAGGTCGAAGCGGCCCCGTTCCTGATGGTCGAGGATCGTCTGGTAGATCGTCGGCGCCCCGGGCAGCACGGTGATCCGCTCGGCCTCGATCACCCGCATGGCCGCGACGGCGTCGAAAACCGGCAGCGGCACCATCGTGGCCCCGCTGACCAGGCAGGCGAGAATGCCCGCCTTCCAGCCGAAGCTGTGGAAGAACGGATTCACCACCAGGTAGCGGTCGCCGGCGGTCAGGCCGCCGCGGGCCGCCCACGCGCTGGCGACCGACAGCGAGCTGCGGTGGCTGCTCATCGCGCCCTTGCTGCGCCCGGTGGTGCCCGAGGTGAACAGGATGTCGCTGACGGCCTCCGCGCTGACCCCGGCCGCGCGAGCGGCGGCCTGCGCAGCTCCAGTCGCCACCTTCCGTTCGATGAAACCAGGCCAGTCACCGGTGCCGACCCGCACCACCAGCGCCGGCCCGGCCACCCGCCCGGCCGGGTCCGATGCCGCGGCGGCGGCGCGCAGCGCCGCCAGCCGGTCGGTGCCGAGAAAATCGTTGTCGACAAACAAGGCGCGTGCGCCGCAGCGGCTGATCACGTCGAGCGCCTCAGGGCCGGTGAACCGGGTGCTGACCGGGACCAGGGTGGCCCCCGCGCTCAGCGAGCCGAGCGCGGCGAGCACCCAGGCAGCCGAGTTAGGGCACCATACGGCGACCCGGTCGCCGGGGGCGATGCCGTCGGTGATGAGCGCGCGGGCGACCTCGCTGACCCGCTCGTGCAGCTCTCGGTAGCTGAGCCTGACGCCGCCCGGCTCGGCGAGCGCCTCCGCGTCGCCGAACTCCCGCGCCGCGCATCCGACCACGGCCGGGATCGTCGGGATCGTCAACTCCACGTTTCGACCATACCAAGCAAGTGCTTGGTAGGGTAGCGGCATGCAGTTCAGTACGGAAGATGACGAATTCCGCCGCCGGGTCGCTGGGTGGCTCGCCGCGAACGTGCCCGCCCCGCGGGGCCACGGCGGGGCCGGCCAGGAGCACGAGTCGTTCGCGGGCCGGCTCGCATGGAACCGGCGGCTCGCCGCGGCAGGCTGGACCTGTCTCGGCTGGCCGGCGGCGCTCGGCGGGCACGACGCCACGTTCAGGCAGCAGGTCATCTTCTACGAGGAGTACGCGCGCAGCGCCGCCCCCGAGCGGGCCGGGGTGGTGGGGGAGGAACTGCTCGGGCCGACCCTGATCGCCCTCGGCACCCCGGAGCAGCAGCGGCGGTTCCTCCCGCCGATCGCGGCGGTGGCGGAGCTGTGGTGCCAGGGCTACTCGGAACCGGGGGCCGGCTCCGACCTGGCGGCGGTGGCCACCACCGCGGTGCCCGACGGCGATGAGTGGGTGATCACCGGCCAGAAGGTGTGGACGTCGCTGGCGCACGAGGCCGACTGGTGCTTCGTCCTGGCGCGGACCGAGCCTGGCTCGCGTCGCTCGGCCGGCCTGTCCTACCTGCTTGTCCCGATGCGCCAGCCGGGCGTCACGGTCCGGCCCATCAAGCAGCTCACCGGCGAGTCCGAGTTCAACGAGGTCTTCTTCGACGGCGCGCGCACCGAACTCGGCAACGTGGTGGGGGAGCCCGGCGACGGCTGGCGCGTCGCGATGGCGACGCTGCGGTTCGAGCGCGGCGTCGGCATGCTCGGCAAGCAGGTCGGGTTCCGCCGGGAGCTGGGCGATCTAGTCGGGCTAGCGCGGCGGAACGGAGCGGACACGGACCCGCTGATCCGCGACCGGCTCGCCCGGGCCTGGATCGGGCTCGAGGTCATGCGGGCGTACACGCTTGACACCCTCGAGGGGCCAGCGGGCGGCGGCTCTGCGCGCGGGCCGGCCGGCGACGGCGCCGAGCCCTCGGTGCTGAAGGTGCTGTGGTCCCGCTGGCACCAGGCGCTTGGCGAACTGGCGATGGATATCCTTGGCGCCGCGTCGATGGTGGACGGGGGGGAGCCGCCGGAAGCGGACGAGTGGCGGCGGGTCTATCTGTTCGGCCGGGCGGAGACCATCTACGGCGGGTCCGATGAGATCCAGCGGAACATCATCGCCACCCGCGCGCTCGGGCTGCCCCGCCGATGAAGCCGCCAGCCGGGCACGGCCTGCTCGACGGCAAGGTCATCGTGATCACTGCCGCGGCCGGCACCGGCATCGGCTCCGCCGCCGCCCGCCGTTGCCTCGAGGAGGGCGCCGACGTGGTGATCAGCGATCAGCACGCAAGGCGGCTGGCCGAGACCAGTGCCGAGCTCACGCTCGCGCACGGTGACCGGGTCTGGTCGCTGCCATGCGACGTCACCGACGAGAACGCGGTCGCGGCGCTGATGGAGGGTGCTGCCCGGCGGTTCGGCCGGATCGACGTGCTCATCAACAACGCGGGGCTCGGCGGCACCAGCTCGGTCCTCGACATGACCGACGACCAGTGGCTGCGAGTGCTCGACGTCACGCTCAACGGCACCTTCCGGTGCACCAGGGCGGCGCTGCGCCTGATGGTCGCCCAGGGGCACGGGGGAGCGGTGGTGAACAACGCCTCGGTGCTCGGCTGGCGCGCGCAGCCGGGCCAGGCGCACTACGCGGCGGCCAAGGCCGGGGTGATGGCCCTCACCCGCTGCGCCGCGCTTGACGTCGCGGCGCACGGCATCCGGGTCAACGCCGTCGCGCCCAGCCTGGCGATGCACCCCTTCCTGGCCAAGGTGACGAGCGAGGAACTGCTGGCCGAGCTGGTCGGCCGCGAGGCGTTCGGCCGCTCGGCGCAGCCCTGGGAGGTGGCCAACGTCATGGTCTTCCTGGCCAGCGACTATGCCTCCTACCTGACCGGCGAGGTGATCTCGGTCAGCGGCCAGCACGCGTGACCGGTCACAAAGGAGCGTTCATCCCCTTGTGGGAACACGCATGGAGTTGTCCACTCAGGTTTGAGGCTGTCCCGGATCAAACCCGATCAAAGGAGACTCCATGCAAAGAACGCCTCGCACCTGGCGCCTGGGACTGGGCGTCGCCGCGCTCATGCTGATCACGCCGTTCGTCACCGCCGCCGCCTCCTCCACGTCATCAGCCAGCCGCGCTTCGGCGCAGCCGGAGGCCGTTCCGACCGTCAACTGGGCGCTCGCGGGCGCGGCCACCGCGACCACCACCGAATCCGGCTACCCCGCGTCGAACGCGATCGACGGCGACGCCGGCACTGACTGGTGCACGTCCGGCTGGACCGGCACCCTGACCGTCGATCTCGGCCAGGTCAGGGCGCTGGACGATCTGGGGATCACGCTGGATTCCGCCAGCCCGTCCGCTTCCGCCAGCATCGAGCTGGCGTCGGTGGCCGGGGACTGGCAGCAGCCGCCGGCGCTGCGCGACCTCGCGCTCGACCCCGGCAGCCCGATGTACTTCCCGCTACCCCACGGCACCCGCGCCCGGTACGCCGAGCTCACGGTCTACAGCGACACCGGTGCCGACGTCTGCGTGGGGGAGTTCCGCGGCTACGGGCCCGACCCGGCCGCGTCCGGTCTTGACCTGGGCGCCGATCTGTCCTTCACCCCGCAGGAGCTCGCGGCCGGCGCGACGTTCAGCGACGAGGGAAGCCCGGGCACGCCGGTGACGATCATGCGCGCGGCTGGCGCGAACTACGTGCGGATGCGCCTGTGGGTGGACCCGCCACCCGGCTACAGCGACCTCGCCAGCGACCTCGCCCTGGCCCGGCAGGTGAGCGCGGCCGGGATGAAGATCTACCTCGACGTCATGTACTCCGACTTCTGGGCCGACCCCACCAAGCAGAACATCCCCGCCGCGTGGCAGGGCGAGGACCTGGACCAGCTCACCGCCACCGTCAAGTCCTATACCCGGCAGGTCATCTCCGCGTTCGCGCAGCAGGGCACACCGGTCGGCCTGGTGTCCATCGGCAACGAGATCAGGAACGGGATCCTGTGGCCGGTCGGGGAGGTCAACTGCACCGACTGCGGCGGCTGGGCCAACCTCGCGCAGCTGCTCAAGGCGGGCGTGGCGGGCGCGCAGGCGGGCAACCCGGCTGGTCACAAGCTGCTCATCATGATGCACTATGACCAGGGCGCGAGCTTCCCGCTGAGCTCGGCCTTCTATTCCGAGCTCGAATCCCACGACGTCCCGTTCGACGTGATCGGGCTGTCGTACTACCCAGTGCTCGACGAGCCGGCCATCTCCGGTCTGCGCGCCAACGTGGACGGGCTCGCCGCCGAGTTCGGCAAGCCCATCGTCATCGCCGAAACCCAGTACCCGTGGACGCTCGCCAACGGGAACTCACCGCTTGGTGACAGCACCGGGGACTTCGCCTGGGAGCAGAGCCAGATCGAGCCCGGCTATCCGGCCACCCCGGGCGGCCAGCTCTCCTTTGTCACCGACGAGCTGTCCATCCTGGCCACCGCGCCTGACGGGCTGGGGGCGGGCCTGTTCTACTGGGCGCCCGACTGGATTCCCGGCGTGCCCTGGGAGCCCGGTGCCGGCCTCGGCTCGCCCAACGTCAACATGACCCTGTTCAACTTCGACGGCCAGGCGCTGCCGTCGGTCGGCATCTTCGAGAACCCGGCGCAGGTCTGCGAGCGCGCCAACCCGTACAGTTTCCCCTGCGTGGTGGGCGGCTGACGTAGCCGGCGGCTGACAATGACGGGCCGCGCAACCGGGGTCACACCGGCCGGTCGCGCGGCCCGCCGTCGCTCCCCCCGGCCCGGGCCGGGGGTTAGCGCATGAAGCGGCGAACGAGGTGATTGCCGAAGGCGAACTTGATGGTGGATTCGAGGGAAGTGACAGTCTTATCGGCATAGGGGTACCAGATGCTTTCCTTCTTCTGGCCCCAGCGGTCGATCAGAATCGGCAGCGCATGCGTATAGCCGCGAATCGCGTTGCGGCCATTGACCTGCCCCAGCCCGCTGTCCTTGCGGCCGCCGAACGGCGCCTCGGCGACGCCGTAGATCACCGCCGCGTCGTTCTGCACCACAGATCCGGTCTTGAGCTGCCCACCGATCCGCCTGGCCTTCTTCGGGTCCTTGGTGAAGACGCTGCCGCTCAGGCCGTACCTGGAGTCGTTGGCCAGCCGGACGGCCTCGTCCTCGCCGGAGACCCGCATGATCGCCACCACCGGGCCGAAGGTCTCCTCGCTCATCAGGTCCATGTCGTGGGTCAGGTCGATGACGACGGTGGGCTTGTAAAACAGCCCCTTGCCGGTATCGGCCTCACCGCCGACCAGGATGGTCGCGCCTTTGGCCCTGGCGTCCTCGACGTGGCGGCTGACGATCTCGAGCTGCCGGCCGGTGAACAGCGGGCCGACGTCGTTACCGGCGCCGTAAGTCACCGTCGAGGCCTTCTCCTTGACCAGCCGGATGAACTCGTCGGCGACGCTGTCCACCACGTAGATGCGCTCGACGCCCACGCAGACCTGGCCGCTGTTGAACATCGACAGGTACACCGCGCCGTTGGCGGCGCGTTCCAGGTCGGCGTCCGCGCACACGATCATCGCGTCCTTGCCGCCCAGCTCAAGCGAGCATGGAATGA
>JBEKEK010000155.1:0-18656 GCA_050013875.1 Trebonia sp. | reverse complement strand
TCGACCGGGCGGTCGAACACGACGGCCTCGCCGGGAAGCAGCCGCAGCCGGCGCAGGACGTTCCGCAGCCCGCGCAGATGCCGGTCGACGGCACCGCGGGCAAGGACGCCGCACTCTCCCGCCTCGGCGGTGAATGACGGGATGCCGAGATCGGCCGCGGCCGCCGACGTACTGCCCGCGACCGTACGGCCGTCAGACGACTGCCGCACCATGTGCCCGAGGCCGTAGCTGAGGGCGAGATCGCGGGCCCGCTGCTCGACGGGCGACGCGTCGTAGAAGACGAACGGCTCGAGCGCCTCCGGCAGGTCCCCCGCGTGCAGGTCGATCAGGTAGTCGGAGCCCTCGATAAGCCTCCCGGTGACCGCGGCGGCGATCCGTTCGGCAGCACTGCCGCGCGGGTCGCCGGGGAAGCTGCGGTTGAGGTTCTTCCCGTCGAGCGGGACGACGAACGGCGAGCGCGCCCAGAACGCCGGCAGGTTGATGAGCGGCGCGACGGTAACGGTCCCCGAGAGTTCGGCCGGCCGAAGCTCTGCCAACAGCTCGCGCGCGGCGGCGATAGACGTGTATTCGGTCCCGTGCACGCCGGCGATCACCGTCAGATGCGGCCCGTCGCCCGCCTCCCCGACGACATTGGCGTACGGAATGCTCAGCGTTCCGTCATCGCCGAGGTCGACCCGCAGTTCGCTTGTCTCGATCATCCTTGCCTCTCCTCCGTGACACCGCACGGAACGGCCGCACGGCCACGGCAAGGACCGCACTCGCCCGCCACCGCTCCCGCCGTTGTTACAGTTCGTTACTATATGGGAAAATAGAGCCAAAAAGTACCAAACGTTACAGATTTATCCCGGCCCGTCGCACCCGGCGCCCGACCTGGATTCGAGCACCCGGAGCCCGTCAGCCGACTGCGGCCGAGGTGCCAAGGACGGTCATCGTGCCCATCGCCTGCGCGCTTTTGGCCGGCGCCGAGCCGATCGGCGAACCGGTCCCTGACTAGGCGAACAGGTCGCGCTGAACGCCGCGAAGGCCGGGCTCCTCGGAAATCAGCGCCGCAAGCCAAAGGCGCGCCCCTGTAATCGGACGCAGGAGGGAAGGAGCGCGGGAATGCGGGGAGGTTCGCGAACTTAACCCCGAAGAAAGGCGTCTGCCACAACCCGTCAGTTTCCGGGCGCCGTCCGCCGCCGCCCACTCGGCGGCGGACGCGGGAGTCCGCGACCCTGCCAATACACCCCATATGACCTGGGGTTTCATCACCATCTGACATTTTCGCGTAGCCGCCTCGCCCTTACCGGAGGCCAAGCGGCCAGGCCGTTGCCCGCCTGTCCAGCCTGCAACTCGGGCCACAAGCGCTTATTTACTCTTATCTAAACTAACCAATTCAGCAAAATTCATCCTATTTTTGCGTGTTGACACTGTTGTCGCCAGATATCGTCCAGTAGGTTTTATTCAGCATTCATGAAGACCGCTCACGGCACTGGACGGGATATGCCTTTCAACAGTTTGCGCAGACGGCCAGTCGCAGCGGTTCTCATCGCCGGCGCGGCCCTGCTCGGCCTAGCTGCGACAGCGGCGCCGTCGGGGGCCGCCACGGCGGCCGTGGCAGTCGCGGGGCCGTCGGTGCCACTCACGGCGAGCGCGGCGCCGCGGCTGCCATCGGGCGCGGCGCTGCTCGGGGCGGTAGCTCCCGGCGCGACGATGACGCTCACGGTCACGCTCGCCATCCCGGACCAGGCCGCGCTGACGGCGTTCCTCACTGGCCTGGCGGACCCGGCGTCGCCGGATTACCAGCATTTCCTGGCACCGGGCCAGTTCGGCCCGATGTTCGGGCCGTCGCTCGGCCAGGTGGCCGCGGTGGACGGCGCCCTGCGGGCGGCCGGGCTCTCACCCGGGCCGGTCGCGCCGGACCGGCTCTCCATCCCGGTGACCGCGTCCGCCTCGGCGGTCGAGCGCGCCTTCGGCGTCACGCTCGACCGCTACCGGCTGGCCGGGGGACGGCTGGGCTTCGCCAACACCACCGCCCCCAAGATCGCGGCGGCCGTTGCCCCGCTCGTTCAGGGCGTGCTCGGGCTTGACGACCTCGCTGCCGCGCAGCCCGCCGACGCCTCGGTCTCCGGCTCGTCTCCGGCGGCGGCAACGCCCGCGGCGGCAGCGTCCGTGGCGACAGCGTCCGTGGCAACACCGTCCGCGGCAACACCGTCCGCGGCGACCAGGGCCGCGGTGACCAGGGCGGTCGCCGGGCCGACGGCCACCACGGGGACCGCCCGCCCGGCCGTCAATCCAGGGCCGCAGCCGTGCGCGGCGATTCAGGGCGGCGTCTCCGGGCTCACCGCGTACGACATCGCCGCGCACTACGGTCTCGCGCAGCGCTACGAGGAGGGCGACTTCGGTCAGGGCACCAGGATCGGCGTCCTCGAACTGGAGCCGAACCTGACCTCCGACATCAGCGCCTACAAGGCCTGCTACCGCATCTCCACCAAGGTCGACTACATCAAGGTCGACGGGGGCGCGGGCAGCGGCGCGGGATCCGGCGAGGCCGCGCTCGATATCGAGACGCTCGCCGGGCTCGCCCCTAAGGCCACCATCGACGTCTATCAGGCGCCGAACACCGGCGGCGGCTTCTACGGCATCTTCAAGAAGTGGGTCACCACCGACACCGACAAGGTCATGTCGGTGTCGTGGGGAAGCTGCGAGGCCGGTACGTCCACGGCGGCG
Source organism: Trebonia sp. (assembly GCA_050013875.1). Taxonomy (GTDB): domain Bacteria; phylum Actinomycetota; class Actinomycetes; order Streptosporangiales; family Streptosporangiaceae; genus Trebonia. The sequence continues at coordinate 15,947 of JBEKEK010000155.1, read as the reverse complement.
ATGAAGGCTCAGGAGGCCCTCTTCGAGCAGGCGAACGCCCAGGACCAGACGGTGTTCGCGGCGGCGGGCGACGACGGCTCGACCGGCTGCTCAAGCAACGCCGATCCCAACCCGCGGGTCAGCGCGGTCACCCCGGCCAGCGACCCCTACGTGATCGGCGTGGGCGGCACCAGCTTCGGCCTCACCAGCAACAACGACCTGGTGGAGATCACCTGGAACGACTCAGGGATCGATTCAGGTGCGGGCGGGGGCGGCGTCTCCGCCCAGTGGTGCATGCCGGCCTACCAGCACAACACCGCCATCCCCGCGATCGTCAACCGCGACTCGGTGAAGGACAAAAAGCCGTGCGCAACCGGGTACCACCGCCAGGTGCCCGACGTCTCCGCCCTCGGGGACCCCTTCCTCGGCTACGCCGTTTACGCGGGCGGAGGGTGGATCCAGGTCGGCGGTACGAGCGCCGCCACCCCGGTCTGGGCGTCGATCGCCGCGCTGACCGATGACTCGGCGTTCTGCTCGGCCTACCGGTCCAAGGGTGCCTTCCTGCCGCAGACGCTGTACGCGGCAGCGGGCAAATACCACAGCTACATCTACGCCAAGAGCCCGCAGGGACTCAACGACATCGTCGACGGCGACAACGACTACACGCCCTCCGGCTACACCGGCGGGCTGTACCCGGCGACCCGGGGCTACGACATGGCCACCGGCCTCGGCGCGCCGATGCTCTCCGGCCTGACCGGGGTCTACGGAGGCGGAAACGGGGAGTGGCACACGTACCTGGCCGGGCTCACCCAGCTGCTGTGCCACCAGAGCGCCACCACCGCCAAGACGGTGAAGGTCACCAGCGTGTCGCCGGACACCGGAAAGGCTGGAAAGGCCAGGAAGGTGGTCGTGCACGGGTCCGGGTTCCTCGGGGTCTCCTCCGCCAACGCGGCGCAGATCATCTCCGGGCATAAGGTCCTGGCGACGGTCGGCGCGTCGTGCAGCGCGACCAAGTGCACGATCACCGTGCCCGCCGAGTCAGCGCGGACGGTTGACATCAAGATCTTCGCCGTGTCCCTCTGGTCCAGCCCGCTCACCGCGAAGGACCGCTACAAATACGTCAAGTAGCTGAAGCCGCCGGCTTACCCATCGGCGCGCGAACTCCGCGGGGAGGCGCCAGAGCTCCTCAGTCCCTGGGTTCGCGCAGGGCCCGGCGAACGGAGCGCGCCTGGTCGATCATGGCGGTGAGCTCGGCTATGCGGTACTCGTCGGCGGCCGTGCGGGCGAGCATGTCCAGATGCGGGCCGGTGAGCTCGCTGATAGCCGCGTGCTGGCGCCAGTCGCGGTAATCGGCGTCAGCCTGGCGGACCTCGGCCGCGTAGCGCTCGAGCGCCGCCACCCGGGCCGCGATCGACCGGTGGGCCGCCCGCGCTGCCTGCCGGTGCTGTTCGAGCAGTTCCGCCGCCGGCGAGCCGGGGCTCGGCTCGGCCAGCCACGAGCGTTCGGCGCTGAGCCTGGCCTGCTCGCGCAGGGCATCCGCTATCTCCGACTGCTGCGCGGCCAGCGCCGCGGTGGTGGACGGCTCGTCGAGCAGGCCATCCCGGCAGATTTCGGCGGAAGTGACCGCGCGGACGGCATCCTGCGCCCGGCGGAGCAGGGCCGCGGCGCGGCCGTCGAGGCCAGCACCGTCGGACGGTGCCTCAGCCGCGGGGTGCCGGTCGCCGGAAAGTGCGCCGGCCGGAATGGCCCGCGCCCGCGCGGCCTCAGCCGCCGGGTCGCGATCCACCCGCGAGCGAAGGACGCCGACGCCGACGACTACCGCGGTGACCAGCAGGATCGTCTGCGCGAGAAGCAGCGAATAGCGCCCGGCGGCTGACTGCCAGGCGGCCGGATGCGAGTAGATCAGTACGCCGAGGGCCCACGGGGCTGCCCCGGCGATGGCAACGAACAGGGCCGTGGTGATGCCGGTGACCGCATCGTCGGCCGGGACACGGGGCAGCACGGACTCGAGGGCGGACCGCCGCCGGTCCGCGAGCTCACGACCCATCTCCCTAGGCTAACCCGGCCTCCCGCGGCACGCACCACCCGGGGTTCAGACGATGACGGTCCGCACGCCCCCGGCCCTTGGAGTTAACGGCCGGTGACCAGGCGGCCGGGGTCGGCCGGGACGGGTCTCGGGGTGGCCGGTCGGGCCAATCGGCCGGGGACGCTAAGGGCGGGCCGGGATGGTGGATCGTTGTGTACACGCGGCTGTACACAACGATCCACTATGTTCGTCGCCTGGGCGCGCCCTGAGCGTGCGCTGCGCGCTTCTTGCTGTTATCCCTGGTAGATGCGGTAACCGGGGCCATAGCCGGCCTGCTTGGGGGCGTTCGTCCGGGGCGGGACGCGCATCTCGCTCGGCGGCGAGCTTCCGCTCAGCACCTGGGGCGGCCAGTTGCCCGGCGGCCGCCTGTACGCGGCCTTCGGCCACGTGGCGGCGGCGGTGACAAACGTCGGCGGGTATGAGGTCGGCGCGGCGCTGCTGACGCGGCGGTAGGCCAAGTAGGCTATTGAGCGACTACCCGGAGGCGGTAATGGCGAATTCCGTAAAGCCCGGCGACAAGGCACCCGATTTCACGCTTCCGGCGCAGTCCGGTGAGCAGGTCCGGCTGGCCGACCGGCTCGGCGAGCGGGTCGTTGTGCTGTACTTCTACCCCAAGGACAACACCAGCGGCTGCACCGCCGAGGCCTGCGCCTTCCGTGACAGCTACGAGGACTTCGCCGACGCCGGCGCCGAGGTCATCGGGGTCAGCTCCGACTCGGCCGACAAGCACGCCGCCTTCGCGGGCAAGCACAACCTGCCGTTCACGCTGCTGGCCGACCAGGGCGGCAAGGTGCGCAAGCTCTACGGGGTGCCGGCCACGCTCGGCCTGATCCCCGGCCGGGTCACCTACGTGATCGACCGCAGCGGCACGGTCAGGCAGCTGTTCAACTCGATGACCAACATCGGCGGGCACGTCAACGAGGCGCTTGCGATGGTTAAGCGGCTGCAGGCCGAACAGCCGGCCTGACCTGCTCGTCCGTCTCGGCGCCAGGCCGGGGTAAGCGCTGCGGGGCTGGCGCCTGGAACGTGCGGCGGTAGGACTGCGGTGTGGTCCGCAGGATGCGGCCGAAGTGCTTGCGCAGGTTGTCGGCGGTGCCGAAGCCGCTCTTGCCCGCGATCACGTCGACCGGCAGGTCGGTTGTTTCCAGCAGCCGCTGCGCGAGCCGCACCCGCTCCTGCACGATCCAGGTCAGCGGCGTGGTCCCGGTGCTCGCGGGGAACCGCCGGGCGAACGTGCGTGGGCTCATGGCCGCCCGCGCGGCGAGGTCGGCGACCGTCACCTCCTGGTCGAGGTTGGCCTGCAGCCAGTTGATGGTGTCGGCGAACAGGTCGCCGCCGCTGGGCTCCGGCACCGGCGTCTCGATGTACTGGGCCTGACCGCCCGCCCGGTGCAGCGGGATCACCAGGTCGCGCGCGACCTTGGTGGCTATCTCGGTGCCGTAGTCGCGCTGCAGCACGTGCAGGCACAGGTCAAGGCTGGCGGCACTGCCGGCCGACGTGAGCAGGTCGCCCTCGTCCACGTAGAGGACGCCCGGGTCGACGCGCACCCGGGGATAGCGTCGCGCCAGGTCGTCGCATTCCGCCCAGTGGGTGGTGGCCGTGTGCCCGTCCAGGATCCCGGCGGCGGCCAGCACGAAGGCGCCGGTGCACAGCGACAGGATGCGCTGCCCGCGCGACCGCGCCCGGCGCAGCGCGTCCAGCACCTCGGTGGGCACCTCATCCGGGTTCAGCGGCGCCGGCACGACTACGGTTTGCGCGCTCTTGAGGGCGTCGAGGCGGTTGGGGACCTCCATCCTGACCCGCATGTCGGTCATCACCGATGCCGTCGGACCGCAGATGAGGACCCGGTAGAGCGGCCCGCCGGAGACCGTGGTGATCTCGGTGCTGAAGATGTCGTGGGCCGCCGCGAGCTCGAACATTGTCACGCCGTCGAATACGACGATCGCGACGGTCAGGGGATTGGCAGTATCGTCGCGCACCGTGTCAATAATGCCACTTACGTCTTCGACTGGCAACGCTCAGGCTGGAGGTATGAACAACGCAGACTTCTCCCCCACCCGTCCGCTCGTCCTCGGCGACCCGCTGGTTTTGGAACCGGCCGGGCTCACCGACCGGTTGCTTGCGCGCATCCGCGGCGCATCGCTCGACCAGCAGCTGGCCGCCGGCTGCCTGCCGGAATCGACCCGGCTGCTGGCCGCGCGCGCCCGGCACATCGTGACGCTCCCGCGCCGCGCTTGCCTGGCCGGCAGCTGGGAGCACCTGCTGCGGGTCGCCCGGCGGGCTCCATCGCGCCGCGTCCCTGTGGTCCCGCTGCGCTCGGCGACGATCCTCGCCGCCGAGCCGGCCATCAGGGAGCTGATGGAGTGCCTCACCGCGCCGCTGCCGGTCAGCGCCCGCGGCGTGGCCCTGGCCAGCGTGCTGCTGACCGACCCCACCTCGCCGGTCTACAGCCGGCGCGGCCAGCGCGGCCTGGCCGGCCGGTTGCAGGACGCGATCATCGCGCTTGACCCGGCCCAGCCCCTGATGGGCACCGCGTAGCCAGCGAAAATTGTGGCGCGCTGGCTGGTAGCGGGGTGCTTGGATGGGGGCATGACGACTCAAGAGGCGCAAGCGCGGGTACTCAGCGCCAGCCGCGAGATCAATGCCGACGCGGGGACGATCTTCGAGCTCATCGCGGATCCGGCTGTGCAGCCTAGCTGGGACGGTAACGACAACCTGGGCGAGGCGGCTCCGGGGCAGCGCGTCCACGGGGTCGGCGAGGTGTTCGTGATGACGCTCGGGTCCGGCAGCGTCCGTGACAACCGGGTGGTCGAGTTCACCGAGGGCCGGCTGATCGCGTGGATGCCCGGCGACGTGGGGCAGCGGCCAGCCGGGCACCTATGGCGCTGGCAGCTCGAGCCGGCCGGCGAATCGGCGACGCTGGTCACCCACACCTACGACTGGACCGGGCTGCCCGACGACGCACCTGAGCCACGGCTGGGACGGGCCCGGTCCACCACGGCGGACATGCTCCGGGCCTCGCTCGACCGGCTCGCGGCGCTCGCCGAAGGGTCTGACCTCTAGTGTGACTCAACCCGCGCATCGCGGAGGGCACGGGACCTTCGGCCCTTGCGACGGGGAACGCTACGCCGACAGCATGGTTTTGCTGCCTTTCTCACTGCGTGGAGGTTCCCATGGCCACCAGGCCCCATGACTTGACTGATCTGTACCTTGCGCCGGTACTGCTGGGGGTGGACGCGCGGATCGAGGAGCTCGGCCGCCTGGATAAGGACGGCCTGGCGTACGAGGTCGCGCTCGAAAGCGACGAGCCGGACTTCACCCGCGCGATGCGGGAGAAGGCGCTGATCAGGACGGTAACGTACCTGATCGACCGGCACGGCTGGGAATTCCGCTGGGACCCGCGCGGACTTCGGCTGACTCACGGCACGCACACCTTCGTCCTCGGCGTCCCGGCCGTGTTCCTTGCGTACCTCCAGGGACGTGACGCCACCGCAGCGACCGGGCCGGCCGGGCAGGTTCCACCCGCCAGCTGAGCACGTACCACCGCTCAGCGTCTGCGAGCGGTGGTCAACTGGCTGCTCGGGCTGTCAACGCGGCTGGATCTCGCCCATCGGGCCGAAGCCGTCATGTGGTGTGTCGATGTAGATAATCTGCGGCTGCACGGCCACCAAGTCGGGTGCGGTATCGAAGAAATTCTTCGCGTAAGAATGCTTGACGTGGGCGGCGCCCGCCTCGGCATCCCTGAAGCCCTCGATGCAGACGAACTCGCTGTCGTTGTCCAGGCTCCGGGCGAACTGGAAGAACAGGCAGCCCTCCTCGGAGTTGACGTCTCTGGCGTAGGAGTCGGCCAGCGCCAGCCACTGGCCGATCTTTTCCGGCCGGATCTGGAACTTGATGTTGATCAGGATCATGAGGTCCCCTCCTGCTAGGCGACAGTTGTCATAATCGTGGTGCGATCGCCACCGGCCGTCAACCGCAGCCGTCCCCGGCTGACGGCCCTGTGTAACCTGGCCTGCCCGGGCGCCGAGGACCAGCGCAGGCGCGCGTTAGGGTAGGGCGCGACTGGTGAGGAGCTGAGATGCCGGTACTGCCGAGGTTCGACCTACAAGGCCAGGTGGCGCTGGTGACCGGTGCCGCCCGCGGACTGGGCCGGGCTATCGCGCTGGCGCTCGCCGCGGCTGGCGCGGACGTCGCCCTGGGGCTTCGCGACGCGGCCAGGGACGGCGGCGTGGCCGCCGAGATCGAGGCACTTGGCCGGCACGCACTTCCGGTGCAGATGGACATGGCCAGGGCCGGGCAGATCAGCCCAGCGGTGGAAGCGGTTGCCGGGCACTTCGGCGGTTTGGACATCCTGGTCAACAACGCCGGCATCGCGCCAGGGAACCCGGCCGAAGACGTCAGGGAAGAAGACCTCGACGCCACCCTGGCCGTCAACCTCAAAGGGACGTTCCTGGCCAGCCAGGCCGCCGGGCGGGTCATGATCGGCCAGGGGTCCGGGAAGATCATCAACATCGGCTCCCAGGCGGGCGCGGTGGCGCTGCCAGGAGAATCCGTCTACTGCATGACCAAGGCCGCCATCGCGCACCTGACCCGCTGCCTGGCCGTCGAATGGGGCCAGCACGGGATCACGGTGAACGCGGTGGCCCCCACGTTCATTCACACGCCCGGTACCGAGCCCGCGCTGTCGGACCCCCAGTTCCGTGCCGACGTCATCGAGCGGATCGCCGCCCTGCACCGCATTGGCGAACCCGTCGAAGTGGCAGGCGTCGTGGTGTTCCTGGCGTCACCGGCCGCTTCGCTGATCACCGGCGAGACCATCATGGTCGACGGCGGCTGGACCGCCCGCTAGCCTGGCGGCCGGCCTGACTACCCGCGCTTACCGCCGCGTACGGTCCTAAGCGCTGTATCACCGCGGGGTAATGCGGGCGTTTGGCCGGAGGTGAACTGCTCGCGGAGCAGGAATTTCTGGACCTTGCCGGATCCGGTGAGCGGGAAGGCATCGGTGAACACCCAGTGTCTGGGTGTCTTGTGGGTGGCCAGGTGCGCGTGGCAGTAGGCGGTTAGCTCCTCAGCGGTGGCGGTGTGCCCGGGGGCGGGCTTGATGAAGGCAGCGACCTGCTCGCCCCAGTGGTCGTCCGGCACGCCGACCACGGCCACGTCGCCGACCGCCGGATGAGCGTACAGGACCTGCTCGATCTCCCTCGGGTAGATATTCTCGCCGCCGCGGATGATCATCTCCTTGAGCCGGCCCTCGATCCGGTAGTAACCGCGCTCGTCGGCCGAGCCGAGGTCACCGGTGTGCAGCCAGCCATCGGCGTCGATCGCCTCGCTGGTCGCCTTGGGGTTGTCGAAGTAGCCCTGCATCACGTTGTAGCCGCGGGCGAGGATCTCGCCAACCGTGCCCGCCGGCACCGCCTCGCCCGTCACCGGGTCGGCGATCTTGACCTCGACATGCGGGTGCGGCCGGCCCAGGGTGTGTGCGCGGTCGTCGGCGGCGTCATCCGGCCGTGTCTGGGTGATGCAGGGCGACGCCTCGGTCTGCGCGAAGGTGATGGTAAACGGGACGCCAAGGGTGGACTCGACCCGCTGCACCACGGTGGGCGGCACGGTGGCACCGCCGGAGAACGCGGCCCGGACGCTGGAGAAGTCAGTGCCGGCGAAGCCGGGATGGCCGAGCAGTGCCAGGATCATGGTGGGTACGCCGCAGAATAGCGCCGAGCGCTCAGACTCGATCAGGTTCAGCATCAGCCCTGGCTCGAACGGCGCTATCACCTGGGTGGCCAGGTGCTGCAATGGTCCAAGGGTCAGCAGCACGCACCCGGCGGTGTGGAACAGCGGCATGGGGTTCACCCACACGTCCCCTGGCTGCGTCCGCAGGATCTGCGCGCAGAACCGGCCGTTGTTGGTGATAGCCCGGTGTCGCAGCACGGCGCCCTTGGGGAAGCCCGTGGTGCCGGAGGTGTACTGGATCTGCGCCGCGTCATCCGCGACCACCTCAGGCAGCCGCTCCGTCGCCGAACCGGTACTGACGAAGTCGCCCCAGTCCGCCAGCGAGATCGCTTCGCGCAGACCCGGCAGGTCGCCGCGCACCTCCGCCAGCGTCTTCGCCAGGTCGGCACCCCGGTAGGCCGGCGCGTACACCACTCCGTGCGCCCGCGCCTGGCCAAGCACGTACCCCGCCTCGCGGGGACGCAGCGCGGGGTTGACCGTCACCAGCGTCAAGCCCGCGAGCGCGGCCCCGAACTCCAGCAGCAACCACTCCGGGCAGTTCGGTGCCCACACCGCGACCCGCTCGCCAGGAGCGAACCGGCCCAGCAGGGCACGCGCGACCCGTTCGGAATCGGCCAGCAACTCGCCATAGGTCCAGCGGCGGCGCTCCCGGTGATCGGCCGTGCCCTCCACCAGGGCAGCCATTCCCGCGGCGCGCTCGGCCGCCTCCCGCAGTGCCCCGCCGACGGTCGTCTCGAGCACCGGCCCGAACGAACCGTCCGGCTGAGCGGCCATGGCAGAACTCGTCTCTGTCATGCACCCATCTTCGCCGCGCGGCGAACGGGGCGCCAGCGCGGCTGGCCGCGGGGAAGTGGCGGAGCCGAGCGGGGAGCCCGCGCTATTCGGTGATCTTGGTTAGGAGCAGCCACGTGCCCGTAATGCCGCCAACGAGGGCCACGAGTACCGGCCCGACCAGGACGTAGAGCCCTGCGGGCACTCCGAGCACCAAAACGGTGCCCGCCGCCAGCAGCAGCAGCGAGGTGATGGTGACCGGTGTGACAGCCTCGAGTACGGGGGCGATCGCCTGTTTACTCCTATCGCCCTTGGCCCGCACATCCAGGATGTACAGGCCGGCGCCGGCGATGATGGCGAGAACGACCAACTCGGCGCCGAGCGTGCGGTATCCCTGCCGGGGAATCGCGATCAGGACCGCGACAATAAGCACCGTGCCGAACAGACTGAGGGTCTGGGCCGCCCGGTTCCGCAGTTCCTGAGACCTCGAGATGTACGTGATCTTGATCGAGACCGCCACGAACAGCAGTCCGGTCAGCGCGGCGGCGGCGCTACCGCAGATCTCGGCGAACGTGTCCCAGGCTTCCACGCGAATCCTTCCGTCTGCCCGGCAAGAGCGGGAACGCACGGGCTCTTGCCGGGAGGATATGGCCCCTGGGCAGCAGGCAGCACCGCCTCAGTGTCCGGGAGCGGTGAAGGTGATGGGGACGGCGAGGGGGGCTCGGTTGAAGGTGGAGTTGAAGTCGATGGCGGCCTCGGCTTCGTTCCGGTCGTGGGCACGCGGAGCTCCATCCGCGGCAGGGCTAGCGGTGTGGACCAGGCACAATGGAGTCTCCGTTTACTGCTCGGGGGAGGGCGTGTTGACAGGAAGCAGTTGCGCCAGATGGATATGACCGGCGGCAGGGGACGGCTGCAGGGCAAGAACGTGCTGGCCACGGGGGGTACGACCGGCGTCGGCTTCGGCATTGCCGAGAGATTCCTGCACGAGGGCGCGAGCGTGGTGGTGACCGGGCGGAATCAGGAGCTTGGCTTGCGCGCGGAGGCAGCGCTGCGCGAGGCCGGCCCGAGCTGGTTCCTGGCCGCTGACGCTGGCGATCCTGCGGCTGTGGAGCGCTCGGTGGAACTGGCCACCGGGCTGTAGTCGGTCTCGAAGGCGGCCGTGGTGATGCTGGGGAAGATGCTGGCGCTTGAGGGGGGTCCTGACGGCGTCCGCTCGAACGTGCTCTGCCCGGGAGACACCTGGCCCGGGATGCGGCACATGGCCCCGGCCGGCCAAGAGGACCGCCCTGAGAGCGGCGACTGGCCGATCCCGCCGATCGGCCGGATCGGCGAGGCCCGCGACGTCGCCGCCGCGGCGGTTTTCTACGCAAGCGACGAGGCTGAATTCATCACCGGCACGACGCCGCTGGTTGACGGCGGCATGACCGCCGGTTATCACCAGCGCGAGAAGAGCCCGCCGGCCGAACCCGGGCCATGACCCGCGCTACCGCGCACGTGGCTGTGCGGTCTTATTTAAGGCGGTGACAGTGGGGTACGCAGCGAGCAAGACGGTCGCTTCTTGGCTATCCCCTGGCGGGCCGACGCCGCTTAACCGAGCCCAGGCCGGCTGGCGAACACGGAAAGCGCCCGGCGTGGCGGTGTCCATCTCGGGAGATTCGTTCGTCGTCTGAGTGGATGAGCCGAAAGGCGGCTCGAGAACTTCCACCGGACGGAGCAGCAATGCTTTACACACTGTCGTACCAGATGTACAAGTACGAGCACGGCCTTAGCGCCGCCGAGCAGCGGGCAGCGGACGTACGCGCGGGTGAGGCCGCCGCCGCACTGAGGGACCTGCGGCTCTGCCTCGGGCGTGCGTTCCGCCTGAGGCATCGCGCGCGGCCCGCCCGCGCGGCAGCGGACGCGGTGACGGGAGCCGGGACCCGCTGCGGCTGGATGCCGACGCTACCACCGTCAAGGTGCGAGACGGCCAGCTCATCGTCACCGACGGGCCGTACGCGGAGACCAAGGAGCAGGTGGCCGGCTACGACGTGATCGAGTGCGCCAGCCTGGAGGAGGCGGTGCGGTGGGCTGGCAGGCACCCCCACTCCTGGATGGGGGCGGTCGAGGTGCGCGCCCTGGTCGGCGGCGCCCCGGCCGTGCACCTGCCCGAGCCGAGCGCGGGCAGGTGCAGGTACATGATGCTCGTCTGTACTGACCCGGCGGCCGGCCCGCAGGAGTCCGCCCGCGTGGAGCCGGCCGGTCCCTGGGCAGCAGAGATGGCGGGCCGGGGCATCCGCCTGTTCGGCAGCGCACTGGAACCGCCCGGCGCCGCCCGGACGGTCCGGGTGCGGGAGAAGCGCGCCATCGTGACAGACGGCCCCGTTCGCCGATACGAAAGAGCAGATCGCCGGCTTCGACGTACTTGAGTGCGCCGACCTCGACGAGGCCATCGAGGCGGCGGCCAAGCATCCGATGGCCCGCGCGGGCATCTTGGAGGTGCGGCCATTCCGGTCGCTCGGGGAGGACTAGCCGGGCCCGCCGGCCAGCCTCCCGAACCGGCAGGCGGCGCGGGTGAGGCATCGGCCGCGGCCAGCGTCGTGGGGACGGTCGTGGCCGATGCCTTCCGCCAGGAGTGGGGCCGCATTACCGCGGCCCTGATCCACCAGACGGGTGACTGGGACCTGGCCGAGGAATGCGCACAGGACGCCTTTACCCAGGCGCTGCGGCGCTGGCCAGGCGACGGCGTGCCCAACCGTCCGGGGGCGTGGCTGATGACGGTGGCCCGCAACGGGGCCATCGACCGTCTGCGGCGCGGCAGCGCCTACCGTGCCAAGATCGAGGAAGTGGCCGTGATGGCAGCCAGAGAGACGGGAACGGGCGCCCCGGAGCCAGTCGCTGACGACAGCGGCGTCCCGGACGAACGGCTCCGGCTGATCTTCACCTGCTGCCATCCCGCGCTGGCGATGGAGGCGCGGGTCGCCCTGACGCTCCGCACCCTGACCGGGCTGGGCACCGCCGAGATCGCCCGTTCCTTCCTGGTGCCGGAGGCCACGATGGCCAAGCGGCTCGTCCGGGCCAAGCACAAGATCGCCAACGCGCGGATCCCCTACCGGGTGCCGCCGGCCAGCGCCCTGCCGCAACGGGTACCGGGCGTCCTGGCGGTGCTCTACCTGATATTCAACGAGGGATACTCGGCCAGCACCGGGGACGACCTCATCCGCCGCGACCTGTGCGACCGGGCCGTCGCCCTGACCCAGGTGCTGGCGGAACTGCGGCCAGCAGAACCGGAAGCCAAGGGGCTGCTCGCCCTCATGCTGTTCCACCGCGCGAGGCAGGCGGCGCGGGTCAACGACCGCGGTGACCTGGTGACCCTGGAAGACCAGGACCGCACCCGCTGGGACCAGGCCCAGATAGGCCTCGCCCGCCGGCACCTCGAAGACGCCTTCGCCGCCCGGCGGCCCGGCCAGCGCCCTGGCCGGCTACTACCTGCTGCCCGCGACCCGGGCCGACTTCCTGCGCCGCCTCGGCCGGAACGAGGAAGCCGCCACCGCCTACGAGGAGGCGGTTTCCCTGGCCGGCACCGGCCCCGAGCGCCGCTTCCTGAACGCACGGCTGGCAGCAGCCCGATCGCGGCCCACCTGAACCGGGCTGGGCCGGCGCCGCTCAGACCCGGGCGTAGTCCTTGATGTCCTGTTCGAACTCGGTCACCAGCTCCGGAGTCAGGGTGCGGCGGGTCTGGCCGACGGCGCGCAGGACGTCGCCCGTGCTTACCTGCTTCTCGCCGCGCTCGAACAGGACGCGCTCGAAAGCCAGCTGCGCGGTCCTGCGCGCAGCGAACTCGATGTCGGCCGGGGTGAACAGCCGCGATTCCTCCACGATGGCGGCCATGTCCAGCTCGGCATGCGGGATCGCGGCCAGGTAGCGGTCCCAGATCGCCTCCCGCGCGGCCGGGTCGGGCGGCCCCACCGGGATCACGTAGTCGAACCTGCCGTGCCGCAAGAACGCGCTGTCCAGGGCGCGGACCGAGTTCGTGGCGCAGATGAGCAGCCGATCGTCTTGCTCCCGGAACGGCGGGATGAGCTTGAGCATCTCGTTGGTCACCCCCTGCGCCACAGAGACAGTGCGCGGCTGCCGCGTCCCGGCGATCTCCTCCACCTCGTCGATGAACAGCACGACCTTGTCCAGCTCGGCCACCAGCGCGAACGCCTCGCGCAGGGCGGAGGCCAGGCCGGCCGGGGACTCGCCGGCCAGCCGCGACGGGAACAACTCCACGAACGGCCAGCCAAGCCGCGACGCGGCGCCCCTGGCAAAGCTCGTCTTGCCAGTACCCGGGGGACCGAACAACACGACCGCCCGCGGCGGCACCAGTCCCAGTTGCTCCGCCAGCTGCGGCTGCGCGAGCGGCAAGATGACCCGCCGCTCGATCAGCTCCTTCTCCCCGGCCATGCCACCGAGCTCATCCCACGCACCGGCCCGCACCATCCGCCCGCCGAGCAGGCCAAGCACCCCGGCCCGGCCGGGATCGACAGGCTCCAGCCGCTCGTACAAGACCATCCCCTGACGCGCGGTGTAGCCGGCGTGCTCCAGCGCCTCGGCCCCGATCTCGCCCGCGCCCGCCAGCAGGCACTGAATCCGGTGCACCCCGGCCGCCACCAGCCGCCGCTCAAGCTCGCCCAGCATCGCGCTGCCGATCCCGCGGTGCCGCCAGGCGGCCGCCAGGCTGATCCGCATCACCCACGCCCGGTCACCCCCCACCGCCGCGACCGCGACCCCCACCAGCTCCTCACCGACAACCGCGACCACCGCGGGCTCATGCGACCGGACGGCCGCGATCAGGTCAGACAGGCTGAACGCGGGCGCCTCGCTGCTGGCCGCCGGGTTGTCCCACAACCGGACGGCGGCATCAAGGTCGTCGGCATGGAAATCACGAACCCGCCACGGTGCCATCGCATCAGTGTGCCACCAGCAACCGCGCCGCGCCGCAGGTGACGGACCGGAGCCCGGGGAACTGGCTGGCCTAGGTTCCCCGCACTGGCGGCCTAGGGCGGGCCGCCGCGCGGTGAGTCATGAGATAACTGACTGATAGAAGTGTTTCCGGAGCGGGGGTTGCCATGTTTCACGTGGATTCGGAGGTTGGCCGCCTGCGGCAGGTGGTGCTGCACCGCCCTGATCTGGAACTTAAGCGCCTCACCCCGGACAATGTCGCTGATCTGCTGTTCGACGATGTGCTGTGGGTGAGCAGGGCCCAGGCCGAGCATGACGCGTTCGCGGATGTGCTGCGCTCGCGAGGTGTGGTTGTCCATTACTACGGCGATCTGCTCACCGCGACCCTGGAGATCCCCGACGCGCGGGGGTACATCCTGGACCGCGTGTTCGACCCGCGCTGGCACGGTCCGCTGGCCGCCTCGGTGCTGCGCGCCGTGATGGACGGGCTCGATTCTGCGCCCCTGGCCAGGTTCCTGGCCGGGGGGATCACCAAGCGCGAGATCGCCGAACTCGGCCCGGCACCCAAGAGCATCGCCTTCCAGTCACTGGACCCCGACGGTTTCGTGCTCGCACCGCTGCCGAACCTGCTCTACCAGCGGGACACATCGTGCTGGATCTACGGCGGGGTGTCGATCAACTCGATGCGCCGGCCAGCCCGGATCCCGGAAACCATCACTGATGAGGCCATCTACCGCTGGCACCCGATGTTCGCGCAGGCTGACTTCGATGTCTGGTACCACGGCGCCGATGCCATGCCCGCCACCATCGAGGGCGGCGACATCCTCGTCATCGGCAACGGGGCGGTACTGGTCGGGATGAGCGAGCGGACCACCCCGCAGGCCGTCGAGGTGCTCGCCGGCCGGCTGTTCGCAGCGGGGGCGGCCAGCCGCCTGGTGGCCATCGACATGCCCAAGACACGCGCGTTCATGCACCTGGACACGCTGCTGACGATGGCGGACTACGGGGTGTTCACCAAGTACGCGGGGATGGGCATGCTGGCCTCCTACACGATCGAGCCGGGCGGGACGGCGCGCGAACTCAAGATCACCGACCACCCGCCGGAGGACATGCACCACGCGGTGGCCGCCGCCCTCGGCCTCCCCGCGATCACCGTGCTGACCGCCGTGCAGGACGTCCGCTCCGCACTCAGGGAGCAATGGGACGACGGCTGCAACGTCCTCGCGGTCGAGCCGGGAGTAGTCATCGCCTACGAGCGGAACGTCACCACCAACACCTACCTCCAAGACAACGGCATCGAAGTCATCGCCGTGCCAGGCAGCGAACTCGGCCGGGGCAGAGGCGGCCCCCGCTGCATGACCTGCCCCATCGAGCGCGACGCCTGAACCACCACGACGCACCGCGGCATACACGACGAGCAGCGGAGGTCATCTCGTCTAAGATCGGGCACATTATGGACGTCCCCCAGTTCCCCGGCCATGACGGTGTGCCGCTCGCTTACCGCGAGACCGGATCGGGCCGGCCGCTGATCCTGCTGCACGGTTTCATGGGCACCGGATCGGACTGGCTTGACCCCGGCCCCGGCTACGCGCTCGCGGAGACGGGATTCCGCCTCATCCTGCCCGACTGCCGCGGTCATGGACAGAGCCAGAGACCGCACGATCCGCCCGCTTACCCGCCCGACGTGCTCGC
The DNA here is from genome assembly GCA_050013875.1 of Trebonia sp. GTDB lineage: Bacteria > Actinomycetota > Actinomycetes > Streptosporangiales > Streptosporangiaceae > Trebonia. The sequence goes on along the minus strand of JBEKEK010000155.1, from coordinate 766 downwards.
CGACGATGCGCTCGCTCTCATCAGGCATCTCGGGCTCGGCGCGGGCGAGTACGACCTTGGCGGTTACTCGCTCGGCGGCCGGATCGTGGTGCGCATGCTGGCGCGGGGCGCCGAGCCTGGTCGCGCCGTGGTGGCCGGGCAGGGGCTCGCGAAGATCGCCGGCCCGCAGGGCGGCGGCGCTAACAGCCGCGCGCTCACCGCGCTGGCCGACGGGATCGCCCTGCCGCCCGGCTCGGCCGACGCCCAGATAGCGCGCTGGGCCACGGAGTCCGGCGCCGACCCGCGGGCGCTGCTGTGCGTGCTTGGCTCGCTCGTCCCCACCTCCGAGGACGACCTGCGCCGGATCACGACCCCGACGCTTGTCGTGATCGGCGACCGGGACGAGCGCTCGGACGCCGACGAACTGGCCGCGCTGCTGCCCGCCGGCCGCTTCGCCCGCGTGCCCGGAGGCCATGGGGGCGCGTTCGCGGCACCTGAGCTCGCCGCGGTGATCAAGGCGTTCCTCGCCGGCTAACCGCCTGCTTGAGATCGCCGCGGCGCGCTGTCAGCCCTGTCCGCGTCCGGCCTCGGCCTTGAGCCCTGCCGCCAAGATGATGGCCGCGGTGGGTGCGGAGCCCCAGCTCAGGGTCTTGAGGAAGTCTTCCGGCCGGACCAGGCGGCGCTCGTCGATCTCGTGCTGCGGATCCCATCGCAGGAGCTCGACCCGGGCCCAGAAGCGGGCCTGGTAGTAGCGCCAGGGCCCAGTCGGGTGGTCAGGATCGTCAAC
>JBEKEK010000154.1:18764-19335 GCA_050013875.1 Trebonia sp. | reverse complement strand
TTCGACCTCGTCGTCGGCTGCGACGGTGTGCACTCGGCGGTGCGGCGGCTGGCCTTCGGTCCCGAGCGGGACTATGTCCGCCATCTGGGCTACTACTACGCCGTGGCCGGCGCGCCCGCGTGGGGAATGCAAGCGGACCGGCCCCAGCGCAGCGTCGCCCGGGCCTGGAGCGCGCCCGGCGCAGTGGCGGTCAAGGGCGGCTCGAAGGCCTCCCACCTGTACATATTCGCCGCGCCGGAACTCGATTACGACCGCCGCGATGTCGCCGCGCAGCGTCACCACGTTGCGGAGCGGTTCGCCGCCGTCGGGGGCGACGTGCCGGGCATGCTGTCCGAGCTGCCGGGGCTGGACGACTTCTACCTGGACTCGATGAGCCAGGTCAGGATGAAGGGTCAGTACACCAGCGGCCGGATCGCGCTGGTCGGCGACTCCGCCTACGGCAACACGCTGGGCGGCGTCGGGACCGGGCTCGCCGTTGTCGGCGCGTACGTGCTCGCGGGCGAGCTCGCCATCGCCGGCGGTGACCATACCGTCGCCTATGCCCGGTACAACGAGATCATGCGCCGCTACG
>JBEKEK010000154.1:0-18753 GCA_050013875.1 Trebonia sp. | reverse complement strand
TCGCGGGCGTTCGACCTGATGATGAAATACGCCGACAACGCGTCCAACGACATCGAGCTGCGGGACTACCCGAGCCTGGTTGCGGCGGCCTGAATCGCGCTCCGCGCTTTGCCAGCGTTAGTCGGGGGCGGCGGCGGGCTGCTCGGGCCAGAAAGGCCACTCCTCGAACCGGCGGCAGCGGCCGTCGTCACCCAGGTGCATGATCCACAGGTCGCGATACTGCTGGTGGTGGAGCGGAGCCCCGTAGCGGACCTCGGCCCGGACGACGGCGGTGGGGCCGTCGACGGCCACGATGTCGGTGGCGAGGGTGAAGATCTCATCGGGGCCGTCGCGCTCGGCCTCCCACATCCGCCTGATCGCGTCCACGCCGACGACGGGCTCTTGGTACGGTGACTGACGGTAGCTGGCGTCGTCGGTGAAGATCTCGGCCAGGCCCTCGGTGCCGGCGGCCCGCCAGGCCGACTCGTAGGCTGCCAGCCACCGTCTCACCATCGCGCGATCGGTCATCTGTCTCATGGTGCCCGCTGGCAGGCTCGCTAGGCGAGGGCGGCGGGGCCGCGTTTGGTGAGCTGGCCGGCGATGATCATGCGCTGGATCTCGCTGGTGCCCTCCCAGATGCGCTCGACCCGCAGTTCGCGGAAGAAGCGCTCGGCGACGTTCTCGCGCATGTAGCCGCGGCCGCCGAAGACCTGGACGGCGCGGTCGGCCACCCGGCCGGCCATCTCCGAGCAGAACAGCTTGATCATCGAGCACTGGGCGTGCGCCGTCTTCACGTCGGACGGGTCGCGGTCGATGCCCCGTGCGGTCTCGTACAGCATCGAGCGGGCGGCGAACAACTCGGTCACGCTGTCGGCCAGCATGCCGGCCACCAGGCCGTGCGACGCGATGGGGACGCCGCCGGCGACGCGCTGGCCGGCGAACGCGGTCATCTCGGCGACCAGCCGCTCGGCGGCGCCGGTGCAGCGGGCCGCCACCATCAGCCGCTCGAAGCGGAACCATTCGCGCGAGTAGAGCATGCCGCCGCCTTCGCTGCCGACCAGGTTGGCCGCGGGTACCCGGACGTCGGTGAACTCGACGATCGGGTGCTGGTGGCTGATCGTGTGCGAGTAGGCGGGGGTGCGGACGACGGAGACGCCGGGGCTTGGCAGGTCGACGAGGAACAGCAGGTGCTCGGCGGGGGCGGCGCTCAACTGCTGCCTGGGACTGGAACCACGCGTGCGTTCGGGATGAGGGAAGTTGATCTTCTTGGCCTGGAAGAAGCAGTAGTCAGCTGAGTTGTAGCTGGTCACGTGCCACTTGACGCCGTTCAGTACCCACTCGTCACCGTCGCGGTGGGCGGTGGCCTCGATGGCTTCGACGTCGGAGCCTGCCGAGGCTTCGGTGATCGCGTAGCACTCCTCGCGCTCGCCCCTGACCGTGGGCTTGAGGTAGCGCTCGGTCTGCTCGCCGGTCGCGACCGGCGGGAACCAGGAGGGCGGGGTGGCGGCGACCCAGCCGAGGGCGTTGGTGACCCGGCCGACCTGCTCCTGGACCAAGACCTGCTGGAGGGTGCTGGCGCCCACCCCGCCGAGGCCGCGCGGCATGTTCGTGGCGAACAGGCCGAGTGAGATCGCGCGCTTCTTGTGCGCCGCCGCGACGTCGTCAGGGAGCCCGCCGTCGAGCTCCGCCTGCGCTTCGAACGGGATCAGCTCGTCGGCGAAGGCGCGGGCGCGCGCCTGGATGTCCTCGTCTGCTGCTGACAGGCCGTACATCGGGTCGCTTGCACCTCATCTGGATGGGTCGACGGCATTGACTGAACATTCAGTCTATGTCTAGCATCGAAGCGTGCCGATGACTAGTGAGCTGCCGAAAACCGCCGACGCCGTTGTGGTGGGCGGCGGGACCGTGGGCGCGTGGTGCGCGTACTTCCTGCGCAAGGCGGGCCTGCCCAACGTCGTACTGGTCGAGAAGGGCGTGCTCGGGCAGGGCGCGTCGAGCCGCGCGGCCGGGGTGGTGCGCGTGCAGGGCGGGACGCCGGCCGCGGTGCGCCTCGGCCGCTGGTCGCGCTCGTTCTACCTGGGGCAGCGGGCCGAGCTTGGCACCGACTCGGGGTTCGTGCAGCAGGGCTACCTGCTGCCCTGCTTCAGGCCGGCGGAGGTCGAGGCGGCGCACGCGCGGATCGCGATGCAGCGATCGCTTGGGCTGCCGGTGCGCTGGCTTTCTTCCGACGAGGTCGACGCGATCAACCCGACCATGACACCGGGGTGCACGCTCGGCGCGTCGTACTGCGCTGAGGACGGGTACATCACCCCGCCGCGGAACGTCGCGGCGTACACGGCGGCACTGGCGGGCTCGGGCGTGGTGGTGGCGGAGCAGACGCGGTTCGGCGGGCTGTCGCCCGGCAGCTCCGGCACTCCCGGCACCTCCGGGGCCGGCCTGCGGACGTCGCGGGGCACGGTGTCGGCGGGCGTGGTGGTGCTCGCGGGCGGACCGCAGCTGGCGGCGGTCGGCGCGCTGGCGGGGATCCCGATCCCCGCAGGCGGGGTGCGGCACCACGTGGCGGTGACCGAGGAGCACCCGGCGTTCGCGTCGACGCCGATGGCGTTCGACGTGCCGTCGGGGCTTTACTGGCGGCCGGAAGAGGGCGGGCTGCTGTTCGGGATGAGCGATCCGGACGAGCCGCCGGGCGAGAACCGGGTCCTGGACTTCGACTACCTCGCCCTGATGCGCTCCCGGCTGGCCGCGCTGGTGCCGCTCACCGCCGGGCTCGGCGTGCGCCGGGCGTGGGCCGCGACGATCGACTTCACCCCCGACCACCTGCCGATCATCGGTGCCGCGGTCGGCCTTGACCGGGTGGTCGTGGCCTCGGCCGGCGGGGCGGGCATGATGTGGGGCCCGGCCGTCGCGCGCTGTGCGGCGGACGTCGCCCTCGGCCTGCCCTCGTCCGTGCTCGATGACCTTTCCATGCTGGGGCTCGACCGGTTCGACGCCTCCGGCCGCAGTAGGCTTGCCGCCGATCCAATCGCCCTCCCCTTCCCCGAGAAAGCGTCCTGATCATGAGCTCAGCTGCCGAGGTTCCCTTCATCGACACCACGGTGCTCGCCGCCGCGGCCACCGCCGAGCTTGAGGACTGGGGGCTGCTTGAGGAGGCGACGTCGCAGGACACGCCGATGCAGGTCCACGGGCTGACCATGTGGTCTTCCCCGGCCTCCGCCGATTCCGATTCCGATTCCGACGGCGAGGGCGAGGGCGGCCCGGAGACCGGGATCTGGCAGTGCACCGCCGGTCCCTCGTACTGGGTGCAGGAGGAGAACGAGTTCGTCTACATCCTGTCCGGGTCGCTGACCGTCACCCCGGACGGCGGGAAGCCGGCCACGTTCGGGGCGGGCGACTGCGCGATGTTCCCGCGCGGCTGGCGGGGCACCTGGGACCTGCGCGAGACGGTGCGCAAGGTCTACGTGGTGTTCTAGTCGGGGTCGGCGGTGCCGGCGCTCCCGGCGCTGCCCTCGCTGCCGTCGGCGAAGTCGATCCGCATGAGCGCGCGGCGCACGCTCGGGCGGGAGACCTCGGCGAAGCCCGCGTCGGCGAAGACCTGGCGGGCGCCGACGTGCAGCTCGCCCCAGGTGATCTCCTTGCCCGGCTGGGTCAGCATGGCGTAGGCCTCGAGCGCCCGCGCGCCGTTGGCCTTCGCGTAATCGACGGCGGCGGCCGCGAGCGCGTAGCTGATGCCGCGCCGGCGGATGGCCGGTCAGAGTACCGTGTAAACCGGACGTTCTGCTTCCGGAATTCCGCCTCCGGAAGCTCCGCTCCCGAGAACCGGGGAGGATGTGGCCGATGGCACATGTCAGCGGGGCGCGCGAGATCAGCCCGACGGCCCGCGCGCTGCTCGCGCTCGAGGCGATCCAGAATGTCCCCGGCATCACCGCCGCCCGGCTGGGTGAGCGACTCGGCGTCACCGAGCGGGCCGCCCGCCGCTACGTCGCGATCCTGCGCGAGGCCGAGCTGCCGATCGAGTCGGTCAGCGGACCCTACGGCGGTTATCAGGTCGGGCACGGCCTGCGGCTGCCGCCGCTGACGTTCACCGCGGCCGAGGCGTCGGGCCTGGTCATGGCGGTGCTCGAGGGCCATAAGGGGGCGGCTGACCCGGCCGATCTGGTGGGCGGGGCGCTGGCCAAGATCGTCCGGGTGCTGCCCTCGCGGGTAGCGGCGCAGGTCGCCGCGATCCGCGACGGCGCGTCGGGCGGCTCGGGCGAGGGCGAGGACCCCTCCCCCGCGGCACTGGTCGGGCTGGACGTGATGACCGTGCTGTTCGACGCCTGCGCGGCTGCCCGCCGGCTGCGGTTGGCCTACCGGCGCGGTCACTGGGCCGGTGACAGCGCCGAGCGGGCGATGGAGGTGGACCCGTGGGCGGTCGTCCTCCGGCATAGCCGCTGGTACCTGCTCTGCTGGTCGCACACCGTGGACGCCCGCCGGGTGCTGCGCATCGACCGGATCGTGACCGCCGCGCAGGCCCTGGAGACGTTCACGCCGCCGGCCGGCCTCGACGCGCTCGCCGTCCTCGAGGAGCACCTCTCCCAGGGCTGGACGCATGAGGTTGACGTGGTGATCGACGCGACCGTGACCGAGGTCGCCCGCTGGCTGCCGCGCAGCCTCGGCACCCTGTCACCCGCCGACGACGGCCGTCGGACCCGGCTGCGCGCGTCCACCGCCAACCCCGCCTGGTACGTGGGGCGGCTGGCGGTGCTGCCGTACGCGTTCCACGTGAACGACTCGGCTGAGCTGCGGCAGGCGGCCGCGCACCTTGGCCGCCAACTGCTCGCGGCCGGCTCCGGTACCCCGCCGGATCTCGCGCCATAAAACCAGAACCAAGGTACTGAACGCACGCGGCTTACTCCCCGACCGTCACCGTCGAGATCGACGGTGCGGAACTCACAGCTCGGACCGCCCGGCTGGAGCCGGGGATCAGCGTGACTCGTTTCGTCTTATGTCTCAACTTAAACTTCAGACATATAGTTTTGTACTCGTGATTGCGTGTTGTTCAGGTCGTATAGCGCCCTCAACGACACACGATAACCGCAGTAGATCTGGGGCCGACGGGATAACGAGGCGCGCGGCACCGCCAGGGCATCGACGGCGAGGACGCCGGACGGGGAGCAGATGAGCGGGTTGACCTCGAAAGCGTCGAGATACTTCCCGAGGTCGGCGACCAAGAGGGAGAAGGAGACGAGGGCGGAAACGGCGGCGTCGAGGTCGCAGGGTGGCTGGCCGCGGATCCCGGCCAGGATCCCGGCCACGCGCAGGCCGGAGATCATCTTCGCGGCGGTGGGGGCCGACAGCGGCGGGAGGGCGACCGCGCGCTCGGACAGGTACTCCGCCAGCATTCCCCCGGCGCCGACGACGATGAGCGGGCCGAGGGCCGGGTCGCGGGCCATGCCGAGGATGAGCTCGGTCCCCGGCGCGGCCATCGCGCAGACGGTGACGCGGGGGCCAAGCCGCGCGGCGAGGTCCTCGTAGGCGGCGGCGAGCGCGGCCGGGTCGGCGACGTTGAGGCGGACGCCGCCCACGTCGGACTTGTGGGCGATGCCGGGCTCGTCGGTCTTGATCGCGACGGGGTAGCCGATCGCGGCGGCGGCCTCGGCCGCCGCGGTGAGCGTGCCGGCCGAGACTGAGTTGACGGCGGGAATGCCGTAGGCGCGGAGCAGGTCGAAGAGGCCGGCGCCGCTGAGCGGGCCGGCCGAGAGCGCGGACGACCACCGCAGCCGGCGCGCGGTCGCGGAATCTCGCGGGAGATCCCGCCGGGGATCTCGCCCACTCGCGGACAGGGCCTCGCTCCCCCGCGCGACCGGGGGGAGAGACGCGGCGTGGCTGAGCAGGTGGCCGAGGGCGAGCAGGCCGGTGCGGGTGGATTCGAGGACGGGGACGCCGGCCGCTCGCAGCCGGGTCGCGGCGTCGGCGTCGATCGCGGCCGGCACGGAAGCGAGCACGACGACCGGCTTGTCGGTCTTGGCCGCGGCGGCGAGCACGGCGTCCCGGTAGGAGTCGTCGCCGTCGTATTCGGGGACGAGATCGACGGCCAGCGCGACCGCGCCGACGCTGTCGTCGTCGGCCAGCGCCGCCAGCGTCTCGGTGAACAGCTCCTCGGAATCCCGTCCGGTCCCCCAGACGTCAAGCGGGTTGCCCGGCTCGAGACCGGGGTCAAGGACCGCCGCCAGCCGCTGCCTGGTCTCCCCGCCGAGCGGCGCGAACCGGACGCCGACGGAGGCGGCCAGGTCCGCCACGTGGGCCCGTTCGAACCCCGAGTCGTGCACGGTCGCGAGCCCGCGCACGCCCCCAGAGCCGCTGCCGGCCCGCCGCCCGGCGCAGAACAACTCGAGGGTGTCGGCCAGCTCCGCCAGGTCGCCGACCCGGTGCACACCGTACGCCGACGCCAGCGCCTGCCAGGCGCCGTCGCCGGCCGCCAGGGCACCGGAGTGCGCCGCCACCAGCGAGCGGCTGGCGTCCGACGCCCCCGCGGTCAGCAGCACGACCGGGATGTCGCGGGCCGCGGCGTCGGCCAGCACGGTCCGCAGCAGCGCGCCGTCCCTGATCGCCTCGAGGACCAGGGCGAGCACCCGCGTCTGGGGCTGCGTGAGCGCGTAGCGGGCGTAGGCGGCGGCCGGGGTGACGAGTTCCTGCCCCGATGACACCGCCACCGTGAACCCGAACGCCCGGCGGGTCCGCAGCAGCGCCGAGAACACCGACCCGGAGTGCGTGACCAGCGCGACCGGCCCGGCCGGGAGCGGGTCGGGCTCGGTGTAGCCGATCGCGCGCAGGCCGCGCGCGACGTTCACGAACCCCATGCACCCGGCGCCGCAGAGCGGCATCCCCGCGTCCCGCGCGATCCCGGCGATCCGGTCCCGCAACCGCGGCCCGCCGACGGCGCCGGCGGCGCCGACGGCACCGACGGCGCCGGCGGCGCCAGCCGCGCCAGCCGCGCCAATGTGTCCTACGGGGTCGACGGGGTCGGCGGCTGAACCAAAGATCACCGCGGCCCGCACACCGCCCTCGGCCGCGCCCCTAACCTGCTCCGCAAGCGCCGCGTCGGGCACCGCCAGCAGCGCCAGATCCACCGCCTCGGGTAGCGCCGTGACGGCGGGATAGCACTGCCCGCCGCCGATCTCGCCGTACCGCGGATTCACCAGGTACGTCCGGGGCGCGGAGGCCGACTTCGCGACCTCATCGATCATCCGCGCACCGAGACTGCCCGGCCGCGGCGACGCCCCCACCAACGCGACGCTCCGCGCCTCGAGCATGACCGCCAACGGGTCAGTTACCTCCCGGATCATGCTGTTATCCGCAGTTGGCGGGCACCTCGGCGAGATCGTGGATCGTTGTGTACATCCGGATGTACACAGCGATCCACGATCACCGCGAAGCCCGTTCGTGACGGGTCAGCCACGGCGGCGACGGGCGCGGGCGGCCTTGCGGCGGTCGGCGATGGCGGCCTTGGCCGCCTGCATGCCGGGGATGCCGCAGACGCCGCCGCCGGCGTGGGTCGCGGAGCTGGCGTAGTAGAGGCCGGGCACCGGGGTGCGGTAGTCGGCGAAGCCAGGGGCCGGGCGCATGTGGAAGAGCTGCTCAAGCGACAGCTCGCCGTGGAAGATGTTCCCGCCGATCAGGCCGTAGTCGTGCTCCATCTGGTAGGGGCCAACCACGTCGCGGTGCAAGATGGCGCCCTTGAAGTTGGGCGCGACCTCGTTGTAGGTGTCGATCACCCGGTCGGCGTACTTCTCCAGCTCCTCGCGATGCGGCTCGGCGCTCCAGTCGGCCGGAACCCACTGGGTGAACAGCGACATGATGTGGGTGCCCTCGGGGGAAAGGGTGCGGTCGAACGCGGTCGGGATGACGCCGTCGGAGAACGGCCGGACGGCCGGGCGGCCCTCGCGCGCGTCGATGAAGGCACGCTCGATGTAATCGATGGACGGGGCCATCTCGACCGAGCCGGTGTGGTGCTCCTGCCGGTTGACGCCGGCGTTGGCGGTGAAGTCGGGCAGCTCGGCCAGGGCCAGGTTGATCTTGACCACGCCGGAGCGGGTCTTCCAGTGCTCGATGTCGTCCGCGAACTCCGGCGGCAGGTTCTCGCGGCCGACGTGATCGAGGAAGGCCGTCTTGGGGTGCAGGGAGGTGACGACGACCTTGGCCGTCAGCTCCTCGCCGCTGTCGAGTATCACGCCGGCGGCACGGCCGGAGCCGGGGGCCACGGCGATCTTGGCCACCCGGGCGCCGGTCCTGATCGTGACACCGTGGCTGCGCGCGGCGCTGGCGATCGCGTCGGCGACCGCGCCCATGCCGCCCTCGGGGAACCCCCAGCTGCCCAGCCGCCCGTCGCCGACATCGCCGATCGAGTGGTGCGCCATCACGTAGGCGGTGCCCGGCTCCCGGGGGCCGGCCCAGGTCCCGATCACGCCGTTGACCGCGAGCGCGCCCTTGATCTGGGGGCTCTCGAACCAGTCGTCGAGCAGGTCGGCGATCGACATCGTCATCAGCCGGGTGACATCGGCGATCGTGCGGACATCGAGGCCCCGGTGCCGCCACGCCAGCCGCAGGGTGGCCGCCAGGTCGCGCGGCTTACGCGAGCCGATGGCGGGCGGCACGGTCAGCAGCAGCGGGCCGAGCACGTCGGCCAGCCCGCCGAGCCAGGCGTTCCACTGGGAGTAGGCGTCAGCGTCCTTCTTTGACCACTTGGCGATCTCGTCGTAAGCGCGCTGCGACTCCTCCTCGTACAGGGTGAGCGAGCCGCCCTCGGGAAACGCCTGGTAGTACGGCCCCATCGGGAACACCTTGTAGCCGTGCCGCTCCAGCTGGAGGTCGTTCATGATGGTGGGCGGCAGCAGCGACATCACGTATGACAGCCTGGTCACCCGGAACTCGGGCGCGTCCGGCCAGGGCGACTCGGTCGTCGCGGCACCGCCGGTGGTTGACCTCGCCTCCAGGACGAGCGTCTTCGCCCCGGTCTTGGCGAGGTAGGCGGCCGCGACCAGGCCGTTGTGCCCGCCGCCGACGACAATCGCGTCGTAGCTCTCCGCTGCCATGCTGTCTGCCTCCAGGCGTAGACCCGATGCTAAAAAAGTTTGACTGAACATTCAGTCTAGAAGGCTGATACGATCTGAACAAGGTCACCGGGCGACGGGCCACGGGACAGCGAGCCGGGCGGGGCACGATGGCACAGTCGTCAGGATCGGGCGGGTCGAACGACGGGAAGGCGGCCGAGCAGCGCCGCGAGCAGCTGCTCCGCGCCGCGCTCGACGTCATCGTGGCGCGCGGCTACGCCGACACCCGGATCGCCGACGTCGCCGAGCACGCCGGGACCAGCCCGGCGCTTGTCATCTACTACTTCAAGACCCGCGACCAGCTGCTCACCGAGGCGCTGCGCTACTCAGAGGACAGCTGGTACGCGGCGGGCACCCAGCGCCTGGCGGCGATCCCGACCGCGGCCGGGCGGCTCACCGAACTGGTCGCGATGACCTGCCTGCCCGATACCGACCCGGTGGCGAAGGACGGGAAGCCGACCGAGTGGCTGCTCTGGCTCGACCTGTGGGCGCTCTCCCCGCGTAACGCCGGGGTGGCCGCGGTGCGGCACAAGTTCGACGAGCGGTGGCGGGAGACGATCGAGACGACGGTACTGGCCGGCCAGGAGGCGGGCGAGTTCGACGCTTCCGTCGGCGCCGCCGAGTTCGCGATCACGCTGTCGGCCCTGCTTGATGGTATGGCCGTACAAATCGCCCTGGAAGATCCCGATGTGACGCCCGCCCGCGCCTATGATCTCGCCATGCGCTACGCGGCCGGACAGCTCGGCTTCCCCTGGCAGCCAGCGCAAGAGCAGAGATAGCAAGTGGGCCCGCAGATACGGAGATGACGCCATGGCCGCAGCAGCCATCGACCTTGTCGGACTTACCAAGCGGTTCTCCCGCGGGCACGCCGCCGCGGTCGACAACATCGACCTGTCGGTGGCCAGCGGCGAGTTCTTCTCGCTGCTCGGGCCGTCCGGCTGCGGCAAGACAACCACGCTGCGGCTGGTGGCCGGATTCGAGGAGCCGACAGCCGGCCGCATTTTGCTCGACGGGGTGGACGTCTCCGGCGTGCCGGCGCACAAGCGCAAGGTCAACACGGTGTTCCAGAGCTATGCGCTCTTCCCGTTCATGTCGGTCTTCGACAACGTGGCGTTCGGGCTGAAGTACGCCAAGATCTCCAAGCCGGAGCTGAAGACCCGGGTGGGCGAGGCGCTGGCGCTGGTCGACATGGCCTCGTTCTCCGCCCGGCGGCCGGCCCAGCTCTCCGGCGGCCAGCAGCAGCGGGTCGCGCTGGCCCGCGCGCTGGTGCTCAACCCGGCCGCGCTGCTGCTCGACGAGCCGCTCGGCGCGCTCGACGCCAAGCTCCGGCGGTCGCTCAAGGTCGAGCTCAAGGCGCTGCAGGAACGGGTCGGGATCACGTTCATCTACGTGACCCACGACCAGGAGGAGGCGCTGACGATGTCCGACCGGCTGGCGGTGATGCACGCCGGCCGGATCGCGCAGATCGGCACGCCCCGGGAGGTCTACGAGGAGCCGGCCGACTCCTACGTGGCCGACTTTCTCGGTGCCGCCAACTTGATCGAGATCTTGGTGATGGAACGGACCGTTGACTCCGCCAGCACCCTCAAGCTGGGCGATTGCGTCCTGACGACGTCCATCGGGGTCCCGGCGGCGCCGGGCGCCAAGGCGCAGGCGGTGATCCGCCCGGAGCGGGTCCGCGTCGAGGAGCACGGCTCGTCCGGCCCGAATCGCGTTCCCGCGCTGGTGGAGCGGGTTGTCTACCTGGGCGCGGCCACCCAGGTGATGCTCCGGCTGGCCACCGGCGAGTCCCTGCAGGCGGTCGTCGGCAACGACGACGCCGCGGCCACCTGGACGCAGGGCACCCCGGTGCACTGCTTCCTGCCGGCCGACGCCATCCGCGTGCTCGCTCCCGACTCCGCTCCGGTCCAGGCCGAGGAGTCGCTCGCGAGCTAGCCGCCGGCGGGGCCACCATCGTCACCGGGACCAGTGGGACCGGAGGGAGCGGCGGGAGCGTCGCGCCGGGCCGGACGATGGTCGAGGCCGGTGAGTACCGCGATCGACGCGAAGATGCCGGTGTCCCGGTTGCCGACAAGCTCCCAGGCACGCGCGATTCCCACCAGCAGCAATACGATCAGGACGTAGCTGAGGTAATTGGGGCCGAAGACGGCCGTGTCATTCGAGATCAGGCCAATTCCGCAGGCGACCTCGCCGCCGAACGCCGCGAACAGGAGCGCGATCAAGCCGGCCTGCCGCAACGCCTGCTCAGCGGACACATCGGGGCTGGTCACAATCGACCGGACACTGGCCGCGATGAACAGGATGCCGATGGTGCCGGCCGAGATGGCCGCGTAGCCCGCGCTGTTCACTGACACCAGGCCGAACAGCGAGACCGAGAGCGCGCTGGTGAACGCCACCAGCGCCGAGGCCGCGCGGATCTGCTGGATAACGGCCGGCCGGTCGGGGATGTCGTCGCGCGGCCCGACCGAGATCGCGACGAACAGCAGCCCGGTCAGGCCGGCCGCGCAGGTGGCCACGGCGGTGAACAGTTCCCGGTAGGTCTCAGTCAGCAGCACCGGGCCGACATTACCGGGACGCGGACCCGGGGACCAATCCTGATCGGCGCGGAGCCGGCGCGACGGGATCCAGCCCCCGGCGGGATCGCGGTGCGGGCGGCGGCCGGGCTTTCCCCCGGAAGCGGAATGCCCGGCGGGCTCGCCGGGTTAGGGCGGTCATGACGACACTGGGACTAATCGGAAGCGGATCTATCGGGAGCACGGTGGCCACGCTCGCCGTGGACGCCGGGCATCAGGTGGTGCTGAGCAACTCGCGTGGACCGGAGACGCTGCGGGAGCTGGTGGCGGAACTCGGACCGCTGGCCCGGGCGGCGTCGGCCGCGGAGGCCGCCGAGGCCGGTGACATCGTCGTGGTCGCGATCCCGGTGAAGGCATGTCCCCGCCTGCCCGCCGCGTCCTTCGACGGCAAGGTCGTGATGGACACCGGCAACTACTACCCCGAGCGCGACGGGCAGCTCCCGGAACTCGACAGCGGGTCGCTCACCAGCAGCGAATGGCTCGCACGGCAGCTCCCCGGGGCCGCGGTGGTCAAGGTCTTCAACAACATCTTCTTCAAGCACCTGCTGAACCTGGCCCGCCCGGCCGGGGCGGCCGACCGATCGTACCTGCCGATCGCCGGCGACAGCGCGGCGGCCAAGGCGGCGGTCACCGGGTTCCTCGACTCGATTGGGTACGGGGCCGTGGACGCCGGGACGCTGGCCGACGGCTGGCGTATGCAGCCGGGAACGCCGGCCTACGGGCTGCCTTACGGGTCGTTCGACAACGAGAAGGGCACGCCGGCGAGCGCGGCGGTCATCCGCGCGGCGCTGGCCGCCGCGACACGGTAGCGCGACCGGGAAAGGTCCACGGCCTTGTCCGCCGCGACCGCGTGATCCATGATGTCCGCCATGGCGGGCGTCGAGCGGGCTGAGGTCATGGTGCGGATGACCTTCGGCCCCAACCGGGGGATCGGGTTCTCGCCGGACGGTGCCCTGCTCGCTGTCTGCTCGGCGCAGCACGTGGAGATAATCGATGCCCGCGGCGGCGCCCTGGTTACCCTGTCCGGGCACCTCGGCGCCGTGCAGGACGTGGCGTTCTCGCCGGGGGGGAAGGCACCTGGCCACCACGTCCAGCCAGAGCGCGCTGGTCTGGGATGCCGTGACCGGCCGGAGGGTGGCGTCGTTCCGTGAGCACGCCGACACAGTGACCTCGGTCGCGTTCTCCCCGTCAGGGACGCTGCTCGCCACGGCCTCAGGCGACGCGACCGCGCGGCTTTGGGACGCCGTCAGCGGAGCGCACCTGGCCACGCTGGTCCCCCTGCCATCGGGTGGGTACATCACATTGCTGCCCGACGCGCGCTACAAGCTCGAGGGTGACCCAGGCGACTGCCTGTGGTGGGCGGCGGGGCTGCGGCGGCTCGGGCCAGCCGACGTTAGCGGCCGCTTCCCTGAGGTCCGCCGGCTCCCGCCGGGGGCTCCGATCCTCCCGGATTGAGCCGTTCCGCTTCCCTCAGGGCTGGACTTCGACGGCGCCGTGCACGAGCGTCCCTCGCTTCGCCGGGTAATCCACCGCGTCTCCGCTTAGCTGCCGTATGACGGCGTCGATGATCTCGAAGGCCGCGGCGTAGCCGGGCGGCGGCGCCGGGTCGTCCCCATTGATGAGCCCCTGCCGCACGGCGCCAGCCGCCTCCACGGCCAGCCAGCGCAGCGTGGTGTCGGGCGGGAAGGGCACCGCCGGAGGAAATGGCGGGAAGCCCGCCTGGTCGAGCGCGGCCAGCAGCTCGTCGAGTGCCGCCGCGTCGACGTGGCCGGACCACGCGCGCGGTACCCCGCCCATGGAGAAATGATGGTCAAGCCGCGCGCTGCCGTCGGGGTGGATCACCAGCTCACTGCGGCCCCACGGATCGGCTGGGTTGTTCTCGTTGCCGACCCGGTAGCGGATCGTGGGCCAGGTCACGGGGCGATCATAGCCGTGCCCGGCAGCTCTGCGGTGGCCGGCGGCCGGGTCCGTCGCTGGATCCCGGCCGCCTGCGAACTTCGACGGTTTCCGCTGTCGCTACTGCACGCTGCCAATGCCCGCGACCGTCTCCGGGTGCCAGGTGGCGGTGCCGTTGACCGCCCAGTAGAACTTCAGCCGGTTCTTGGGCCCCACCGCGGAGATGTTGACGCTGTTATGGTTCACGGTCATCGACGGCGCCGAGTAAGTCGACCCGATCCCCGCGACCGTCTCGGCATGCCACGTCGACGTCCCGTTAACCGCCCAGTAGAACTTCAGCCGGTGGCCCGGGCCCATCGCCGAGATGTTGACGGAGTTCCCGTTGACCGTCATCGACGGCGCCGAGAACGTTGTCCCCGGTCCGGCTATGGTCTCGGCGTGCCAGGTGGCAGTGCCGTTAACCGCCCAGTAGAACTTCAGGCTGTTGTGCGGGCCCTGGATCGCGATGTTGACGCTGTTGCCGTTGACCGTCATCGAGGGCCCGGTGGCGGCCATGGCGGGAGTCAGCCCGGCCGCCCCGAGCACGGCCGCGGCGGCGGCGCAGACTGAGATCGCTGCGATTCGGCTGCCGCCGGGAAGGCCCTTGAGCCGTCGCGGGAGGCGGCGCGCGGCTGCGAGGACGCGCGCGGATAGCGAGTTAGGCATTGTGTCTCTCCTGCCGGTCACGCGCTGGCGGTGATGACGCTGTCGGCGGTCTCGATGTCCTTGAAGAACCGCCGGTGCACCCGGAGCGTCTCCTGGCCGGCCGGGATCTGGTGCCACATGCCCGTCGCCGGGCCCAGCCGGGTCGACCGCGGCAGCTCCGTGACCACGCCGCGGGCCTTCTTGAAGCTCGCCTTGCCCGCGTCGAGCACCACGATCCTGGTCGGCGTGACCGCCAGGATCCGGTAGTGGTTGAAGCCGAGGAACACGAAGATGCCGGTGAGCGCCGCGAGCCACTGGCTGGCGGTCTGCGCTCCGATCACTGCCTGTACCGGCTCGCCCGGCCCGAGGTACGGAGCGGCTGAATCGCGCATTGCGTCGCGGAGCGACATGGATCCCCCTTGGTCGTGGAAGGGCAGCGCTGCCGAACGGGCAGGCGCTATTTACTGATGAGCGGCCTTACATAAAGGGCGCGGTCCATCCAGTGCCATCCCGTTCCATCCCGCGACAGCCAAAGTCTCGACTGTTCAGTGCGCCGCGAATACATTCAGAGCATGACGAGCGGGGGCGATCATCGGGCGGATTCTGTCGTATTTCGTGCGAATGAGCTTGAGTCAGCCCTCTCGGGCGGAGATCGCGCATTGCACACCGATGGCGACCTGCACACCAGCCGGCGTAACTTCGAGCGGGCCTACCAGCTCGCGGTAGCGGCCAGCGACGTGCAAGCGATGGCACTGGCCGCCCTCGGCCTGGCCGGGCTGTGGGTAAGCGAGCGACGGACGGTTTCCGGCGCGGCGCAGCTTGAAGCCCGCCTTCAGCATGTCCTTTCGCTGCTCAACGCGCATTCTCCGCTTGCCCTTCGGGTCCGCGCGCGGCTGGCAGCGGAGGCTGATTACCGCCATGGTGAGCATGCGGCGATCATGGCGGTGCTTGCTGAAATAAGGGCGGCGCCCGACCCGGACCCCATCCTCATGGCGGAGGCGCTCAGCCTCGCCCATCACTGCCTGCTCGGCCCTGACCAAGCCCGGCTGCGTCAGGAACTAGCCGCCGAACTAATCAAGACGAGCTTTCGCACGCAGCGCCGTGGGGATTTGCTGATGGGCCTGCTGTGGCGCACGGTCGATTCCTTGGCCGATGGCGATCCGCACGCCGAACGTCTCCTTGGCGAACTGCGGGACCAGCTACTTGAACGTGATCATCTGGCGATCGGGTTCGTGGTCAGCGCGATTGATGTGATGCTCGCCATTCGGGCCGGCCGTTTCGACGAGGCCGAGGCCCTGGTGGCCAATTGCGCCAAGAGCGGTGCGGCGGCGGGCGATATCGACAATGAATGGTGGCCAGGTGCGCAGCTAGTGACGGTCCGCTGGTATCAGGGACGCCTGACTGAGCTGCTGCCCACGCTGCGCGCGGGGGCGCACTCCCCCGCCCTGTCCTCGGTCGACGATTCGTCGGTGGCCGCGCTTGCCGTCGCCGCGGCGCTCGGCGGGGACCGGCGCACGGCCGCCAGCTCGCTCGCCGCCCTAGGCGGCGGCGGGCTCGCCAGTCTGGCCCGCTCAAGCAGCTGGCTGGTAACGATGAACGGAATCGTCGAGGCCGCGTTCCTGCTCGACGACGCGGACGTCGCCGACCGGGCCTACGAGCTGCTCCGTCCGTATGCCCACCGGCCGATGGTCGGCAGCCTCGGTATTACCTGCTTCGGATCGACTCAGCATGCCCTTGGGGTCGCCTCGCTGACTTCGGGCCACCTGGACCGGGCCATCGATCATCTGCGCGCCGCGGTACAGCACAACCTTGCCCTGGCGCACTGGCCGGCCGTGCTGGCTTCCCGGCAGCGGCTTGCGCAAGCGTACGCGCGCCGCAAGCTGCCGACGGACGCCGACGCGGCGCGGCGCGAGCTCGATTTGGCCGCGCGCGAGGCGGCTGAGCTGAGTCTCGGCGGTGCCGCGGGCAGTCCGGAGCCCGGGCCGTCCGACACGTTCGCGCAATGCTGCCGAGTCGGCCGAAAATGGCGGCTTACCTTGCGCAATCACAGTGTGCTGGTCGATGACAGCGTGGGCATGGCCCACCTCGCGGTGCTGATCGACAACCCGCGGCAGGAAATCCGGGCCGCCGATCTGGTGGCCGGGCTCGCCGCGCTGAGCAGCGCCGTCAGCGACATGGGAACGGCGCATCCCGTCTTGGACCGGGATGCGATCGGCGAGTACAAGAAGCGGCTGAATCGCCTGGATGCCGAGATTGACCAGCTGGAATCGGCCGACTCGGCCCGGGCCGCGAGTGCTCGCGACGAACGTGACTGGCTGACCGCTCAGCTAGCCAGCGCCACTGGATTCGGCTGGCGTACCCGGTCATTCCCTGACGAGCCGGAGCGAGCCCGGGTGGCGGTCGGCAAGGCCATCCGCCGGGCACTGGCCCGGGTCACCGAGGGCGATCCCGTCATCGGCGACCATCTGGCCCAGGCCGTCCGCACCGGGGTGCGCTGCTCCTACTGGCCGAGCTGACTCGGTTACGTATCAGCCTTCGCCCGAGATCGCGGTGAGGGCGGCCAGGCCGTTGCCGCCTTCGCCGCGTGACAGCAGGCGGTAGCCGGCGTAGCCGAGAAGGACGATGATCAGCGACATCGCCAGCATGATCGAGCCAAGCGCGTTGAGCGCCGGGCCGCCGTTGCCGCCGTGCTGAGTGGAGTAGATGATCACCGACATCGGGGTGTTGCCGGCGCTGGAGGAGAGCAGGTCGACGATCACGAAGTCGTCGATCACCCCCGAGAACACAAGCACGGCGCTGGCGAAGATGGCCGGGGCGAGCAGCGGGAGCAGCACCCGGCGGGCGACCTGGAACTGGCTGGCGCCGAGGTCGGCGGCGGCCTCCTCGTACTGGCGGCCGATGGTGACCAGGCGCGCCTGCACGACGATGGCGGGCCAGCTTACGTTCCAGGTGACCAGGCCGAGCACCTCGGCCAGGGTGCCCAGGTGGACCGAGCTGAACAGGGTGGTGAAGACGAAGAACATCGACACGCCGAAGATCAGCTCGGGGATCACGTAGGACAAGATCATCACGAAGTTGAACGTGGCCGGGATCGGGCCGCGCCAGCGGTTGATGCCGAGCGCGAAGGCGACCCCCAGCGGGACCGCGATCACCGTGGTGAGCACGGAGAGGCGGACGGTCTGGATGACCGCGGCGTGCAGTTGCGGGTCATGCAGTACCGAGTTGACCGGGTCGCTGAAGTACCAGCGCCAGGAGAACCCCTGCCAGGCCGACTGGGACCGGCCGTTGTTGAAGGAGAACAGCACCGCGATCGCGATCGGCACCAGCGACCAGATCAGGTAGAGCCAGGTGAACGCCTCGAGGAACACCGGGTGCCGCCACGGGTTCCGCCAGAACGGGCGGAGGCGCCGCTGCCGCGGGACATTCGAAGCGGGAGATGTGGTGGCCGCCGCATCGGCGGCGGGGGTATTAGTGGCGGTCACGGGGCACCTCCGGGGATCACTGGCTGGCCTCGCGGTTGGTCGCGATCACGTAGTAGACCATCGGGATCAGCAAGATGAGCAGCAGCATGAGGGAGAGCACGGCGCCCTGGCCCTCCAGGCCGGGGGTGCCGAGCTGGCCCTGGATCAGGTTGCCGATCATCGAGGTGGAGGCCGCGCCCGACAGCATCTGGTTGGTGTAGTAGTCGCCGAGCATCGGCAGCACCGTGATCAGCAGGCCGGTCAGGATCGGCTGGCGCGACAGTGGCAGCGTCACGTGGATGAAGGTGCGGAAGCGGCCGAGCCCGAGGTCGCGCCCGGCCTCGAGCAGCGCCGGGTCGATCCGGTCAAGGCCCGCATACAGCACCATGATCAGGTACGGGATGTAGCCGTAGACCAGGCCGAGCACGACCGTCACCGAGTGGCCGCCGAGCCAGTTGACCGGGGAGATGCCCACCCAGCCGAGCGCCTTGTTGACGTAGCCGCCGGTGGAGAGCAGGTCGATCCAGGCCAGCATCCGCATCATGTAGCTGATCCAGAACGGAGCGATGAGCAGCACCAGGAACAGCGCCTTGCGGCGGCCGGCGAACCGGGCCACGAAGTACGCCGCCGGGTAGCCGATCAGCAGGCAGAGCAGCGAGGCGACGACGGTGTAGACGAGGGTGCGGATGATGATCGGGCCGGCGAACGCCGAGCTGCCGACGATGTCGCGCCATACGTCGATGACGCCCGACGACGACCAGTCGAGCGGGTTCCAGACCGCGACCGGGGATTCGAGCAGCTGGTTAAGCTTGCCCATCGCGATCGCGAGCACCGCGTAGACCGGCACGATGAACAGCACAAGCAGCCAGACGATGCCGGGCGCGGCCAGCGCCACCCAGAACGCGTTTCCTCTGTTCCATCTGTTTCGCATGACTACATCCCGTTGCTGACGACGAGCCAGGCCTGCTGCCAGAGCGCGTCCGCGTCGACCGGGAGCTGGAGCTCGAACAGGCCGCGGCGGAAGTTCGACGGCACCACCACCGTCGAGGTGAGCGACGGCGGGAGGATCTG
>JBEKEK010000153.1:0-18847 GCA_050013875.1 Trebonia sp. | reverse complement strand
CACCGGGGGTCGCGCACGATGTTGATGGTCGGGCCAAGGTTGACGTCGGCCCCCTTGCCCGCCTCCTCCGATCCCACCACCGCGCCGTATTGCTGTTCCAGACTGGTGTCCCAGGTGGACGCCGCCGCAACCGGGGCCGGAAGTTGGGTGACGCAACACTGTCCGTCGCCAACCCCCTGCGGTCCGTCTTCCAGGTTGATGGCCGGTATGCACAGCGCCGGGATGGCCGGAATATTGCCGGCATAACTGCCCGAACCGCCGTTGACCAGCGCGAGCTCTTGAGTCTCGGTTATCTGTGCCATCACCTGCGCCACCCTCGTGGCCACGGGCGCGGCGGAGCCAATCCAGGGACACGACGCCGCCCGGGCCGGGGTGCTTGTCACGGGGGTAGGCGACACCGCCAGCCCTAGTCCAGCGGCGGCTACGACGAGAGCCGCCACGACGGCCCTGGTCCATCTGGCGCGGGCCCGCTCACGACCCGTTGGCGTAGTCAGTTCAGAAGACACGTGTCCGCCCTAGAGTCTTTTCCCGGTTATTCCCGGAAACTTCCGGGAACTGTCGGGAATGACGCTAAGTCTCGGTTGCGGGGTCGTCAAGATCCCAGCGTGAAGACGACGCTGGGAGGCGATCCGCGGCCCGCGTAGCATGAACGGCGAGTCGCGGCCAGCGACGGCGGCGAGACGAGGGCGGACATGGCCGTGGAGCCGAGGGTGTGGATCGGGCCAGCGCTGGGGCCAGACAGCGCGGCCGAGTTGATGGCAGCGATGGGTCGGTGGTCGGCGAGCCAGCTCCGCGAGCTTGCCCCGCAGCCTTTCGGCCTGGTCAACGATGAACTCCGGCTCCCGGTGTCCGTTGGCTCCTTTGGTCTTGAGGGGTCGGCCGGGCCGTCGGCGCCGCTAACGAGCATGACGCTGTGCTACGGCATTCGAGAAGACCCGCTTTCGCCGTACATCGAGGTATCCACAGACTTCACCCCGGGCCACAAGGCTGTCGCCCTGAGATTCGAGCTCGGAAGAGCGGCTGGCCGGCTTGATCCCCGGCTGGCTGACGGGCTGCCCTGGGGCGGCGGCCGGGGTCATCGCCCGCCAAAAGGACCGCTGGGGCGCGGCCGGGCGGAGATCGTGGTGGCGGGCTTGCCGCGCACAGCCCACACGCAGATCTACCGGGACTTCCATGGCCTGCAGTTCCGTCACTCGGGCCTGCCGGTGACAGCGATCGCTCGCGGACGCTGGCCGGACCAACCGAAATTCGAGCTCATTACTGATCTGGAACCCCATCTGGCAGCCACCGAGTCCGCCGATTCCGAGGTGATCAGAGCAAGGTTCGTGCGCTTTCCGGACGGCCCGCCTAGCTAAACGACCTTCAGTTGCGAGGGTCGCAGAGAGGACGCGGCCGCACCCCAGCTGGCGGTGGCTGCCGGACCGTCCCAGCGGCGCGGCGGCTACCGGGTCGGGCGCGCCGTGGACGAGCGGACTACCAGGCGGGTGGCGAGGGCGACGTGCAGCGGCTCGAACTCGTGGCCGTCCATCAGCCTGACCAGCTGGCTGACTGCCACCCGGCCCAGCTCCCTGAGCGGCTGATGAACCGTCGTCAGCGCCGGGTGAGCGGCTTCGGCTTCGGGCGTGTCGTCGAAGCCGACGACCGACAGTTCGTCGGGGAGCCGGAGCCCTCTCGCCCGCGCCGCGTGCAGCGCGCCGACGGCCATGCAGTCATTGAAGGCGAAAATCGCTGTCGGCGGGGTGGCCAGCCCAAGCAGGCGCTCGGCGCCGGCCGCGCCTCCCGCGACAAGGAAATCCGCCTCCACCTCGAGCGTCGGGTCCGGCATGACGCCCGCTTCCGCCAGAGCGGCGTGATGGCCCTGCAGTCGCGCCCTGGTGGCGGTACCGTCCCCGCGGCCGGTGATGACCCCGATCCGCCGATGCCCTAGTCGCAGCAGATGAGCGGTGGCCTGGTAGGCCCCGTCGGAGTTGTCCGCCGAGACAGCCGGGATGTCTCCCCCCACGTCGTGGAGTGGATCCACCACCACGAAAACCAAGCCGTCCTGTCTCAGCCTCCGCAGCTCGTCAGGCGACTCCTCAGGCAGCAGCAGCAAGGCGCCGACCATCTCGCTGCGCATGAGGCGTTTGAGCACCGACACTTCGCGATCGTGCTCTTGCCGGGTCGGGCACACCAAAGCCCACATTTCGCGCTCAGCCAGCGCCTCGGTAATGCCCGCGAGAATGGCAGAGAAATAGGCGGTGCCTGAGGTGGTGGTCGTGACACCCACGAGGCCGCTCAGGCGCCCGTCCGCGGAGTCGAACCGCTCATGCGACGGCCGGGCCGGGCCGCCTGGCAACGCCCGGCGGGTTGCGTACCCATGGGAACGGGCGACCCGTTCGACGGCTAGCCGGGTCTCGGCCGACACGTCGGACCGCCCATTCAGCACCCGGGAGACTGTTGAGACCGACACGCCAGCCAGCTCCGCCACTTGCCCGATCGTTACGCGGGCGGGGGCTGCCGGCCTGTCGGGTGTGGCATCGGAGGAGGTCAACCCGCCCGGCGGCTCAGGGACCGGTCCTCGCACACCCGCACAATACCAGGTTCCCGGCCGACCGCGTCCCCGCAGGCAGGCGGCGGCCGGTCAGGCTCAAGAACGCCGCTGGCCCGTCGCCGCGGTGACCGTCCCCCGTTACCATCGAGCGGGTGAGTGGATCCCTGACGCGTCGCGGCGCGTACGACG
The DNA here is from genome assembly GCA_050013875.1 of Trebonia sp. Taxonomy (GTDB): domain Bacteria; phylum Actinomycetota; class Actinomycetes; order Streptosporangiales; family Streptosporangiaceae; genus Trebonia. Next base: position 16,128 of record JBEKEK010000153.1, on the reverse strand, counting down.
TGGTGATTGTCGGCGGCGGGCACAACGGGCTGACCGCCGCGTCCTACCTCGCCGCGGCCGGAGTGTCGGTGGTGGTGCTCGAGCGCCTCGGCCGCACCGGCGGCGCCGCGGTCTCCGCGCAGGCGTTCCCGGGATTCCCGACCCGTTTGTCGCGGTACTCCTACCTCGTTTCGCTGCTGCCTGAGTCGGTCGTCAAGGACCTCGACCTTGATCTGCGGCTGGCCTCGCGCTCGACGGCGTCCTACACCCCGGTGCGGCGCGACGGCGTCGCCCGCGGGCTCCTCGTCGAGCGGCCCGAGGGGACGGCGACCAGCGACAGCTTCCGCGACCTGACCGGCTCCGACGCCGAGTACGGTGCCTGGCATGACTTCTACCGGCAGGTCGGCGAGGTCGCCGCGGCCGTCGCGCCGACGCTCACCCACCCGCTTCCGCTCGAATCGGAAGTGCGTCAGCAGATCGATCCGGTCCTGTGGCGGGACCTCGTCGAGCGGCCGCTCGGCGAGGCCGTCGAGCGCCGCTTCCGCGACGATACCGTCCGCGGAGTGGTCGCCACCGACGCGCTGATCGGCACCTTCGCCCGGATGAACGACCCGTCGCTTATCCAGAACCGCTGCTTCCTCTACCACCTGATCGGCAACGGCACCGGTGAGTGGCGGGTACCGGTCGGCGGGATGGGCGCGGTCACCGACGCGCTGGCCGCCGCCGCCCGCAAGGCGGGCGCCGAGCTAGTCGTTAACGCCGAGGTCACCGCGGTACGGGGGGGTGACGGCGACGCCGAGGTCGACGTGGCAGGCGACACCGGGACGCAGACACTACGGGCCCGCCTCGTGCTGGCCAACGTCGCCCCGTGGGTCCTCGCGGGACTTCTGGGCGAGCAGCGGGACCCGGCGGGCAAGCCGGCCGGCGCCCAGCTGAAGATCAACTTCCTGCTCAGCCAGCTACCGCGGCTGGCCTCTGGTGCCGACCCGCGGGTCGCGTTCGCCGGGACCTTGCACCTCGGTGAGGACTACTCCGACTTGGAGCGGGCCTACGTCGAGGCCGCCGCCGGGCAGGTCCCGTCGCGCCTGCCCGGCGAGGTCTACTGCCACTCGCTGACCGATCCCTCGATTCTCGGCCAGGTTCCCGCGGGGACACAGACGCTGACGTACTTCGGCTTGCACCTGCCCGCGACGCTCTTCGACGACCCGGCGACGCGCGCGGAGCGCAAGGAACTCGCCGTCGCGCGCGCGATCGCCTCGCTCGACGAGCACCTCCTCGACCCGATCGAGTCGGTCGTCGCCCGCGACGCGGCCGGGCAGCCCTGCATCGAGGCGAAGATCCCGCAAGACGTCGAGGACGACCTGGCCATGCCCGGCGGCCACATCTTCCATGGCGACCTGGCCTGGCCATGGGCAACGGGCAAGACCGGCCTCGGCACCCCCGCGGCACGCTGGGGTGTCGAGACCAGCCGGCCGAACATCCTGCTGTGCGGCTCGGGCGCCCGCCGTGGCGGCGCGGTCTCCGGACTGGGCGGTCAGAACGCGGCCGCGGCGGTCCTGGAACTGGCCTGACCGGCCTCCGCGTGCGTCCGGGCACCGAAAACCATGATCGTGTGCCGTTGGGGGCTCCCCGCAGCAAGGCGCGCGGTGACGGGTCAGCGTCCGGCGAGAGCCGCCTTGCCGCGTACCACCGGGTTGACCAGGGTGCCGATGCCCGCGATGGTGATGCGGACTTCGTCGCCTGCCTGGAGGGTGAAGGGGAGGTCGGGGACCAGGCTGGTGCCGGTGGACAGGATCACCCCGGCGGGGAACTCGTCCTCGCGGAACAGCCAGGCGGCCAGTTCGTCGATCTTCCGGTGCAGGCCCGACGTGCTGGCGGTGCCCGCCCAGGCCACCCCGCCGTCACGGGCGATCGTCAGTTCGATGTCCAGCGCGTACGGGTCGGGGATCTCCCAGGACGGGACGATCCACGGGCCGACCGCGCAGCTGCCGAGATAGGTCTTGGCCTGCGGCAGGTACAGCGGGTTCTGCCCCTCGATGGACCGTGAGCTCATGTCGTTGCCGATCGTGTAGCCCGCGACCACGCCGGAGGCGTTGAGCACCACGGCCAGCTCGGGTTCGGGAACGTCGATGGTGGAATCCGCCCGCACCGACACCGGCGCGCCGGGACCGCTGATCCGCCAGGCCGCAGACTTGAAGAACAGCTCGGGCCGCTCCGCCGCGTACACCCGGTCGTAAATGTCGGCCGACTGCTCGCTCTCCGCCATCCGCGCGGTCCTTGACCGCTCGTAGGTGACGCCGGCCGCCCACACCTCCATCCGCCCGTCGGCCGGCGCGAGCAGCGTGATCCCGGCCGCCGGCACGGTCTCCCCGGCGGGCGACTCGCAGATCCGGCGGATCCCGGCCAGCGGCAGCGCCAGCAGCTCGGCCAGCGAGCCCGCCGCCGGGCCGAGTACGGTCACTTCAGCTGCCCCGCCCCCGCCACCCAGTCGGCTCAGCCCGACGCGGGGCTCGCCGCCGCCGGCCAGGAACCTGATCAGTCGCACGCCATTACCCTAATTCAGCCGTGGCCGGCCCAGAAGACCGCAAGCCGGCCTTTGCGCAGGGTGTGAGCGCGGCGGCGCTATTGCCTACCGCTAGGTTTGGGCATGCTTGGGCATGCTGTGAAGGGCAAACGAGGAGGCACATGAACCGCCGTACCGCGCGGGGAGCACTGGAACTGGGTGCGCTTGGAGTCGTGTTCGGCGACATTGGCACGAGCCCGCTTTACACCGTGCAGACGGTTTTCGACCCAACCGACCCTCATCACGTCCAGGTGAGCACCGAGCATGTGTACGGCGTCGTCTCGCTGATCTTCTGGGCGGTGGTGACGATCGTGATGGTCACCTACATCATCTTGGTGATGCACGCCGACAACGACGGCGAGGGCGGCATCATGGCGCTGATCACGCTGATCCGCCGCCGCGGCGCGCCCAGCAAGCGGCGGGTCGCGCTGATGCTCGCCGCGCTCGGGGTGTTCGGCGCGTCGCTGTTCTTCGGCGACAGCATGATCACGCCAGCCATCTCGGTGCTCTCCGCGATCGAGGGCGTGCAGGTCGCGGCGCCATCGGTCGGCGCCATCGTGCTCCCCATCACCGCGGTGATCCTCATCGGCCTGTTCGCGTTTGAGCGGCTCGGCACGGGCATAGTCGGGCGGCTGTTCGGGCCGGTGATGGCCCTGTGGTTCATCGTGATCGCCGCCTGCGGCATCCGCGGCGTGGTCGGCAACCCGTCGATCCTCAAGGCGCTGTCCCCCACCTACGCCCTCTCGTTCCTGTTCGGGCATTTCGCCACGTCGTTCTTCTCGCTGGCGGCGGTGGTCCTCGCGGTGACCGGCGCCGAGGCGCTCTACGCGGACATGGGGCACTTCGGCCGCGGCCCGATCACCCGGGCGTGGCTGTTCCTGGTGTTCCCCGCCTGCATCCTCAACTACATGGGTCAGGGCGCCCTGGTGCTGTCCCATCCGGGCGACATCAGCAACCCCTTCTACCTGCTAACGCCCGGCTGGGGACGGATCCCGATGGTCATCCTGGCCGCCGCCGCGACCGTCATCGCCTCCCAGGCGGTCATCTCCGGCGCGTACTCGCTGACCCAGCAGGCCGCGCAGATCGGGTACCTGCCACGGCTGCGCATCGACCACACCTCGGAGGAGCAGGCCGGGCAGATCTACGTGCCATGGATCAACTGGGCGCTGCTGGCGGCGGTGCTCGCGCTGGTCTTCACCTTCCGCACCGCCAACGCGCTGGCCTACGCCTACGGCGTGGCCGTCACCGGCACGATCACCATCACCACGCTGCTGTTCTTCTACATCGCCCGCAGCCAGTGGAAGAAGCCGCTCTGGCTGGTCATCCCCGGAGCCGTCGTGCTGATCACCATCGACCTGCTGTTCTTCGCGGCCAACCTCACCAAGCTGCCGCACGGGGCGTGGCTGCCGCTCGCCATCGGCATCGCCGTGTTCATCGTCCTCACCACCTGGCAGAAGGGCCGGGTGCTGGTCAGCCGCCAGCGGCAGCGCGACGAGGGATCACTGCGCGAGTTCATCCACGGCCTGCATCACAAGCAGCCGCCGCTGACCCGGGTGCCGGGCACCGCGATCTTCCTCAACCGCGGCAAGGAAACCGCCCCGCTGGCCCTGCGCAGGAACGTCGAGCACAACCACGTGCTGCACGAGAACGTCCTCATTGTCGACATCCAGACGCAGCCGGTCCCCCATGTCGCGGCGGAAAAGCGGATCGAGCTCGACGATCTCGGCTACTCCGACGACATGATCTGCCATGTCACCGCCCGCTTCGGCTACATGGACACCCCCAGCGTCCCCTCGCTGCTGCCGCTCATCCGCGCGGCCGGGCAAGAATGCCCGCCGGACGGCGCCGACGTCTCCTACTTCCTGTCCACCATCGAGGTGCGGGCCGGGAAGGCACCGGACATGAGCCTCTGGCGCAAGCGCCTGTTCATCGCCACTGCCCGGCTGACGGCCGACGCGGCCGAGTACTTCCAGCTCCCCCGTGAGCGCACGATCATCATGGGCTCCCGCATCGAGCTGTGATTCGGGGTAAAGACAAGATCCAGTATCTCGAACGGGAGCGGCTTGCTCCGGTCTGCTGACCGTCTCATGGAACCGGGCGGACGCGGCCCGACAGGTATGACCAGATCGGCCCGCATCGAGACCTGATCCTGTCTTTAGGACGGCCCCGTTAACGGGGATGCTCGAGGACATGACCCGCGCTCTTCTCGTCATTGACGTCCAGGAATCGTTCCGCCAGCGCCCGCTGTGGCAGGCCATCTCCAACCCGCAGATCGCCGGCGATGCCGCCCGCCTGGTGGATGGCGTCCGGGCGGCCGGCGACCTGGTCGTGTGGATCTTGCACACCGAACCGGGCTCGGGCGGCACCTTCGACCCCGCCAGCGGGCACGTCCGGCTGCTTGCGCCGCTCGCGCCGCGGGCGGCCGAGCCTGTCTTCACCAAGACCGCGCATAACGCGTTCACGACGACCGGTCTGCAGCAGCTGCTCACCCAGCGCGGCATCACCGAGCTGGTGATCTGCGGCATCAGGACCGAGCAGTGCTGCGAGACCACCGCCCGGGTGGCGTCCGACCTGGGCTATCAGGTCACGTTCGTCACCGAGGCGACCGCGACCAACCCGATCCCGCACCGTAACGCACCCGCCGGGCAGACGGTGGCAGAGCTGCTCGCGGACCCGCGCACGCTGCCCGCCAGCGCGGTGATCGAGCGGACCGAGTACGCACTGGCGGGGCGTTTCGCCACCATCGCCACCATTGAGGAAGTGGTCGGCGAGTCCGCCGCGTTGACCAGATCGTGACTAGGATCGTCTTCCTGCTCGTCCCCGGCCTGCATTTGCTCGACCTGGCCGGGCCTGCCCAGGCATTCAGGACCGCCGCCGACCTCGGGTGCGGGTACGAGCTGGGCTACGTCGCCGAGCAGGAAGACGTCCGCACCGCGCAGGGCCTCACCGTCCGCGCGCAGACCGTCTGGCCAGCGCTGGCCGCCGACGACCTCATCATCGTCCCCGGCTGGCGCTCACCCATGATCAAGGGCACCGGCGCGCTGTCCGCCGCCGTGCTCGGCCGGCTCACTGGTCACCACGCGTGCGGTGGCACCGTGGTGAGCATCTGCGCGGGAGCCGACGCGCTGGGCCGGGCCGGGCTGCTCGATGGCCGTCGCTGCACAACGCACCATGACATCCAGGATGAGCTGGCGGCGCGGTACCCGGATGCGACGGTCATCCGCGACGTCCTTTATGTCGTCGACGGGCGGATCGCCACCTCGGCCGGGATCGCCAGCGGCATCGACCTCGCGCTGCACCTGATCGCCGTCCGCGACGGCCCCGTCATCGCCGCGCGGGTCGCCAGGGAGATGGTGGTCTACGCCCGCCGCAACGGCGACGAGCAGCAGACCAGCGCCATGCTCCGGCATCGCAACCACCTCAGCGATCTCGCGCACCGCGTACAGGACAGCATCGAGGCGCGGTTCGCCGATCCCCTGCCGCTAGCCGATCTGGCCAAAGATTGCGGCGTCAGCGAGCGTACCCTGACGCGCCGCTTCGTGGCCGCGACCGGCATGACGCCCCTGCGCTACCAGCAGGTTCTCCGCATAGAACGGGCCGAGCACCTGATCGGGCATGGTGCGACGGTGGAGGCCGCCGCGCGAACGGTTGGCTTCGCCGACGCCCGGATGCTCCGCCGTCTCCGTCGTCGCGAGGACGGCAGCCGACCCTAGCGGCGCCCGAATACCCGGCTCCGTCGATTTCGCTCTTGGCGGCCTCGCCCCTTCCCCCGTTGACGGCTCCGCCGCTTCTTGCTGTTGACGGCTCTCCGCTGCTTCTTGCTGTTATCACCGGAAAGGCGCTAGCGCTGAAGGTTCGGCCGCCGCTCACCCAATGCCAATTTGCTACGAGGACTCGTGATGCGCCAGCACACGTGCGTGACGTCGGATCGCATCGGCCGGCCCGCCGCGTTGTCATGATCGCGAAGCCTTTTATCCTGGCGAAAGAAATTCGCGCTATGCGAGCTAAAAGTCTTCGCGATAACAAAAGTCTTCGCGATCATGGGGAATTCTGCTGGGCGCGAGTTGAGCCTGGGGCGCCTGTTCGTGCTGGTGCCGGGATTGCGGCGGCGCGCCGGGACCGTGCGATAAGGGCAGGCGCAGCGGCCCCGCCGTCCGTGCTGGCCCCGTTCGCCGGCAAGCACCTCGACCCGATTGAACTCGGCGGCCAGCCGCGTGACCTAAACAAGCTCAATGCATTCGGCGCCAGACTCAAAACTTTCGGCGTTAACGTCGTGCCAACCTTCACACCACCCGCGCATCGCGCTTCTTGCTGTTATCTCGATGGCGGGAATAGCGATTTCCGCGAGCCCTATCCCCTACTGGGTTATTTGGCGGGCTGCGATGCCGCGGCCGCGGCGGGGACGACGTGTCCTTGGGTGAGCAATTGGGCCAGCTCGGCGGACGCCCGCCGGATTTGCGGGAGGGTGGCTGTGCCGTACCCGATGATCAGGCCGTTGATCGCAGGTTCGCCGGCGAAATAGCGGTCGAGCGAGTAGACCCGGATGCCGCGCTCGGCGGCCGCGTCGATGAGGCGGCTCGCCTGGATGTCGTCGGCGAGCTCCAGCACGATGTGCATGCCAGCGGTGTCGCCAAGCAGCCGGAACGGCATCCGGGTCTGGGCAGGCGTGGCGCCGTCATCGCCAGAGGGGGCCCGGCCGACGCCCGTGACATCCGGGCCAGGGTGGGTCAGGCCGATGCCGGTAGCGTCCCGGCTGGAGTGGATCAGGCCGTCCACCAGGGCGGCGCGGCGGCGGGCGTACTCCAGGCGCATCTTGCGGACGTGACGCTCCAGGTCGCCCGAGCGGAGCAGGGCGAGGATCGCGTGCTGGACCGGCTCGGGGATGCGGGCGCCGAGCCGGGGGCGCAGCGCGGCCAGCTGGTCGACCAGCGCGGGCGGCGCGACCAGCCAGCCCGCGCCGAAGGCGGTGGCCAGTACCTTCGACGCGGTGCCGAGATAGACGATGACGTCCGGGTCCATGCTGTGCAGCGCGGGCAGCGGGCCCACGTCGTAGCGGAACTCGCTGTCGTAGTCGTCCTCGACGATGATCGCGCCGGTCGCCCTGGCCCACGCGATCAGCGCCTGCCTGCGGCTGACCGGGAGGCGCCCGCCCAGCGGGTACTGGTGGGCGGGCGTGGTGTAGAGCAGCCGCAGGCCGCCGGGGAGTTCCTCGGGCACGATGCCGTGCGCGTCCACCCGGCAGGGCACCACCCGCGCCCCGGCCCGGTGCAGTACCTCGCGGCCGGTGGGGTAGCCGGGCTCCTCGATGCCGGCCTCGTCGCCCGCCGTCAGTAGCGCGTCTGCTATCAGCGCCAGCCCGCTCGACACACCCTGGGTGACCAGGACCTGCTCCGGCCGGACGGCGAGGCCGCGGGACCGGCGGAGGTAGCCGGCGATCTCCTCGCGTAGCTCAGGGAGGCCGTAGGGATCCGGCATCCGGGACGGGAGGTGCGCGCCGGCCTGGCGCCAGGCCCGGCGCCAGGCGGCGGGCTCGATCCCTTCCGCCCAGGAGATCCCGGGCTGCAGGTCGATGAGGGCGGCGCGCCCCGGCCGCTCGTCAGGCTGCCCGAGGATTCCAGGGGCGGCCGCGGCGGCGATGCCGGGCACGCGGGCGGGGCCAGCCGATTCCGTGAAATCAGCCCTCGAAGCATTTGAACCACCCATTGACAGGTGGGAACCGTTCATCGAGGTCCTGGAACTCGCGGTTGGCACATCGGTGCCATCCATTACGGCACTGGGACCTGTCGCAGGAATGGCGGGACGAGGTGAAACACGCTCCCGTTCCGAATCATCGTGACCGGCCGCCGCCACGGACCCGCGGCTCTGCTCCGGGGTCACATCAGCAACGTACGTGCCTGAGCCGTGGCGGCCCTCGAGCCAGCCCTCGGCGAAGAGGCGGGCGTACGCGTTGGTCACCACCGTCCGGCTCACGCCAAGGGTGCCGGCCAGGTCGCGGCTCGACGGCAGCCGGTCCCCCGCGTGCAGCACGCCGCCGGTGACAGCGGCCTCGAGCTGCGCGGATATCTGGACGGCGAGCGGTACCGAGCCCGCGCGGTCCACCATGACCGGCAGGCCGGACGGCAAAGTGGTCATCAGGAATTCTCCAAGAGTGGATATTTGAGCCAGTCCACTTGTCGCCTAGGCTACGAGATCATGAGCACTGAGACCACTCCTTTGTCCAGCACGCCCCGCACCACCTTGCGCAGGCACCGTGAGCGCGCCCAGGCCGACCGCACCGCCCTCTACGAGGTGCTCGACGCCGGCCTGATCTGCCACTTCGGGGTGGTCGCGGACGGCGACCCGGTCGTGCTGCCCACCGCCTACGGGCGGGACGGCGACACGCTGTACCTGCACGGGTCCTCGGCCAACGGCGCGTTCTGGGCGGCGGACGGGAATCGGGTCTGCGTGACCGTGACGCACATGGACGGGCTGGTCGCCGCCCGCTCGGTGTTCAGCCATTCGGTCAACTACCGCAGCGCGGTCATCTTCGGCACCGCGACGATCGTCTCCGGCGAGGACGAACGCCGGCAGGCGCTTCGGCTCATCACCGACCACCTCATCCCCGGCCGGTGGGCGGCCGCGCGGCAGCCCACCGCCAAGGAGATGGCGGCCACGGCGGTGCTGTCGCTGCCCCTCACCGAGGCCTCGGTGAAGGTCCGCAGCGGGATGCCGGGCGACGAGCCAGAGGACGAGGAGCTGGACGTATGGGCCGGCGTGCTGCCGATCTCGGTCACCTTCGGCCAGCCGATCCCCGACCCGAAGCTGCGGCCGGAGATCCCGCTGCCTGCCCACATCCGCGACCGCGCCAGCTGACCGCGCCGGCCTCCCGTGTCTCGCTTAGCCCGGTGGCCCCGTCCCCCTCTTCCACGAGGTGAGAGGGTAGGTTCAGCAACCCCGGCATCACAAGCCCCTTCTCCCCCTGGCGCCGCTACGCCACGGCCGGACGTAGTCTCGGGACATCGCGCGACGTCCGTGAAGGAGGCTGTATGACTGCCGCGACTGTGAACTCCAGTGGATCCGGTGGCGCTGGTGACGGCGGCGGGCTCAAGCCGGGCTGGGGAGTCAGTCCGGAGCGGCAGCAGGCGATCGCGGACGTGCTGCGGGAGCTGGCGCCGCAAAGCGGCCGGCTGTCGCTTGCTCAGCTGCGGGCCGTCACGGTCACCCTGGTGGAGCACCCGGAATTCTGGGCCGACCTAGTGGTATACGACCCGGATGTGCGCTGGTACCTGCCGCTGCACCGGTCCAACTCGTGCGACGTGTGGCTGCTGGCCTGGGAACGCGATCAGAACACCGACTGGCACGACCACGGCGGGTCGTCGGGGTCGTTTGCCGTGGCCAACGGCAGCCTGATCGAGCAGTACCGGATACCGAGCGGTCGCCGGCTGGCTCGCCGGGAGCTCGTCGTGGGTGAGTCGGTCGCATTCGGGCCCGGCCATGTGCATGACGTCGCACACGGCGGCGGCGGGTCGGCGTGCAGCATTCACGCCTACTCCCCGCCGCTGTCGGCGATGACCTACTACACCGCCACTGGCTACGGCCTGATCGCCCGGGAGACAGTGGCAATCGACGGTCCGGAAGGCTCGCGGGGGCAGGGCGGCGCGGACACCGCACTGGCCGCGGCGAGCGCCTCCGCGGCCCAGCTGACCTCCGGGGCGTGGCCGCCGGAAGGCACCCCCGGTATCGATGAGCTGCTGACCGAGGCCCGCAGCGGGCTAGCCCGGCTGCGCCCAGAGGCCGCGCTGGCGGCCATGACCGAGGGGGCCGTCCTGGTGGACATCCGTCCCCTGGAGCAGCGGATCGTCGAGGGCGAGGTGCCCGGCGCCATCATCATCGGCCGCAATGTCCTGGAATGGCGGCTCGATCCCCGCAGCGAGGCCAGGATCCCGGCCCTTGCCCGGCTGGACGCCCGGATCATCGTGATGTGCTCGGAAGGGTACGCCTCGTCGCTGGCGGCCAGGTCGCTGCGCCGGCTCGGACTAGCGGAGGCGAGCGACCTGGACGGCGGATTCCAGGCCTGGCAGGCAGCGGGCCTGCCGGTCCGGCCGGCCCAGTCAATAGGCTGAGGGTCCGGGTACTCGGTCACCGGGTCGAGGCCGTGCGCGTCGACCCGGCCGGGAACCGCCCGCGCCCCGGCCGGTCGCGCCATCTCGCGGCCGGCGGGGCAGCCCGGTTCAGCGCTGGCCGACGGTGACTAGCACCTTTACGTGGTCTCCGGACGAGGCAAGCTCGAAGGCCTCGGCAACCCGATCGAGCGGCCGGGTGGCTGTCACGAAGTCCGCGGCCTTGAGGGCTCCGGTGCGGAGCAGGTCGGCCGACTCCCGGAAGTCTTCCGGCAGATAGGTGGCGCTGCCCTGGATACGGATCTGGTGGTCCTGGACGATCGGCAGCGGGACGGTAACGTCCCCGGCCGGGACGCCGACCACGACCACCGTCCCGCCCTTGTCGGCGATGGCGATCGCCTGATCCATCGACGACTGGATCGCGACGCAGTCGAACACGATGTCGGCGCTGCCGCCCAGCTCTTTGCGCACTTGCCCGGCGACGTCGGGGCTGCGCGCGTCGATGGCCGCATCGGCGCCGAGGGCGGTGGCCCGGTTGCGTTTGCGGGGATTCGGATCAGTGCTGATGACTTTCCCCGCGCCGTGCGCGCGGAGCACCGCCAGGGCGAGCAGCCCGATGGTCCCGGCCCCGAGGACGGCGACGGAACGGCCGGCCACGTCACCGGCCAGGCGGACCGCGTGCACCGGCGTCGCCAGCGGCTCGATCAGCGCCGCGGCGTGATCGTCGAGCAGGTCCGGCACCGGGAACAGCCGGTCGGCGGGCAGGGTGAAGTGCTCCGCCATTCCGCCCTGAAGGTAGCCGCAGCCGAAGAACGCGAGATTCTCGCACAGGTTCTCCCGGCCGGAGGTGCACATTTTGCAGCTCCAGCAGGGCAGATAGGGCGCCACGGTGACCCGCTGACCGGGTCCGACGCCCCCGGCCGCGGAACCCGTCGCCTCGACGACCCCCACCACCTCGTGGCCTGGCCGGTAGGGCAGCGCGACAAAGGGGTGGCGTCCGCGCGCGGCGTGCAGGTCGGAGCCGCAGACTCCGGCCACCAGCGTGCGGACCAGGGCTTCGCCCGGGCCAGGGACGGGGATGTCGGCCGCCTCGACCGCGATCTGTCCGGGATAGATGACGACTTGTCGCATGCTGGTCACAGCGCCTTCCGCAGCGGGTCGGGCGGCAACTGGCCCACTTGGGCCGCCGCCGCGTAATGGTCAAGGTCGGCGAAGGTTTCCCGAACTCCCCTTGCCAGCAGGGAGCTCAGAATCGAGGTGTAGACCGCGGTGAACCGGGGGTCGGCGGCCAGTTCACCGAAGACCGTGCCGTTGTCCTCGAGAAACGCGGTCAGGTGGCGGCGCTGCCCGCGAGCCGCGGCTTGCAGTTGCGGTGCGAGGTCGTCGTCAAGCTCGTGCGGGGTGCCGTTCTCGTCGGTGCCCTCGGCGTCGCGGGCCCAGCTGGCCACGACGGCCGCCGACCGGGTGACCGGCCCGCCGGCGGCGAGCTGCTGCCTGATCACGGGCAGCAGGAACTTGGGGATGCAGTCGGACGCGTTGGCGCACAGCCGGGCCACGGTGTCGCGCACCTCCGGGTTGGAGAACCGCTCGATGAGCTGGTTCGCATAGCCGAGCAGGTCCACGCCGGGAACGGGCCGTAGCGTCGGGATGGCTTCCTGCGTCATGTAGTCGAGCAGGAACCGCGCGAACAGCGGATCGGTGGTGACCTCGTGCACGAAGCGGTACCCGACCAGGCGGGCCGGGTGGCACAGGGCCTGGTGGCTGGCGTTGAGCAACCGCAGCTTCATCAGCTCGTAGGGCTCCACGTCGGGAACGATCTGCACGCCGGCGGCTTCGAGCGGCGGCCGGCCGTCGGTGAAGTCATCTTCGAGCACCCACTGCGTGAACGGCTCGCACAGCACCGGCCACCGGTCGTCGATGCCGAACCGGCGGCTGAGCTCGGCGCGGTCGTCCTCGGTGGTCTTGGGAGTGATGCGGTCGACCATGCAGTTGGGGAAGCGGACGTTGCCGGTCATCCAGTCGGCTAGCCCGGGGTCGCGCAGCCGCGCGAACGCCGTGAACGCACGCTGGCTCACGTGGCCGTTGCCCTGGATGTTGTCGCAGGACAGGACGGTGAAGGCGGGGATGCCGCGCGCACGGCGCCGCGCGAGCGCCTCGGTCACCAAGGCGAAGACGGTGCGCGGTGGCGCTCCCGGACGCAGGTCGGCCATGACCGACTCGCCGGACGGATCGAACTCACCGGTGACGGCGTCGAGACTGTAGCCGCCTTCGGTGACGGTGAGCGAGACGATCCTGGTCGCCGGCGCGGCCAGCTTCTCGATGGCGGCTTCCGGATCGTCGGGCGCGAACAGGTACTCGACGATCGACCCGATCACGCGGGCGTCCCAGGTGCCGTCCGTATGGCGGATCACCAGAGTGTAGAGACCGTCCTGGGCGGCTAGTGCGTCGCGCATCCCGGCATTGGACGGTTGCAGGCCGATACCGCAGATGCCCCAGTCAAGCGCCGCTCCGCTGTTCATCAGCGTGTCGAGGTACATCGCCTGGTGCGAACGGTGAAAACCGCCGACGCCGATGTGCACGATCCCGGTGCTGATGTCGCGGCGGTCGTAACGCGGAACGGCCACGGCGGCGTTCAGCCGGCTCAGGGTTTTCTCGGTCAACTGAGTCACGCTGTTCCTCCGGCGCAGTCCGTGAGCTCGCCCGCGGATAGCCGGGCGGGTTTGAGTGCGGCGACGACGCGGCGGAACCGCGCGTGGCGTTCGGCATGGAAGGCGGCCGCCGCCCGGTCCGGCTCGGCCACCAGGCGGGCCGGGGGCGCCAGCGGCCCCTGGATGTCGGCAAAGCTCAGCAGGCCCGCGGCGCAGGCTCCCAGCAGGGCGGCGCCCCGGCCGGACGCCGCGGGCACGTCCACCGCGTACAGCGGCACACCGAGGACGTCCGCGAGCAGCTGCCGCCAGGCAGGGGCCAGGGTGCCGCCGCCGGCCAGCCGCAGCCGCGGCGGGCGGTGATCCGCCAGCAGGGCGTCCAGCGCGTCGCGGATGGCGAACGCGGTCCCTTCCAGCGCGGACCGCAGCAGCGACGTCCGGTCGCCTGCCAGCGCCAGCGCCGTCCAGGAACCGCGCAGCGCCGGGTCAGAATAAGGCGTGCGCTCACCGGACAGATGCGGGACGAAGATGGGGTCGTCGCCCCCGCCCCGATGACCCGCGCTGGCGTACAGCTCTTCCCAGCTGGCGTTCATGATCTCCCGCACCCAGTTGAGGCTGAGCCCGGCACTGAGGGTGGCCCCCATCTGGTACCAGCCGTCGGGGGTGGCTGACCGGTAAAGGTTGACCCCCGCGTCGACCCGGCTGACGGGTTCGGCCACCGGGCAGATGACCTGCGCGCCAGTGCCGACCGTGAGCTGGACGTCATCGCCGCCGACCACGCCGCTGCCGAGCACCGCGGCGGCCGTGTCGGCGGCCCCGGCCGCCACCGGGATGCCCGCGGGCAGACCGAGCTCGGCCCCGGCCGCGGGGGTGAGGCGGCCAGCCACGGCCGCGGACGAAGGCAGCAGCGGCGCGAGCAGCCGGGCATCGAGACCCAGGGCGCTGACCGCGGCCAGATCCCAGCGATCACCCGGCACGTCGTAGAGCAAGGTCCCCGACGCATCGCTCGGCTCGGCGTAGAACTCGCCGGTGAGTCGGGCCCGCAGCCAGTCCTTGGGCTGCAGCGCCCAGCGGGCGGCGGCGTAGCCGCGCGGTTCGTGCTCGGCGATCCACAGCAGCAGCGGCCCGGCCATCCCCGGGGTGAGCGGGTTGGCCAGCCTGGCCAGCGCGGCCGAGCCGAGCAGCCGGTAGGCCCGCAGGGTGCCGGCTGCCCGGGAGTCGGGCCAGAGCAGGGCGGGGCGCAGCGCCCGGCCGTCGGGTGAGGCAAGCACCAGGCCGTGCATCTGTCCCGACAGCCCGATCGCGGCAGGCTGGGCGCCTGCCGTGTGAACGGCTTGGCGGGTGCAGGCGGTCACCGCGCTCCACCAGTGGCCCGGCTCGCTCTCGGCGTAGCCGGCCTTGGCCGAAGTCACCGGGTAGCCGGCCGACGCCTGGGCAAGGACGCGGCCCTCGGCATCGATCACGACCGCCTTGGCCGAGCTGGTCCCGAGGTCAAGCCCGAGGACGGCGACCGGACCCGCCGCCCGGCGGCGGTCAGCGGCCCGCGCCGGGCCGGGCGAGCCGGCCTTCACGCTTGCCAGCAGTCAATGATGATCTTGTGCACGGTCCGGTCGCCGCGCAGCGCGTCGAGCGCGGCAGCGTACTCGTCGAGCTTGAAGCGGTGCGTGATGAGCCCGCCGGTCCGCGCGCGCCCGGTCCGCAGTGCCGCGATCGCGGCCGGAAACGAATCGATCTCCGCGAAGGACCCCTTGATGGTGATCTCGCGGCGGAACACATCGTAGGGACTGACCCGCACGAGGTCTTCCGGCTCGGTCACGCCGTAGAACATGACGGTCCCGCCGCTGCGGGTCAGCGGCACGCACTGCTCCGACACGACCGCCGAACCGGTGGCGTCGACCACCACGTCGAATCCGCCGCTTGCCGACTTCAGCCTGGCCGCATCGCCCGCCAGGTCAGCGCGGTCCATCAGGAAGGTCTGGTCGATGCCGAGCTGCCGCGCCCGGCTGAGCTTGAAAGCCGACGACGCCGCCACGGTGACGCTGGCGGCGCCGCCGCGCGCGATGAGCTGGGCGAGCAGCAGGCCGGTGGGCCCGGCCCCGAAGACCAGGGCCGAACTCCCCGGCGGCGGGCTCAGCGTCTGCAGGCCGTGCATGGCGCACGCCGTCGGCTCGGTGAACACGGACGTGTCGGGGTCGATGCCGTCGACCGAGAAGACCAGGTTGGCGGGAACCACGACGTACTCGGCGAATGACCCGGGCCAGTTGGTGCCGAGTCCCTTGAGGTTGGCGCACATCAAGGTGCGTCCCGCCCGGCAGTACTCGCAGTGCCCGCAGTTCATGTTCGGATTGACCGCGACGTACTCGCCGACGCGGAACCCCTCGGTGCCGTCGCCCACAGCGTCCACCGGTCCGACCAGTTCATGGCCGGGGGTCAGCGGGAACTCGGCGAAGAACTTGCCGTTGTGGATATGGAGGTCTGTTCCGCAGATCCCGGTCTGCTGCACTCGCACGCGCACCTCACCCGGTCCCACCTCCGGTGTCGCGACCTCGGTGATGGTGAAACTGCGCGGCGAGTCGTAGACAACGGCTTTCATGCTGCTCCTAGGCGGCTGAGCTGACTGACCATGAGGCCCGCGACGCGCGGGGGTAATTCCCGGGCCGGCTCGGTCTGCCTGTTGGTGAGCAGGTGATCAAGCAGGATGGTGCTCAGCATTCTCGGCTTGCCGCCGCGCAGGGCGGCTGCGCGCCGCTGCTGGTCGACGTAGACCGCGGCGATGAGCACGGCCCCCACCACTACCTGCTGCCAGAACGGCTGGATACCGATGATCACGAATCCGTCTTGG
>JBEKEK010000152.1:0-18881 GCA_050013875.1 Trebonia sp. | reverse complement strand
TACCACATCGCCCACCAGCGGATGGGCTCGGTCATCGGCAACATCGGCCGGAACGTCGAGATCGAGCAGTTCACCCAGGCCCTCTACGACGCCCGCGAGCTGGCGATGTCCCGCATGCAGGCCGAGGCCGAGGCGCTCCAGGCCGAGGGCATCGTCGGCGTGCAGCTGCGCCAGCACAGCCACACCTGGGGCTCGCACACCACCGAGTTCTTCGCCATCGGGACCGCCGTCCGCCCGCTCCGCGCCGACCACGTGATCGAGCGCCCGACGATGGTCCTGTCGCTCGACTCCTAGCGCTGACCGCGCTTCCCGCGCTCAAAGCACCCGGGTCACGAACGGGCAGAAAACCCTTGGCGCCCGGCGGTCCCGCCGGGCTATCCTCGGCCGTCCGGGCGGCGGACAGCGGAGGCTGAGGCGGACATGCTGGGAACGGTGACCAGGCTGCGCCGCTACCCGGTCAAGTCGATGCTCGGGGAGGACGTGCCCGCCAGCGACGTGACCGGCCGCGGCCTGGCTCATGACCGGGCCCTCGCGCTCGTGCACACCGAGACCGGCAAGGTCGCCAGCGCGAAGAACCCGCGGCTGTGGCGCGGCCTGCTCAAGCTGTCGGCCGCCGTCGGCAGCGGCCCGGGCGCCGCGGCCGACGGCGGGCCAGGCGCGGGCAGGGCCGGCTCCGGCATCCGGATTACCCTTCCCGACGGCAAGACCGTCTGGGACGACGATCCCGGTATCGACGCCGTCCTGTCGGAGGTGCTCGGCCAGCCGGTGACGCTTACCGGCACCCCGCCGCCCAACGCGGAGCTGGACCGGGCGGTGCCCGAGGAGGTGCTGCGCGACGGCATCACCGCGCGGGTCGCGGTCGAGACGGGGCAGCTGGGCGGCGGCTCCCCGGCGGGCACCTTCTTCGACTTCGCGCCGATCCACCTGTTCACCACCGCCACGCTCGCGCGCATCGCCGGGCTCAGTCCCCGCGGCGTGGCCGAGGTGGAGCGCTACCGGCCGAACATTGTCATCAGCGGGGCCGCCGGGGGCTTCACCGAGAACGACTGGGCAGGCCACGACCTGCGCGTCGGCAGCGAACTGATGCTCCGGGTGATGTCGCGCACCCCCCGGTGCGCCATCCCCGCCCTTGAGCACGGCGACCTGCCCCGCGACAGCGCCGCCCTCCGCGCGCTGGCCGACCACAACCGGGTAACCCCCGTCGAGCCCCTCGCACCCCAGCCCTGCGCGGGGGTCTACGCCCAGGTCCTGCACCCGGGCCGCATCCGCGTGGGCGACGTGGTACGCCTGGCTGGCCGAGAATCGGGCTGACTCGCTCGCCCGGCTCCGGCGGCGATCGCCCGGCGATCCCAGTACCAGCGGCTCTTTGCGATTGCTAAGACAAGGCGTGCGGATTGCGGGTGTCGCGTGCATGCTTGGTACGTGGACGCTGATCAGGTCGCTACGCTGCGTGCGCTGCTGGCTGGCTCGGGGTGGCTGGAGCGCGCCCGGATCTTCGGCCGCGCGCTGCGCACGACGCCCAAGTCGGCCGGCGGGCTGCTGGTCGTCGGCACACCTGAGTTCGAACCGTGGCACCTGACCGCGCACCTAGACGATGAGAGCCGCCTGACCGGCATCGCGACGCTGGCACCGACGCTGGTCCGCTGGTCTCCGCCGCCGAACGCGCCGCCGCACCTCTCGGTCGGCCTGGCCCGCCTTGAGGCAGCCCGCCGGGGCGAGACGCTTTTCGTCGTCACCGAGGACTCCGCCCCGGTCCCGCTGCTGGAGCGGGTCAACGACGCGCGCAAGACCGGCGCCACCATCCTGGCCCTGGACACCGGGGAGGGCGACCCCGAGCTGGACGCCCTTGCCCACGAGGCGCTGGCGGTGCCGGAGTCCCTGTCGTTCGACGCGGGGCAGCACCTGGTGTCCGCCGCGGCCGGAGAACAAGACGCGGGCGGCCGTACACGAAGGCTGACCCTACGAGACCGCCTGGCACGCCTGCTCGACACGGTAAGCGGCCCCACCGCCTAACGCCCGGCGCCCGGCAAGCTGTTGCCGCCGCGCAAGGAGCGTGGAGGGAGCCCGATTGCGGGTCCTCGCCGCTCGCGACGCGGACATCGGGGTGCGGCATAAGCCGTCCATCTCGTAGGCGGTCGCGACGCGGTTTCCCGTTCTTCCGCCGGCCCGTGGCCGCGCAGTTCGCCGTGCCACCGCCAAACCGGCCGTGCCACCGCTAAACCCGCGGTGCCGCAGTGAGAGGATCGATGCGGGAAGCCAATAACCGATGGAGGCGTTGATGAAGTTCGCCTGGCTGTGCAGCCACGAGTCCTACCAGCCCGAAGACCTTGTGGCGCAGGCGGTCGCCGCCGAAGCGGCCGGGTTCGACTCGGTTCTCGGCAGCGACCACTTCCACCCGTGGGTGGACGACACGTCGGCGGCCGGGTTCGTCTGGTCCTGGCTTGGCGCGGTGGCGGTCAAGACTGAGCGCGTGCTGCTCGGCACCGCGGTCACCAGCCCGCTTTTCCACTACCACCCGGCGCTGGTCGCGCAGATGGCCGCTACCGTTGACCGGCTCTCCGACGGCCGCCTCTGGCTCGGCGTGGGCACCGGCGAGGCCCTGAACGAGCGCCCCCTGGGCTTCCCGTTCCCCGGCTACGCCGAGCGCCAGGCCCGGATGCAGGAAGCACTGGAGATCATGCACCGGCTGCTGGCGGGCGAGAAGGTGACCTTCCACGGCGAGTACTACACCACCGAGACCGCGAAGCTGTACTCCCCGCCCAAGGGCACTGTGCCGATCCTCATGGCGGCGGGCGGGCCGAAGTCGGCCGCGTTCGCCGGCATCTACGCCGATGGCCTGATCACCAGCGTGAAGGACCCGGCCGACACGGTCGCCAAGGTCATCGAGCCCTACCGCAAGGCGGCCACCGAGGTCGGCAAGGAGCACCGGGTGCTGGCGACCCGCTGGACCGTGCTGGCCGACGGCCCGGACGAGGCCTGGGCGGCGCTGTCGTCGATGCGCGGCCTGCGCGCTCCCGGCCGCCTCGAGGCAACCGACCCGGCCGAGCTCAGGTTCAAGGCCGACGAAATGGACCGGGCCGAGGTCCTCAACTCCTACACCGTCGTACCCGACGCCGCCGGGCTGGTCGCCGCCTACCAGCCCCTCGTCACCGACGTGGGCGCGGATCTGGTCTCGATCCAGGTCATGTCGGCCGACCCGATGGCCGCCATCGAGCTGATCGGCAAGGAAGTCCTGCCCCAGCTCCGCGCCCTGACCAGCTGACGTCCGCGGCGGCGGGGCCGCGTGCGGCGGCTCCGCCGTGCGAGCGGGCCTGGATCGGTGGAACACGGGACCGTTCGAGCGACTGATGTTCTTGGGGGTGACTGTGCCCGCGAGCAGCGCCCCTCCCGGCGACCCCATGGCCGGGAGGGGCGCGCTGCCCGGCGCTAGCCGCTGACCGTCCGCATGGCCTCGGCCAGCAGGGTGATGGAGCGCAGCCGGCCCTCCAGGGTCGGCGACTGGTGGACGGTGATGAACTCGTCGGCCTCGGTCTGCTTGCGGAAGCCGTCGAGGTAGTCGCTCACCTCGCCCGGCGTGCCGACCGCGGCGTAGCGGAGCATCTGGTCCACGTGCAGGCCAGCCGAGCTGCCCAGCAGCTCGTCGGCCTGCTCGTCGGTCATGTCCTCGGGCGGGATGCCGACATGCCGCGAGAACAGGCTGATCGCGCGGGCGCGGCGGACGGCGTGGAACTGCTCGCTGGCCGCGGCCTTGGTGTCGGCGGCGGTCACATTGACGCCGACGATCAGGTACGGCCGGTCCAGTTGCTCCGACGGCTTGAACTCGCTGCGGTAGGCCGCGATGGCGGCGAACAGCGCGTCCGGCGCGAAATGCGACGCGAAGGCGTAGGGCAGCCCAAGCCGCGCCGCCAACTGCGCGCCGAACAGCGACGAGCCCAGCATGTAGAGCGGGACCCGCGAGCCCTTGCCGGGGATGGCGTCCACCCCGGGCACCCGGCTGCTGCCGGCCAGGTACGCCTGCAGCTCCTGGACGTCGGTCGGGAAGGCATCGGAGGACCGGGGGTCGCGGCGCATCGCCCGGAACGTGTTCTGGTCCGAGCCGGGAGCCCGGCCAAGTCCCAGGTCGATGCGGTGCGGGTACATCGCGTCAAGCGCGCCGAACTGCTCCGCGATCGTCAGTGGGGAGTGGTTGGGCAGCATGATGCCGCCCGCCCCCAGCCGGATGGTCGAGGTGTGCGCGCCGATATGCGCGATCACCACGCTGGTGGCGGCCGAGGCGATGGTCGGCATGTTGTGGTGCTCGGCGTACCAGACGCGGTTATAGCCGAGCTCTTCCGCGCGCCGTGCCACCGCCACGCTGGCGGCGAAGGCGTCGGTTACGGTCTGACCTCGCCCGATGGGCACCAGGTCCAGGATCGATAGTGGTACTCGCATCGGATTACAGGTAGTTCTCCAGGTCGGCCTTGATGTCGGCCGGCGCGACCGGCGGCTCGTACCGCTTGATCACCGTGCCGTCGCGGCCGATGAGGAACTTGGTGAAGTTCCACTTGACCTCGTCGGTGCCGTCCGCGCCGGGCCGGATCTTGGAGATGGCGTCGTAGAAGCCGCCGTACTGGGGCCCGAAGTCGCCGGGGGCCGCCGCCCGCAGGTACTGGTACAGCGGGGCCGCGTCGGGGCCGTTCACCTCGATCTTGCCGAGCACCGGGAAGGTCACGTCATAGTTGGTCTTGCAGAACTCCTGGATCTCCTCGTCCGTGCCCGGCTCCTGCTCCTTGAACTGGTTGCACGGGAAGCCGAGGATCTCCAGACCGCGGCCCTTGTCGTCCCGGTACAGCGCCTCCAGGCCCTCGTACTGCGGGGTAAGCCCGCACTTGCTGGCCACGTTCACGATCAGCAGCACCTTGCCCGCGTACTCGCTAAGCGAGAGCTCCCCGCCGTCGGCGGTTGTTGCCGAGAAGTCATACGTGTTCGTCATGGTTCCTCCGAAGTGGATGGGCTCAGTCTTGACCGCCCCGGTCGGACGCGATCCGCGTCCGTAGGGGTAGAACATGCGGGTTGGCGGTGATCATCCCGTCCCGGCGGCCGCATTGCGCCGCGGCCGTTCGAGTAGCCTGGCCCGATGACCGGAGACGCCACGCTGGGGACTTCCGCCGGGCCGGCCGGCCGGGTCCGCACCAGCCTGCCGGCCCTGGTCGCCCACGTTGCCGCCGATTACCGGCTCGGCGAGGTGGCCGATTGGTCGGTACTTGCCACTGGCTACGAGGACTGCAACATCGACCTGCGGACCCGGCGGGAGCGGGTGGTGATCAAGGTCTTCGCGGCCGGCCGGCCAGCCGGGATCGCCGCGCGCACGGCGGGCGTCATCGACGCCGTCCGCGAGGCTGGTGTACACCACCCGCGGCTGCACGCAGACGCCGCCGGCCGCCAGGTGCATTCCTACGACGGGCACCGGCTGTTCGTGATGGACTTCGCGCCCGGCCGGACCTTCTATGACCTTGGCCGCCCGCCGGACCAGGCCGAGCTCGCGCGGCTGGTCGAGCAGGCGGCGCGCATTCACGCCTGCGGGGCACGCCCGGAGCCCGTCTTCGACTCGTGGGCCATCGCCAACCTGGTCCCGCTGGCCGGGCAGGTCGGCGATCTGCTCGACCGGCGTCAGCGCCGCCTCGTCGACGGCGCCGTCTCGGAGCTGGCGCGGATCGACTTCCCGGCCCTGCCGGTGCGGCTGATCCACGCCGACCTGACAGCGGGCAACGTCCTGCTCGGTCCCGACGGCGAGCTGACCGTGCTGGACTTCGCGCTGGCCAACCGGTGGCCGCGGCTGCAGGAGCTCGCGGTCATCGCGGCCAGCCTGATGCACGGCTCACCGGAGGCACTGCCCGCGCGGCTGGACGCCGTCGCGCGGCTGTACTCGGCCGCCGGGACGGCCCCGCTGACGCCCGAGGAGGAGGCGGCACTGCCCGCCTTCGGCCGCGCGGCGGCGGCAATGGAACTGCTCGGCGGGCTGAACCAGTGGCGGCAGGGCAACCGCGGCCCGGAAACCGACTCCCTGATTGAGATCGGCACGGCCGGCCTAGCCGACTACGACGGCTGCGACTAGGTCTGTCCGCCCGATCCGGCTCCGGGACCCGCCACCGGCGGCAGCGGCAGACCCTAGCCGAGTGTGGCTGTCGCGGCCCGGAGTTGCTCGAGTGCCTGGCGGGTGAGTTCGGTGAGCGACTGCTTGCTGGCCGGGTCGGCCCACTGGTCGAAGGCGCGGTAGTAGGCGCCAATGCCCAGTTCGGCGGCGAGGCTCGCGGCCGGATCCGGCACGCCTCGCTTCTCCAGGGCTTCTCTCGTGGCCTCGGCGAGGCCCGCACGCTTGAAAACCGCGCGCTCCCGCAACTCGCTGTTCCCGGCGATGACGGCGCGCAGCCGCCCGGCGAACTCGCGCCGGTCGTCGGTAAAGGTGCCGGTGATGGCGTCGAGACCAGCCGCGACGGCCTGCAGCGGCGTGGCCTGGCCCGGCGCCGCGGCTATCGCATCGGCCAGCAGCCGGCTGTGGATCTCCTGCCCGGCCGCGAAAAGCACCTCCCGCTTATCGGGAAAGTGCCGGAAGAAGGTCATCTTGGTCAGCCCGCCTGCTCGCTCGGCGATCTCGCTGACGGTGGTGGCGTCGTAGCCCTGCTCGGTGAACAGGTCGAGCGCGGCTCGCACTAGCCGTTCCCGAGTGTTCGGTTCCCATCGCGCCATAGCAACAGGATAGGCGATGTGACTTGGTAACGTCATCGTGCTAGAGTGACGTTACCAAGTCACATTAACGTGCTCCGCTCCCGGCGGGGCATCGCATCCCAGGAGAGTTGCTCATGCGTGTCTTCGTCACCGGTGCGAGCGGCCACATCGGCTCGGCTGTCGTCCCCGAACTCATCCAGGCCGGACACCAGGTCACCGGCCTGGCCCGGACCGGTACCGCGGCCGCGGCCATCGAGGCGCTTGGCGCCGCGGTGCGCCGCGGTGACCTCTCCGATCCGGACGGGCTGCGCGAGGCCGCGGCCGGCGCGGACGCGGTCGTCCACCTCGCGTTCGACCACGAAACCGCGTTCGCCGGGGACTTCGCGGGCGCGACGGCCACCGACATGGCGGTCGTGCGGGTATTGGGCGACGCGCTGGCGGGCACCGGCAAGACCCTCATCGGGGTCGGCATGAAGCCCGCCGGCGACGTGCGGCGCGACGCGGTGATCAACGCCAACCCCCGCTCCGCCGTCGCGCGCGCGATCGCCGGGTTCACCGAACGCGGCGTGCGCGCCATCCTCATCGCCATCCCGCCGGTGACCCACAGCGCGCAAGACAGGCAGGGTTTCATCCCGATGCTGATCAAGATCGCCCGGGACACCGGAGTATCCGGCTACGTCGGCGACGGCGGCAACCGCTGGCCCGCCGGCCACACCCTGGACGTCGCCTCGCTCTACCGGCTGGCGCTTGAGCAGGCCCCGGCCGGCGCGCAGTTGTTCGCGGCGGCCGAAGAGGGCATCGCGGTACGCGAAATCGCCGAGACCATCGGGCGTCAGCTGGGCCTCCCCGCGGTGAGTATCGCCCCGGAGCAAGCCGCTGACCACTTCAAGGGCTTCCCGTTCATCACGATGGACATCACGATGCCCAACGCGGACACCCGGCGGCTACTCGGCTGGGAGCCGACCCACCCGGGGCTCATCGCCGACCTCGAAAAGGGCCACTACTTCACCGGCGGCTGACGCCGGCGCACCACGTGTCGCATCCGCACAGTCACGCCCGCATCGTCACCGCGACGCCGCGCCCGGATCTGACTTCGTAGGCCAGCGCGATGATCGTGATCGCGAGGAGCCCCGCCAGCGGCAGCAGGAACGACGCGAAGTCCGCTCGCAGCGGCACCGGAGCGTACGAGTGCGTGAACACCGAAAGGTCGATCACCGGGGCCACCAGCCTCGGCAAGGCGATGGCGCAGGCGGCCGCCGCGACGGCCGAGGCGGCAATCGAGGGAACCACCTCGAGCGCCACCAGCCGGACCCGCTGCCCTTCCGCCAGCCCCATCGTGGCCAGCCGCGCCGTTGTCACCTCCCGGTCGGCCGCGCCGAGCGCTAGTTCAAGCAGCATCACGGCGAGCGCCAGGGCGGCTGCGAAGGCGATGGCCGCGGTGAACAGAAGAAAGGTGCCCTGCTGGAGCGGCGCCCCGGTCAGCCCCTGCAGCGCGAGCGACCTCGTGGCGATGGTCGGAGCGCCGGCGCCGGGCACGGTCGCCTGCACCGCGGCGTTGAGCCGCCGCAGATCGATTGACGCCCCGGTGAGCAGCATCAGGTTCACCGGCGGCGAGCTGACGCCGCGAATCGCCGACCGGGGCAGCACGATGAACGCCCCGCCGGCCGGCACCGCCGGGGTGGACCGCAGCTCGCCGGCGACCCGGACCCGGAGCGTCGGCAGGCCCTGCTGCGCGATGACGGTGCTGCCTCGCCGCCCGCCAAGGAAGGCGGCCGCTTGCGGGGACGCCAGCACCGGAATCGCGCTCTGGCCGCCAGTGTGGCTGAGCAGCGCGGCATTGACCGGGGAGAACCCCTCCGTCGAGGCGACCAGCGCCGCGTAGCTGGCTGGGTCGACGACGATGGCGTTCACCACCTGGCTGCCATTGTCGATGGTCAAGGGGACCACCAGGGCCGACGCGGCGTGCTTGATCCCTGGCACCGCGGCGATGGCGCGCACGGCCGAGGGACTGAGGCTGAGCTGGCTGGGGGCGGCAACGACCACATCGGCGCCGGTCGCCTGCCACGACGCGGCGGTCTCGCCGCTGACGACGGCGTCCCTGACCATGCCGGCGAACGCCGCCACGGTGAGCGCGAGCACGAGGGTCACGGCCGGGAGCGCCAGCGCGATGGGGGCGTGCGCCGCGCGGGTGAGGCCAAGGAACCCGATGAGGCCGCGTTCCCTGGCCGCTGCCCGCGCCAGCCCGCGCAGCAGCAACTGGTACAGCCGCAGGGCCACGATCACCGCGGGCACCGCGACCAGCACCGGGGCCGCGCTCGTGTACAGGTCGGCCGCGCCCGTCTGCGCACGGAAGACCGTGATGCCGCCGATGGCGGCGGCGCAGGCGGTTACCTCGAACATCACGCGCGGGACCCAGCGCCAGCGCCGTCGCGCGTCCCGGCGGCGGCGCAGGCGGTGCTGCCAAGCCGCCGCCGCCCCTGGGCCGGCCGCGGCCAAGGCCAGCATCGCGATGCCCGGCCACCAGGCAGCCGGGCCCGCCGGAGCGGCGCCAGGGACCAGCAGTACGGCGGCCGCCCAGGCCAGCGCGGCGGCCGGGACGCAGGCGACCGCGGCGCCGCGCGTCCCGAGCGAGAACAACTGCCACAGGGACGCTCCGCGTGCCCGGAGCAGGGTCAGCTCCGCGGACCGGCGGGCCGCGATCATCAGGGTCGCGAGCAGCAGCGTCACGATGCCAGCGACGGCCAGGCTCACGTAGACGAGCCAGAGCACGGCATTCACGTCGTTCAGGGCCTGGATAAAGGCGGCCAGCGGCTGAACGAGGCCATACGACGTGCTCAGGTCATTCGCCAGCAAGGCCACCGACCCGGTCAGCTGCGGAGTCTGGCTCGCGATCTGGTTCGCCTCGTCATAGACGGCTTGGGGCTGGCCGTGCTGGTCGGCTGTACTGGTCGGGAAGTTCCACTGCAGGCGCAGGCCCGCATCGCCGAAGATCTGCTGGACCGTGTTGTACTCGCCGGGATCCGCGATGACCCCGCCGTCCCAGACCTCGGTCCCGCCCACGCGATCCAGGGTGGGGGCCGGCAGCAGGGGATCGGCGGCCCAGAACGAAGAACCGGGATCGGCGGGCTCGACGATCCCGGTGACCTCGAGGTCGACCACCGCCAGCTGTCCCGCCGTCATGATGCTCTCGGGGGCGCCCATGGGTAGCTGCGAGCCCGGTCGCAGGCCGAATTGCCTGGCCGTTTGCGGGGTGACCACTACCTGCAGGTGGTAAATCTCCTGGGTCCTGGTCGACGTCGGCGGCGGCGCGGTATCGGGCATGCTGCCGGACACCAGCCGCAGGTTCCCGCCGAGCGGGTACCGGTAGGCCACCTCCAGCTTCGCCGGGATCCCCTTGAGGCTGGGCAGCGGCCGGATCACGTAATACAGGCCCGGAGACATGCCCATCCAGTCGGTCGACGGCGGTGTGAGGCGCAGCGGGCCGGTGCCGAAGTCACGGCGCAACTGGCTGGTGATGACTTCCTCGACGTCGGCCTCGGCCAGCTCATCGCTATACCCAGCCGCCTGGATGGTGTCGTTGAGCACACCCCAGCTGCTCGAGACGACGATGTCCCGGTCGGGCGTCGCCACGTTGTTCATCGTCTGCTGCAGCGCCCGGTTCCCGGTGGCCTGCACCTCCCTGGGCCCGGCGGTGGCGGCGAACAGGCAGCCCCCGGCCAGCAGGGCGAAGGCGAGACTGCCCGCGATCCCCATGCCGGTCACCCGGCGCAGGACCCCCGCGCCCTTCTTGCCACTGCTCATGCTGTGTTCCCCCGCTGGCCGCGGGGCCGCCGGAGCCCGCCCCGTTGGCTCGCGCACGCTCCTCACACCCCTTCCGCGGTGCGAAGCTCGGCGGCCGGGTCGGGTCGGCGGGTGACCGCGAACGCGGCCGTCACCGCCGGCAGCGCCGTCACCGCCAGTGCGAACGCGATCGCCAGCGGCAGGTCATCCACCGTGATGGCAGGCGGAGTCGGCAGCTGCGCCGCCGGGTTGAGCGTGACCGCGGGCACCAGCAGCCTCGCGATGAGCGTGCCGAGCAGTACGCCAAGCACGGCGGAGGGCAGGCTGATCATCAGTTTCTCCAGGCAAAGCTGCACAGCCGCGCCGCGGCGGGTCACGCCGAGCGCCGCCAGCAGCGCCGTCTCGCCGCGACGGCGGCGCACGTCAGCCGCGATCGACACCCAGAACCCGGTGATCGCGAGCAGCGCCGCGGCCGCGGCCATCGCGAGCAGCGCCTGCTGCGGCGCGGCGGACAGCGTGTCACTCGCGGTGGCCGTGGCCAGCCCGGCCGCGCTGGTGATGCCGGTCCCAGCGGGAACCACGGCCGTCAACGACGGCGGGATGCCTCCGCTGGCCGTCGCCAGCCACCACTGCGTGACCGGCAGCGGGGGAAAGGACTGCCGGGCGATGTACTCCTGCAGGCTGCCGAGATCGGTGATGAGCGCGCCGTCGGACGCTGTGACGGTCGGGAACGAGGTCACCTCGGCCACGATTCGCAGCGGGACGGACACCCCGCCAAGGAACGTGGGCACCAGGGAGCCGATCGCCGTGTTGCTCGCGTCCAGGTACGCCCTCGTCGCGATGGCCGGGATCGCCGCCACCGGGGCAGCCGGGGGGAGCAGGGCCAGCTGCCCGGGGATCTGCCCGGGAAGCTGGGTCGCGGTGCCGCCTGTCGGCGGCGTGTACCCGTAGCCGGGGCTGAAAATGAACGTCGCCGCCCTGGTCGTGGCGCGGGCTGACAGGGCCAGCGGTTCCTCGGCCGGCCCCGGCAGGCTCTGACTGGCCTGCAGGGTGGCCAGATAGGGCGAGCTGGCGTCGTCCGTCCAGCCGGCCAGCGACAGGCCGCCGATGGTGAGCGCCATCGCCGGGGCGGCGTGCAGCGGCAGCTGGAACGCGGCCGAGATCGAGGCGACCCGCAGCGGGTAAAGTGCCTTTCCGCCGCCCAGCGACGCGACCAGCACGTGCGGGTGCCCGTCCGCGACCAGCGTCCCGGCTGGCACCTGGTAGGCGGAGCCCGTCTGATCGAGGATCGTCAGCGTCACGGTGACCCGCCCGAACTCGGCGGCCAGCTTGCCCGCGGGCGCCGATCCGGCCGGGCCGAGCGTCGCCGTGAGCTGAACGGTGCCGGATCGCCCGCCGGGCCCGGGTGCGGGCAGCACGACCCCGGGCAGGCCGCCCGCTGGCCTAATGGCGCGGAACAGGCTGGCCAGCGGCAGCGGCGACTCATCGGCGCGCAACCGGACGACCGGGGCTGCCTGGGCGGCGTCAAGCGCGATCACCTCGCCGGCAGCCCCCGGGTTCTCTGCCGCCACCGCCATCGCGTGCGTCACGCCCCTCGCGGCGGTGACGGCGCCCGCGTCCCCCGGATCGAGCGGCGCCGGCGGGTCGACCTGGACGTCGCCCCCGGCGGCGAAGGCAGCCTGGTCGGACGCGGACCTGAGCCAGCTCGCGTGCTGCGCGAGCGCGAGCGTGCCGGTAGCGACCGCCATGGTAAGCAGCAGCGCCGCGCTCGCCTGGCGCAGTGGCATCCGGCTCAGCTGCCAGGAGGCCAGCGAGGCGGTGAGCCTGCGGCCCCGGACGGCCAGCCAGTCCGCCAGCCGGGCTGCCAGCGGAAGCAGGCGCAGGGTGGCGACGCTTCCGGCGGCCAGCGCGAGCGCTGGTGCGAGCGCCAGCACCGGATCGATCCCCGCCCCGCCATCGCTCGCCGCGGAATAGTTGCGCAGTTGCCATCCGGCCAGCACCGCGAGCACGATCAGGGCAAGGTCAAGCCCGGCCCGCGCCGCCCCCGCGACCCGGCCCTGCCTGCCACGCCGGGTCCTGGCGGCACCCGGACTCGGGTTGAGCCCGGGCGCGAGCAGCAAGGCGGTGGCGATGACCGCGACGACGACCGCCGCCGCCAGCGCGTCGGGCCAGCTTCCGGCCTGGCCCGCGAGCCGGATGCCGGCCTCGCCAAGCGGCCCCGCGGTCACCAGCACGCTGGCGAGCCAGATCCCCAACAGCGCGCCGACGACTGACAGCAGCGCCGACAGCGGGATCACCTCGATCGCCGTGAGCCAGCTGAGCTGTGATCTGGTCGCCCCGCGGGCGACCAGCAGCGCCGTCTCTCCCTCGCGCTGGGCCGCCAGCAGGCGCGCTACCGCCAGCAGCGCCGCGACGGTGAGGACGAGAAGCTCGAGGGCGCTGATCACGAGCAGCGACTGGGCGACAGACAGGCTGCTCGCCGCCGCCGCGAGCGCGGTCGGCAGGCTCGTGACCAGCTGAGCGCCGGTCAGGGAACTCGAGTTCGGCAGCGACTGGGCGAGGGCGGCGACGCTCGCCGACACCTGATTGAGGTCGCCGTCGGTGAACCTTGTGAAGTCGGGCTGCGCTACCCACGACCCGCTCAGCAGCGTGAGCGTCGAGCCGAAGGCCGCCTGGCTCACGACCAGGGGGCCGTACGTGGTCGACCCGCTGCTGACCGATTGGCCGTTGCCCGGGATATAGCTGAGCTCCCAGTACGAATCCGCCGGGCCGGCCGCGGGACGCGGCGCGAAGACGCCGGTGATCGCGAAGCTCACGGTCGTATGCGAGATCGTGTCGCGCAGCCGCAGCACATCGCCTGCCCGAACGTGCAGCAGTGCCGCCGCCGAGACGGGCAAGGCGGCGGGGATCGCCTGCCCTCGGCCGCCGCCCGCGGCCGTCGGCCACTGGCCGGCCACGAGCGAGGCGTGGCCGGCGATCCCGCTCATCGCGGCTGCCTGGAGAAGCGCCGTGTTGCCGTGGCCGACACTCGGCGGCGACGCCGGAAGCGCCCCGGGGACGAGCCCCAGTGGATCTGACCACAGTGCCTCGTCGAAGCTGAACGGGATGCCCGGCATCGCCGCCGCGATCCGTGACCGCAGCGCCGCGCCGCCGGTGGCCGCCTGGCCTTTATCGCTCACCAGGGTGCTGATCGACAGCGCGGTGTCCGGCGCTATGGCGAGGTCGTGCCGGACCGCCTGCGGCAGTGCCTGGCCGGTGAACACCGTGAGCGCGGCGGCCACGGTGGCCGCGACCAGAATCGTCAGCGCGGCGGCTGCGATCACCACCCAATGCGCGGTCATCCGGCGTATCGCTAGTGGGCCGCGCGGGCTGATCACGAGCACAGCATTGCGTACCTGAACCACAAGGTTCAAGTAGTAATGGGATGTAAAGCATGTAAATTGGTTCGATCATCCTGACAACAGCAAGACCCGATAACCCAAGGCGGGAGCAGGTCTCGCAGTTGCCAAGTGAGCCCTTGCGTCCTTTCCTCCTCCCGGTAATTGTCAACTTCATAATCGACAATTACCGGGAATCCGGATTAACGGGTTAGCGGTACGAGTACTGCTCAGTGGGGAACGCGCCGGTGGCCACGTCGGCCGCGAATTCGCTGGCCGCGTCACGGAGGGTGGCCGCGATATCCGCGTAACGCTTGGCGAACTTCGGCGAGCGGGCCGACAGGCCCGCCATGTCCTGCCAGACCAGCACCTGCGCGTCGCATTCCGGGCCGGCCCCGATACCGATCGTCGGTACCTGCAGCGTCTGGGTAATCCGGGCGCCGAGCTCGGTGGGGATGCCCTCAAGGACGACCGCGAACGCGCCGGCCGCCTCAAGCGCCTTGGCGTCGTGGATCAGCCGGTCGCCCGCTTCCGAGCCGCGGCCCTGGACCCGGAACCCGCCGAGGGCGTGCACCGACTGCGGGGTAAGGCCCACGTGGCCCATCACCGGCACGCCCGCCGAGACCAGTTCCTCGACGTGCTGCGCGACGCGCTGGCCGCCCTCGAGCTTGACCGCGTGCGCGCCCGCCTCCTTCATGAACCGGGCGGCGGTGTGCAGCGCCTCGGCCGGCGAGGCCTGGTAGGAGCCGAACGGGAGGTCAGCGACGACCATCGCCCGCCGCGTCCCGCGCACGACGGCGGCGGTGAGCGGGATCAGGTCATCGACGGTGACCGGGATCGTGGTCTCGTAGCCGAACACCACGTTGCCCGCCGAGTCCCCGACCAGCAGGACCGGAATCCCCGCCTCGTCGAAGATTCCCGCGGTAAGGGCGTCATAGGCGGTGAGCATCGGCCACTTCTCGCCGCGGGCCTTCGCGGCGGCGATGTCCCTGATGGTGACCCGGCCCGGCCTGCGGCCGCCGTACAGCGGCTCGGATTCCTGCGTGCTTAGCGACGACATCGTCGGAACCTCCAAGTCTCGAGGCGCCCCAGTGGCGTACCCGGACAGGACAATCCTCGCACGCCAGGGGCGTGGGAGGATAGTGGCGTGCTTCGTGACTCCCTTGCTAACGCGCTGACCGGGCCCGGCGATTTCCCGGCGGTCGACGCGATCGTCAGCGACTACTTTGACCGCGGCGGGCAGCCCGCCATCGCCTACGGTGTCGTCTCCGGCGGCAGGCTGGTGCACAGCGCCGGTTTCGGCGCGCGGGCGCTGGGCGGACAGCCGCCGGACGCCGACACGGTGTTCAGGATCGCGTCGATGTCCAAGTCCTTCACCGCGTCGGCCGTCCTGATGCTGCGCGACGCAGGCACGCTGGCGCTTGACGACCCGGCCGCGAGCTACGTGCCCCAGCTGGCCGGCTGGAGGTACGGCTCCGCCGACGCCGCGCCGATCACGATCAGGCAGCTGCTGACGATGACGGCCGGATTCCCCACCGACGACCCGTGGGGTGACCGCCAGCAGGGCCTGCCGATCCAGGCCTTCGATGAGCTGCTGGCCCGCGGGGTCTCGTTCAACTGGGCGCCGGGTACCCGGTTCGAGTACTCCAACCTCGGCTACGCGATCCTCGGCCGGGTGGTGACCGAGGCGTCCGGTGTCCTCTACGACGAGTTCATCAGGACCCGGCTGCTCGCGCCGCTGCACCTGGACCGGACCGGATTCGAGCCCGGCGAGTTCGGTGCGGACAACCTGGCCCTGGGCTACCGGCGCGGTCCGCACGGCTGGGAGGAAGTCCCGTTCGACCCCTACGGGGCGTTCGCGCCGATGGGCGGCGTGTTCTCGTCCGTCTCCGACCTCGCACGCTGGGTGGCGGGGTTCGCGGCCGCCTTCCCGCCAGACGGCGGCGGCGGCGACGGCGAAAACGGCGGCGACGCGCACCCGCTCCGCCCGGCGTCCAGGCGGCAGATGCAGCTGCCGCAGGCGGTGACCACCTGGCGCTCTCCCGACCGGCTGCCCGGCGGCCCGCCCGCGGGGCCGGCTTTCTACGGATTCGGCCTCTTCGCCGATGAGGACCCGGCCGTCGGCCGGATCGTCTCGCACAGCGGCGGTTACCCGGGGTTCGGGACCAACATGCGGTGGCACCCGGCGACCGGCGTTGGCGTGATCGCCCTCGCCAACGGGACCTACGCCCCGATGACCGGCCTCACCGCCCTGGTCCTGGACGCGCTGCTGCCGCGCTCAACGGCCTACCACGTCGACCTCGCACCGGCCGCGCCCGCGGCGCCCGGCGGGGCGCCCTGGCCGGAAACGCTGGCCGCCGCGGACGCGGTCAACCGCCTGCTGCTGTCCTGGGACGACCTCGCCGCGGACGCGCTGTTCACCGAGAACGTGGCGCTTGACGGCCCCTATCGCGAGCGCCGCGCGGCCATCGGCCTGGTCCGCGAGCGCATCGGCGACTTCACCGACGGCCCGCGCCCGGCCGAGTCGGACACGCCGTCGCACCGCCGCTGGTGGCTCACCGGCCCCGATGGCACCGTTCAGGCGCAGATCCAGCTCAACCCGGAGCGGCCGCCCCGCGTGCAGTCCCTCGCCCTCGCCATCCCGCCGGACACCGATTCGGTCCTCGCCCGCACCCTTGACGCCATCGTCGAGTGGCTCAACAGCGGCGATACACCCTGGCCAGCGGCGGTCCCGGTGGCCGCCTCGGCCGACGCGGCGCTGATCGCCCGCCGGCTGAGGATGGGCGCCGTCTGGGCGGGCGAGTGCGCGCCCGGCGCGTACCAGGCCGGCAACGGCAGCACCGCGGCGACGGTCGAACTCGTCGGCGAGCATGCCACGGTCACCCTCTCCCTGCTGGTCAACCCGGCAACCGGAGAGCTCCGCCAGGCCGACGTCGCACTGTAGCCAGAACCAAGCCGCAAACCTGGCCCAAACCAAGCCCCAAACCCAGGCCGGAAACGCCGGCACGGACCGGAATAGATTCCGATACGGACCTGTTCCGTATCGATAGTGTCCGGCCCCCGCGTCGCCTGGGACCACGGTGGAGCCCCTCGAAGGAAGCCGGACGGCAAGCTTCCAAGTCTTTGAGAGGGGGGTCCGTGGACACCTCAACGATCCAGCGTCGGCGGTGGACGATCCTCGGCGTTCTCGTGGTGGGCCTGCTGGCCATCGTCATCGACAACACCGTGCTCAACGTCGCGCTGAAGACCATCGCCAGCCCGGTCGGCGGCCTCGGCGCCAGCCAGTCCCAGCTCGAGTGGGCGATCAACTCCTACACGCTGGTCTTCGCGGGCCTGCTGTTCACCTTCGGCGTCGTCGGCGACCGGATCGGCCGCAAGCGCGTGCTCATCATCGGGCTCGCCCTCTTCGGCATCGGCTCGCTGCTGTCCGCCTATTCGCACTCACCCGATCAGCTGATCGCGGCCAGGGCCGCGATGGGCCTCGGCGGCGCGGCCGTCATGCCGCAGACCCTGTCGATCATCGCCAACGTCTTCGAGCCAGGCGAGCGGGCCAAGGCCATCGGCATCTGGACCTCCGCGGTCGGCATCGGCGTGGCGATCGGCCCCGTCCTCGGCGGCCTGCTGCTGTCCCACTTCTGGTGGGGCTCGGTCTTCCTGATCAACGTCCCGGTCACGATCGCCGGGGCGGTCGCCGCGCTCATCCTGGTGCCCGAGTCGCGCAACCCGAACCCCGGCAAGATCGACTTCCTCGGCGTCCTCGGCTCGGTTCTCGGCCTGGTGCTCGTGGTGTTCGGCGTGGTGCAGGGCGGCGACGGGGTGTCGTGGCTGAGCGCCGGCGTGCTCGGCCCGCTGTTCGGCGGCCTGGCGGTGCTCGCGCTGTTCGTCTGGCACGAGTCCCGCATCGAGCACCCGAGCCTCGACGTCCGGCTGTTCAAGAACCGGACGCTGTCGGCCTCGGTCGGCTCGGTCGCGCTGCTGTTCTTCGGCATGGGCGGCGTCTACTTCTTCACCAGCTTCTACCTGCAGAATGTCCGCGGCTACAGCCCGCTCGAGGCCGGCGCGCTTGCCGTGCCGTTCGCGCTCGCCCAGTTCATCATGGCGCCGCGCAGCGCGCGGCTGGTGAACCGGTTCGGGGTCAGGGCGATCGGCGTCACCGGCATGCTGCTGAACGCGATGGCGATCGCCGGGTACGCGTTCATCGGCACGTCCTCGCCGATCTGGATCGTCGCGGTGCTCTACTTCGTCCAGGGTGCGGGGCTCGGCGTGGCCGTGCCCGCCGCGACCGCCAGCATCATGCAGGCGCTGCCGCGCGAGCGGGCCGGCGCCGGGTCGGCCCTGTCCAACACCGCGCGCCAGGTCGCGGTCGCGCTCAGCGTGGCCGTGCTCGGCTCGATCCTCGCCCAGGCCTACCGCTCCTCGCTCAGCCCGACGCTGTCGCGGCTGCCCGAGGCGGCGCGGGGCGCGGCGGGCACCTCCATCACGGCCACCCAGGCGGTGGCACAGCAGCTCGGCCCGGCCGGCCGGTTCCTGCTCGCCCCCGCCAGCGACTCCTTCGTGGACGCGATGCGGATCACCACCGCCATCGCGGCGGCGATCGCGGTCGTCGGTGCGATCGCGGTCTCCCGCTGGATGCCGGGCAAGTCCCGGCCGAGCGCCGAGGAGATGGAAGTGCTGATCGCCCTCGAGATCGAGGCGGCCGAGCGCGACCTGGCGGTGGCCGCACCGGCGGGCGCGGCGGGAAATTCAAATTCCAGTCAGATGGAACGGTCCGTTGCTTCGCCCGTCCCCTCCGCCGAACCCATCGACGGGTAACCGCGTTTCCCCCGGGGGACAGACTCCTCGCATGGGGGGCTCCCGCCCCCCATCCCCCCTGGCGCCCCCCATCCCCCCTGGCCCGGAATCCGTCGGGGTGATGTCGAACGTGATGTCGGTGCCCGTCCACTCGGTCTTGTCCTCGACGAACCCGAGGCAGCCGTCCACCACGTGCCAGGCGACTCGCCGGCCAGGGACGAGCTCGGT
>JBEKEK010000151.1:0-19014 GCA_050013875.1 Trebonia sp. | reverse complement strand
GTCGCCCAGTTCGGCCTGCTGTTCTGGTTCCTGTCCAGGGGCGGGGTTGACGTCTACTACCCCGACGACATCAAGACCAGGTTCTCCGACGTGTGGGGCCAGGACCACGTGCTCGAGCGGGTCAAGGAGAACATCATCTTCCTTGAGCACCCCGAGCTGGTCGAGGACCGCGGCGGCTACGTGCCGGGCGGCCTGCTGCTGTGGGGACCGCCGGGTACCGGCAAGACGCTGATGGCCGAGGCGGTCGCGGGCGAGACGGGCAAGCCGTACGTGTTCGTCGACCCGGGCGCGTTCATCAACATGTTCATGGGCATCGGCGTGCTCAAGGTCAAGAGCCTGTTCCGCAAGCTGCGGAAGCTCTCGCTGCGCTACGGCGGCGTGATCGTCTTCTTCGACGAGGCCGACTCCCTCGGCAACCGCGGCATGGCGATGGGCGGCGCCCCCGGCGGCGGGCCGACCAGCGCAACCCCCGCGCCGTTCGCCACGGCGGGCTGCCACGGCTTCTCCTACCTCTCGGCCGACACCCAGTGGCTGCTCACCCGCGACGCCATGAGCTCAGAGCTCTCCGCCCCGCCGGCCGAGCCCGGCCCGCGGCGGAACCGGCAGATCGTCGGCGGCATGATGAACGGCGGCATGGGCGGCGGCGGCATGGGCACGCTGCAGGCGCTGCTCACCGAGCTGTCCGGGCTGAAGAAGCCGCGCGGGTTCATCAACCGGGTGGTGCGGCGGGCGCTCGGCATGCGGCCGAAGCCGCCGCCGCACTACCGCATCCTGATCATGATGGCGACCAACATGCCGACCGCGCTGGACGAGGCGCTGCTGCGGCCCGGCCGTATCGACCGCATGTACCGGGTCGGCTACCCGTCGAAGGCGGGCCGCATCCGCACCTACGAGGGGTACCTGTCCAAGGTCGCCAACGAGCTGACCCCTGAGCAGATCGACAAGCTCGCCACGATCACCCCGTACGCGACCGGCGCCACCATCAAGGACCTGGTCAACGAGTCGCTGATCACCGCGATCAGGGATGGCCGGGACGTGATCACCTGGCAGGACGTGATCAAGGCCAAGCAGCTCAAGGAGCTCGGGCCGCCCGAGGACGTCGAGTACATCGAGCGGGAGCGGCACGCGGTCGCGGTGCACGAGGCGTGCCACGCGGTGATCGCCTACCGGACCCGCCAGCACATGGAGATCGACATCGCCACCATCGAGAAGGGCAGCAACTACCTCGGCATGGTGTCGTCGATCAAGCCGGAGGACCAGTTCACCCGGTGGCGCAGCGAGTACGAGGCCGACATCCTGGTCGCGCTCGCCTCGCTGGCCGGCGAGCGGATGTTCTTCGACAGCGACAGCTCGTCCGGCGTCTCCGGCGACCTGGACTCCGCGACCACGGTGGCCTCCTACATGGAGGGGTACTGGGGCATGGGCCGGACGGTCTCCTCATCCCAGGCGGCCCGCCGCCTCGAGGGCGGCACCCCCGGCGGCACCCGCGCCGCCGCGGGGATCGGCGCCGGCGGCGACCGGGGCTCGATGCCTGGTGTGCAGAAGCTCGCGGACCGGATCGAGGACAACCTGTCCGTGCTGCTGGTCAAGGCCGAGGAGATCCTCCGCGAGAACGAGCGGTACGTGCTCGCGGTCGCGCACGCGCTGGAGAGCCACAAGACGCTCAGCGGCGAAGACGTGACCGCGGTGTTCGAGGGTGGCCGCGGGCCGGTGGTCGACGGCACCCCGTACGCCGACGACACGTTCATCGACCGGCTGCGCGACTACCACGAGGCGGCGGCCCGCGCGCACCGCGAGCACAACCAGCCGAACCTGCCGCTGCCGGTGGCGACCCCGGCCTATGCGATCGGTTACAGCATGGGCGACCTGTACGGGGCCAACGGGAACGGTGCCAGCGGTAACGGCACCGGGGGTTATCTCGACGGGACCTACGGCGGCAACGGAACCGGGTCAGGAAACGGCACCGGGACTGGGGCCGACGGCGATGACGTCATCGAATTCGGCGGTCAAGCCGGCGGGAACGGGGCGCAAGGCGGGAACGGGTCGCATGGGCCGCTCGGCGCGCCGACCTACGACCCGCCGGACGGTTCCGCCGACGATTCGTAGCATGGGACCGCGGCACTGGGTCCGGCAGGCGGTCAACCTGGTGAACGGGTCCACGCTGGCCGGACTGGCGGTGGCGCGCCTCGGCTCGGCTCGGCTCGCGCGCTGCCCAGACCGGCTGCTGGCCGGGACCGGCTACCAACTGCCGGTGCCGGCCGCCCCCGCCTTCACCCTGGGCAATGTGATCATCACCCGGCGGGATTCGCTCGACGTTGACAGCGCCCTGTTCAGGCATGAGGCCAGGCATTCCACCCAGTACGCCTGGTGCGGTGGGCTGCTGATGCTCCCGATGTACTTCACCGCCGCGGGCGTGTCCTGGCTGCTGTCGGGAGACTTCGGTGCCTGGAACCCGTTCGAGCGCGCCGCCAACCTGACCGACGGCGGCTACACCGCCCGCCCGATTCGCCGGCCAAGCGGCCTGGCCCGTTGATCAGCGGGCCAGGCCGGACAGCAGCCGGGCGGCCTGGCCTCGGTCGCGGTCGGGTTCCAGGCGCACCTGGCGGATGGACTTCCATTCCTTGCCGGTGAGCAGGAACTCCCCGGGGGCGGCGAGGGCGGCGATGCCGTTCATGATCGCCTGCGGGTTGCCCCAGTGCCGCTCGGCGGCGGCGCGGGCGTCGACCACGTCGGTGATCTCGCCGGATGCCAGGTCGATCCCGGCCAGGCTGGCGGTGCCGGCCACGTTGGCCCAGACCAGGCTGCCGGCCCAGGTCAGGTCGTTCAGCCCGAGCACCCGCTGACCCTGGCAGCGGACATGGACGACCTCGCGGGGCTCAAGCGTCGCCGGGTCGCGGCGGACCAGTTCGCTGGTCCCGTCGCTGGTGATGACCTCCGGCGGGGAGGTGGCGCCGCCGACCGCGCACATCCCCCAGCCCTCGCGGTTGTAGCGCACCTGCTCCCGCAGTTCGAGCGTCGCCGCGTCCCAGCGCAGCGCGACTCGCTCGCGCCAGGTGAGCTGCCAGATGGCGTCGCCCACCCGGCAGATCCCCTCGCCGAAGAACTCGTTGGGCAGTTCCGCCTCCGCCGCCGGGACGTCCGCGCCGGCC
The DNA here is from genome assembly GCA_050013875.1 of Trebonia sp. GTDB lineage: Bacteria > Actinomycetota > Actinomycetes > Streptosporangiales > Streptosporangiaceae > Trebonia. Next base: position 15,865 of record JBEKEK010000151.1, on the reverse strand, counting down.
GGGTACCGGCGCAGCGTCGACAGGCCGTACTGCCCGGTGGATTCCCACACCGAGCTGCCGCCATCCTGACCGCCCCATTCGGCGATCAGTCCCTGGGTGAACCCGATCCCAGGATGCGGCATCCGCCGCACCACGCGCACCCGGTGAAACTGCATACCGCGATTATCCCGGCTTTCGTCAGCTGTTAGGCGCGGTCCGCTCGGTCAGCGCCGTGACCAGGGCGGGGACCACCTCGTGGAGGTTGCCGATCACCGCGTAGTCCGCGCGGGTCATCATCGGGGCGCCCGGGTCGGTGTTGATCGCGATGATGTTCTTCGCACCGGAGCAGCCGGCGAAGTGCTGGATGGCGCCGCTGATCCCGCAGGCCAGGTAGAGGTCCGGGGTGATCTTGGTGCCGGTCTGGCCGACCTGCTGGGTGTGCGGCCGCCAGCCTTCCGAGGTCACCACCCGGGAGACCCCGACCACGCCGCCGAGCAGCGCCGCCAGTTCCTCGAGGGAGGCGAACCCGTCGGCGCTGCCGACTCCCCGGCCGCCGCCGACCACCACCCGGGCGGTCGCCAGCGACGCCCCGCCCGAGCCGGCCGGCGTCTCGACCGCGCGCACCACCAGATCACCGCCGTCCACCGACGGCGAGACGTCGTGAACCGTGGCCGTCGCCCCCGCCTCGGCCGCAGCAGCGGGGACGGCATCGGTCGCCACCGTGAGCAGCGCGGCCGGCGCCGCGAGCAGCGCCTCCTCAAGCAGCAGTCCGGCCCACCGCTGGCGGACGATCGCGTACGAACCGTCGCCGTTATCCACAACCCCTGTGCAGTTCGCCGCCATCGGCAGCCCGGTGATCGCGCCCAGGTGCGCCAGCACCTCGTTGCCCCGTTCGGTCCCCGCCGCCACCACCGCATGTCCCGGCGCTTGGTGTGCGGACTGGTCGTCCGACTCATGCAGCCCCGGGTTTGCTGACGCGCTCAGCAGCCACTGCAGAACCCGGGCCCACGCCAGCGGCGCGTACCCGTCGATTCCCGACACCGCGTACACGTCGGTGACGCCGTAAGCGGCGAGGTCCGCAATCAGCCCGGAGCCGACGTCCGACCCCGGCCCATCCGATCCCGGTGCACTCCCGGACGGGCCGCCGAACACGACGGCGGCAAGACCGCCGGGAGCGCCCGACGCGCCGGCCGCCGAAGCAGAAGCAGAAGCAGGAACAGCAGCGGCAAGCCCCCGGGCCAGCGTTATCGCCCGCAGCGACTCGTCCGCCACCCCCGCCAGGCCACCCTCACCCGCCCCGTTGTCCAGCTCCACCAGGCAGAACACCGTCATGAGACCACCCCAAGCTGCACCAGCACATCCACCAAGGCCGGCACCGCCCCGGCGCCCTGACCGAGCACGGTCGCCTGCTTCTTCGGTGCGTCGGGCACCCGCAGCGACGTCATCCGCAGGTCCGCCGCGGACGCGCCAGCTGACGCTGGACCCGGCACCCGCGTGATAGCCGCCCGCTTGGCCCGCAGCCGCCCCGGCAGCGAGGGATAGCGCGGCAGGTTGATGCCTTCCTTCACCGTTACCACGCACGGCAGCTCGAGCGTGAACGTCTCCAGCACTCCCCGGTAGGTCCGCGAGGCCGACACCGAAACACAAGCATCGTCCACCGTCAGCGCCTTGATCCCGGTCGCCACCGGCCAGCCGAGCAGGTGCGCGAGCCGGATGCCGACCTGGTAGTCGCCGGTGTCGGACGCCTCGTTGCCCAGCAGCACCAGGTCGAACCGGCCGTCCCTCGCCACCGCGTGCAGCGCGGCCGCCGTCGCGATCGGCCCGGCCTCCACGCCTGGCTCGGTCTCAATCAGCACCGCGGCCGACGCGCCGAGCGCCAGGCACGCCCGCAACTGCTCCTCGGCGACGGCGGGCCCGAGCGTCGCCACCGTCACCGACCCGCCGAACCGCTCGGCCAGCCGGACCGCCTCCTCGACCGCGCACTCCTCATGCGGGCTGATCGTGAAACCCGACATCTTCGTATCGATCGCCCGCCGGTCAGCGGTCAGCGTGATCGCGCCGCCAACCGTGGGCACCCGTTTAACGCAGACCAGGATCTCCATAATCGCGGCTCACCGCATCCGCTCGCCCGCCGGGTCGAACACGGCCCGGTGCGACGCGACGGTCACCGGGTACTGCTCGCCCATATACTCCACCAGGAGCGGCGTGCCGACGTCGGCCACCGCGGGCGGCAGGTACGCCATCAGCAGGTGCTTGCCGACCGACGGCCCCGACCCGGCCGAGGTCACGTAGGACGGCCGCCCGACCGCGTCCACCAGGCGCGATCCGTCCAGCGCGAGGATCGGCTCACCACCGAGCATGTACCGCGGCGTCCCGTCGGCCGACTCGGCCGAACCAACCGTCAGCGTGCACAGCACCGCGGCCGGCGGCGCCGCCCGCGCGGCCAGGTAGGCCGCCTTGCCGGTGAAGTCGGCCGACTTCACCCGCGGCCGCGCCATCCCCGCCTCGACCGGGTTGTACTCGCCGGTGAGCTCCGCCCCGAACGCCCGGTACCCCTTCTCCAGCCGCCCGGTGGTCCCGTAGACGCCGATCCCGACCGGCACAAGCCCGTGCGGCCGGCCCGCCGCGAGCAGCAGATCCCACAGGTGCCCGGCCTGCTCGGCAGGCACGTGCAGCTCCCAGCCGAACTCGCCCACGTAGGAAATCCGCGAGGCGAGCACGACCGCCCCGCCAAGTTCGAAAGATTCAATCGTCCCGAACGCACGCGGCGTACTGCTGTCCCCATCACGATTCGCCGCTGCCAGGACACGCTTCACGTTGGGTCCCCAGAGCCCGATGGTTGACCAGGCCGACGAGACGTCGGCCAGCTGCGCGTCGTCCGGCAGCCGGTCGCCGATCCACTGCGCGTCCCGGCCCCCGTCGGCGGCGCCGGTGACGACGCGGAACCGGCTGGCGCCGAGCCGCATGATCGTGAGGTCGGCGACGAAGCGCCCCGCCTCGTTGAGCAACGGCGTGTAGACGGTCCGGCCGGCCGGGACGTCGAGCTGGGCGACCGCGATGCGCTGCAGCCCGGCCAGCGCACCGGGGCCGGTGACGTCGAGGATGGTGAACGCGGACAGGTCGACGATCCCGCCCGCGTCGCGCATCGCCAGATGCTCGGCGTTGATGATCGGCGACCACCAGCGCGACTCCCACTCCGCCGGACGCTCCATCAGCCGCCCGGCGTACTTCGTGAGCAGCGGCTCGTTCGACGCGTACCAGTGCGGCCGCTCCCAGCGGGCGGTCTCGCGGAACTCCGCCCCGAGCTCCCTGGCCCGCTCGTACAGCGGGCCGGTGCGCAGCGGGCGCTCCGATTCGTACTGCTCGGCCGGGTGGACGATGCCGTACATCTTGTTGAACGACTCGGCCGCGCGGGCGCGGGCGAACCCGGTCGTCCGCGAGGACGGGTAGAAGCGGGAGACGGCGGCCTCGTGCACGTCGACGGTGGGCACCTTGCCCGACATCAGCTCGGCGACCGCCCGGCCGCAGCCCGGGCCCTCCTTGATCCAGCTCGCGGCGGCCGCCCAGAGCCCCTTGACCTCGGGGGTCTCGCCCAGCAGGGGGTGGCCGTCGGGGGTCATGGAGATGAGGCCGTTGATCGCGTACCTGATGCCGGCCTTCTCGTCACCGAGCAGCTCGGGCATCAGCTCGAGTGACGACAGCAGCTGCGGGTCGAAGTCGTCGGCGGTGAACGGCATCTCGGTCGGCGAGAGCACCGCCTCCTCGTTGGACGGAATGGATTCCGGCGCCACGATGATGGGCCGGTGCATGTAGGAGCCGACCTCCATGTCCCCGCCGTGCTGCCGTTCGTACATGCCCTCGTCCACGTCGCGGACGATCGGGTAGGAGATCTCGCCGGTGGTCCCGGCGAACAGCGCGATCGGGCCGACGCTGATCATCTGGTGCACGGTCGGGGTGAGCGCCAGCCGCGCCCCGGCCAGCGCGGCGACCTTGGGCGACCAGACGCCGCAGCAGATCACCACGTTCTCCGTCGCGATCTCGCCCTGGCTGGTCACCACCCCGGTGACCCGCTCGCCGGCGGTGGTGTTGATGCCGAGCACCTCGGCCCCGGACAGTACGGTGAGCGCCCCGGACGCCTGCGCCTGCTCCCGCATCAGCGTGCCCGCGCGCAGCGAGTCGACGACGCCCACGGTCGGGAAATAGCCGCCGCCGAGGATGACGGACGGATCGAGGTAGGGGACCAGCTTCGCCGCGCCCTCGGGGGTGAGGATCTCGGCCGGGATGCCCCAGGCCTTGGCCTGGGTGGTGCGGCGGCGGAGTTCCCGCATCCGCTCCGGGGTGCGGGCGACCTCGATGCCCCCGGACTCGGTGAAGACGCCGAGCGCCTTGTACTGCTCGGTTGAGTCCCTGGTCAGCTCGAACATCAGCCGCGAGTACTCGATCGGGAAAATGAAGTTGGACGCGTGGCCGGTGGAGCCGCCCGGGTTCGGCAGCGGCCCCTTGTCCACCAAGACGATGTCCCGCCAGCCGAGCAGCGCCAGGTGGTGGACGAGGCTGTTGCCCACGATTCCGGCGCCGATGACCACGGCGCTCGCGCGGGCCGGCCCGCCGGGGACAGGCAGCTCAGACATGGTGCTCTCCTGTGGGTAACGGTGCGGTCAGGCCATGGCGCGGGGAAGCGGCTTTCGCGGCCGGTAGCCGAGGACGGCGGACAGCCCGGCCGCCTCGTCGGCGCAGCGGCGGGCCGCCTTCGCCGCCACCTCCCTGGTCATCCGCGACGTCGGGGCGGAGACCGACAGGGCGGCCACCACGGTGCCGTCGTAGCGGAAGACGGGGGCCGCGAACGCGATCAGCCCGGCCTCGAGCTCCTCGTCGGTCACCGCGTAGCCGCGGGCGCGGACGGCCGCCAGTTCGGCCCGGAGCGCCGCGTCGGTGGTGATCGTCTTGTCGGTGCAGCGCTCGAGTTCACCCGGCGGCAGCTTGGCGGCGCCGTAGGCGAGCAGGACCTTGCCAAGCCCGGAGGCGTGCAACGGGACGGGCCGGCCCACCCAGTTGGTGCCGCCGATCATATAGGTGCAGTCGACCTGGGCAATCTGCTCGACGCGGTGCCCGGCGGCCACCCCCAGGTTGATCGTCTCGCCGGTGGCCTTGCCGAGCCGGTCGAGGAAGGGCCGTGCGACGGCGACCAGGGAGGAGGTGCCGGAGCCATCACGCCAGGCGAAGCTGACGAACATCTCGCCCGGCAGGAACCGGCCGTGCCCGTCCCGGCGGACCAGGTGATTGCGCTCGAGCGCCAGCAGCAGCCGGGAAGCGGTGGACTTGGCCAGTCCGGTGACGTTGGTCAGCTCGGTGAACGTGACCGGGTCGGACGCGTGCACGACCTCGGACAGCAGCCGGGCCGCCCGATCCACGGCCTGGGTGCCGTTGGGATTGGGGTTGCTCATCGGTGCCCCATCTATCGGGCTATGCCATGTTATGGGACTAAGTTCTACTATGTGGACATCCTTGTCAATAGGACCACGGGTCGCGGCACAGGAGCGGTCCCCCTACATTTGGCGCTGCGGACATACGTAAGAGACCGTGGCCAGGGCCATCCTTGAACTAGCGCACGGCCGTCCCGAATGCGAGTGGTTGATATGAGCACGCTGGCTGATAAGAACACCGGGGAACCCGCGGGGCTGGAGTTCATCCTGACCCTTTCCTGCCCGGATAAGCCGGGCATCGTGTACGCGGTGTCCAGCTTCCTGGTGCAGCACTCGGGGAACATCATCACCAGCCAGCAGTTCGGCGAGCCGGACGGCGGCCTGTTCTTCATGCGGGTGCACTTCTCGGTGCCGCAGCCCGGACGCCAGACGGCCGAGCTTGAGCGTGACTTCACCTGGGTGGCGGAGTCGTTCCACATGACCTGGAAGCTGAGCGAAAAGAAGGCAAGGGTCAAGACGCTGCTGATGGTCTCCCAGCTCGGGCACTGCCTGAACGACCTGCTCTTCCGCTGGTCGTCGGGATCGCTGCCGATCGAGATCACCGGCGTGGTCTCCAACCACGAGGTCTTCCGCGGCCTGACCGAGAACTACAAGGTGCCGTTCCACTACATCCCGGTGACCGCCGACACTAAGCCCGCCGCCGAGGCCAGGCTGCTGTCGCTGATCGACGAGAGCAGGACCGAGCTGGTCGTGCTCGCCCGCTACATGCAGATCCTCTCGCCCGAGGTGTGCAAGCGGGTCGAGGGCCGGATGATCAACATCCATCACTCGTTCCTGCCGTCCTTCAAGGGCGCCAAGCCGTACCACCAGGCGTACGCCAAGGGCGTGAAGCTAGTCGGCGCGACCGCCCACTACGTGACGCCGGACCTCGACGAGGGCCCGATCATCGAGCAGGGCCTGATGCGGGTGGACCACACCTACTCACCGGAACGGCTGGTCGAGGCCGGCCGCGACGTCGAGACCCAGGTTCTCGCCCGCGCCGTCACCTGGCACGCCGAGCACCGCGTCCTGCTGAACGGCAACCGCACGGTGGTCCTGCCCTAGGGATGGGGACAGGAGCCCGGCCAGGATTCTGGTCATCGCGCTGTCGAACACGTCCTGCTGGCTCGCGGGGCCACCGGAAGCGGGCGCCTCGGCGAGCGCGGCGGCTAGGTGAGGGTGCTGGCCCGCGGACACGATTCCGGTCAGGTATGCGGCCAGTTCGCCCTGCCACCGGATGGCATCCTGGCCGGCCCGCAACTGCTCGATCTCGGCTTGGGCGGTGAGCCGGACCGCTCCGGAGAATAGGCCGACGGCTTCCAGCCTGGCCGGTCCGGGCAGGTCCGTGCCATCGAGGGCGGCGAGGGCGTGCTCGATGAACGTGACCGCGTTCGGACCGGGGATCGGCGCGGCCTGGATGTCAAGGAGCCACCAGTGGCGCAGGTAAAGGGCGCGGCCCTCGCGGGCGATCGCGAGTAGCCGGCCGGTTGGCGACCCGCCGGCCGCCGTCGTGTAGTCGAGTTCGCCGCGCGCCTGGTCGGCCATCAGTTCGAGCAGTTCGCCGTGGTTGGCGACGTACCGGTACAGCGACGCGGGGCCGGTCCCGACGGCCGCCGCGACCGAGCGCATGGTGACGGCGTCGAGGCCGTCCGCGTCGGCGATCAGGATGCCGGCCGCCGCGATCTTGGCCCGGCTGTGCTCGGGGACCGGACCGCGGGGTGCCCGCTCCGGTCGGGTCCAGATGCTGCCGCCTTGCGGCTTGCCTTCCGTCATTGCGAACACTGTACCCAGTAAGTTAGGCTGACGGTATTGCGAACGATGATCGCAGTTACCCCAGGAGCGAGGAGACGGACATGACCGCAATCGGGAGCACTGGCGCTCGGGCCAGCCGGTGGACGCCGACCCAGTACGCGCGCAACGCGGCGGTCAACATCGCCTACGACACCGTGGCCGGGTCGGAAGGTGCGCCCCTGCTGCTCGTCATGGGCCTAGCGGTCTCCCGGTTCTGGTGGCCGACCGGCCTGTGCCAGGAATTCGCCGCCCGGGGGTTCGCCGTCGCCCGCTACGACCAGCGCGATGCGGGCGAGTCGACCCGGATGCCCGACACCGGGAGCAAGAATCCGTTCGTCGCCATCGTCCGCAAGCGGGGTGCCTACACCTCCGAGGACATGACCGATGACGCGATCGCCGTGCTCGACGCGCTCGGCTGGAAGCGGGCCCACCTCTTCGGCGCCTCGCTCGGCGGCATCATTGCCCAGCGCATCGCGCTCCGGCACCCGGACCGGGTGCTGAGCGTCACGTCGGCCGCCGGGATCCCGAGCGACACCTCCGGTCTCGGTGCCATCCGCTACGTGCGGTTCGGGGCGCTGGCCAGGCTGGCGCGGCTGAAGCTCCCAGCAGGCCGCGACGGCGACCTCCAGCTGTCGCTCGCGCTCGCCCGCGCCGTCGCGTCGCCGGCCTACCCGTTCAACGAGACTGCCGTCCGGGAGTGGATCGAGCGCGAGGTAGACAGCGGCCCCCGTGACACCGGGGCACAGAGCAGGCAGGTCGGTGCCGGCTGGCACGGCCCGAAACTGCGCGAGCTGCGCAAGCCGACCCTGGTCCTGCACGGTGACCATGACCCGCTGCTGCGCGTCAGCGCCGCCCGCAACACCGCGAAGGCCATCGCGGGCGCCCGCCTCGTGCTGCTGCCCGGCGCGGGCCACGACCTGCCCGAGCCGCTCTGGGGCACCATCGCCGATGAGGTCAGGCACAACGCCGACCGCAGTGGCCCGCAGGACTGACCCGCCCGGTCCCGCACAAGACGTTGAGAATTCTCAGACGGCTTAAACGGTTGCCGCGCGATGTCCTCGCGTGCCGCGGACTCCGTCGAGGCGGAGGTTGCGGGCTAGCGCCGCGCCGCCGAGCAGTTCCGCGCGGTCGCCTAGTTGGCCCGCGATGACCTGGATGGAGTCGGCGACGACGGGGGCGGTGTGCCGGTCGATGGATTCCCTGATACCGGCCAGCACGTACTGGCCGGCCGCGCCGAGGGCGCCGTCGATGATCACGGCGGCTGGGTCCAGCATCGTGCAGAAGCCCGCCAGCGGCTCGCCGACCAGCCGGCCAAGGTCCGCGAATACCCGGCGGACGCCGGGTTCGCGCTCGGCGACGAGCGCCAGAAGCTGGGGCAGCGCGAGCCGCTCCTCGTAGGACCGCTGGGCGAAATCCAGCAGCGATGAGCCGACGACTGCCGCCAGGCAGCCGCGGCCGCCGCACCGGCGGCACACGTCGCCGTCCACGCGCACCCGCACATGCGCGAGCTCGCCGGCAAACCCGGAAGCGCCGCGGTGCAGCCGGCCGCCGATAACGAGGCCCGCGCCCACGTTGTGCCCGAGCTTGAGGTAAATAAGGCTGTCGTGGCCGACGCCCGCTCCGTAGGACGCCTCGCCAAGCGTGCCCAGGTTGGCGTCATTCTCAACTCGGACCGGAACGCCCAGCCGCTCCGCCAGCACCGCCGCGGGCTCTCCCGGGCCGACCGGCCGGGGCAGCCCGATCACGACCGAGCCGAGTTGCCCGCGCGCGCAGCCCGCGCCGGCCAGCATCGTCTCCACCAGGTCGCCGGCTGGCCCGGCGATCGCGTCCACATCGCTGGCCTCACTGCCCGAGACCTCCTGGGTCGATGCGCGGGCGGCAATCTCCCCCGGGTAGGTGACGAGGCCTGCCTCGAGGCCGGACTCCCCGCAGCAGAGCACGGCCGTCAGGGCCGGAGGCCGGGTGACCGACAGCGACCGGGGCGGCCGCCCGGCCTGGGCTGCCTGGCCAGGGGCGGCGGCGGCGTGCTCCACCACCCGCCCGCGCTCGATCAGGTCGCTGACCATGCCGGTTACGGTCGTCCGGGGCAGCCCGGAGAGCCGGACAAGGTCGGACCGGGTAACCGACCCGAAGCATTCGAGCAGCGCAAGCAGTTCCCCCGCGTTACCGCCCGAGTCACCAGTCATCAACGCCCCCGCGTCCTCTCGTCTGCCATCGAAATCACCCGTCGCCTCCCGCAGTCGCCAGTCGCCTGCCGCCAACTCCCCGCTTGCCTCTGTCCAGCCAGGAACCGGCGCCGCCAACCTCCCTGCACTCGCCGTTCTCGCGCGTGAGGTCAGAGTTGCCCGAACTCTTAATTATGACGGATTAAGAATAATGTAGCCGCCTTTTATCGGGTTATTATCGTTATATATGACGATTCCAGCTGATGAAGCGCACCGCCCTGGGCTGCGGCAGGCTTTCCGCTCACTTGAGTCACCTGAGTACCGGCCGTGGTTTTACGCGCAGGTCTTCTCGGCGTCGGGGACGATGACCCAGGGCGTGGCGCTGTCCTGGCTGGTCCTCCGGCTGACCGGCAGCGGTGTTGACCTGGGACTGTTGACCGCCTGCACGTTCGGGCCGCTGCTGGTGTTCGGCCCGTACTCCGGCACGCTGGTGGACCGGTTCGACCGGCGTCGGCTGCTGATCGTGACGCAGACCCTGCTGCTGCTGCTGGCCGGCCTGACCGCGGTGCTCATCGCGACTGACGTGATCACGCTGTGGATGCTCTTCGTCATCGCCGTGGTCACCGGCTGCGTCAACGCGCCCGACGGCACCGCCCGCCAGGTCTACGTGGTCGACCTGGTCGGCACGCAGCGGCTGGCGAGCGCGGTGAGCCTGTACGAGGTCGTGCTGAACATCTCGCGGGTGGTCGGGCCCGGGGTCGGCGGGGCGCTGCTCGCCACCGTCGGCGTGGCCGCCTGCTGCGCGCTCAACGCCGCGTCCTACTTGCAACCACTTGTCGTTCTGCTCAGGCATCGACCGCGGCATGCTGCCGCCGCACCGGCCGCGCCGGCGGCTCGCAAGGCGCCGCCCGGGCAACTGCGCGCGGGTCTGCGGTACGCGTGGCGGAACCGGCCCATCCGGGTGAGCCTGTTCCTCGCCGCCTCGGCCGGCCTGCTGTTCAACATGGGCGTGACGCTGCCACTGCTCGCCACCCGCGTGTTCCACCTCGGCGGCGGCGGCTACGGCCTGATGATGGCGGTGTTCGGCATCGGCGCGCTGCCCGGCGCGCTGCTCGCGTCGGCGGGCTCGGGCCGCCCGACCGGCCGCTCCGTCGGCGTGCTGGCGCTGGCCACCGCCGCCGCCGTACTGGGCACGGCCGCGGCGCCCGCACTGTGGCTGGTGATGGCGGGGATGGCGGTGACCGGGTGCCTGTCGATCTGGTTCATCGCCCAGGCCAACACGCTCGTCCAGTTGAACTCCGAGCCGTCGATGCGCGGCCGGGTGATGGGCCTGTGGACCATGGCGCTGCCCGGCACCGAGCCCGCGACCAGCCCGTTCGCCGGCTACATAAGCCAGACGTTCGGCGCGCGCGACGGCTTCAGCCTGTCCGGCCTGGCGCTGCTGCTGACGGTCACGATCGGCTGGCGCGCGCTCAACGACCGGCCAGTCCGCGCCGGCGACTCACCGGCCAGCGAAGTGCCAGCGGAAACGGCCGTGCCAACCGCCTGAACCCCGGAATCATTCAGGCAGGCCCACCCAGATCACGGACGTTGACGCAGCCATCCCACGAAAGCTCCCGGTCGTTCAGCTTCATGGCGGCAATGCTGGGGCTAGCCCCAGGGGCAAGGTCAATAAACCGGGGGACGCGGGCCTGGGTTCAAGAGCGCGGCGCCGCGATAGCGTGGCGTCCATGAGTGCTCCGGCGGTGGTGGCGGTGCGCTGCTGACCTGCCTGGCCGGCCTGGCCGGCCTGCGCCGCCTCGCCGACGGAAGCGTGTCGGTGCTCGGCGCGGCGCCGCGCGACGACCCGGCGTTCTGGCGCGCGGTCGCGCTGGTCGCCGAGCAGCCGACGTGGTACCCGGGGCTGACGGTGCGGGAGCACCTGCCGACTTCCGGCTTGAGCTCGCCGCGCTGCTGCACGAGGGATACGCGGGGACCGGCGGCACCGTCGTCATGGCGACCCACGACCACGACTTCGCCCTGGCGGCGGGTGCACGCGAAGTGCGGCTGTCCGAGGGCAAGGTTGCCGCGGATGACACGGTTGCCGCGCCGCCCCGGGTGACGGGGTGAGGCTGTGACCGCGGGGCAGGCGGACGCTTTCCTCGTGCCGGAGCAGACCGGGGAGACCGGGACGCTGACCAGTGTCGGGGCCATCCGGTCGTTTGTGCGCGGCCGCCGTCGCCGGTCCTGGGTGGATCTGTACGCGATCGGCTTCGGCATCGTGATCGGGCTGATCTACCTGTCTGACGTGCTGACGGCCCCGTTCAGCCGGCTGGGCGGGGCGGCGGGCCGGGCCGCCGCGCAGGCGGCCGGGGGTAGCCCTGTCCGCCGTCAGCGGGGCGGGCCTCTTCCTCACGATTGTGTTCGCCGGGGCGCTCGCCCAGCCGCGGGAGCGCTGGCGCACCCGGCTGCGCGCGTGCTGCGCGGCCGTCGCCGCGATCGCGGTCGTCGGTGCGGTGGCCGGGGAACGGTGGACCGCTCTCGCGCACGCGACTACCGCCGGCTTCGGCCGCATTCCTGAACGTGCCCTTGCTGACCTGGATCGCCGAGGACAACCACTGGCGCGGCCGGCTGCTGCCATCGCGGGCGTGGCCCGCGCTGCTGGCCGCGGCCTGGCTCGCCTTGGCGCTCACGCTGCTGGTGGCAACGGGCGTGCTCGATGGCTGGCTCTGGCCGCTGCTCGGCCTGCTGGCCGGCCCAGGCGCCGCGGCGGCCTCGCTGCGGATGGCCCGCACCGCGCCGATCAACCCCGCCGATCAAGGTCCCAACCTGCCGATCGGCGCCACGCCGCCGTGGCTGATCAGCCGCCTCCTGAGCGTGGCTGTCGGCCTGGTCGGGGCCTACCCGATGCTGCGGGCGGTGCGGCGTCCCACCGGCCCACCCGTTTGACCGTGGTGATCATCGGCGTGGTCTCAACCGACTGCAGGCCGGGCAGGTCGGCCAGCCGGGTCGTCAGGTAGCGGTACAGGTGGCGGTTGTCGCGGAAGACCGCGCTGACGGTCAGGTTGGTGGGGCCGGTGGTGGCGGCGGCGAAGGGGACCTCGGGGTGGGCCGCGACCGCGCGCCCGGCCGCGTCGAGGGACGCGGGCTCGACCTTGAGCCACAGCATCACGTTGGCGTTGACGCCGAGCACCGTCTCGTCGATGTCGAGGTCGAAGTAGAGCAGTCCGGCCTGGCGCAGTTCCTCGATGCGCCGCCGGACGGTGGACTCGTGCCAGTGGGTCGCGGCCGCCAGGTCGGCGACCGCCGTCCGGCCGTCGCGCGCCAGTTCGTCGATGAGCAGGTCGTCCTCGGCGCGCAGCATCGTGCTGCCGGCCGGGATCCCGGCCTGGCCGGCACCGGGCGCCGCCATCAGCTCCTCCGGCTCCGGCTCCGGCTGCGGCTGCGGGCCCGGCTCCGCCTGCTGCAGCGCGGCCAGCTGCACGGCCGACAGGGCGTTGGAGTAGCCGACGTAGGCGACCGGGGTGAACACGTGCAGGACCGACTGGGCGGTGATGGTGGTGACGTGACGGCTGCCCGGCAGGCCGCGCAGGAACAGCGTGTTGCGCTGCTCGGGGCTGCGCGCCTGGAGCGAGAAGACCAACTCGGCACCACCCGAATACAGCCGCACCCAGCGGGTATCCGGACGCTGGGCGAGGCTGTCGGCGATGCGCTGTGCGCTACCGGGGGCGGTCTGCAGGCGGACGAGCCAGTTCACCCAGCCGGCCCGCGGGGCATCGATGAGGCCGAACACGCGCAGCCCGGCGGTTTCCGCCAGCCGGCGGTACCGGCGCGCGATGGTCTGGTCGGAGACCCCGAGCACCCCGGCGAGCTGCCGGAACGATGCCCGCGGGGCCAGCATGAGCGCGTGGACAAGCTGGCGGTCGACCTCGTCCAGCTGATTGGTTTTCACGGATACCAGGCTACTAATGTCGAGATCCGGCCCGATAGCCTCTGAATCCGGGTCGGCATCGACATCTCGCCCAAGATAGGCGGTGAACCACCAAGGGGAAGGGACGTAGCAAGTGGAAAAGAAATGGTGGACCCTCATCGCGGTCTGCGCGGGGATGTTCATGCTGCTGCTCGACGTGACGATCGTGATTGTGGCGCAGCCGGCGATTCAGTCGGGGCTGCACGCCAGCTTCAGCGACGTGCAGTGGACTCTTGACGCTTACGCGCTGACGCTCGCCGCGCTGCTGCTGACGTCGGGGTCGCTGGCCGACCGGTACGGCCGCAAGCTGTTGTTCGCTATCGGGCTGACCGTCTTCACGCTCGGCTCGCTGCTGTGCGGGGTCGCCGTCACCCCGCTGATGCTCATCTTGTCGCGCAGCGGCCAGGGGATCGGCGGCGCGATGATGTTCGCGACCTCGCTGGCGCTCCTCGGGAACAGCTTCCGCGGCCGGGAGCGCGGCGTGGCCTTCGGCGTGTGGGGCGCGGTGGTCGGTATCGCCACCGCACTCGGCCCGGTACTTGGCGGGATCATCACCACCGAATGGGACTGGCGGGGCATCTTCCTCGTCAACGTGCCGGTCGGCGTGTTCGCGCTGGCGGTGACGGTCTGGCGGATCGATGAATCCCGCTCACCGCACCCCGGGCAGCCGGACTGGGCCGGCTTCGTGCTGTTCACCGGCGGACTCATCAGCCTGGTCTACGGGCTGATCAGGGCCGGGGAGACCACGTGGTCCAACACCGGGGTGATCGGCTGCCTGGCCGGCGCCGTGGTGCTGCTGGCCGCGTTCGCGCTGACCGAGAGCCGGGTGGCGCACCCGATGTTCGACCTGGCGCTGCTGCGCGTCCCGACGTTCAGCGGCGGAGCCATCGCCGCGTTCGCGATGAACGGGTCGCTGTACGCCATCCTGCTCTACTTCGTGATCTACCTGCAGGATGTGCTCGGCTATTCGGCGCTGGCCGCCGGGCTGCGGCTCGCCATCCTCAGCCTCGCGCAGCTTGCCACCTCGGTGGTCGCCGGGCGGCTGAGCGAGCGCGTGCCGACCCGCTGGCTGATCGGGCCGGGGCTGCTGCTCGTCGGCATCGGGCTCATCGTGATGAGCGGGCTGAACGGTGCCTCGTCCTGGACGCACCTGGTGCCCGGTTTCATCGTCGCCGGATTCGGCGGCGGCCTGGTGAACCCGCCGCTCGCGTCGACCGCCATCGGCGTCGTCCCGCCGGAGAAGGCCGGAATGGCCTCGGGCGTCAACACCACCTTCCGGCAGGTCGGCATCGCCACCGGCATCGCCGCCCTCGGCTCGATCTTCACCGCGGCGATCCAGAGCCATCTGACCGGCGCGCTGCCGCCGTCGCTGGCCGGGTCGGCCGGGCGGATGGTCACCGCGGTACGCCAGGGCTCGATCGGTCAGCTGCTCGCCTCGGTGCCGGCCGCCGACCGCGGAGCGGTGGGCGGGGCGCTGCGGTCGAGCTTCGCCGCCGCGCTTAACGAGCTGCTCTACGTCACCGCAGGCCTCGCCCTCGTCGGCGCGGTATGCGCCGTGGTGCTGATCCGCCGGAAGGACTTCCACCGTCCCGACGGTGCTGAGGGCGCGACCGCTTCCGCCAGCCGCACCCCGGCCCAGGAAGCGGCCTGATCAGGCTTAGGATTCCAATCATGGCTGTTATCGGTAAATCTGACCTTGTCGTGTTCCCCCTCGGGCTCGGCGGCAACACCTTCGGCTGGACCTCCGACAAGGAGACGTCCATGGCGGTGCTCGACGGCTACGTGGCCGGCGGCGGCAACTTCATCGACACGGCCGACTCGTACTCGGCGTGGGTACCCGGGCACGGCGGCGGGGAGTCGGAGACGATCATCGGCCAGTGGACCAAGGCCCGGGCGAATCGGGACTCGATGGTCATCGCGACCAAGGTCAGCAGGCACCCGCAGTTCCGCGGCCTGTCCGCGAAGAGCATCCACGGCGGGGCCGAGGCCTCGCTCACCCGGCTGCAGACCGACTACATCGACCTGTACTACGCGCACTACGACGACCCCGACGTCCCGGTCGAGGAGTCGGCCAGGGCCTTCCGGGAGCTGCAGGTCGCGGGGAAGATCCGGCACGTCGGGCTCTCCAACTACACCGCGGCGCGGCTGCGCGAGTGGTTCGCGGTCTGCCAGGCCGAGGGATGGCCGCTGCCGGTCGCCTTCCAGCCGCAGTACAACCTGGTGGCACGCGAGCCTTACGAGAGCGAGTTCGCGCCCATCGTCGCCGAGTTCGGCCTCGGCGTCATGCCTTACTACGCGCTCGCGAGCGGCTTCCTGGCCGGGAAGTACCGTGCCGCCTCCGACAACGCGGGGGCCGCGCGGCAGCCGGCGGCGGCGCGCTACCTCACGCCGGCCGGCCTCGCGGTGCTCGCCGCGCTGGACAAGGTCGCGGCCGCGCATGGCGTCGAGACCGCGTCGGTCGCGATCGCCTGGCTGCTCACCCGGCCCGGCATCGTCGCCCCGCTCGCCAGCGCCAGGAC
>JBEKEK010000150.1:0-19409 GCA_050013875.1 Trebonia sp. | reverse complement strand
GCCTGCATGCGGGACATCGCCAGCTCGCGGGCGTCGTAGAGGGCCTGGGTGAACTGCTCGATCTCGACGTTCCGGCCGATGTTGCCGATGACCGAGCCCATCCGCTGGTGGGCGATGTGGTAAACGCACGTCCCCATGACCATGCCAAGCGGGGCGTAGCCGGCCCTGATCAGGGTCCAGAAGTCCTGTCCGGACAGGTCGGAGGTGAACGGCTGGCGCTTGTTGTTCTTCCAGTTGTCGACGCCGCCGCCGCCCGCGCCCGGCTCCGCCTTGACGGCGGTGCCGATCGCGATGAACTCGGCGATGTCCGCGCCGAACTCCTTCAGCTCCACGTCAAGGCGGACGCCGACGATGCCGTCCGCGCCGAGCGCGTCCGCCTCCGCCTCCATCCGGGTCATCGCCAGTTCCCGGGCGTGGTACATCGCCTGGGAGAGGACGTTGAGCTCCTGGTTCTTGCCCCAGCGGCCGACCTGCAGGCCGACGTGGTAGATCGACGAGCCGAGTACCAGTCCGACCGGGCGGAAACCCGCCTCGCGGACCAGCAGGAACTCGTTCACCGACAGGTCGGAGGTGAAGATCGACCCGGCCTTGCCGGGCTGCAGTTCGGCGAGCCGCTTGATCGCGTCCTGGGGGACGCCGGCCATGCTCAGGCCGGTCTGCTGGTCCGTCATAGCGTTGGTCTACCTTCTGTTCTGGCCGATGTCGACCCGCGCTGCCTGGCGCCGCTGCGGGTCTAGGGACATGATGGCTAGGGGCGAAGCGGTCCGTTCTTTGCCGAAGTTCTTCAAGCGCACGATCGCGGTGCCGATGTTGACCGTCTCGACAATGTGATCGTGGCCGCCCTCCTGGGCGGGGCACTCGCGCTCGCGGACCCGCATGTCCAGCTCGGCGATCACCACGCCCTCGGCGCCGATCCGCTTGACGTCGGCCGAGAGCTGCTGCCTGGCGTCGTGACGGGCGTCGTTGACCAGCTCGGTCCAGCCGCTGACCTCGGCGTTGCCCGAGCTCCAGCGGGTCTGGCCGACGGTCCGCCAGTCGTCGTGCCTGGCCGCGATCGAAATGCCGAGTGCGAGGCCGGCCGGCATCCAGCCGCTGTGTACCAGCTTCGCGAAGTCCTGGCCGGACAGGTCGGAGGTGAACGGGTGCCGCAGCGGCGGCGCGCCGGGAGCGCGGATCGCGGTCCCGATGGCCTTGAACTCAAGGCCGCCGGCCGGGAAGCCGCCGATGGTGAGCCGCACGCCGACGACGCCGTGCCCGCCGAGTTCGGCGCACTCCGCGACCATCCGGCTGATCGCCGCCCGCCTGGCCTGGTAGAGCGTCTGCACCATGGGCCCGAACGACCCGTATCCGCCCCGGCTCGACACCTGGGTCCTGGCCGCGGGCCCGTAGCCGAGCGGCGAGTAGCTGCCCCACGCGCCCGGGCACCCGTAGCCGCCGACGTAGCCGATGTTGTAGACGGCGGCGCCGAGAACCTGCCCGACGGGCTCGAAGCCGACCGAGCGGACGCCGGCGAACTCGTCCGGGGAGAGCGAAGACCCCCACGTGCCGCTGCGCCTGATCTCGGCAAGCCGGGCTTCCGCCACTGGTGGCAAGTCGTTGCTCACGGGCCTAGCCTACGCTCACCCACGCGGCTCATTTCGCCGGGCGCACGCATGAATCGAGTTAGTCTTCCGCGTCCCAGGCCGCGTTGCGCTCCTTAACCTTGTCCAGGGCGTGGGCCGCCTCATCCCTGGTCTTGTACGGCCCAAGCAGATCCTTGCCCGGGCAGGGGGTGTCGAACGGCTCGACCGTGTTATGCCTGGTGCAGAAGTACCACTGATTTTCGTTATCGTTGGCCATGCGCACTAGAATCGCAAAGCATGGCCACTCTGCTCAACCCGGGCCGGCTTTCGCCCACCCGGCATGTCCCCGCTAGCATCACCCGTCCCGAGTATGTCGGCAAGAAACAGCCGACGCTCGGCGAGCCGGACGTCAAGGACGCCGACACAATCGAGCGGATGAGGGTGGCCTGCCGCCTCGCGGCGCAGGCGCTTGAAGAGGTCGGACGGCACGTGCAGCCCGGGGTCACCACCGACTACCTGGACAAGATCGGGCACGAGTTCCTGATCGAGCGCGGAGCCTACCCGTCGCCGCTCGGCTACCGCGGTTACCCGAAGTCGCTGTGCACCTCGCTGAACGAGGTCATCTGCCACGGCATCCCCGACGACACCGTGGTCGGCGACGGCGACATCGTCAACATCGACATAACGGCCTATATCGGTGGCGTGCACGGCGACACCAATGGCACCTTCCTGGCCGGGAACGTGGACGAGGAGTCCCGGCTGCTGGTCGAACGGACCCACGAGGCGATGATGCGGGGCATCCGCGCCGTGGCGCCGGGCCGCTCGCTGAACGTCATCGGGCGGGTCATCGAGTCCTACGCCAGGCGGTTCGGCTACGGCGTCGTCCGCGACTTCACCGGGCACGGCATCGGCAAGACATTCCACTCCGGGCTGATCGTGCCGCACTACGACGACCCCGGCTCCCCGATCACGATCGAGACCGGGATGACGTTCACCATCGAGCCGATGCTGACCCTGGGCACGATCAACTACGACATCTGGCCGGACGGCTGGACGGCGGTCACCAAGGACCGCAAGCGCACCGCCCAGTTCGAGCACACCATCCTGGTAACCGAGGACGGGCACGAGATCCTGACGCTCCCGTAACCGCGGTCGCCGCGCCCATGCGGCCCGGAAGACGGCCAGGATCAGCAGATCAGCATCAGGAACGCACGCGTGCTTCGCCACCGTCCGCCCGCTGCCCCGTCCCGCGGAAGGCGGTTCCATTAGGCTTCGTTCGGACCGAAGACCTAATCAGGGGGCTGCGTGATCGAGGCTGTCGTATTCGACATGGACGGGGTCCTCATCGACTCAGAACCGGTCTGGGAGCGGGTCCGGCGCCGGTTCACCGCCGATCACGGCGGGCGCTGGCCGGCCGATGCCCAGGACCGGATGATGGGCATGTCCACCGCCGAATGGTCCGCCTACATCTCCGGCGACTTCGGCGTCGAACTCACTCCGCGGCAAGTGGCGGAGCAGGTCGTCGCGGCCATGGCCGCCGAGTACGAGAAGCACCTGCCCCTGCTGCCCGGTGCGGTCGACGCGGTGCGCTCGCTGTCGCCGCGGTGGCCGCTCGCGGTGGCGAGCTCGTCTCCCCGGTCGCTCATCGAGACCGTACTCAACGCGGCCGATCTCTCGTCCGCGTTCTCGGCGATCGTCTCAAGCGAGGAAGTCCCCCGCGGCAAGCCCGCCCCCGACGTCTACCAGGCGGCCGCGGACCGCCTGTCGGTCCCCCCGAAGTCCTGCGCGGCCGTTGAAGACTCCTCCAACGGCCTCCGCTCAGCAGCGGCCGCCGGCCTCACGGTGATCGCCATCCCCCGTCCCGAATACCCGCCGGCCCCCGACGCCCTGGCCACCGCCCGCCTAGTCCTAACCACCCTCACCGACCTCACCCCGGCCAAGCTGGCGACACTCACCTAGCTCCCCGGCGCTAGCACCGGCACTGGCACTGATGTTGCCGCTAGCGCTGATGTTGCCGCTAGCGCTGATGTTGCCGTCGGCGTTGGCGTTGCCGCTGACGCCGGTGTTGCCGCTGGTTGCCGCTGGTGTCGGCGCCGACGCTGGTGTCGGCGCTGACGCTGGTGTCGGCGCTGACGCTGGTGTCGGCGCTGACGCTGACGCTGACGTCGACGCTGACGTCGACGCTGGCCCTGACGTCGACGCTGGCCCTGACGTCGACGCTGACCCTGACGTCGACGCTGACCCTGACACTTCTTGCTGTTATCAGGCGAGGCTGAGGAGCGGGGCACGCGCCCTGACGCCGTCAGGTGCAGATTCCGGCTCAGCCACAAGCCGCTTCTTGCTGTTATCCAACAGCAACGAGTCGCGGAAGGGATCCCCCACCTGTCAGCTACGCCAACCACATCACCCATTGGTGTCGATGGCGCAGCCGACAGGTCCCAAGAGGTCAATGGCGCAGGCGACAGGTCACTCACCTGTCAGCTACGCCAACGACATCGCCAAGTGGTGTCAATGGCGTAGCCGACATGCCGCAGAAGGTCAATGGCGTAGCCGACAGGTCAGGCCGCTGTCAGCTACGCCAACGACATCGCCTAGTGGTGTCAACGGCGTAGCCGACAGGTCCGAGCAGGTCATTGGCGTAGATGACAGGTCAGGCCGCTGTCAGCTACGCCAACGACATCGCCTAGTGCTGTCAACGGCGTAGCCGACAGGTCCGAGCAGGTCATTGGCGTAGATGACAGGTCAGGCCGCTGTCAGCTACGCCAACGACATCGCCTAGTGGTGTCAATGGCGTAGCCGACAGGCCCCAGGAGGTCGTTGGCGTGGCTGACAGGTCCATGCAGGTCCATGCAGGTCGATGGCGTAAGTGACAGGGCCACGCTGGACAACCCCGCAAACCTGCGGAAAGGGGTGGCGGGGGCCGGCGGGGAGACTCCCGACGACCTTCCGAAGGAGTGTCGGCGGGAGTCTGCCCCACGGGCCCAGCGAACTCAGTGGGTTTTGAGGTGGGGTTTTTGACTACGCGTCGCGCTTGCGGAAGAGGTAGACGCCGATCGCTACCAGGGCCGCGGCCCACAGTGCGGTCACGCCCAGTTGCGGCCAGGACGACCACAGGTGCGAGTTGATGTTGCCGGGGATGGTGACCGAGACGACCTGGTTCGCGGCGTCCGGCAGGAACCGCATGATGTCGTTGTGCCAGTTGCTCGGCAGCGCGTTCTCGAGCAGCGGGATGATGAACATCAGCGCGATCACGATCGCGATCGCGCCCGCGGTGTGCCGGACCAGTGCGCCGACACCGTACGCGATGAGCGCGACCAGGGTGACGAAGAGCGCGGTGCCGATGATCGCGGTCAGCACGGTCGACGGGTGGATCACGTCCCAGGCGGTGACCACCAAGTTCCCGTGGGTGCACCTGAACTCCGATGGGCCGACCTGGACCCGCTGCAGGCAGTCCAGGTTCGCGCTCGCGGGGATCCTGACGGTGTGGAACACCGAGGCGCCCACCCCGGTGGACGCGTAAATCGCCTGGACCGAAAAGAACGCGGTGAACGCGGTGATGATCGAGATCACCAGCGTGACCGACGTGAACACAATCGCCTTGGCGGCGTAGACCACGCCGCGCCGGGGCTGGGCGGTCAGCGCGGTGCGGATCATCCCGGTGGAGTACTCGGAGGTGATCACCATCGCGCCAAGCACCGCGATGATCAGCTGGCCGAGCTCGAAGAACGCGCCAAGCGAGGTCTGGGTGGCGTCGAACCCGACCTTCTGGAACGGGTGCGTGTTCCAGTTGGCCGAGGTGCCGGCCGCGATCGCGACACCGAGACCAACCGAGACGATGAACAACGCGCCCAGGGTCCAGTAGGTGGAGCGGACCGAGCGGATCTTGGTGAACTCCGAGGCGATCGCCCCCCGCAGCCCCGCCCGCCCGACGGCGGGCGGGAGGGCGGACAGGCGCACACTCGGCGTAATGGCGGCAGTCATCGTCGTCTCCGGCTACGCATCGCGCTTGCGGAAGAGGTAGGCGCCCACGCCGACCAGGACCGCCGCCCACACCGCGGTCACGCCGAGCTGCGGCCAGGCCGACCACAGGTGCTGGACGGGGCCGCCGACGGTGACCGAGACCACCTGGTTTGCGGCGTCCGGCAGGAACCGCATGATGTCGAAGTGCCAGCTGTCCGGCAGGGTGTGCTCGAGGATCGGGATGATGAACATCAGGGCGATCACGATCGCGATCGCGCCGGCCGTGTGCCGGACAATCGCGCCGACACCGTACGCGATGAGCGCCACGATCGTGACGAACAGCGCGGTGCCGATGATCGCGGCGAGCACGCTGCCCGGGGTGATCACATCGATGCCGGAAAAGGTCACTACCTGGTGCGCGCACGGGCCCGGTCCGCCGCCAGGTCCGCCGCCCTTGACACTGCCGCCGGCCGGCCCCCCAGCGCAGTTCACGATCGAGTTCGCGTGGATCTTGACGGTGTGGAACAGCGAGGCGCTCACGCCATGACCGATCAGCGCCTGGCCGAGGAAGAACGCGATGAACGACGTGATCAGCGAGACGATAAGCGTCACGCTGGTGAACACGATCGCCTTGGCCGCGTAGACCACGCCGCGCCGGGGCTGGGCGGTCAGCGAGGTGCGGATCATCCCGGTGGAGTACTCGGAGGTGATCACCATCGCGCCCAGAATCGCGATGATCAGCTGGCCGAGCTCGAAGAACGCGCCAAGCGAGGCCTGGGTGGCGTCGAACCCGGCCACGTTCCACGGGTTGTTGTTGAATTGGGCCGCCTGGCCGGCGGTGATCGCCGCGTCCAGGCCGATGGAGACGACCAGCAGGGCCGTCAGGGTCCAGTAGGTGGAGCGGACCGAGCGGATCTTGGTGAACTCCGAGGCGATCGCCCCCCGCAGCCCCGCCCGCCCGGAGGCGGGCGGGAGCGCGGACAGGCGCACACTCGGCGTAATCGCGGCAGTCATCGTCGCCCCCGGCTACGCATCGCGCTTGCGGAAGAGGTAAGCGCCGATCCCGACCAGGACCGCCGCCCACACCGCGGTCACGCCGAGCTGCGGCCAGGCCGACCACAGGTGCGGGTTCCCGCCGCCGACGGTGACCGAGATGACCCGGGTCGCGGCGTCCGGCAGGAACCGCATGATGTCCCAGCGCCAGTCGTTCGGCAGCGTCTGCTCCAGGATGGGGATGATGAACAGCAAAGCGATCACGGTCGCGATCGCGCCCGCGGTGTGCCGGAGGATCGAGCCGACGCCGTACGCGATCAGCGCGACGATCGTGACGAACAGCGCGGTGCCGATGATCGCGGTCAGCACGGTGGACGGGCTAATAACGTCGGTGCCGAAGAAGGTCGCCGTGCACGGGCCCGGGCCGTTGCAGGTCATGTTCGCGTTGGCCGGGATCGTGACGGTGTGGAACAGCGAGGCGCTTACCCCTTTGGATGAGTAAATCGCCTGGCCGACGAAGAACGCGATGAACGCCGTGACGAGCGAGATGACCAGCGTCACCGTCGTGAACACGATCGCCTTCGCGGCGTACACCACGCCGCGCCGGGGCTCGGCGGTCAGCGAGGTGCGGATCATCCCGGTGGAGTACTCGGAGGTGATCACCATCGCGCCGAGGACCGCGATGATCAGCTGGCCGATCTCGAAGAACGCGCCAAGCGAGACCTGGGTGGCGTCGAACCCGGCCTTGTTGCCTGGGTTATTGGCGAAGTTGGAGGCGGTGCCCGCGGTGATCGCGACACCGAGGCCAACCGAGACGATGAACAGCGCGCCCAGGGTCCAGTAGGTCGAGCGGACCGAGCGGATCTTGGTGAACTCCGAGGCGATCGCCCCACGAAGCCCCGCCCGCCCGACGGCGGGCGGGAGCGCGGACAGGCGCACATTCGGCATTGCCGTGGTGGCCATGGCTCAGACTCCGCTTCCGATGGTCGTCGGCGTGCTCGCGGAACCACTGCCGGGGACCTCGGCGCGGTACTCCACGCTGCTCGCGGTCAGCTCCATGAACGCCTCCTCAAGCGAGGCGCGCACCGTGGCCAGCTCGTGCAGCCTGATGGCCTGCTCGAAGGCGAGGTCGCCGACCTCCTCGGTGGTCATCCCGCGCACCTCGATCGCGTCTTCATCGCCGACCGCGGCCGTCGCGCCCTTGGCGGTGACGGCCTTGATCAGTTCGTCCGCCATCGGCGTGCGCACCCGGACCGATGCGCCGGAGGAGCGGGAGATGAACTCCGACATCGAGCAGTCGGCGATCAGCTTGCCCCGGCCGATGACGATCAGGTGGTCAGCGGTATACTCCATCTCCGACATCAGGTGGCTGGACACGAAGACGGTGCGGCCCTCGCCCGCCAGCGCCTTCATCAGGTTCCTGATCCAGAGGATGCCCTCGGGGTCCAGGCCGTTGACCGGCTCGTCGAACATCAAGACCTTCGGGTCGCCGAGCATTGTCCCGGCGATGCCGAGACGCTGGCTCATGCCGAGCGAGAACCCCTTGGACCGCTTGCGCGCCACCTCGGTCAGGCCGACAAGCTCAAGCACCTCGTCAACGCGGCGGCGCGGCAGGTTGTTGGTCTGCGCGAGGCAGAGCAGGTGGTTGTAGGCGGACCGGCCGCCGTGCACCGCCTTGGCGTCGAGCAGCGCGCCGACTTCGCGCATCGGGAAGGCTAGGTCGGGGTACTCCTTGCCGTCAACCGTGACAGTGCCCTCGTCGGCATAGTCAAGGCCGAGAATGCACCGCATCGTGGTGGTCTTGCCGGCACCGTTCGGGCCCAGGAAGCCGGTAACCTTGCCCGGCTCAATGCCGAAGGTCAGGCCGTCTACGGCGGTCTTAGCGCCGTACCGCTTCGTGAGGCCCCGTACCTCGATCATGGGAAGATGGTCCTCTCTATTGTGCGAGTTTCTCAGATTGTGGCAGGCAACCGAGGGCCACCGCGTCGGCCAGGGTGATGATTGCGGGTACTCCCTTAGGCTGAGATCGCCGCGCTGATAATGCCGGGCCGGGGCTGAGAATTCACTGAGGAGCGGCGCGGAGCAGCCGGCCGTTCATAATGAAGACTTTGAATTTACAGCGTTGCTGCCGCGTGCAGCGTCACCGAGTAACCGTGGCCCGCGGTGCGCAGGCGGTGCGGGGCCCGGCTGCCGTGCACCCGGACCCGGCCGGGGCGGAGCGGGCGGGTGCCGCCGGCGGTCGTCTCGACGGCCTCGCCGGCCAGTGCCGTGGCCTGGCGGCAGTCGCAGTCGGCGGACGAACCGGGGGGCAGTATCAGCAGCCAGGTACCGGGCGCGCCGGGCACCGGAATGCGCAGCGGGCCGTCCGGGTCGAAGCGAACCAGGTCCCACCAGCGCTGCGGGGCGGCGGCGAGATCGGCCAGGTCGCCCGCGACCCGGCCGTCGGTGCGCGGGTTCGCCGTCTCAGGCTTGGCGGGGACGGCGAGTGGCGCGGCGAGGCGCGCGATCTCGGGAGCAACCGAAAAGTCGGTGTTCAACGACGGTTCCTTCGTGTGACGACTATGGCTGGAAGTTCAGCCCTGACTCCGGATCGATCGGGTCAGCGACAACACGAGGAAAGGCAGCGGCACGGCATGGTCCGACGGCGCGGCGTGGCGGCTCGCGAGGTCGTCTGCGGTGCTGGCATGCGCGACATCACATCGTAATCACGGAGTGTTGTCAAATTCTCGGCCGTCGAACCGGGCGCCGGCGGCTGCATTGCCACGTTTCTTGCTGTTATCGGTAGTCGCACGCCCGGGCCGGAGCAGCGTCGGGCGGCGAGATGGCCACGCGGCACTCTTCTTGCTGTTATCTTGATCAGCGGATGGTGAGGCCCTTGGCGGCCAGTTGGCCGAGGGCTTTGTCAACCTGGCCGGCATCGAGGCCGCCACGCTGGTCGTGGGCGGCCCAGGCGGCCGCGGCGAGGGCACGGAGGCCGTCGATCGCATTGCCGTCGCCGGTGAGGGTGACCGGCCCTGACTCGTCGGACTTGGCCGGGGCCGTCGCGGTCCAGCCGCCGCAGGTCGCGCCGTCGTCGGTGCGGGCCACCTCCGGGTACGGCTGGAGCAGGGCGTCGAGGGTCTCGGCGATGTAGGTGGGGCGGCGGTGCGGCGGGGCGAGCACGGCCTCGCGGGGGCCGTCGACGCCGGTGAGCACCAGGAAGCCGTCGGTGCCGGTGTTGTAGGCGGCCTCGATGTCGGTGTCGAGGCGGTCGCCGATGATGAGCGGGTGCTCGGCGCCGGTGCGGATGACGGACTCGTGGTGCAGTGGCGGCTCGGGCTTGCCTGCTATCTGCGGCTTCACGCCGGTGGCGTGCTCGATGACCTTGAGCAGCGACCCGTTGCCGGGCTGGGTGCCGCGCGCGCCGGGGATGGTCGAGTCCGCGTTGGTGCCCACGAAGAGCGCGCCCGCCCGGACCGCCAGGCCGCCCTCGGCGAAGCTGCTGTAGGTGATGCCGGGAAAGAAGCCCTGGACGACCGCCCGCGGTTTCTGCACGGCGTTGGAGACCGGCGTGAGGCCGCGTTCCCTGACCGCAAGCCGTAGCGCCAGCCCGCCGATGACGAGGACCTTCGAGTTCGGGGGGAGCTTGTCGGCCAGCAGGCGGGCCGCGGCCTGGGCCGAGGTGACCACGTCGGTGGCGGTGGCGGGGACGTCCATGCCATCAAGCAGGGCGGCGACCGCGGCCGGGGTACGCGAGGCGTTGTTGGTGACGTAGGCGAGGTGGGCGCCCTGTTCCTTGGCCTTCCGCAGCGCCTCGGGGGCACCGGGGATCGCGGCGCCGCCGATGTAGACGACCCCGTCCAGGTCGAGGAGGAGGACATCGTAGGCGGCGGCAAGCGCATCGGGCATGAAACCAACCCTAGCCGCTGGGCTTACGACGGGGACCGGCGGGATTTCAGGGTGGCGCGGACCTGGCGCAGGGCGTCGGTGTAGGGCTTGCGGTCAGGGCGCATGGCGGCGGCCAGGGCCAGGTACTCGGCGGCCGCCTCGTGCTCGCCGCTGCGGGCGAGGGCCAGGCCGAGACCGAAGTGTGCGTAGTCGTCGGTCGGCGAGGCCTCGACGATCGTGCGGAAGTTGGCCGCCGCGGCCTCATACCGGCCGGTGTCGAACTGGGCGCGGGCGAGCGCCTCGCGGACACTGAGCGATCCCGGCTCGGCGTTGGCCGCGCGCTGCAGCACGTGCGCGGCGGCCGCCGGGCTGCCCTTGCTGAGCAGTTCGAGTCCGGTGGTGTACCAGGAGTGAATGTCGGCCGGATCTGACTCGTCGGCGCCTCCGCCGCCACCCCCGGCACCGCCGTTGCCGGCCGGTTCGCCCGATGTGCGCGGCTCGCGGCCGACGTGGCGCGCGAAGTTTTCCAGGTACGGGGAATCCCAGCTGCCGCTTGGCACTTCTGTCATGGTGTGAAGACCCGCTTTCCGTCTGGCGATGGCCCTGGTCTCGTCCTGATGCCCTTCCGTGGTGTCCGTTATGCACCGGCCCGCGTCGGCGAACTCGCAAACGTCACATCACCACCGTACGACGTGATCGGCCCAGGCACGCTCGAGCAGTTGCGAGCGGCCTCGCCGTACAACATCGTCCGGCTGATCCTGCCCGAGCCCGAGCGCGACCCGGCCGGCGGCTCTTCCGGGATCCCGCGCGGTGACGCCCGGGCGGTCGGCCAGCTGGCCGCGGCCCGGTTGCGCGACTGGCTCGACGATGGCGTGCTCGCGGTGGACCCGGCACCCGCCCTGTACGTCTATGAGCAGCGCGGACCTGGGCAGCTGCAGCGCGGCCTGATCGGGCTTGTCCAGCTGGGCACGGACGCGATCCACCCGCATGAGGACGTGATGCCCGGCCCGGTGGCCGGCCGCCGCGAGCTGATGGCCGCGGTTCGCGGCAACCTTGAGCCGATCTTGCTCGTCTATAACGGAGCAGCCGGTGCCGGCGGGCACGGGGGCACCGCCGGCACCGGCCACGCGGCCTTCAGGGCTGGCGCCGACGTCTCGGGCGCCTCGGGCGCCGACGCCACGCCGGGCGCTCTGGACACCCCAGGCGCATCGGTCAGCACGACTTCGCGCCTGGTGGACTTCACGGCGCAGCAGCGGACGCCGCTTGCCTGCACGGTCACCGACGACGGCGTGACCCATCGCCTCTGGGCGCTTAACGACCCCGCCGAGCACGCGGCCATCGCGGCCGACCTTGCCGAGCGGACGGCGCTGATCGCCGACGGTCACCACCGGTACGCCGCCTACGGGGAGCTCCGCACATCCATGCGGGGCGCGGGGCGCGACGAGGGCCCGTGGGATTACGGGCTCGCGTTCCTGGTCGACGCCGACGAGTACCCGCTCCGGCTCGGCCCGATTCACCGGGTGATCCCGCATCTGAACCCAACGGAGGCGGCCCGCCTGGCGGCGCGGGCGTTCACCGTCACCGAGTTGGCGGGCACCGGCCCCGGGCTGGGCACCGCGGACGCGGTGGACACCCACGGGAGACCGCGGGTCCCCGGTACGGGTTCGCCGGCTGGCGGCGGCGACCAGTGCGTCGACCGGCAGCAGCTGGCGGACGCGCTCCGGCGGCTGGCGGAGGCGGGACGCGACGGAACGGCGTTCCTGTTGGCGGGGCGGGACGGTTACCGGCTGCTCAGCCGGCCCGACCTGGACGAGCTCGCGGACGCGATGCCGTCCGGCGCCTCGCCCCGCTGGCGGGCACTTGACGCCTCGGTCATGCAGGAGCTGCTGCTTGCCCGGCTCTGGTCGATCAAGGACAACGATCGCGACGTGCTGATCTCGCACGACGCGGAGGAGGCCGTGCGGCTGGCGATCGAGACCGGGGGCACCGCGGTGCTGTGCAACCCGATGAGGCTGGCGGCGGTCACGGACCTGGCCGCACACGGGGAGCGCGTCCCCCGCAAGTCCACGTCCTTCGGCCCCAAACCGCGCACTGGCCTGGTTCTGCGTACCTTCGACGACTAACGCGGGCCGGGACAGGCGTCACCGACGAATTCCGGAATGTCCGCGGGGAGAGGCGCTGGAAGGCCCGGCGGGTTGAGGGGTGGCTCCAACCACGGGACCGTTCGGGATGTTCGGCGGTGCTCTTGACTGTCTGGTTTACTCGTCGGCGGCGTCGCCGTCGGCGGCGGCGGCGGGAGGCGGCTCGACGTGCGCGGCGACGGCTTCCGCGACGGACTCGTAGATGCTGAAAACCCTGCTGAGACCGGTGATGCGGAAGATCCGCAGAATGCGGCCCTGGGTGCAGACCAGATCAATCCAGCCGTCGTGCGCGCGGACGCGCTTCAGGCCGCCGACCAGCACCCCGAGGCCGGTTGAGTCGAGGAACTCAACCGCTTCCATGTCGATGATCAGATGGTAGCTACCGGACTCGACGAGGCTGATCAGCTTCTCCCGCAGCTTTGGCGCGGAGTACACGTCGATCTCCCCGCCGACTGCGACCACAGTGTAGTCCGGCGTGTCGGAATACACGTTGAGCGTGAGATCCATACTTTCCCCTCTCCTGTTGTCTGGGACAATAGCCTGATGCGTGACGACATTGCTACGACGACAGGCAACTCGCAGGAATCTGACGGCCCAGACATTAGCGATCTTGGCAACGATGTCTACCAGATCGACACCAGAATGGCCGGATACCAGGGGATTACAGCGGGTTACCTTATCCGGTCGAGCCGTCCGTGCCTGGTGGAGACCGGGACCTCCACCTCCGCGCCAGTTGTGCAGGCGGCGCTCGCATCGCTCGGCATCGGCGCGGACGACCTGGCGACGGTCGTGGTCACGCACATCCACCTGGATCACGCCGGCGGCGTGGGTGATATCGCCTCGATGTTCGGCGGTGCCCAGGTTGTGGTGCATGAGAAGGGTGCGCGGCACCTGGCCGACCCAAGCCGGCTGATGGCGAGCGCGCGGATGGTCTACGGGGACGCGCTCGACGTACTGTTCGGCTCCATGCTCGCGGTGGACCCGGAGCGGTTGCGCACGCTGGACGACGTGGGCGTCATCGACCTCGGGGACGGGCGGCGGCTTGAGAGTTACTACTCCCCCGGGCACGCACGCCACCACGTGGGGCTGGTCGACTCGGCCAACGGCGACCTGTACGTCGGCGACGCGGCCGGGGTCTACATCCCGGAGACCGGAGACCTGCGCCCGGCGACGCCGCCACCGGACTTCGACCTCGAGGTCGCGCTCGCGTCGATCGCGAAGTTCGCCTCGCTGCGGCCGTCCAGGCTGCTGTTCAGCCACTACGGGCCGGTGTCGGACGTAGCGGCGACGCTCGAGCGGTCGGCGGAGGAGATCTCCGTGTGGGTGGATTCGACCCGGGCGGCCCGGAACGCGGGGATGGATCTGGACCACGCGGTCGAGGCGGTCCGGCAGCGGACAATGTCGCGCTACCGGTTGCACAAGCCGGATACCGACCCGCTCGTCACGGAGAAATTCGAGCAGATCTCGGGGGCGGCGGCGAACGTCGGCGGGATCTGGCACTGGCTGGACAAGCTGGAGCAGCCCGCACGTCAGGCCGGGACGGCTCCCGGCGGGCTGGCACCGCTCGACCGGCAGCCAGCGCGCCCGAGGCGCGCATCGCCGCCCCAATCAGGTCTCGACGAATTCCCGGGCTAGCGTTCCCGGGTTCTCGGCCTGGCCGAGAACCCGGGATCGCTGCGCTGGCTACTTCTCCGGATCGGTTTCCGGATCGGTGCCCGGGATCGTCTCCGGGACCATCGACGGCTCGCCGTCGCCCTCGGCCGCACCGGGCTCGTCCTCGTCCTCGTCGTCGTCGCCTTCGTCGTCGTGCTCTGCTTCGACTACAGCGTCGAGATCGGCTTCGTAGGGATCTTCCTCGTCGTCGAGGTCGTCGTCTTCGTCGCCCTCGTCTTCGTCGTCCTCGTTGCCTTCCTCGTCATCGACGAGTTCGGAGTCGGCCTCGTCGTCGAGGTCGTCTTCGTCTTCGTCTTCGTCTTCCTCGTCATCGAGGTCGGCGTCGGACTCGTCGGCGGTGCCGAACTCCTCGTCGTCATCGTCGTCGTCTTCCAGGTCGGCGACCGTGATGCCGTCAAGCTCGTCGAGGCGGGCCAGCGCGTCGGTCTGCTCGTCCTCGTCGGCCACCACGGCGCGGGAGAATGCCTCCCTGGCGGCCTCCCGGCGGCCCGCGGCGAGCAGGGCGTCGCCGTAGGCGTAGAACAGCCGGGCGGACCAGGGCCGGAGCTTGCCGTCGGTGAGCTCGGGAACCTGCAGCGCCAGGACGGCGGCGTCGGCCAAGCCCTGGTCGCGGCGGATGCCGGACTCGACGATGCGGAGCTCGATCTGGGCTGCCCGCGGCAGCCGCTTGGCCTCGGGGCTGTGCACGACCTCGAGGGCGCGGTCGAGGCGGCCAAGGCCGCGTTCGGCGTCCGCCATCAGCGCTAGGTAGTCGTTGCGGCCGGTTAGCCTGCGGGCCGCCCGCAGCTCCGCCAGCGCCTCGGTCCAGCGGCCGGTCTTGTAGGCCGCGATGCCAGAAACCTCACGGACCACGCCGATCCGCGCGGCGTAGTGCCGGGCCGCCTGAGCGTACCGGTACGACTGCTCGGGGTCGCTCGCCAGCTCGGCGGCGACCAGGTAGCGGCCGACAATGATGGCCATGTCGGCGGGGAGGCCGCCGAGCTCGCTCTTCACGTCCTTGGAGAGCTGGTCCTCGGTGATGCTGTCGGGAATCCTCGGCAGCTCGGAGGCGCTGGCTCGACGCTCATCGCGACGCCGGTCCGGACGCTCCCGGTCGCGATCGAAGTCGCCGCCGGTCCTCGGCCGCGAACCGTAGCTGGACGGGCCGGCGGGCCTGGCCGGACGGTCCGTCCGGCTGCCCGCACCGAAGGAGGTCCTGCGGTCACCCGGCCGGCCAGTGCCGCGCGACCGGTCGGACCGCTCCGGGCGACCGGTCCTGTCCTCGGGGAACGCACCGCCAAGGCGGCTGGACGTGGTCCTGCTGAAGCCCTGGCCGCCTGCCGGACGGTCCTGGCCGCCGGAGCGGCCGTCGGCGGGGCGGCTGGGACGGGACTCCCCGTCCTGGCTGCCCCGGTATCCGGTGGAGCTGCGATCGCCGCCGTCGCGGCCCTGCCCGCCATCACGGCCGCGGAATCCGCCGTCACGGCGGTCCGCGTCGTAGCGGGGGCGGTCACCACCGAACGACGGCCGGCTGTCCCGGTCGCCGCCGCGGTCGCCGCCTGGCCTGCGGTCGTAACCGCGATCGGCGCTTGGACCGCGGTCGTAACCGCGGTCCCCGCCGCCAAACTCACGCCGAGGAGCGCCAGAACCGGCCGGGCGGTCCCCACCACGGAAACCGCCATCCGAGCGCGGCGGGCCGCCGAAGGAACGCCCGGCCGGGCGGTCCCCGCCCCTAAAGCCACTATCGGAACGGGTGCTGCCACCGCCGTACGACGGCCGGCCGGTTGGCCGGTCGCCGCCACGGAAGCCACCCTCGGAACGCCCAGAGCCGCCACTGTAGGGACGTCCGGTGGGACGGTCTCCGCCGCGGAAGCCACCATCAGAACGATTTCCGCCCGGACTGAAGGAACGCCGGTCCCCGCGGTCGCCGCCGCTGTCGCCGCCGCGGTCCCGGTACCCGCCGTCACGCTGACCGCCATCGCGGGGGCCGCCGGCACCGCCGCGGTAGCCGCCATCGCGCTGTCCGCCGCTGTAGGGCGGACGGGAGGGGCGGTCACCGCCGGAGTTCCAGTCCCGACGGGGAGCGCCGTAGCCAGCGGAGCGCTCGCCGGCTGACCGTGAGCCCGGCCCGGCAGAACGGTACCCACCGGAAGACGGGCCGCGATCGCCGCCGTAGCGCCGCTCGCCATCCCGGCCGCCGTCACCGGCGTCGTCGCGCCGGTAGGAACCAGACGGCCGGTCAGACGGTCCCCGGTTGTAGCCGCCGCGGCTGCCCCCACCGCGATTGTCGGCGCCGCGGGAGCTGCCGCCGGAATAGCCGCCGGAACTGCCACTGCCACGATCGGATCCGCCACCAGAGTCACGGCTCCAGCTGGGACGCCTGTCGTCACCAGCGCCATCGCGGCCACGCGCCGGGCCGCCGCCATATCCACCGCCGGAGTTGCCGCGGTTACCGGAGTAGCCGCCACGGGAGTCACTACGGCCCGCGCCGTACCCGCCACGGGCGCCGTCTGTCCCGCGAGATCCGCCAAAGCCCCTGCCGCCACCGCTGGAGCCGGCGCGGCCAGAATAGCCGCCGCTCGAGCCGCCGGACCGGCCGTAGCCACCCGGGCCCGCCGGGCGTCCCGAACCGCCAGCGCTACGGCCCGCGCCACCGCTTGGGCGTCCACCGCTTGGGCGTCCACGCCCGTTATCGGCGCCGTCGCGCTCTGGCGCGTTGCCGTCCTCAGCCACTAAAACCGCCTCCTGAACACATATCCCTTCACCCTACCCGTAGCAAGACCCCCACCGGCCCGCCTCACCTCGAACGCTTCTTGCTGTTATCTCGGTAATCATCAAGTCGGGAAAAGCTATTGGAAGAAAGCCACGTTATGCGCGCCCAATTCTTTCGCGGGGGGGAAACCTTCCACGATCACTAGCCCCCGACCGTGCCAGCTAAAAGCGACGGGCGGAAAAGACGGGGATGAGGCAGCGATGAGGCAGCGGCGGAAAAGCAGCGGCGGAAACAGAATGCTCTGGTTAAGGCGGCCAGCCGAGGTTCGCGGCCACGATGTCGAGGTGGGTGCGGGGACGTCCTCGATACGGCTTCCTTGCGCCCAAGACCACGATGCCGGCCCAACCCGGTGGGCAGAGACGAGCAACCGACCTTGTTCAGGTGAGCCGGGTGTGTGCCTCGATCGCGTCGCAGAGGTCGTCCCACAGTTCCCGGGGGCGGTCATGGCCCATGTCGGCGATCAGCAGGAGCGTGGCTCCGGGGATGAGCTCGGCGGTGCGACGGCCACCGCTGGGGTCGATGAGGGTGTCGTCCAGACCGTGGATGACAAGCGTCGGGACGTTCAGAACCCGCAGCGCGTCCGCCCGGGAGCCGGCCAGCAGCACGGCACCAAGCTGGCGCCCGGCGCCTGCCGGGTAATAGGCGCGGTCGTAGCTCTGCGCCGCGAGTTCCCGGATCGCGCCGAGGCTAGCGTAGCGCCTGGATGACCAGGTCAGTGCCCTCTCCGAGGTGGCGATGTAGCCCTCGCGGTCGGATGGCCTGGGAGCGAAGAGCGCCTGCTGGGCGGCCGGGGTGGACCGCCCGTAGGCGGACTCCCCGGTCGAGGACATCATCGAGGTGAGCGTCAGCACGCGCTCGGGATGGCTAATGGCCATCAACTGGGCAATCATCCCGCCCATCGAGGACCCGACGATGTGCGCCTGCTCCAGCCCCAGTGCGGTGAGCAGGCCCATGCCGTCATCGGCCATGTCCTGGAGGGAGTACGGGATCATCGCCCGCGCCGCGTCGATGTGACCGCCGCTCACCGCCGCGATGATCCGCCCCGTGTCGACCGGGTCCTCATCGAATCTGCTCGACAGCCCGCAGTCCCGGTTGTCATAGCGGATCACGAACCGCCCGCGCTCGGCGAGCATCGCGCAGAACTCCTCATGCCACGCGATCATCTGAGCCCCGAACCCCATCACCAGCAAGACAGGCGGATCACTCATCTCCCCGAAGGTCTCATACGCAATGGACACCCCGCTACCCAGCTTTGCCTCGTGCACAGCACCAGTCTGCCAACGACACGCCTGGAAGCGCATCCTGAATATGCCCGCGTGTCGCCCTGAGCGCCCTCGACCCGGCCGCCCACGCCAACGACCCAAAACGGCCCCTGTCATCTACGCCAACGACACCAATAGGCGCTGTCGTTGGCGTAGGCGACAGGTCCAACCGGGTCGATGGCGCCGCCGCCAGGCTGGCAGCGGGCCGCCAGCGCTACTAGGTTCCCCGCAGGCCCACCGGAGCGCAGGCCCACCGGGGCAGGAGTTTCTACGTCAGCCTGGAAACGCAAGCCGCGAGCTCCTGTCCCCGGGGCTCCTGCGTCAGCCCTATTGGGCGGCCCGCGGGCTGCGCCGAACGGAGGCGCCTCCATTACTGGGTATGGGCAGCGGGCCGGCGGGCAAATTTCCTCGCGGCCTTCCGCAGGAGAGCCGCGAGAAATTTGCCCCCGGCCAAGCACCCCGCATCCAGGTCTTGACCTTGACTTTGACGTGAAAGCTCTTGACTGTAAAGCCTTTGACTTTGGGTCTTTGACCGCACGAAACAACCCCGGAAAACAAAGAAGGCCGACCCTGATGGGGGTCGGCCTTCCTTGAAGAAATGTGCGGCGGTGTCCTACTCTCCCGCGAGGCCTCCCTCGCAGTACCATCGGCGCTGAGGGGCTTAACTTCCGGGTTCGGGATGGGACCGGGTGTTTCCCCCTCGCTATAGCCGCCGCAACTCTATGGAATTATCAGCCTGGCTCCCGGCCGTATTCCGGGAACCGCATAGTGGACGCGAACCCCCGATTTCTCGGGGTACATGCAGAACTTTAAGTGTGTGTCAAGCCCTCGGCCTGTTAGTACCGGTCAGCTGAGCACCTTGCGGTGCTTACACTTCCGGCCTATCAACCCAGTCGTCTGGCTGGGGGCCTTACCCACTCAAGGTGGTGGGAGACCTCATCTTGAAGCGGGCTTCCCGCTTAGATGCTTTCAGCGGTTATCCCTTCCGGACGTAGCTAACCAGCCGTGCTCCTGGCGGAACAACTGGCACACCAGAGGTTCGTCCGTCCCGGTCCTCTCGTACTAGGGACAGCCCTTCTCAAGTCTCCTGCGCGCGCAGCGGATAGGGACCGAACTGTCTCACGACGTTCTAAACCCAGCTCGCGTACCGCTTTAATAGGCGAACAGCCTAACCCTTGGGACCTGCTCCAGCCCCAGG
>JBEKEK010000149.1:0-20881 GCA_050013875.1 Trebonia sp. | reverse complement strand
GCGTCCCCTTGGTCAGCGGCGACGTCACGCCCGGGTAGAGCCGGACCGGCCGCAGGTTGACGTAGTGGTCGAGCTCGAACCGGAGCCGGAGCAGCAGCCCGCGCTCGAGCACCCCGCTCGGCACGGTCGGGTCGCCGACCGCGCCGAGCAGGATCACGTCGTGCGCCCTGATCTCCTCGAGCACCGCGTCAGGGAGCGTCTCTCCGGTGCGGTGCCAGCGCCGCGCGCCCAGGTCATAGTCGGTCGCGTCGAAGGTGACGTCCGGCGTCGCCGCCCGGAGCACCTTCAGCGCCTCGGCCGTCACCTCGGGGCCGATGCCGTCGCCGCCGATAACGGCGAGCCTTATGGTTGATCCCATAAAGTCAAACCCTAACTTCCTCATATGGAACGGACGCGGCTTACTCTTCCCGGTTCATTACTCTTCTTCGCTGAGCCAGCTCATCAGCGGGCGCAGACCCGCGCCAACCTGCTCGATCTGCTCGGACTGCTCGGCCTCGCGGCGCTTGAGGAAGTTCGGCTTGCCGGCGTCCATCTCCTCGACCAGCTCGCGGGTGAACGAGCCGTCCTGGATCTCGGCCAGGATCTTGCGCATCTCCTGCCGGGTCGAGTCGTTGATGAGACGCGGTCCGCGGGTGTAGCCGCCGAACTCCGCCGTGTCAGAGACCGACCAGTACATCTTGGAGATGCCGCCCTCGTACATGAGGTCGACGATGAGCTTCATCTCGTGCAGGCACTCGAAGTAGGCCGCCTCCGGCTGGTAGCCCGCCTCCACGAGGGTGGCGAACCCGGCCTTGATCAGCTCGGAGACGCCACCGCAGAGCACCGCCTGCTCACCGAACAGGTCGGTCTCGGTCTCCTCGGTGAAGGTGGTCTTGAGCACGCCCGCCCGGGTGCCGCCGATGGCCTTGGCGTAGGAGAGCGCCAGCGGGAGCGCGTTGCCGGTGGCGTCCTGCTCGACCGCGACCAGCATCGGCACGCCGCGGCCCTCGGCGAACTGACGGCGGACCAGGTGGCCGGGTGCCTTCGGGGCGACCATGCAGACGTCCACGTTGGCCGGCGGCTGGATGAGGCCGTACCTGATC
Source organism: Trebonia sp. (assembly GCA_050013875.1). Taxonomy (GTDB): domain Bacteria; phylum Actinomycetota; class Actinomycetes; order Streptosporangiales; family Streptosporangiaceae; genus Trebonia. Next base: position 19,799 of record JBEKEK010000149.1, on the reverse strand, counting down.
GCCAGGCCGTGGGCGAAGAAGAGCGCGTCCCCCTCGACCAGCGACGGCGCGATCGCCTCGGCGTACACCTCGCGCTGCAGGGTGTCCGGGATCAGCACCATGACCAGGTCGGCCTCCTCGCACGCCTCGGCGGGCGTGAGGACGCGCAGGCCGTCGCTCTCGGCCTTCTCCCGGCTCGATGACCCGGGGAGCAGGCCCACCCGGACGTCCACCCCGGAGTCGCGCAGCGAAAGCGCGTGCGCGTGCCCCTGGCTGCCAGCGCGTGCGCGTGCCCCTGGCTGCCGTAGCCGAGGACGGCGACGTGCCGCGCCTGGATCAGCGAGAGGTCGGCGCTGTCGTCGTAGAAGATCTCTGCCACTGGTATGGCCTCTTTCTGCATCTGGTTAATGGAGGGCGATGGCGGAGCCACGCGTCCGTTCGATATGACTGTTTTGATCTTTTCGTCAGGCCGAGCGCTCGAGGGGCCGCAGCGTGCGGTCCGTGATGGACCGGCCGCCGCGGCCGACGGCGATCGTGCCGGACTGGACGAGCTCCTTGATGCCGAAGGGCTCAAGGACCTTGACCAGTGCGTCTAGCTTGTCATGACTGCCGGTCGCCTCGACCGTCACCGCGTCAAGCGCCACGTCGACGACGTGCGCGCGGAACAGCGCGACCGTTTCGAGTACCTTCGACCTGCTGTCGGTGTCGGCGCGGACCTTGATCAGGATCAGCTCGCGCTGCACCGCCTGGGTCGGCTCAAGTTCGACGATCTTGAGCACGTTGATCAGCTTGTTGAGCTGCTTGGTGACCTGCTCGAGCGGGTGCTCCTCGCAGTCCACCACGATCGTCATCCGGGAGATCTCGGCGTGCTCGGTCGGCCCGACCGCCAGCGACTCGATGTTGAACCCGCGCCGGGAGAACAGGCCGGCGATCCGGACCAGGACACCGGGCTTGTTCTCGACCAGGACCGAGAGCGTGTGCTTGTCATTCATTGATGTCCCCCGCTGTGCTTCCCCGGACGGTTCTGGCGGTCTTTCGTCCCACGTCGATCACGCGGTGTCTCCTGGACCGGGGCTCGTTGGCTCTTGCTCGCATGTCCATCACTCCGTGTCGGATTCCCAGGTGGGTGCCAGCCCGCGCGCGTGTTTGATGTCGTCGTTGCTGGTGCCGGCCGCGACCATCGGCCAGACCATCGCGTCCTCGTGGACGATGAAGTCGATCACGACCGGCTGGTCGTTGATCGCGATCGCCTGCTCGATGACCGCGTCCACGTCCTCCTTGCGCTCGCAGCGCAGGCCGATGCAGCCGTAGGCCTCTGCCAGCTTCACGAAGTCGGGGATGCGGGTGCCCCTCAGCTCGGTCTTCCTGTCACCCAGATTGGTGTTGGAATACCGCTCGTTGTAGAAGAGGGTCTGCCACTGGCGGACCATGCCGAGGTTGCCGTTGTTGATGATCGCGATCTTGACCGGAATGCCCTCGATCGCGCAGGTGGCCAGCTCCTGGTTGGTCATCTGGAAGCAGCCGTCGCCGTCGATCGCCCAGACTTCCGCCGCGGGCATCCCCACCTTGGCGCCCATCGCGGCCGGGACGGCGAACCCCATGGTGCCCGCCCCGCCGGAGTTGATCCAGGTCCGCGGCTTCTCGTAGCCGATGAACTGGGCGGCCCACATCTGGTGCTGCCCGACCCCGGCCAGGTAGACGCCGTCCGGCCCGACCAGCTTCCCGATCCGCTCGATCACGTACTGCGGCGCCAGGCTGCCGTCCGGCTCTTCGTCGTAGCCGAGCGGGTAGGTCTGCCGCAGGTGGTCGAGCTGCGCCCACCACTCGGCGTGGTCGCCCTTGCGGCCATGCTGGTGCTCGGTGCCGACGGCGGTGATCAGCTCGGCGATGACCTCCTTGCAGTCACCGACGATGGGCACGTCGGCCCGGCGGTTCTTGGAGATCTCGGCCGGGTCGATGTCGGCGTGCACGATCTGGGCGTCCGGCGCGAACGAGTCGAGCCTGCCGGTGACCCGGTCGTCGAACCGGGCGCCGAGGGCCACGATCAGGTCCGCCCGCTGCAGCGCGCCGACCGCGGCGACCGTGCCGTGCATGCCCGGCATGCCCAGGTGCAGCGGGTGGCTGTCGGGGAACGCGCCCCGCGCCATCAGCGTGGTGACCACCGGGGCGCCGGTCAGCTCGGCCAGCGTCCTCAGCTCGGACGAGGCGTCGGCCTTGATCACGCCGCCGCCGACGTAGAGGACGGGCCGCTTGGCCTCGATGATCATCTTGGCCGCCTCCCTGACCTGCCGGGAGTGCGGCCGGGTGACCGGGTGGTAACCGGGCAGGTCGAACGGGACCGGCCAGCTGAACTCGGTCGTCGCCTGCAGCGCGTCCTTGGCGATGTCCACCAGCACCGGCCCGGGCCTTCCGGTGCTGGCCAGGTGGAAGGCCTCGCCGATGGTGCGCGCGATGTCCCCGGGCTTGGTGACGAGGAAGTTGTGCTTGGTGACCGGGTACGTGATCCCGGAGATGTCCGCCTCCTGGAACCCGTCGGTGCCGATCAGGCTGGTGGAGACCTGGCCGGTGATCGCCACCACCGGGACGGAGTCCATGTAGGCGTCGGCCAGCGGGGTGACCAGGTTGGTGGCACCCGGGCCGCTGGTCGCCATGCAGACGCCGGTGCGCCCGGTGGCCTGGGCGTAGCCGGCCGCGGCGTGCCCGGCGCCCTGCTCGTGGCGGACCAGAATGTGCCTGATCTGCTTGGAGTCGAGCAGCGGGTCATAGGCGGGCAGCACCGCCCCGCCGGGGATGCCGAACACCACCTCGACGCCCACCCGCTCCATGGCAAGGACCAGGGCCTGCGCCCCCGTGACCTTGACCGCGGCCGCCTGCGGGGCGGCCGCCTGCGGCGCGGCCGGCTGCGGGGCGGCCGGCTGCGACGCTCCCGCGGGCTGCGCGGGAGCGGCCGGCCGCGAAGGGGCCGGCTTCTGCGCGGCGCCGCGCGCCGGGATGTCCAGCGGAGATGGAGCGTGCGCCTTGGGAGGGACTGGACTCGTCTGCTCGGTCATCGGGTGGCTTCCTTGTCACGATGTCACGCTGTGCGGCGGCGGTTGTCTCCCGGGGGAGACCCCGAGAGGCATTAAAAAACCCCTCGTGCCGGGTGGCAGTCGAGGGGCGCGCGCAGAAATTAGCCGGTTAGCTATTCTGCGCGCCAGCCAATTACGAGGAGGTAGTTCCGCTTCACGGCTCCACCCTCACCCACAAGCCTGCCTTACGTCAAATTATCACTGGCTTGGTCTCATTATCTGAGACGACTTGCCCAGAGGTCTCGGGATTCTGCCCGCTCCCGGTCCGGATGAGCGTCTCCACGCTGGGGGCCGCCATCGGCCTGGCCACCAGGAATCCCTGCCCGTAGCCGCAGCCCATCTCCTTCAGCTCGGCCAGCTGGCGGGGCTGCTCGATGCCCTCGGCCACCACCTGCATGCCCAGGTCACGCCCGACCTGGACGATGGTCTTGGTGAGCAGCGTGAGCACCGGGTCGACGCCAAGCCCGGAGACGAAGGAGGGGTCGATCTTGATGATGTCCGCCGGCAGCTGGCGCAGGTGGGCGAGCGAGGCGTAGCCGGTGCCGAAGTCGTCGATGGCCAGCTTGACGCCCAGGTCGCGCAGCTCGGCCAGGCGGTCGCCGATCAGCCCGGCGTCCTCTACCAGCATCCGCTCGCTCACCTCGATGGTGAGCGCGCTCGGCGCCAGACCGGTTTCGGCCAGCGCCGCCGCCACCTGGGCGGAGAACTGCGGCGCGTTCAGCTGGCGCAGGCCGATGTTGACCGATATCCCGACATCCCAGGACGCGTCCCGCCAGGCGGCGCCCTGGGCGCAGGCCTTGCGCAGCACCCACTCCCCCAGCGCGCCGATAAGCCCGGAGTCCTCCGCTACCGTCAGGAACGCCCGCGGCGATACCGCCTCGTCCCCGCGCCACCAGCGGACCAGGGCCTCGGCCCCGATGACGCGTGAGGTGGCGAGCTCCACGATCGGCTGGTACTGGAGCGTCAGCTCCTCGCGGGTGATCGCCCGCTGCAGGTCGCTGGCCATGTCAAGGCGGCGCACGACGTCCGCGTGCATCTGCGGGGCGTAGACCTCCACCCGGCCGCCACCGGTGTCCTTCGCCCGCGCCATGGCCACGTCGGCGTTACGGAGCACCACGCCAGGGGCGCTCTTGTCGGCCAGCGCGACGCCGACGCTGGCGGTCAGCCCGATCTCCCGGTCGGCGACCCGGAAAGTAGCCCCGGCGACGGCGACGGCCAGCCGCTCGGCGAGCTCGATGATCTCCTGGGCGCCGGCCGCGTTCTCGAGCAGCACGGCGAACTCATCGCCGCCCCAGCGGGCGACGGTCTCCTGGGCCGGCACGACCTCGCGCAGCCGCCGCGCCGCCTGGGCGAGCACCAGGTCACCCGCGCCGTGCCCGACCAGGTCATTGACCTCGGTGAAACCGTCTAGGTCGAGGAAGATGACGCCGGCCGGCCGCTCGACCGTGGGGGCGAGCGCCTCGCGGGCGCGCTCCTCCACGTAGGCGCGGTTCGGCAGCCCGGTCAGCCCGTCGTGGAAGGTGAGATGGGTCACCTGCTGACGGAGCGCGACCTGGTCCGACACGTCCCTGGCGCTGACCAGCAGCCGGGCGGGCTCCCCGGGCAGCCGGTAGAGCAGGACGGCGCACTCAACGTGCCGCCAGGTGCCGTCGGCGGCCCGCACCCGGCAGCTGAAGCGGCCGTTGCCCTCGGCTTCGCTGCCGGCCGCGGCCCCGTCCACGCCGGCCCGGGCGGCCGCCGGCGACCGCGGGACGCCGCCGTCCGGGGCGGCGATCAGCGCCTCCCGCACGGGAACGCCGATCACGGCCGCGACCACTGCCCGCGCCGGCCCGATGTCCTCCGGATGGACGAATTCGCTCAGCGGCTTGCCGACCAGCGCGGCCGGCGCGTAGCTGAACGCGGAGACCAGCGGGCTGGCGTAGCTGATGATCCCGTCCAGATCGCAGAGCAGCACCATGTCGCCGGTCCGGTCGGCGAGATCGCGGAGGCTGTTGCTCGCCTCACGCCACATCCGCACCGCGACGCCGTTCTCCCTGACCAGCATCAGGATCCGCACCCCGACGACCAGCACGGCCGCGCCGCCCGCGATGACCAGCGCCAGCCCGGACGCCGGCGCGCTCGCCAGCCCGTTCACGATGACGATGAACGTCGCGATGACCACGGCGACCGCCGCGATGATGGTGGCCGCGCCCGCGCTGGTGACGGGCGATCGCGGCACGCCGAGCACGCCGGGCAGGCTGCCGTCGGCAGGCGGCGGGGCGTCGGGCTCGCGTGCCGCGCCGGAGATGCGCTGCGGCAACAGGCTGAACCGGGCGGCGATGGTCTCCACCCAGGGGGCCAGGCCGAACAGGCAGGCGGTCACGATCATGGCCAGTTGCTCGAGGATCCCCTGGTGCCCGGCCGAGATCCGCGCGCCCACCCCGAGCGAGTCCGCGCCGGCCAGCACGAGCAGCGCCACGTAGGGGACGAGCACCCGGCGCCACGCGGCGGTCAGCACCGGGAGCAGCGCGCCAAGCACCGCCAGGTCGGCCAGCGGGTGCAGCAGGTCGACCAGGAACGTTTGCGGCCGCTCGCCCAGATGGTGGAACTCCGCGCCGAAGGCCAGCACCCAGCCGATGACCAGCAGGGCGACCGCCATCACGTACCCGTCGGCCAGGCCGGGGAGCACGGAGCCCGAGTCACTCTTCCGCTCTCCCTCGGCCAGCACCATGACCCCGACCGCCGCACAGGCCAGCGCGAGCAGCGGCGCCACGTCAGCCAGCGAGAGCGGCAGCCCGGTCGAGCTGATCGGCCCGGACAGCACCTGGCTCACGATCAGCCCGGCGAACCAGAACAGGGCGGCACCGCCCAGCCAGCGGTATCCGCGGGCAACCGTGCCGGTGTACCGTGTCGCACCCGCCCACAGGGCGACGACCGCCCCGGCGGCGGCGAGCATGGCGAGGACGCTCACGGCAGGTCCCCCGTGGTCTTGAGATGCAACCGGGGCTCCTTCCGTGCTCGTAGTTCCGGTCGCCGGGCGCTCAGTGCGAAGCGTGCGGTGCGAGGATGTCCTGCTGCTGAGAATCAGGCAACGGATCGACAACGATCCGTCACCGTCGGCGGGTACCTTGCGGTCCCGGCCGTCGCGCTCACTCTACGTACTTGAGATCACGCTTCGGTTGAGGAAGGGCTTCCAGCGGGAGACAAGTGCGAACGCGGGGATTGGCCGGCGTCGCCTGAGATCGCTCTTTAGCAGACATCCTTCGCACATCTTAAAACAGCGGCGGCTAATACGCGCCGCTGATCACATTCCGGAGCGGCTCTCCATGTGCGTACGCTTTCGCCTGCTCGCGCACCAATTGGGCGGCTCGCTGCCGCGATACCGGGGTGGACGCGGCCACATGCGGAGTAACGAAAGCCCCAGCCAGCGACCACAGTGGGTGGCCGGGCGGCAACGGCTCGGGGTCGGTCACGTCGAGCGCGGCGCGGAGCCGGCCGCTCGCCAGCTCCGCCACCAGCGCCGCCGTGTCCACCACGGTCCCCCTGGCCGCGTTAACCAGCAGCGCGCCGTCCTTCATGGCGGCCAGGAAGCCGCCGCCGGCCATCCCGGCGGTGTCCGGCGTGGCCGGGACCAGCAGCACCACCACGTCGGCGGCCGGCAGCAGGCCGGGCAGGTCCCCGAGTCCGGCCACGCCCGGCCGGGCACGGCGCGCCACCCGGGCGACCGTCACCTCGAACCCGGCCAGCCGCCGCTCCACCGCGGCACCGATCGCCCCGTAGCCGACGATCAGCACGGTCTTGCCCGCCAGCTGGTCGGTCCCCTGATAGGCCCAACGGGCCGCGTCCTGCTCGCGGGTGAACGCCGGGAACGACCGGAGCGCGCCAAGCATGGCCGCGACCACCCACTCGGCGGTGGACGCGTCGTGCGCCCCGCGCGCGTTGCAGAGCGAGACATCGGGCGGCAGGTGTGGACGAAGCCAGTCGACACCGGCGGTCAGCGTCTGCACTACCTTGAGCCGCGGCATCCGGCCAAGCACGGCGCTCCCGGCCGGGCTCGGGAAGAAGCTCGGCACGTAAAACTCGACGTCGGCGACGCTCTCGGGGATGGCGACGTCACCCACGGGGCCGGTCTGGCCCATGTCCCGCCCGAGCGCGACGATCTCCACATCCGTATCCGGCAGCCCGGCCAGACCAGCCGCGACCCAGTTCGCGGGCACCCACATAAGCACGGTGTCCACCGTAGGCGACGCCCGCGGCTTGGCGAGCGGGAGAACCGCGAACCCATCTGCTGACCCAACCGACATAGCAGCACTGAAATCCCCCCTGAGGGGGCCGGGATGCCGATGATCTAGACTCCACCCAGCTACGACGAATCGGAATGCCAGCTCTCCCCAGGGGCCGAAATTGCACAAAGTTCTAATCGCGAACCGCGGCGAGATCGCGGTCCGGGTGGCGCGTGCCTGCCGGGACGCCGGCCTGGCCAGTGTCGCCATCTACGCCGACCAAGACCTCGACGCTCAGCATGTGCGGGCCGCCGATGAGGCCTACGCGCTTGACGGGTCCTCGCCGGCGCAGACCTACCTGGACATCGACAAGATCATCGGCATCGCCCGGCGGGCCGGCGCCGATGGCGTCCACCCCGGCTATGGCTTCCTGGCCGAGAACGCCGCCTTCGCCCAGGCCGTGATCGACGCCGGGCTCACCTGGATCGGCCCGCCGCCGGCGGCGATCGAGGCGCTCGGGGACAAGGTCAGGGCGCGGGAGATCGCCAAGCGGGTCGGCGCGCCGCTCGCCCCCGGCACCGACGGCCCGGTCAGCGGGCCGGCCGAGGTCAGGGAATTCGCCGCCGCCTACGGCCTGCCGATCGCGATCAAGGCCGCCTTCGGCGGCGGCGGCCGCGGCCTCAAGGTCGCCCGCGAGATGGACGAGATCGACGAGCTCTACGAGTCGGCCGTCCGCGAGGCGACCGTGGCCTTCGGCAACGGCGAGTGCTTCGTCGAGCGCTATCTGGACCGGCCCCGGCACGTGGAGACCCAGTGCCTGGCCGACACCCACGGGAACGTGGTGGTCGTCTCCACCCGTGACTGCTCGCTGCAGCGCCGCCACCAGAAGCTGGTCGAGGAGGCGCCTGCCCCGCTCCTGTCCGACGCGCAGATCGAGCAGCTCTACACCTCATCCAAGGCGATCCTGCGCGAGGCGGGCTACGTCGGCGCCGGCACCTGCGAGTTCCTCGTCGCGCTGGACGGCACGATCAGCTTCCTTGAGGTGAACACCAGGCTCCAGGTTGAGCACCCGGTCTCCGAAGAGGTGGCCGGCCTCGACTTGGTGCGGGAGATGTTCCGGATCGCCGATGGCGAGGCGCTCGGCTACGGCGACCCGGTGCTGCGCGGGCACTCGATCGAGTTCCGGATCAACGCCGAGGACCCGGCGCGGAACTTCCTGCCCGCGCCGGGCACGATCACCGAGTGGAACCCGCCGTCCGGGCCCGGCGTGCGGCTCGACGCCGGTTACGGCGCGGGGCAGACGGTGCCGCAGGCGTTCGACTCGCTGATCGGCAAGCTGGTCGTCACCGGGGCCAGCCGGACACAGGCCCTGGAGCGGTCCCGCCGCGCGCTGGCCGAGTTCACCATCGGCGGGATGCCCACCGTGCTGCCGTTCCACCGGGCGGTGGTCGACGACCCGGCGTTCGCGGGCGACAGCTTCGGTGTGCACACCCGCTGGATCGAGACCGAGTTCGCGGCCGAGCTGGAGCCGCAGCCGGCCGCGGCGACCGAGCCGGACCCCGCCCGCGAGCGGCTGACGGTGGAAGTCGGCGGCAAGCGGCTCGAAGTGGTGGTGCCCGCGGTGCTGTCGGTGGCGGCCGCGGCCCCCAGTTCAGGCAACGGCACGCAGGAGCGGTCGCGCGGCACCCGCCGCGGCACCCGCGGGCCGGCCCGCGGCGCGGGCGGCGACGCCCTGGTCACGCCGATGCAGGGCACGATCGTGAAGATCGTCGCGACCGAGGGAACCACGGTCAAGGCGGGCGACACCGTGGTGATCCTTGAGGCGATGAAGATGGAGCAGCCGCTGGCCGCGCATAAGGACGGCACGGTCACCGGCCTGGCGGTCGAGGTTGGCCAGACCGTGACCGCCGACACCGAGATCTGCCAGATCAAGGAGTGACCGGAGGGGCTGAGGGATGCCGCGGCTGCCTGGAGACCCGAGCATCGCCGGCTGGCTGCTGTTCGCGATCGGGTTCCGGCTGCCCCAGCGGAACCGGGAGTGGGTGCGGCACGAGCTCACCGACGCGGGCTGGCGCGGCCGGACGATCAGGCGGCTGCTGGTGCTCATGGTCCCGATCTGCGTAGCGCTGGCGTTCCTGCCAGGACCACCCTGGCTGCGGGTCGCCGTCCCGCTATTCGCGCTGGTGGCGAGCATCGGCACGGTCGCCATCAGCGCCGCCGACATCCGCGCCGCCCGGCTGCACCAGCACGGCCTCCCGGTCCCCGACGACCCCGACATCGGCCGCCCGGCCCACTGATGGACAGCCTGCCTATTGGCCTCATGCTGCGGCGGACGGCGCCGAGGGCAGGGGTCACCCGGGTGGTGGCCATCGACGGGCGATCGGGCGCGGGGAAGACGTCGCTGGCGGCGGCGCTGGCCGACGAGCTCGACGCGCCGGTGGTGTCGCTTGAGGGCCTGTACGGCGGCTGGGACGGGCTTGAGCACGGGATTGACCTGCTCGTCACCGAGGTTCTCGAGCCGCTGGCGGCCGGCCGGCCGGCGCGCGTGCCCAGGTACGACTGGGCCGCCAGGGAGTGGGCCGAGCCCGCGCCGCTCGAACCCCCGGATGTGCTGATCGTCGAGGGGGTCGGTGCCGGTGCGCGCCGCGCCGCCGCGTTCGCCAGCCTGCTTCTGTGGCTGGACGCCCCCGCGCCCATCCGGAAGAAACGGGCCCTCGACCGGGACGGGGAAACGTTCGCACCCTACTGGGACCAGTGGGCCGCGCAAGAAGACGAGATGCTCGCCCGCGAGCACACCAAGGACCGGGCCGACATCGTCATAAGGTGACCCCCCGGCCAACAGGTCCCCGCGCGCCCGCGCATGACGTGGCTGACGGACGTGTTTTCGACATTGCATAGCGCCCGGACGTTTTGACGGCTATTGAATCGTTTTATTCTGTCCGGGAGCTATGCAATGTCCGGGAGCTATGCAATGTCCGGGAGCTATGCAAAGTGCCGCGCCACCCCCACTACCTTATGAGTGTTATGTCACATTTGCCCGGTTACTGGTAACCCACCGGCAGGCCATCGACCTGTCGCCTACGCCAACGTCAGCGCCCATTGGTGTCAATGGCGTAACCGACAGGTCCGAGCAGGTCATTGGCGTAACCGACAGGTCCGAGCAGGTCATTGGCGTAACCGACAGGCCAGGCCCCGGTCATCGACGCCAACGTCAGCGCCTATGGGTGTCTTTGGCGTAGCTGACAGGCTGGTCGGCGTCGGGTCCGACTTGGGTGGACGGCGTAGCTGGCAGGGTGGTTGGCTACACGATGACGTCGGGCGCGAACTCCATGACCGTGCGGGCGGCCTCGGTGACCGAGCCGGACAGTGACGGGTAGACGGAGAAGGTCTGCGCGATCTGGTCGACCGACAGGTTCTGCTCGATCGCGATCGACAGCGGCAGGATCAGTTCGCTGGCCCGGGGCGCGACGATCACGCCGCCGAGCACCAGGCCGGTGCCCGGGCGGGCCATCAGCTTGACGAAGCCGTCGCGGAAGCCGCCCATCTTCGCCCTCGGGTTGGTGGCGAGCGGCAGCTTGACGACCCGCGCCGCGACCTCGCCGCGGTCGACGGCGGCCTGCGAGACGCCGACCGAGGCGATTTCCGGGTCGGTGAAGATGGTGGACGCCACGTGGCTGAGCCGGAGCGGTGTCACCGCCTCGCCGAGCGCGTGCCACATGGCGATCCGGCCCTGCATCGCGGCGACCGAGGCGAGCATGAGCACGCCGGTGCAGTCGCCCGCCGCGTACACGCCGGGTACGGCGGTGCGGGAGACCCGGTCCACCTCGATGAAACCGCGGGAGTCCAGCGAGACCCCCGCCTGGGCGAGGCCGATCCCTGAGGTGGCCGGGGCCATGCCGACGGTGAGCAGGCAGTGCGAGCCGGTTACCTGGCGGCCATCGGCCAGCGTCACCACCACGCCGTCGCCCTTGCGGTGCACCGACTCGGCCCGTGACTTGCCGAGGACGTTCATGCCGCGCCGCCGGAAGACGCTTTCGATCACCATGGCCGCGTCCTTGTCTTCGTGCGGCAGCACCCGTTCCCGCGAAGACACCAGCGTGACCTGCGAGCCGAGCGCCTGGAAGGCGCTGGCGAACTCGGCCCCGGTCACACCGGAGCCGACCACGATCAGTTCCTCAGGCAGCCCAGGCAGGTCGTAGATCTGCCGGCAGGTGAGGATGCGCTCGCCGTCCGGAGCCCCGTCGGGCAGCGCCCGCGGCGACGCCCCGGTGGCGATCAGCACCACGTCGGCCTCGACGGTCGTGCCGGCCGCCTCGATCGTGTGCGGCCCGGTCAGCCGTCCCCTGGCCTGGATGATCCGGATGCCCTCGCCCGCCACGTGCTCGGCGATGTCGTTCGACTGAGCGGCCGCCAGGGCCTTGATCCGTGTGTACAGCGCGGGCGCGTCCACCCCGAGCTCAGGATTGGCACCGTCGGCAAGCTCGATCCCGAGCGAGGCCGCACGGGCGAGCGAGGTCATGGTCGATGACGATTCGATCAGCGTCTTGCTAGGAACACAGTCGGTAAGCACGCAGGCGCCGCCGAGGCCGTCTTCATCGACGACGGTTACCTCGGCACCGAGCTGGGAGGCCACTAGAGCGGCTTCGTAGCCGCCGGGCCCGCCGCCCAGGATGGCGACGTGTGGACGTGGCAGGGTCACGTAAAGCAATTATCCCGCACGTTCACCACTGGCTTGTACGCGGCCGCGGGCCTCCCCCGATCGGCAACTGCCCTATCTCCGCCGTACCTCCAATAACTCCCGTATCAGTCGATGGCAAAAACCGCCATCGTATCGGGCACGCGTCGGTTACGCCGTAGGCTTAGGCACCGTGGCCCTATACGCCGCCTACGGCAGCAACATGGATCCGGCGCAGATGCTCCTGCGCTGCCCGCACTCCCCGCAACGGGGTACCGGGTGGCTGGAAGGCTGGCGCCTGACTTTCGGTGGGGAAGAGCTCGGCTGGGACGGCGCTCTGACCACCGTTGTCGAGGACCCCGCGCAGCGCGTCTTCGTAGCGCTCTACGACGTTCCCGAGAACGACGAGAAGGAACTCGACGTCTGGGACGGGGTCAACCTCGGCTTCTACAGCAAGATCAAGGTCCGCGTGCAGACCCTGGACGGGGACACCCTCGCCTGGCTGTACGTGCTCGACGCCTACGAGGGCGGGCTGCCCTCCGCGGAGCGCCTGTCCATCCTGGTGGACGCCGCCCTTAAGGCCGGCGCCCCCGCCGACTACATCGACTGGGTCCGCGCCCGGCCGTCCAACCCGCCGTCCGCCCCGCACGCCTAGCTCACCGCCAGCGGGTCACCTCAGCCCCCGCGAAAGGCACGTCCTCGGGGAGAACCACCATCGTTGTGTGCACTTAAGGGCTTCCCGCGACCCGAACGACACACGATCACCTCTAGTCGGGGTGAGCTGCGCGCCGCCCGGTCCGTGAGGCAATCGGCCACGCCAACGCGGCCAGCGAGCCCAGGAGCAGCAGCCCGCAGGCGGCCACGGCCACAACTTCGCGGTGGATCAGGCCTGCCTCTTCCTGCGCCGGCGCGATGAGCACGGGCTGGCGGGGATTGACGTCGAGGGCAATCCGCACGGCCTCCCGGACCGGGACCGTGAAGGTCAGGTCCCGGTTGAACGGCTGGCCACCGTCGGTCCGCTGCTCGAGCCGGGTGTAGGGGATGGTGCTGACGACGCCACTGACCGCACCCCGGACCGACAGGTCGCGCGGGCTGATCTGAGCGCAGCCCCATTCATCGAGGCAGCCCCCGAACACGCCGTACTGCCCGGCAGCGAGCGTCACAAGGACTGGCTGCCGGGCGAGGACGCGTGCACTGTCCGAGTGGTAGGCGCTGACCCGGCCGCTGATCACCGCGGCGGAGGCGGCCGCCCCGGCCAAACCCAGCAGCACGCCGACCGTGAGGGCCGCCACCAGCGGTGCGGGGCCCCGCCTCCGCCACAGCGCGGAAGACCGGTAGCTCTGGTCCGGTGGCCGGGTGCGCAGGTACACCGCCGGGCTGAGCAGCAGCGCGACCTGCACCCCGCCCGCCAGCAGCAGGCCGAGTTCCGCCCAGGAAAAACGGATCGCCAGGAAGATGACACCCGCGATCAGCCCGGCCTCGGCGACGACGATGAGCAGCATCCGGGAGATGCGCCCACCGCGCGCCACGCGCCAGACCAAGAATGCCTGCAGCACCCAGCCGGCCGCCCAGGCCAGGGCGCCGGTCCCGATACGCACAAAGAAGGCAGGGCCCGTGGCCAGCGAGAGCAGGAAATAGGCACCCATCAGCAGCCCGGCCCGCCGCGGGTCCCGCCACCGGACGCTCAGAGGATGGCCACGATGGCGAGGAGCAGGGCGGGGGCCAGGACCGCGGCGATGGCGGGCAGGTTCCAGGTGGAGACCGGGGGCAGCGGGCGCGCTTCCGGCGCGTCCAGCTTGGTCTGCTCGGCCCGTTCACCGAGGGTGGCGACGACGATGTCGACGTCGAGCCCGAGCGGCGCGGGCGGCGGGGCGTCGTCGCGCGGTGCGGCGCCGCCGAACCCGGTGCCGATCCGGGAACCGCGGCCTTTCGCCTGCCGCTGCGTCCGCAGCTCGGCGGCGACCCGCCTGCGGCGCGAGGAGTGCGCCGCCCAGGCGTAGAAGCCGCGCAGCTGGCTCTTGGTGCCGTCCTCGGCCAGCCAGGAGCAGCGCATCCGCATTAGCTCGGTGGAGTCGAACCCCACCACGGCCGGCCAGCCGGCCCAGTGCTCGCGGAGCGGGTTCACAATCGTAACGCCATCGGCGTCGGCGATGATTCGCGGCCGCTTGGCGGCCACGTACACGATCCCGGTGATCAGCAGCAGGGTGCAGGCGGCGACCGCCGAGAGGTGATCACGGCCCTGGACTGCCAGATCGATCAGGTTGGCCACCGCGAAGAGCGTCCAGAGCCACCAGATCGCGGTCGCGGCAGGCGAGCGGAACACCTGCCTGCCGTCTGGGTCGGCTTGCTTACTCAACTGCCTTGCCCAGGTCATCCACCGTGACCGCCATCCCCGCGGAGAACGAACTTGTCCTCCGCGAACTCGGTTACGAGCGCGTCCACCACGCTTGTCAGGTCGCCGTCGCCGCTGAACGTGGCGCGCTGCCGCTCGTATGGTGCACCGCACTCGAGCACCTCGGTGGCGACCGCGAGTTCCTCGGCGCAGCCGAGGCGCCATGCTACCGGCTCCAGGTCACGGAGGAGTTCGTAGACCTCGTCGCGCAGCGGGGCGGTCGCCCCGACGTCGCTGGTGATGATCGCCGCGTCAAGCCCGTGCCTGGTGGCTCGCCACTTATTATCGGCGATCACCCAGGACGCTCGCGACGGCAGCCGGTAACCGCGGTCAAGCTGGGTGTCGAACAGGTGCACCAGGCACTGGACGAGCGCGGCCACCATGCCGACCTCGCGGAAGGTGGGCACCGCGTCGGCGACCCTGACCTCCACCGTGCCGAAGTCCGGGTGCGGCCGGACGTCCCACCAGACCTCCTTGATGCTCCGGATCGTCCCCGCCCGCAGCTGCCCCGCCATGTAGTCCTCGAACGATTTCCAGTCGGGCAGGCCGAGTGGGGGGCCGGCGTGCGGCAGCGAGCCGAAGACCACCGACCGGCTGGAGGCCAGCCCGGTATCCTCGGCGCACCAGAAGGGGCTGGAGGCGGTGAGGCCGAGGATGTGCGGCAGGTAGACGGCCAGCGCATTGATCACCGGCATCGCACGGTGCTCGTCCCGCAACCCAACGTGCACGTGTACGGCCATGGTCTGCAGCCTGCGGGAGGGGTACTGGATCTCCTGGACGAGCTCGGCGTACCGCTGGCTCGGCGCCATCTTCCCGTCCCGCCAGTGGCTGATCGCATGCGTCCCCGAGCTGGCGAGCACAATGCCATGCGGTTCAGTAGCGCGCTGCAGGTCCTTCAGCGAGAGGGCAAGGTCGGCTTTGGCCTCGGCCACGGTGCCGCAGATGCCGGTCACCACCTCGATGGTGGACTGCATGAGCTCATGGCGCATCTTCGGGTGCTCACCGGTCTCAAGCAGCCCCGGCAGGTCGGCCAGCACGGCCGACGCATCCTGCCTGAGCAGGCGCGTCTTCGCGTCGATGAGCTGCACCTCCCATTCGACGCCAAGGGTCGGGCCGGCGGAAGGGTTCCACTCGATCGTCATGACAGGCCTCCAGAGGGCACACCGGGGGACCACCGCGCGGCAGAAAAACGCGAGATGGGTGCTCCACTAGCGTTTCCACCCTTGGAATATTGAATCGTCCCGCAATAGTGCTGATTGCCGGGTGACGTCCAGTTACTCCTGTTACGCGAAGCCCGGGACCGTTCCTGGAAGGGAATCAGGAAGGCAGCGGGGGGAAGCCGCAGCGGTCGCGGACCGCCACCATCGTCTGGCCGGCGATTTTGCGCGCGCGGCGCGCACCGTCGGCGAGCAGCGCATCGAGGCCGTCGGGGTCGGCCAGGTACTTGGCGGTACGCTCCCTGATCGGCGCGAACGTGTCCACCACGAGCTCGCCCAGGTCCTTCTTGAACCCGCCGTAGCCGCCATCCCCGTAGCGGGCGGCGATCCCGTCGACCGGATCGCCGGACAGGGCCGAGTAGATCCTGAGCAGGTTGGTCACGCCCGGCTTGGCCTCATCGTCGGCCCGGACCACCGACTCGGCGTCGGTCACCGCGCGGTTGATCTTGCGGCGGATCGCCGCGGGCTCGTCGAGCAGGTCGATGATGCCCTGCGGGGCCGACGACGACTTGGACATCTTGCTGGTGGGGTCCTGCAGATCTGTGATCTTCGACACAGCGGGCACGATGTACGGGTCCGGCACCGTGAAGGTCTCGCCGAACCGGTGGTTGAACCGCTGGGCGAGGTTCCTCGACAGCTCAAGGTGCTGCCGCTGGTCCTCGCCGACCGGCACCTCGTCAGCCTGGTAGACGAGAATGTCGGCCGCCTGCAGGATCGGGTAGGTGAAGAGCCCGACCGACGCCTGGTCGGCGCCGCCCTTGGCCGACTTGTCCTTGAACTGGGTCATCCGGCTGGCCTCGCCGAACCCGGTCAGGCAGCCGAGGATCCAGTTCAGCTCGGTGTGCTCGGGCACCTGGCTCTGCACGAACAGAATGCAGCGCTCGGGATCAAGACCCGCGCCGAGCAGCTGCGCGGCGGCCACCCGGGTGCGGCGGCGCAGCGTCCCCGGGTCGTAAGGCACGGTGATCGCGTGCAGGTCGACCACGCAGTAGATCGCGTCCCTGGTCGCCTGCAGCTCAACCCACTGCCTGACCGCGCCCAGGTAGTTGCCCAGGTGGAACGAATCAGCGGTCGGCTGGATGCCGGAGAGGACGCGACGAGTGGTCATGAGCACGAAGTTTAACGGGACCGCGGGTCAGGCGGGGTCACCACGACCTCCACCCGCTGGAACTCCTTGAGCTCGGTGTAACCGGCCGTCGCCATCGTCCGCTTGAGCGCCCCCATCAGGTTCATCGAGCCGTCGGGGACGGTTGACGGGCCGTTGAGGATCTGCTCGATGGTGCCGATCGGCGGGACCCGCAGCCGGGCACCGCGTGGCAGTTCGGGGTGGTTGGCCTCGCTCCCCCAGTGGTAACCGCGGCCGGGGGCCTCGTGCGTGCGGGCCAGCGGCGAGCCGACCATCACCGCGTCCGCGCCGAGCGCGAGCGCCTTGGCGATGTCCCCGCTGCGGGTCATCGACCCGTCGGCGATCACGTGCACGTACCGGCCGCCGGACTCGTCTAGGTAGTCGCGGCGGGCGGCCGCCACGTCGGCGATCGCGGACGCCATCGGCACCGCGACGCCGAGCACCGCGGCGGTGGTGTGACCGCTGCCGCCGCCGAAGCCGACCAGCACCCCCGCGGCGCCGGTCCGCATCAGGTGCAGCGCCGCCGTGTAGGTGGCGCAGCCGCCGACGATGACCGGGATGTCGAGCTCGTAGATGAACTGCTTGAGGTTGAGCGGCTCGGCCCGCCCGGAGACGTGCTCGGCGGAGACCGTGGTGCCCCTGATGACGAAGATGTCCGCGCCCGCGTCCACCACCGCCTTGTAGTAGCGGGCGGTGCGCTGCGGCGAGAGCGCGGCGGCGGTGACCACCCCGCCCCGGGACATCTCCTCGATCCGCCGGCCGATCAGCTCCTCCTTGATCGGCTCGGCGTAGATCTCCTGCAGCCGCCGGGTGGCGGCCTCCTCGCCGAGCTCGGCCACCTCCGCCAGCAGCGGCTCGGGGTCCTCGAAGCGGGTCCACAGCCCCTCGAGGTCGAGCACGCCGAGCCCGCCGAGCTTGCCGATCGCGATGGCGGTCGCGGGCGAGACCACGCTGTCCATCGGGCAGGCGATCAGCGGCATGCCGAACCGGTAGGCGTCGATCTGCCAGGCGATTGAGACCTCTTCCGGGTCGCGGGTCCGCCGGGCGGGCACGATGCCGATCTCGTCGAGTGAGTACGCCCGGCGCCCGGTCTTACCGCGCCCGATCTCGATGTCAGTCACTGGAGTTCTTAGCTTCCCTTACTTCCGGCCGCTGTAGTTCGGGGCCTCAACCGTCATCTGCACGTCGTGCGGGTGGCTCTCCTTGAGGCCGGCCGAGGTGATCTGCACGAACTGGGCCTCCTTGAGCTCCTCGATGGTCCGCGCGCCGCAGTAGCCCATGGCCATCCGCAGGCCGCCCACGAGCTGGTCGGCCACCGCCGAGAGCGGCCCGCGGAACGGCACCTGGCCCTCGATGCCCTCCGGGATCAGCTTGTCCTCGCGCAGCACGTCGTCCTGGAAGTAGCGGTCCTTGGAGTAGGACTTGCCGCGCTCCCGGTTGCGCATGGCGCCCAGGGACCCCATGCCCCGGTACATCTTGTACTGCTTGCCGTTGACGAAGACCATCTCGCCGGGGCTCTCCTCGCAGCCTGCCAGCAGGCTGCCGAGCATGACGGTGTCCGCGCCGGCCGCGATCGCCTTGGCGATGTCGCCGCTGTACTGCAGGCCGCCATCGCCGATGACCGGGATGCCGGCCGGCCGGGCGGCCAGGCTCGCCTCGTAGATCGCGGTCACCTGGGGGACGCCGACGCCCGCGACGACCCGGGTGGTACAGATCGAGCCGGGGCCGACGCCGACCTTGACGCCGTCCGCGCCGGCGTCGATCAGCGCCTGCGCGCCGGCCCGGGTGGCGATGTTCCCGCCGATCACCTCGACGTCGGCGTTCGCCTTGATCTGCGCGATCATGTCGAGGACGGACTGCGCGTGGCCGTGCGCGGTGTCCACGATGAGGAAGTCCGCGCCCGCTTCGATGAGCGACTGCGCGCGGAGCTTGGCGTCCTCGCCGACGCCGACCGCCGCCCCGACCACCAGGCGGCCGCCGGCGTCCTTGGTCGCGTTGGGGAACTTCTCGCTCTTGGTGAAGTCCTTGACCGTGATCAGGCCCCGCAGCCGTCCCGCGCCGTCGATGAGCGGCAGCTTCTCGATCTTGTGCTCCTTGAGCAGCCGGAGCGCGGCGTCCCCCTCGACCCCGACCGGGGCCGTCACCAGCGGCATCTTGGTCATGACCTCGCCGACCCGGCGGGACATGTCCGATTCAAACCTGATATCGCGGTTTGTCACGATACCCACGAGAGTGCCGTCGTCGCTGGTAACCGGTACGCCGGAGATCCGGTAGTGCGCGCAGAGCCGGTCCACGTCCGCCAGCGTCGCGTCGGGACCGCAGGTGACCGGGTCGGTGATCATCCCGGCCTCGGACCGCTTGACCAGGTCGGCCTGCTGCGTCTGCTCCTCGATGGACAGGTTGCGGTGCAGCACGCCGACGCCGCCCTGGCGCGCCATCGCGATCGCCATCCGGGCCTCGGTGACGGTGTCCATCGGCGAGGAGACGACCGGGATGCGGAGCCTGAGCTTGCGGGTGATCCGGGTGCCGGTGTCCGCCTCGCTCGGCATCAGGTCCGAGTGGGCCGGCAGCAGCAGCACGTCATCGTAGGTGAGGCCTACCGGGGAGAACTTGGGTGACTCGGTCATTGTGCCCTCACGGCTCATCGCTGCGACGGTGCGGCAGCTGCTAACGGCGGGATTGCGTCCATCCTACTTAACCGGCTCGCGCCCGCTGGCCGTCCGGGTTGACCTGTGGTGTGCCTCACCAGCCGGCCTAACCAGCCAATACACCAGCTAAAACGCGAGCGCGGGGGCCACGTTGCCGTGGCCCCCGCGCGCGGGTGGTACTGCTGACAGGCGGTTCGCGGATTAGTGCGAGTGCCCGTGAGAGTGACCGTGGCCGTCGCCGGCCTCCTGCTTGTCCTCTTCCGGCTTCTCGACGATCAGCGTTTCAGTCGTCAGGAGCATGCCGGCGATGGAGGCGGCGTTCTGCACCGCGGAGCGGGTGACCTTGACCGGGTCGATAACACCCTGCGCCATCAGGTCGCCGTACTCGCCGGTGGCGGCGTTGTAGCCGTGCCCGGCGGGCAGTCCGACGATCTTCGCCACCACGACCGACCCCTCCTGGCCCGCGTTCAGCGCGATCCAGCGGGCCGGCTC
>JBEKEK010000148.1:0-19607 GCA_050013875.1 Trebonia sp. | reverse complement strand
TGTACAAAACTATCCACCATCTCTGGTCAGCTCTTACCTATGAAGATAACAGTAAGAAGCGGATCCGCTCCGCCCGCCTTCGGCCGGTGTCCCCGCTCCCGGCCAAGCCGCCACCCCGAGCCGCTCCAGGCGAACCGCGACCCCCCGGCCGCGACCCCCCGGCCGCCACTCCCCGGCCGCCTCTCATCCAGATAACAGCAAGAAGCGTCCCCGCGGGCAGTGCTGCGGTACCAAGGTCCCGCCGGGGCGGCGTAGGGTCTACTTAACTTCCCGCGGGCACCACGCGACCGTTCGGAATTGTGATTTTGGTCTTTTCGGGAAGTCACAGAGAGACCACCTGAGAAGTCACATTGAGACTACCGGGGAACCCCTTCTACCTTGGGTTTTGCCACGAATACGGCGCGGTAGATTTGCCTGAAGCGGGGCTGGATGATTGCCTTTCGCTAGGTGTAGGTTCGCGGGGGAAGCCGTAACAGCGGAGGTTTTATGAGCATTCTGGGCACGCGGGTAATCCGTACGGAGGACCCAAGGCTGCTGACCTCGGGCGGCGTGTACGTCGATGACGTGCGCGAGCCCGAGCTCGCTGGGGCGGTGCGGGCAACGTTCGTGCGATCGACGGTGGCGCACGCCCTGATCACCGGCATTGACACCTCGGCCGCGCTTGAGCAGCCGGGCGTGGTCGCGGTGCTGACCGTGGCCGACATGACCGACCTGCCCGATCAGGTGCCGCCCGAGCCGGAGCCCGAGGGTGTGCCGCCGGCCGAGGGCCCCATGCCGCTCGGCGGCCTGTGGACGGAGCCGCTGCTCGCGGTGGACCGGGTGCGGTTCGTCGGTGAGCCGGTCGCGCTGGTGCTGACCGACTCCACCTACCAGGGCGAGGACGCGGCCGAGTTGGTCAGCGTGGACTACGAGCCGCTGCCCGCGGTGGTCTCCATCGAGGCGGCCCTGGCGGGGGAGACCCTGCTGTACCCGGACGCCGGCACCAACGTGTGCGTCCGGGGCCGCGGCGAGGTAACCGACGACTCGATCTTCGATGGCTGCGATGTCGTCGTCGAGGGTGATGTCGTCAACCAGCGGGTGGCCTGCCTGCCGATGGAGGGCCGGTCCACCGCCGCGGCGTGGGTGGACGGCAAGCTGACCGTCTGGGCGTCCACCCAGAATGCCCAGATCGCCAGGCTGATCCTGACCGCCCTGGGGCTGCCGCCCGAGGCGATCCGGGTGGTCGCGCCGGACGTGGGCGGCGGATTCGGTGCCAAGATCGGCATCGACCGCGAGTCGATCGTCGTCGCGTGGGCGGCCAAGCACACCGGCAGGCCGGTGCGCTGGGTGGAGACCCGCAACGAGAACCTGGTCTCGATGACCCAGGGCCGCGCCCAGCTGCACCACATCAAGATCGGCGGCAGCAAGGACGGGCACATCAAGGCCTACCGCCTCGATGTGGTCCAGGACACCGGCGCGTACCCGCGGATGTCGGGCTTCCTGCCGATGCTGACCAACCTGATGGCGCCGGGCGTCTACGACATCCCCGCCGTCCAGGCTGGCTACAAGGTCGTGGTCACCGACGCGACGCCGATCGCCGCCTACCGCGGCGCCGGCCGTCCGGAGGCAGCCGCCACGATCGAGCGGGCCGTGGACTGGTACGCCGCCGAGGCTGGCCTCGACCCGGCCCGGGTGCGCAGGCTCAACTTCATCAAGAACGATCAGTTCCCGTTCGTCACCAAGACCGGCGCCCCCTACGACACCGGCGACTACGAGGGCGCCATGGACAAGGTGCTCGCCGCCGCGGGGTACGACGAGCTCCGCGCCGAGCAGCGGCGCCGCCGCGAGGCAGGTGACACCAGGCAGCTCGGCATCGGGCTGGCGTCCTACGTGGAGATCACCGCGGCCGACGGCGCGGCCGGCGAGACCGCGAAGGTTGAGGTTCACGACGACGGCACCGCGACCGTCTACACCGGCAGCTCCGCCCACGGCCAGGGGCACAACACCGCGTTCGCGATGATCCTGACCGACGAGCTCGGCATCCCGATGGACAAGATCGAGGTCATCCACGGCGACACCGACCTGATCCCTGACGGCATCGGCACCTACGCGTCCCGTTCCCTCCAGCTCGGCGGGTCCGCCGTGCACAAGGCGGCGATCGAGGTGAAGGACGAGGCGGCCAAGCAGGCGGCCCAGCTCTTCGAGGCGGCCGAGTCCGACGTCGTGCTCGACGCCGAGACCGGCACCTGGCACATCGCCGGCGACCCGGACAAGTCGCTGACCTGGTCCCAGGTGGCCGCGGCGGCCGACCAGGGGCTGATCGTGGCCAACGTGCGGTTCACCGCCGACCGGCCGACGTTCCCGTTCGGCACGCATCTGTCGCTTGTCGAGGTGGACACCGAGACCGGCAAGGTCACGCTGCTGCGGCACGTCACCGCGGACGACGCGGGACCAGTGCTCAACCCGATCCTGCTTGAGGGGCAGCGGCACGGCGGCATCGCCCAGGGGGCGGCGCAGGCGCTGTGCGAGGAGATCCTCTACGACTCCGACGGCAACCCGCTGACCTCAACGCTCGCGGACTACGCGGCGATCACCGCGACCGAGCTGCCCAGCTTCGAGCTGCTCACCAGCGAGACGCCGACCCCCGGCAACCCGCTGGGAGTCAAGGGCATCGGCGAGGCCGGCACGATCGGGGCCACCCCGGCCGTGCACAACGCCGTCATCGACGCCGTGTCGCACCTCGGCGTCCGGCACATCGACATGCCGATGACACCGGAACGCGTTTGGACCGCTATCCAGAAGGGCGGGGCCCGGAAAGTGAGCACTCAGTGAAGGTCGAGCTGACCGTCAACGGCAAGGAAATCACCGCCGACGTTGAGGACCGCACGCTGCTCGTGCACTTCCTGCGCGACACCGCGGAGCTCACCGCGACCAACATCGGCTGCGACACCACGTCCTGCGGCGCCTGCACGGTGCTGCTCGACGGCGAGTCGGTCAAGTCCTGCACGGTGCTCGCCGCGCAGGCTGACGGGGGAGCGGTGACGACGCTCGAGGGGCTGGCTTCACCCGCCGGCGAGATGCACCCAGTGCAGCGGGCGTTCCACACCGAGCACGGTCTGCAGTGCGGTTACTGCACGCCGGGCATGGTCATGGCGATCGTGTCGCTGCTGAAGGAGAACCCGTCGCCGACCGAGGAAGAGGTGCGGGTCGGCCTCGAGGGCAACATCTGCCGGTGCACCGGCTACCACAACATCGTGAAGGCGGCGCTTGTCGCCGCCGCCGCTTCAGCCGAGACTTCCTCGCAGACAGGGGCGTCCGAGTGATCCCACCGTCTTTCACCTATCTGCGCGCGTCGTCGGTTGACGAGGCGCTCGGGCTGGCGGCCGAGCACGGCGAGGACGCCAAGTACCTGGCGGGCGGGCACTCCCTGCTGCCGATGATGAAGCTGCGGATGGCCTTCCCCGAGGTGCTCATCGACCTCGGCCGGATCACCGAGCTCAGCTACGTCAGCGACCAGGGCACCTACGTCGCGGTCGGCGCGATGACCAGGCACCACGACGTGGCGACGTCGCCGCTGCTGGCCTCCGACATCCCGCTGCTCGCGCACACCGCGGGCGAGGTCGGCGACCCGCAGATCAGGCACCGGGGCACGATCGGCGGCTCGGTGGCGCATGGCGACGCGGCCTCCGACCTGCCCGCCACGCTGCTCGCGCTCGACGCGACGTTCGTGATCAGGGGCGCGTCGGGTACCCGCTCGGTGCCGGCCGCGGGGTTCTTCAAGGGAATCTTCGAGACCGCGATCGGGCCAGGCGAACTGCTCACCGAGATCCAGGTGCCGAAGCCGGCCAAGCCGTCCGCGTGGTCGTTCCAGAAGTTCACCAAGCGGAAGATCGACTGGGCGATCGTCGGCGTGGCGGTCCAGGGATCATCGGTCGCCCTGGTCAACATGGGCCTGACCCCGCTGCGCGCGTCCGCCGTCGAGTCGGCGCTCGCATCCGGCGCTTCCATCGCCGATGCGGCCGCGCTGGCCGCCGAGGGCACCTCCGCTGGCTCTGATATCCACGCGAGCAAGGCCTACCGTGAGCACCTCGCCCGCGTGCTGGTCAGGCGCGGCCTTGAGGAGGCGGCCGAGCGGGCCTAGCCCGCCGTGAGATCGCCGCGCCTTAGCGCATCCTGGACCGCTGGCGGGCTGCGCGGAACGGGGGCGGGTGTCACAATGGGTAAGTGGGGCTCACCGCTGGCGTAGCGACGTTGCTGTTCACGAATATCGAGGGCAGCGTCCGGCTGTGGGAGGCCGACCGCGATGCGATGGCGGCGGCGTTGGCCCGCCACGACCGCATCGTCCGCGAGCAGGTCGAGACGTCGGGCGGCCACGTCTTCAAGACGGTGGGCGAGGCGCATCGCGCGGTGTTCGCCGACCCGGTTGCCGCGCTTTCCTCGGCGGTGGCGATCCAGCGCGCGGTCAGCGCCGAGCCGTGGCCGTCAGGCCTGCCGGTCCGGGTGTGCATGTCGCTGCACGCTGGCACCTGCGCGGAGCGCGACGGCGATCTCGTCGGCCCGGTGGTGAACCGGGCCGCCCGGTTGCTCGACGTCGGCCATGGCGGGCAGGTGCTGGTCACCGCGGCGGCGTACGCCCTGCTGGCCGACCGGCTGCCGGGCGGGATCGCGCTCAGGGACCTAGGCGAGCGGCGGCTGCGGGACCTGGGCCGCGCCGAGCGCGTCTTCCAGGTGACCGGATCGGGACTGGCCGAGGACTTCGGGGTGCTGCGCTCGCTCGACGACCCGGCGCTGCGGCACAACCTGCCATCGCAGGCAACTAGCTTCGTCGGCCGGGCCGCGGAGCTGGCCGAGTTGCGCGCGCTGCTATCGGGCGGGTCGCGGCTGGTCACGATCGCTGGTCCCGGCGGGATCGGCAAGTCCCGGCTGGCGCTCCAGGTGGCGGCCGATGTCCTCGACGGCACCGGCGACGGGGTGTGGCTCGTCGAGCTGGCGCCGGTGGCGGAACCGGAACTGGTGGCCCGCACCGTGGCGGCCGCGCTCGGGGTCCGCGAGGCGCCGGGGCGGCCCATGCTCGACACCCTGATCGACGCCATCGACGACCGGGACCTGCTGCTGGTCCTCGACAACGCCGAGCATGTGCTGGGGGCGGTCGTTGAGCTGGCTGAGGCCATCATTCGGGGGTGCCCACGAGCCTGCCTGCTCGTCACGAGCAGAGAGCCGCTCAGCATCGGCGGGGAGCACGTCTACCGGGTTCTCGGCCTGGCGGTGCCGCCCGCCGGTCTCGCCGCCCCGGACCGGCTGGCCGTCTTCGAGTCGGTGCAGCTATTCGCGGAACACGCTGCCCTTCGACAGCGGGGCTTCGCCGTCGATGACGCCAACGCGGCGGCGGTGGCGGCGATCTGCGTCCGCCTGGACGGGATTCCGCTGGCGCTCGAGCTCGCCGCGGCCCGCCTCGGCTTGCTCTCGGTGTCGGAGATCGATGCCCGGCTTGATCAACGGTTCCGGCTGCTGACCACGGGGAACCGCACCGCGCTGCCGCGCCATCAGACCCTGCGCGCCCTCATCGACTGGTCGTATGACCTGCTCAGCCCGCAGGAGCGGATCGTGTTCGACCGGCTGTCGGTCTTCGCCGGGGCCTGGACACTGGACGCCGCGGAAGCGGTCGCCTCCGGCGGCGACGTCGCGGAATGGCAGGTGCTTGACCTGCTGGCGGCGCTGGTGTCCAAGAGCCTGGTCCAAGCTGACGTGATCAACGGCTCGACCCGCTACCGGCTACTCGAGACGGTCCGCCACTACGCCGCCGAACGACTCGCGCTGCGGGCGGCGTCAGGTCTGCACGACGCCCGCGTCGCCCACCGCGATCATTACCTCGCCCTCGTAGTGGCCGGGTCAGGACGACTACGCGGCCCAGCGGAAATCCGCTGGCTCGACCGGGTGGAGGCCGAGTTCGACAACGTCCGGGCCGCGCTGGCGTTCTGCATCGCCGATCCCGGCAGTGCCGAGCCCGGCCTGCGGCTGGCCGGGGAGCTGAGGTCGTTCGCCGCCATGCGCGGCCACAGCGGGGAGGTCATCGAGGCGTTGCGTGCCCTGCTCGGGCGCGCCGACGCCCGCCAGCCGACTCGCTACCTGGCCCGGGCGCTGGCCACCAACTGCTACCTGCTCACTCACTTTGGCCGGAGCCCGGACGTCCCCGCGATGGCGGCCGAGGCGATCGCGATCGCCCGGAGCCTCCCCGATGACGCGCTGGCGGGCGACGCGCTCGCCGTACTCAACTGGTTCAGCTTCGTCCAGGGCGACCTGCCCGCCGCGCTGGCCAGGGCAGACGAGGCGGTCGCGCTGGCCCGGGCAGCCGGCCATGCCCGTCTGCTCACGACCACTCTCGGCCACCGCGCGGTGTTCAAGGCCGAGGGTGGTGACCTGGACGCGTCCTTCGCCGACCAGCAGGAGGTTCTTTCCCTCACGCGGGCTGACGGAGACAACTACACGCACGCCCTCACCTTGATAAACCTTGGCGTCGGCCAGATCGCGGCCGGGGACTTCCAGGCTGCCGTGACGTATCTGCAGGACGCGCTCAGGGTCGCCGCTGCCCACGGCTACCAGCACCTGTCCGGCAGTGCGGAGATGAACCTGGGGTTCGCCTACCTGATGGTCGGACAGGTCGACAGTGCCCGTCGCCTGCTCATCGGGGTCCTCGACGCGGCCCGGATCAGCAGCGAAAAGACCTGGGTGCACAACGCGTTTTTCGGGCTCGCGCTGGCCGCGGGCGCGGACGGCGACCCGGCCGTCGCCGCCACCCTGCACGGTGCGGCCGACCGCCAGTTCGAGGAGGCTGGACAGGCCTTCCAGACCGTCGATGCGAAACTGCGCGCCGCTAGCCGCGCCCGGCTGCTTGACGCGCTTGGGCAGGCCGCGTTCGACGCCGCGTACCAGCATGGCCGCACGCTAAGCGAAGCCGACGCCGTAGCCCTGGCCCTGACCGCGGCCGAACCCGCCCCCGGGCCCGTTCCCGCCGTCACCGTTCCCGCCGTCACCGTTCCCGCCGTCACCGTTCCCGCCGTCACCGTTCCCGCCGTCCGCCGCGCGGCGGACGGCCCGGCCGTGCCGCTGTCGGCACGAGAGCGGGAGATCTTGGCGCTGCTGGCCGGCGGGGCGAGCAACGCCAAGATCGGGGAGCGGCTGTTCATGACCACCAACACGGTGCGGACGCACCTGGACCGGATCAGGGACAAGACCGGCGCCCGCACCCGGGCGGACCTGACCCGCTACGCCATCGCGGCGGGCATCGAACCGGTCGTCCCTTCCCGCTGAGAATCGCCCTCGTCGCCTGACCCGGTGCGGACCGCCCGGGGGTGACACAAGCGCGTGATGTGGGCCGGCCGGCCCACACCCGGAGCGCGGGGTGGGTCGCCCGGCCCCTGCCGTATGGCGCGGCGCGACCATACGTTCGGCTTATGAAAAGAATCAAATTCACGAAGGCGCCGACCTTTACAAAGGCAATTATCGCCTCGGCGGTATTCGCGATCGCGTATCTGGCATCGACCTCCAACCTGCCGCCCTGCAGCGACCCCGACGTCCTGCTCAACGGCGGCGAGTGCATCGAACGCCAGAGCCTCCTGCATACGGCTTCCGGCTGGCTGGCGCTGGTCTGCCTGATCGCCGCGGTGCTGCTGCTCGCGCTCAAGCACAAGGACGCCATCCTTGGGCGGGTAACGCCAGCCCAGCCGGGGTACCAAGGGCCGTCGGCGACGGTCAGCGTACCGGCACCGCAGGCCTATCAAGGACCGTCAGCGCAGGCAGAGGCACCGGCATCGGTTCCTGGGCGGGCTTCGGGTTTCTGCGCTAAATGCGGCACCCGCATCATCGCGGGAGACCGGTTCTGCCAGGGATGCGGGGTCCCCATGGAATCGCACTAATCCAGGCCGAAATACCGGCAGATATCACGGGTCTGCGCCGGCGCGGGGCCTCGGTGGAAAATACGGGACCCAAGCAACCACGGCGGGGGGAGCCATCCCGCAATTACCGCGAGTACGAAGCCTGTTCAGACTGAACTGGCTCGGATAAAGGGGAGAATCATGATATTCATCAAGGCGCACAAACAGCGGCTCCGGCTGGCTGGGGCGCTGGCGGTGGCCGTGGCGGCATTGACAGTCACGGCCTGCGGCGGCGGCAACGCGGCCGCCTCGGCCCAGGGGGCGGCCCCCGGCCACTGGAGCGCGGCCGAGGTCAGCCAGTTCACGGCCGCAGCCGTCGGGAAGGGCGACGCCGGCCAGGAATCGTGCGTCATCAGGTACGTCAAGCAGGACATGTCATTCGGGAACGCGATGGCGATAGCGGCCGTAGACCCGCCATCGGACTCCAGCATGACCCCCGCCCAGATCCAGGCCGCGGTGGTCAGCAAGTATGGCACGGCCAGCGGCAACGCCATCAACGCCCAGTTCGGGCAGGCCGTCACCGACGCCGGCAGCAATTGCGACGGGCAGACCGCACCGTCCAGTGCACCGGCCGCGGCCCCGGCACCGACAGCGGACCCGGCCGCGACGTCGGAGTCGTCGTGCACCGTGGACTGCGTGGATCCGGTCGCCAGCGGGGAGAGCGGCTGGCTAGCGCAAGTGCAGGTGCCACTCCAGAACGTGCAGCAGGACCTTAGCAGTATCTCCTCGGACGCCAGCGGTGACCCGAGTAACCTCGCCCTGGACGGCACCCAGCTGGAGGAAGACGCGCAGGCCGCCCTGAACCTCAGTAATGACCCGCCACCAGCCGACAACGCCGACTGGGTAACCGCGATGAATGATTACGTCACGGCCGGACAGGACTACTACGGCGACAACATGAACGAGCAGGACGATACTCCGGCACAGGCCAGCCAGGAGATCGCGGCGGCTAATTCCGCCCTCGCCGGCTTCAACGCCGCCAATGGCGGGGTCCTAAACGGGATCATCCAGTCATGATGGTTTCCTGATGATCCGAGGCGCCGGGATCGGTGAATCTCACCGATCCCGGCGTCGCCGGCGTTCACCCGCTGTGGTCCGCGAACGGCAGCATCGGCTCGCCGCCGGGCCCAGCTCAATCGAGCGGATGACGATGGGCGGCGGGCCCGGCTACGCCAACGGCCGCTACGCGACGGGCTCGGTGACGCTCTCGTTAGGCCTGTGCCAGCCTCGCGGTGCCGACTGCCGATCCGGCGACGAATAGCACGGCACGAACAGAACGAATTGAAGGAATAGGGCTTAGTGTGTCCCATGATTAACGTCAGATAACTGATGCTAATTTCACTGAAGGAGCGCCATGAAACGCATGAGGTCTTTTATTGCCGCCCCGGTCGTCATGGCCGCGCTGCTGACCGCCGGTGCTGCGGGGACGGCGGTCGCCTCGCCGGCGTTCGCCCCGCCCGCTGTCGCCGCGCCAGCCAGGGCGGCGCTGCCCTGCCACGCGTCGATGAGCAACAACCGCCCGCGTGACTACACCACGACTTACGTGCGGGTGCATACCACGGGCTACGCCTCGGTGACGACCGTCGCCCACTACCGGACCACCAACCACAAGAAGACCGGCAAGGCGGGACGCGGCGGCAACGCGTCCATCGGCTACTACATCAGCGGGGCGACGCCCGGTTACAAGGTTGTGGTGAGCGTCCGGGTAGTGCACGGAGACCGCTCGGGAAACTGCTCGACCTCATTCATCCCGCACCGCTAACCGTCCGCTCCGCGCTTCTCGACCGCGCTGGCGAGGCGATCTGAGCGGTCGCTTGCGCGCCAGGGACGACTTTGCATAGCTCCCGGACAAATTGAATCGATTCAGGCGACCTCGAAATGTCCGGCAGCTATGTAAAGAAGAAAAAGTGTCTCGGCGGGATGCGACGTGGCCGCGAGGCGAGAGCAAGAAGGGTCTTCCGTGGCTGATGTTAGACGAGGGACCTGGATGGCCCCGACGATGGCCGTCCGGGTTGTGCCCCCGCCTCAGGTGTGTGAGCCGCGGGCGCACAAGCCGGGTTTGGTACCTCGTGGATCCGGAAGGGAGCACCGTCTGGATCGACTACGCCGGTCTCGGTCACCCGCGAGCGACCGGCGCCTGACACGCCGGTCAGGTCCGCCTTGGCGAGATGCGCGGATCGTGGGGACAATGAAAGCGTGAGGTTGCGCAGCGTGCTCGCCCGGCCTTTCCGGTACCCAGTCCGGTGGCTGGCGTTCTTGGCTGGCGGGGTGCCCGCCGTACTGGTGTTCCCGGGTCCCAGTCTGTCCTATCTCGCCTGGTTTGCCCTGGTACCTGGAATGGTGCTGTTCACCAGGGCGGGCACGACCAAAGAGGCGTTCGCCCGGGGCTGGTGGTTCGGCGCCGGGTACCTGATCGCGATCCTGCAGTGGATGGCACCGGAGATCGGGCCCGGCGTGGTGCTGATCGGGGCGGTCTTCGGCTGCATGTGGACGCCGTTCTCGGTCGCGGTGCGCCGCCTGATGAGACCGCCGGTTTCTGCCCCCCGTGCGCTGGCCGCGCTGCTGGTGGTGCCGAGCGCCTGGCTGATCCCCGAGTGGATCAGGTCCTACCAGGGGCTCGGCGGCCCGTGGGGGCTATACGGGGCCTCCCAGTGGCAGCACCCGGCCGTGCTCGCGCTCGCCGCCATCGGCGGAACGTGGCTCGTGAGCGCCGCACTGTTGCTGGCCAACGCCGGGCTGCTGTTCATCGGCGGCGCGTTCCGCCCTGACCTGCTTACCGGCACGCCCCGGCCCGCCCGTGCCGCCGCAACCGCAACCGCGGCGACAACGGAAAGCACGGCGACAACGGAAAGCACGGCGACAACGGAAAGCACGGCGGCCACGGCAAGCACGGCGGCCACGGCAAGCACAGCCGCCTCACGCGGTACAACCGGCCGAAGGGCCGGGCTCGCGGCGCTTGGCGCCCTCGCGTTCGTGGCCGCCGCCGGGTCGGGCCCGCTCGCGTTCGCCCTGACCTCGCCGTTCGCCGCCGTCCGCCAGGTCACGATCGCGCTGGTCCAGCCCGGCGTGATCAGTAACGACCAGCAGCGGGTCGACGCGTCGTTGACGCTGACCGCCGAGTTCAGCGCCGACGGGGTGCTTGCCCGCGACCACCCCAACCTGATCGTCTGGGGCGAGTCGAGCGTCGCCGACGACCTGACGCTCGATCACGGGCTGCTGCGGCAGATCCAGCAGGTCTCCGCCGAGGACCACGCCGAGATCCTGGCCAGCCAGGACTCCAACGTCCCGGGCCCGGTCTCCGGGCCGGCCAGCAGCGGCGGCAGCGACACCACCACCGGCGGCGGCCAGGAGAAGGTCGCGGTGCTTGTCAGCCCGGCCGGCATCCAGGGTCAGTACGTCAAGACGCGGCTTGTCCCGTTCGGCGAGTACATCCCGTTCCGCCAGCAGCTCGGCTGGCTCACCAAGATCAGCAAGGCCGCGTCAAGCAACATGATCCCCGGCACCGGCGCGCACACGCTGACCGTGACGACCACGCCGGACGGCAAGCCGCTCACCATCGGCGTGCTGATCTGCTTCGAATCGGCCTTCCCCGACATGTCCCGGGTGGAGACCGATCAGGGCGCGCAGGTCATCGTCTACCAGTCGTCCACCCCCACCTTCCAGGGCACCTGGGGCCCTGACCAGCACGGTTCCCTTGCCGCGCTGCGCGCCGCCGAGACCGGCAGGCCGGTCGTCCAGGCCGCGCTGACCGGCGACACGGTGGCCTTCGACGCCCGCGGCCGGGAGCTGGCGTGGCTCGGCCAGCAGAATCACGGGGTGGTCACGGTCCGCCTGAACCTCCCGGCGGCGGCCGACCGGACGTTCTACGACCAGGCGGGCGATTACGTCCTGTGGACCGGCGTGGCCGTCACCGGTCTGGCCGCGCTGATCCTGCTCGCGTGTTGGCGCGGTTTTATTGGAAATAACACTGGTGCCGATGATGCCGCTACGGCAGAATATGACGCAGACACCGGAGAACCCGTGCGCACACAGTGAATGCGGGTTCGCCAAGGCTAAGCCGAGGCCGCTGGGGAAGGCGAACCTCGTCCTTAGGGAGGCACCGGTGTCGGTTTACGGCGTTCTGCAGGTCCATTCGGCGCCCGCCGCGCTCTGCCCGCACATTGAGTGGGCAGTGGCGGGGATCGTCGGTGCGACTGTCAGCATGCCCTGGGTCAGCCAGCCCGCTGCCCCAGGGTCTCTTCGTGCTGAGCTGACCTGGAAGGGCCAGCCCGGCATGGGCGGTGCCATCACCTCTGCGCTCGCGGGCTGGAACCGGCTCCGCTTCGAGGTCACCGAGGAATCGTCGCCCGGCTGCGACGCGGTCCGCCACAGCTACACCCCCAGCCTGGGCATCTTCTCCGCCACCACCAGCGCCAACGGCGACATCATGGTGCCGGAGAACAAGCTCCGCGCCGTCCTCTCGCTCGGCGCCAACGGCACCTCGGTGCTGGAGAAGGAGTTGGAGCGGCTGCTCGGCTTCGCCTGGGACAACGAGCTTGAGCCGTTCCGCCGCGCCAGCGACGGCGCCCCGGTCCGCTGGCTCAACGCGACCGGCTGAGCCCCGCCCGCCGGGCACCCCGATCCCGCCGAACCCAGACCAGGCCCCGCACGCCAAGGCCGCCGCCCCGCCCGCCGAAGATCGGTGAGAACCCAGAGGATCAGCCATGGCCGCCTTCTCCGCCGCCGACATCCCCGACCTGTCCGGCCAGACGGTGATCGTCACCGGCGCCGGCAGCGGTATCGGCCGCACCGCCGCGGCGGCGCTGGCCGCCGCCGGGGCCCACGTCGTGCTGGCCGTGCGCGACCAGGCCAAGGGCGAGGCGGCCGCGGCGACGATGCCGGGGGTGACCGAGGTCCGCCTGCTCGACCTCGCCAGCCTGGACTCGGTGCGCCTGTTCGCCGCCGCCTGGCAGGGCGAGATCGACCTGCTGATCAACAACGCCGGCGTGATGGTCCCGCCGCTGTCCCGCACCGCCGACGGCTTCGAGCTGCAGTTCGGCACCAACCACCTCGGCCATTTCGCCCTCACGAACCTGCTGCTGCCGAACGTCACCGGCCGCGTCGTGACGGTCTCCTCCAGCGTCCACCAGATCGGCGCCATCGACTTCGCCGACCTCAACTGGGAGCGCAAGCGCTACCGCCCCTGGCGCGCGTACGGCCAGTCCAAGCTGGCCAACCTGCTGTTCACCAGCGAGCTGCAGCGCCGCCTCACGCAGGCGGGCTCGCCGGTGAAGGCGACCGCCGCGCACCCCGGCTACGCCGCCACCAACCTCCAGTCCCACAGCGGCAACCAGGTCACGGCGTTCGCCATGACGCTGGGGAACCGGTGGGTCGCGCAGGACGCCGCGTCCGGCGCGCTGCCCACCCTCTACGCGGCCGTCGCCGACATCCCCGGCGACAGCTTCGCCGGCCCGAGCGGCCCCTTCGGCCTCGGCCTGCGCGGCGCGCCCAAGCTCGGTCACCGCTCCGCCCGCGCCCGCGACGCCGCGCTCGCCCGCCGCCTCTGGGCCGCCTCGGAGACCCTGACCGGCGTGAGCTTCCCGGAAAGCCAAATTCACAGCAAAACCGATTAGCCCGGACGAGTGCGTGGTGCCACCTCCGCCCGTCCCGCTAGCCGCGAACTCCCCCCGTAGGCCCCGGCGCACCGCGCTAGACGCCCCAGGCAGCACCGTGTTAGCCGTACCCCTGAATCGGGGGCCATCACGGTGGATCACGGGCCGGACCGCCGCCAGTATCGAGACATGACGACCGCCGATCCCCAGGCAGGTCGCGGTCCGCGGCGTAACGCGGCGTCCGGAAGGCAGGCGCGATCATGACTCAATACGGCACCTGGGTCAGCTACGGCGGCACCGCACGGATAGCGCTCGCCATCATCGTGCTGGCCGCGGCGGGCGGCCTGGCCTACGCGGGCACCCGGTTCCGCCATCCGGTCCGCCTGCCCAGGCCGGGTCGGGCGGTCACGGTCGCCATGCTCGCGGCCTGGGTCCTCTCGATGGCAGCGTTCCTCGCCTGCGTCACGGCCTACGTGCGGCAGGAGCGTCACGATCAAATCGCCAAAGCCCCGCCCGCAAATCCCATCACGCTGGTCACCATAATGGCGGCCTTCATCCTGTTCCTGATCGTCTTCAGTGCCACCCCGCACGGCGTGTGGACCCGGCTGTCGAGTGGGATCATCGCCGCGATGGCCGCGCCAATGATCTTCGAGTTGCCCTTCGATCTGATCGTCATGACCAGGACCTATCCGCCGGTTCCGCCTGACCCGGCCCTGTACCGGGCGCTGTTCTTCGCGCCTCTCGTCCTCGTCGAGCTCACCACGCTGTCGCTGCTCACCTTGACTCCCATCGCGAAGCTGTCTGGGCAGGCTTGCTACTGCCTGGCCCTGATGCTGCTCGTGTTCGCGGTCTGGGCGCTGGCTGGATTCGGCTATCCGTCCGCCCCCGTCCCCATCGCCATGAACGTCACGTCGAAGATCCTCGCGTTCATCACGGCGCTCAGCCTGTTCTTCCCCGAGTGGCTCACGCGGTGGTGGAGACACCAGCCCGATCGTGGTGTCGAGCAGCTTCCCGATGCCAGCCAGCATGCGGCGAACGCCGTTTAGCGGCGAAGGATCTCGCGCCCATGCCACTTCGGCCCGGGGGCGTGGCCGAACTCACCCCGGCCCGCGGCGGCGCCGACTCGCCCGGCCGGGAGATCGGCGTAGGCTCGGTTGAGCGGATGACCACGACGCTGAAGGCATGGAGTAGCACATGAGTATCGCCGAACTGACCGGCATTGACGTTCCGACCGGCTTGCTCATCGGGGGTGAGTGGACCAAGGGGAGCGCGACGTTCCCGGTGCTCGACCCGGCCACCGAGGAGCCGCTGGCGGAGGTGGCCGACGGCACCGTGGCGGACGCGCTTGACGCGGTCGGGGCGGCCCAGGCCGCGCTGCCCGGCTGGGCGGCGACGCCGCCGCGGCAGCGGGCCGAGATCCTGCGCCGTGCGTTCGAGTTGATGACCGAGCGCGCGGAGGCGTTCGCCCGGCTGATGTCGGCCGAGAACGGCAAGTCGCTGCGCGACGCTCGCGGCGAGGCGGCCTACGCCGCGGAGTTCTTCCGTTGGTACGCCGAGGAGGCGGTGCGCATCGAGGGCACCCTCATGCGGGCGCCGTCCGGCGCTAACAAGATCATCACAATGCACCAGCCGATCGGCGTGAGCCTGCTCATCACGCCGTGGAACTTCCCGGCGGCGATGGCCACCCGCAAGATCGGCCCCGCGCTCGCGGCCGGCTGCTCGGTGGTGCTCAAGCCGGCCGAGGACACCCCGCTGACCGCGCTGGCGCTGGCCGCGCTGCTGTCCGAGGCGGGCGTGCCCGACGGGGTGGTCAACGTCGTCAGCACGTCCAAGCCGGGGCCGTC
Source organism: Trebonia sp. (assembly GCA_050013875.1). Classification (GTDB taxonomy): domain Bacteria; phylum Actinomycetota; class Actinomycetes; order Streptosporangiales; family Streptosporangiaceae; genus Trebonia. The sequence goes on along the minus strand of JBEKEK010000148.1, from coordinate 4,262 downwards.
GGTCGAGGCGATGCTGAACGACTCCCGGGTGCGCAAGCTCTCGTTCACCGGGTCCACCGAGGTCGGCCGCCTGCTGCTGGCCCAGGCGGCGAAGTCGGTGGTGTCCTGCTCGATGGAGCTCGGCGGGAACGCGCCGTTCATCGTCTTCGAGGACGCCGACATCGACGCCGCGGTCGAGGGCGCGCTGATCGCGAAGCTGCGCAACGGCGGCGAGGCCTGCACCGCGGCCAACCGGTTCTACGTGCACGAGGCGGTGGCCGAGAAGTTCAACGCGACGTTCGCCGCGCGGATGAAGGCCATGGTGGTGGGGCCAGGCCTGGAAGAGACCACCGAGATCGGGCCGCTCGTCAACGAGGCGACCAGGTCCAAGGTGGCCGGCCTGGTGGACGGGGCCACCAGCGGCGGCGCGACCGTGGTCACCGGCGGCGGCGCACCCGACCGGCGCGGCTACTTCTACACCCCGACGCTGCTCGATGACGTGCCGGCCGAGGCCGCGATCCTGAACTCGGAGATCTTCGGCCCGGTCGCGCCGGTAGTGCGGTTCACCGACGAGGCGGACGCGATCCGCTGGGCCAACGCGACCGAGTTCGGGCTGGTCTCCTACGTCTACACCCAGGACCTGCGGCGCGGCCTGCGGGTGTCGGAAGCCCTCGAGGCGGGCATGATCGGCCTTAACCGTGGGCTCGTGTCCGACCCGGCCGCGCCGTTCGGCGGGGTCAAGCAGTCCGGCCTCGGCCGCGAGGGCGCCCACGAGGGGCTTCTCGAGTACACCGAGACCAAGTACGTCGCAACCGACTGGTAACGTGAAATTAGTCTCGTGAAGTACCAGGTTCGGCGTCCGGCGGGCGATGCTACGCAAATATACTGGGCCGCCGTACGGGCATTGACCCGTACGGCGGCCGGACTGGTTTGTGATGCGCGAGTGGTAGGAGTACCACCCAAGTCGTGACGAGCGCGGCGCAGTGTCTGGCAGGCGCAACACGTCTGGCAGGCGCAACACGGACGCTCCGTGAGCAGTCACCGCAATCTTAAGAACAAATTAGTAATTAGCAGCGACTTGCGGCAAATGAACAATCGGAAGAACGTGCGCTGGCATTGCCGATAGGGTAAGTGCTTCGGCAACCGTGACGTGCTTACCAGGCAACCGGAGGGACAAGCATGGCGACACCGCCTGCCAACGGCGAGTTCGAGCGGGACGTGGTGGTCATCGGCGGCGGCGGTCATGTGGGGCTGCCGCTCGCGATCGCGTTCGCGGACCGGGGCGCCCGGGTGGCCATCTATGACTTGAGCGAGTCCGCCGTCGAAAGCGTGAACGCGGGCAAGCTGCCGTTTGACGAGCCGGGTGCGCTGCCGCTGCTTGAGCGGGCCGTTGCCTCCGGCCGGCTGCGCGCCTCGACCGACCCGGCCGTGGTCGGCACCGCCGAGCACGTGGTCGTCGTGATCGGCACCCCTGTCGACGAGCACCTGAACCCCAACCAGACGGCGATACCGAAGGCCCTCGGGACCTGCTCGCCCTACCTGCGCGACGGCCAGCTGCTGGTGCTCAGGTCGACCGTCTTCCCCGGCGTCACCGCGCTGGTGGAGAAGATGATCGCGGGCCTCGGGGTCTCGATTGAGGTCGCCTTCTGCCCGGAGCGGATCGCCGAGGGCAAGGCGATGACCGAGCTGTTCGAGCTGCCGCAGATCGTCTCCGCGCGCTCGCCGCAGGGGATGGACCGCGCGGTCAAGCTGTTCTCGCTGCTGACCGAGTCCATCGTCGAGCTCTCGCCGGAAGAGGCCGAGCTCGCGAAGCTGTTCACCAACGTCTGGCGCTACATCAAGTTCGCGGCGGCCAACCAGTTCTACATGATGGCCAACGACCGGGGCCTGGACTTCGAGCGGATCCGCAAGGGCCTCTCGCACGACTACCCGCGGGCGGCGGACATGCCGGGCGCCGGTTTCGCCGCCGGGCCGTGCCTGTTCAAGGACACGATGCAGCTGGCCGCGTTCAACCACAACAACTTCGCGCTCGGCCACACGGCGATGACCATTAATGAGGGGCTGCCGCTCTACCTCGTGCACCGGCTCGAGCAGAAGATGGACCTGTCGTCGATGACCGTCGGCATCCTCGGGATGGCGTTCAAGGGCGAGTCGGACGACATCAGGTCGAGCCTGTCCTACAAGCTCAAGCGGATCCTTGAGTTCAAGGCGGACAACGTGCTCTGCGCCGACCCCTACGTCACGGTCGACCCGCGGCTGCTCCCGCAGGAAGAGGTTATCGCCCGCTCCGACCTGCTGATCATCGCCACGCCGCACCCGCAGTACCGCAACCTGGTGACCGACAAGCCGGTGGCCGACATCTGGAACGTGCTTGGATCAGGTGTCCGCGTATGACAGGTGAGGTGCCGCGGGTCTCCGTGGTTGTCCCGGCCTACAACGAGGGGGACCAGATCCTCCCGGTGCTCGACCGGGTCTTCGAGGCCGTTCACCTGCCGTGCGAGGTCCTCGTGGTGGTGGACACCCCGGATGACACCACGGTCGCCGTCGTCGATGAGTACGCGCTCAAGGAGCCGCGGCTGCGGTGCCTCGTCAACACCTACGGGCGCGGCCCGGCCAACGCGATCAGGTTCGGCATCGCCACCGCCGCCGCCCCGGTCGCGGTGGTCACGATGGCTGACGGGTGCGACGACCCGCGGCAGATCGACGACCTGGCCCGGCTGGTTGACCGCGGCGTCGCGGTGGCGGTGGCGTCCCGCTACATGCCCGGCGGCCAGCAGGTCGGCGGCCCGGTGCTCAAGGGGCTGCTGTCGAAGACCGCGGGCCGGTCGCTGCGGCTGCTGGCGCACATCGGCACCAGGGACGCGACCAACTCGTTCAAGGCATACTCGACGGAGTTCGTCCGCTCGGTCGGCATCGACTCGCGCGACGGGTTCGAGATCGGCATCGAGCTGACCGCCAAGGCGCGCCGGCTGCGGATGCCGGTGGCGGAGATCCCCACGATCTGGCTTGACCGCCAGGCGGGCGTGTCGAACTTCCGGGTGGCCAAGTGGATTCCCGGTTACCTGCGGTGGTACCGGTTCGCTTTCGGGCCGCGCCTGACCGCGGAGCAGGTCAGAGCCTACGGGCAGCAGATACGGAAGGAAACAGGTCAGTAAAGATGCAGAAGGTTCTGGTCAGCGGTTCCGCTGGCTTCATCGGCGGTTACATCGTCGAGGAGCTGCTGGGGCGTGGTGACGTTGTGGTCGGCATCGACAACTACTCGAAGTACGGGAAGGTGGTCAAGTCCTACGACGGCCACCCGAACTACCACTTCGTCGAGGGCGACGCCCGCGACGTGGAGTTGATGACGCGGCTGCTGTCCGACTGTGACCACTTCATCGCCGGCGCGGCGATGATCGGCGGCATCTCGTACTTCCACACCTATGCCTACGACCTGCTCGCGGCGAACGAGCGGATCATGGCGGCGTCCTGCGACGCCGCGATCGACGCGCACAAGAACGGCCGCCTGAAGAAGATGACGTACATGTCTTCGTCGATGGTCTACGAGAGCGCGACCGAGTGGCCGTCGGCCGAGGGGTCGGAACGGGAGATCCCGCCGCCGCTGTCCTCCTACGGATTCCAGAAGCTCGCGGTGGAGTATTTCGCCAAGGCCGCCTGGGACCAGCACCGCCTGCCCTTCACGATCGCCCGGCCGTTCAACTGCGTGGGCATCGGCGAGAGCCGGGCGCTGGGTGACGAGGAGATCCTCTCCGGCAACGTCAAGCTCGCGATGAGCCACGTGGTGCCCGACCTGGTGCAGAAGGTGCTCAAGGGCCAGGACCCGCTGCACATCCTCGGCACCGGCGAGCAGATCCGGCACTACACCTACGGTGGCGACCTCGCCCGCGGCATCATCACCGCGATGGACCACCCGGACGCCACCAACGAGGACTTCAACCTCTCCACCGCGGAGTCGACCACAGTACTCAAGCTGGCCGAGGTCATCTGGCGGAAGATCAAGGGCGCCGACGTCCCGCTGCGGGTCATCAGCGACGACCCGTTCGAGTACGACGTGCAGCGCCGCATCCCCGCCACCGACAAGGCCAAGCGCATGCTCGGCTTCGAGGCGACCACGTCCCTCGAGACGATGCTCGACGAGGTCATCCCGTGGATCACCCAGGCGGTCGAGAACGGGACGCTCTAGCCTCTCAGCGTGAAAATAAAGATCAAATTCAGGATCTTGGGGAACGGGCCGTGGTTCTACGCGGCCCGTTCCGCTTGCTTGTGGCGGCGTGGCGGCGTGG
>JBEKEK010000147.1:0-30946 GCA_050013875.1 Trebonia sp. | reverse complement strand
ACCAACGAGTGGAAGGACGGCGACAGCCTCTTCCTGTCCTGCAACGTCTGGCGGCAGGCGGCGGAGAACGTCGCCGAGTCGCTGCAGCGCGGCATGCGGGTCATCGTGACCGGTCGGCTCAAGCAGCGGAACTACGAGACCAAGGAAGGCGAGAAGCGCACCGTTTACGAGGTCGAGGTCGACGACGTCGGCCCGTCCCTGCGGAACGCTTCCGCCAAGGTCGCCCGGGCTCAGCGCACCGGCGGTGCCGGCGGCGGCGGCGGATACGGCGCCCCGTCCGGCGGTCAGGGCAGCGGCGGTCAGGGCAGCGGCGGTCAGGGCGGCGGGTACGGCGGGCAGCCATCCGGCGGGCAGCCATCCTCCGGCGGAAGCCGGAACGAGGACCCGTGGGCGTCCGACGCCGGCTACTCCGACGAACCGCCGTTCTAGAACCGCTTTTCCAAAGATGAAGTAATCAAGCACGAACCATCCCCGCGGGGCTCTCAAGGGGAGCACCACGATGGCGAAGCCACCAATTCGCAAGCCCAAGAAGAAGGTCTGCGCCTTCTGCCACGACAAGATCAGCTACGTGGACTACAAGGACACCGGCCTGCTCCGCAAGTACATCTCCGACCGGGGCAAGATCCGTGCGCGCAGGGTTACCGGGAACTGCACCCGGCACCAGCGTGACGTCGCCACCGCGATCAAGAACGCGCGCGAGATGGCGCTGCTCCCGTACACCAGCACGGCTCGCTAGGGACAGGGGAGGACTGACCAATGGCTCGCATGAAGCTCATCCTGACCCAGGAGGTCGACGGCCTCGGCGCCCCCGGCGACGTGGTCGACGTGGCGGCTGGCTACGGCCGCAACTACCTGATGCCGCGCGGGTTCGGGATCACCTGGACCCGGGGCGGCGAGAAGCAGGTCGACCTGATCAAGCGGGCCCGCGCGGCCCGCGAGATCCGCACCATGGAAGACGCCCAGGCGGTGGCCGGCCGGCTGCAGAAGCTGACCGTCCGGGTCAAGCGGCGGGCTGGCTCGAACGGCCGGCTCTTCGGCTCGGTCGGCGCGTCCGACATCGCGGTCGCGCTCAAGGACGCGGGCGGCCCGGAGATCGACAAGCGCACCATCGTGGTGCCGGACCCGATCAAGTCCGCGGGCGCCTACCGCGTCCAGATCCGGCTGCACCCCGAGGTGACCGCTTCGGTCAACGTCGAGGTTTCCGGCGCGTAATCCACAGCCTCTGGCTGTGTTCTCCACAGTGCTTTCCACAAGGGGTCGTTCTCCACAGGGAAGCCGCTGTTTCCACAGGTGCCATCGGGTGGCGCGTCCCTAGTCAGGGACCGCGCCACCCGACGGTTCCGCGTACCCCTGCGTGCGCCGGGCCAGTTCCGGGTCGAGGTCACTGACCATCTGCCAGAGACCAGCCACCCGCGCGGCCAACTCGGGTTCGCTCGCATCGCCGTGCGCATCACTTGCTAGCTGGTCAATCGCGGCCGCAACGCGATCAATCGCATCCCCCAAATTCGAACACACAGGCGAATGATAGCCGACCGGGGTGGCGGGCGCATGGGGTTTGACCAGGCTGCCACCTGCGTTTTCGGCTGCCCGCGACGGGTCGAGTGTGGCTGCGAGCAGAAATCAACGGTCCGTTCCATATCTGGGGAAAAACCTCGACTAACGGACTGCCCGCACCCTTTTTCCACAGGCAACTCGTTGCTGCCTGTGGAGTTCTCTGTGGAAAACCTGCGGTCAAAATGTAATCGACTTTTTCTCCTGCACACCCCGTGGATACTGACTTTGCAGGTCAGCCGATGCGCTGTGCGTTGCCTGGCTTGGTTGTCCACACCGTAATCCACTGACTGCGCACAAGCTTGCTACAGGTTCTCAACAAGTTATCCACAGGGCCGTGTTGGCGGTGCGGGTGAGACCGGCCAGAATGTGGAAGCCCCGTTGTCAGACCCTCCTGGTAGGAAGGTGTCGGGCGAGGGTGAGCCGTTACGCGGGGGGAGGGTGCGCCGAATGAGCCTTACCGAAATGACGCAGCGCGGCGAGGAGTTCGAGCGTATGCCGCCGCATGACGTCGCGGCAGAGCAGTGCGTTCTCGGCGGCATGCTGCTGTCCAAGGACGCCATTTCCGACGTCATCGAGGTCATCCGGCCGTCCGACCACTACCGGCCCGCCCACCAGCTGGTCCACGAGGCGATCCTCGACCTGTACGCGCGGGGCGAGCCGGCCGACGCGATCACCGTCTCCAACGAGCTCACCCGCCGGGGCGAGCTGACGCGCATCGGCGGCGCCCCTTATCTGCACACGCTCATCGCCTCGGTGCCGACCGCGGCCAACGCCGGCTACTACGCGCGGATCGTTCGCGAGCGGGCCATCCTCCGCCGGCTGGTGGAGGCGGGCACCCGCATCGTGCAGTTCGGCTACGCGGGCGACTCCGACGCCGACGACCTCGTCGACCGCGCGCAGGCCGAGGTCTACGCGGTCACCGACCGGCGCATCGCCGAGGACTACCACCCGCTGTCGGAGATCATGCCAGCCGCCCTCGAGGAGATCGAGGCGATCGGCGCCCACGGCGGCGGCATCAGCGGCGTCCCCACCGGCTTCGCCGACTTGGACTCCCTCACCAACGGCCTGCACCCGGGCCAGATGGTCGTCGTCGCCGCCCGCCCCGCCGTCGGCAAGGCGCTGGCCCTGGACACGCCGCTGCCGACGCCGGACGGCTGGACGACGATGGGCGAGGTCAAGGTCGGCGACTACCTGATCGACGCCGACGGCAAGCCGACGCGGGTGGTGGCGGCCACCGGCGTGCTGCACGGCCGCCCCTGCTACGAGGTCGAGTTCTCCGACGGCTCGGTGATCATCGCGGATGAGAACCACCAGTGGCGGACCTGGACTCGCCCCGACGCGTGGACGCGGCCGAGCGTGGTGACGACGGGCGAGATCGCGGGCTCGCTGCCACGGCACGCGATCGCCCTGACCCACGCGGCCGACCTGCCGGCCGGGGCGCCGCGGGACCTGCGCTGGCGGTTTATCACCGAGGTGCGCCCGGTCTTCCCGCGGCCTGTCCGGTGTGTCCAGGTGGACAACGAGGACGAGCTGTACCTGGCCGGGCGGGGCATGATCCCGACCCACAACTCGGCGCTCGCGCTCGACTTCGCCCGCTCCGCGACGATCCGGCATGGCCTGCCCACCGTCGTCTTCTCGCTGGAGATGGGGCGCAACGAGATCACGATGCGGTTGCTCTCGGCCGAGGCGCGGGTGCCCATGCACATCATGCGCACCGGGCAGATGAGCGACGACGACTGGGGGCGGCTCGCCAAGCGGATGAGCGAGGTCGCCGACGCGCCGCTGTTCATCGACGACTCGCCCAACATGTCGCTGATGGAGATCCGGGCCAAGTGCCGGCGGCTCAAGCAGCGGCATGACCTGAAGCTCGTGATCATCGACTACCTCCAGCTGATGTCCTCCCCCAAGAAGACGGAGAGCCGCCAGCAGGAAGTTTCCGAGATGTCCAGGTCGCTGAAGCTCCTGGCCAAGGAGCTTCAGGTGCCAGTGGTGGCGCTCTCGCAGCTCAACCGGGGTCCTGAGCAACGCCAGGACAAGAAGCCGATGCTTTCTGACCTGCGTGAGTCGGGCTGCCTGACCGCGGACACGACCCTCCTGCGGGCGGACACCGGCACGCCGGTTACCTTCGACGAGCTGATGCGGAACGGCTGGAATGATGTCCTGGTCTGGTCGCTTGATGACCATCACCAGCTGGTACCGGCGCCCGTCACCAACGTCTTCGAATCCGGGACCAAGGAGGTGTTCCGGCTCCGGCTGGCCTCCGGCCGTGAGGTCAAGGCAACCACCAACCACCCCTTCCTTACCTTCGGGGGCTGGACTCCGCTCGGTGAGCTGGCGGCCGGTGATCGCCTGGCGATCCCGCGCCGAATCCCGGCCCCGATGGCGGCTGGCCTCGGCTGGTCTGAGCACCGGCTCGGGCTCCTCGCCCATCTCATCGGCGATGGCTGCGCGATCAAGGGGCGCGGGAACCCGATCCACGAATGGTTCCGCGAGCTGGGCATCGAGTATCGAGGCGCGCGTGATAAGCGCCTGCCAAGCGCCCTCTTCGCGGCGAGCGACGAAGAGATCTGCCTCTTCCTGAAGCATCTGTGGGCGACCGACGGGTGCGTCTGGCTGCCGCGCGCGAACTCCGCGCCGAAGGTGTACTACGCGCCTTCAAGCCGAGAGCTTGCCGACGGGGTCGCCTACCTGCTGGCCCGGCTGGGGATAGTCGCGCGCATCCGGCAGGTGGAGAAGGCCGGGTACGCCCCTGGGTATCACGTGATCGTGGCCGACGGGCCCAGCCTTCGCATCTTCTGCGCGCGGATCGGCTCGCATGGCAGGCGCGGGGAGACGGCCAGGGAACTAGGTGCCCTGCTCGCCGACCGCACCGCGAACACCAACGTGGACACCGTGCCGCTCGGCGTGTGGGATCTGGTCAAGTCCGAGCGCGTCCGGGCGGGCCTCACCGAGCGCCAGTTTCAGGCCGCTATCGGCACAAACTACTGCGGCACGGCACTTTACAAGAGCTGCCCGTCGCGGGAACGGCTCATGCGGTGCGCGGATGTGCTGGACTCGGACGCACTGCGCGAGATCGCGACCAGCGACGTCTTCTGGGACAAGGTGGTTTCCATCGAGTCGCTTGGGCCGCAGCCCGTCTACGACGCCACAGTTAAGGAAAACCACAATTTCCTAGCAAATGGCATAAATGTCCACAACAGCATCGAGCAGGATGCGGACGTCGTGATCCTGCTGCACCGCGAGGACGCCTACGAGCGAGAGTCGCCGCGGGCGGGCGAGGCGGACCTGATCATCGCCAAGCACAGGAACGGCCCGACCGCGACGGTGACGGTCGCGTTCCAGGGGCACTACAGCCGCTTCGTGGACATGGCACCCAGCTAGGGTCGAGGAGCTTCTAGCTGCACAGCCGGGACGCTATCGTCGGCCGGAGGCTGCGGCAGGTCACGCAGGTGCCGCATAGGAGTCAGCAGGAACGTGAGGCCGGACGCGGCGATCAGGGCAGTGAGTACCCACAGCGCGGCCCTGACCCCCAGCGCTCGGCCTGCGGGACCGGGTGCAGGTCGCCGTCCACGCCTACGAGCATGGCATCGTCCGGCCCGGCCACGGCACTCCGCCAGCCGACCGGAAAACAAGACCCTAGCGCGAGCCAGGTGCCGGGCCTAGCTGGCCAGCTTGACCAGCCAGGCCGGGTTGCCGAGTGAAGATCGGAAGCGAGCGCTTACCGGGTCTTGCCGAACGCGCGGGCGAGGAAGTCGCGGGTGGCGGCGAACGAGAGGGTGTCGGCCTGCTCGTGGTAGGCGACGCCAGGGATGGCGCCGGGCTTGGCATCAGTGTGGGTGAAGCCGTGCTGGGCGCCACCGTACATGTTCAGCTGCCAGTCCGCGCCGGCGGCGTTCATTTCCTCGGCGAACGCGGTGACGTCGGCCAGCGGGACGTGCGGGTCCATGGCACCGTGGCACACCAGCAGCCGCGCCCGCACCTGGCCGGGCTCGGCGCGGGCGCTGGCGGCCAGGCTGCCGTGGATGCTGATGGCGGCTGCGAGCGGTGCACCGGACCGGGCGAGCTGGAGCGCGGCCAGTCCGCCGAAGCAGAACCCAACGACCGCCGTCCGGTCGTCGATGGCCTTGACCCGTGAAAGAAGATCAAGGCCGACTCGTGCCCGGCGGACTAGGCGGTCGGGGTCATCGAGCAGCTCGGTGAGGAACGCGATGACCTGCTCCCGCCGCATGCCAGCGATGTCGCGGCCGAACATGTCGCATGCGAGCACGACGTAGCCGAGCTCCGCGTAGCGGCGGGCCTGCTGCCTGGCGTGATCATCGAGACCGGCGCCGCCATGCACAAGCATCAGACCCGGTCGGCGCCCGCTTGGCTCATTGGTGTCGACAAAGAATTCACCGGCGAGCTCGGTATCGCCGTCTGCGTAAGACTGAGGCTTGGTTCTAATCACAAGCCGAACTCTAACCGAGAGCAATCATTCTATCACAAAATAGTAATTTTCGGAAGTCCGGCCAGGTCTCAGCTGCATGACGTAATCTCACGGCCCCACCGGACCCGCGAAAAACCGATGGTGATTGCACAACCGGCGGCCTACGGTGTCGAAGGTGACGGACCCGATACAGCCGGAGCCCCTCGACGAAGACTCCTACTACCAGGACCCGCTGGGGTTCTTCGCGCGGCTGCGTGCGTCCCGGCCGGTCGCCCCGGTGCGCATGCCGGCCTACGGGCGGGCCTGGATCGTCACCCGCTACGCGGACGTGCGGACCGTCCTGACCGACCCCCGGCTGGCGAAGGACGTCCACCGGTGGCCGGGCGGCGCCCGGTCCCGGCCGAGCGAGGCGACCGGCGTCTACGCGCACATGCTCCACGCCGACCCGCCTGACCATACCCGGCTGCGCCGCCTCGTGCAGAAGGCGTTCACGCCGCGCCGCGCGGCGCTGCGACCGCGGGCTGAGGAGATCGCCGCGGGCCTGCTTGACGAGCTGGCGGCGGGCCCCGGCGACGTCACCGACCTGCTCGGCGCATACGCCCGCCCGCTGCCGATCGCGGTGCTGTGCGAGCTGCTCGGCATCCCGGCGGCGGACCGCGCGTGGATCGCGGTCACCGTCGCCGCCTACGACGAGCACGCGGAGCACCAACGGGTGGAGCGGGAGCTGGCCGCCTACTTCGCCGAGCTGATCGCCGCCAGGCGCGCCGAGCCCGGCGACGACCTGGTGTCGGCGCTCGCCCTCGCCCTCGCCCGCGACAACGCCGACGCCGACGCCGACGCCGCGGACGGGCTGACCGGCGACGAGCTCATTGCAACCGTCTTCCTGCTGGTCATGGCGGGCTTCGACACCACCGTCAACCTGATCGCCTCCGGCACCCTGGCGCTGCTGACCCACCCCGGGGAGAAGACCAGGCTGCGGCGGGACCCGTCGCTGCTTCCGGCCGCCGTCGAGGAACTGCTCCGGTTCACGAGCCCGGTGAACCACGCCAACGACCGGTTCACCACCGAGGACGTGCCCGTCGGCGACGTGGTGATCCCGGCCGGCGAGTGGGTTCTCCCCGCGATCAGTTCCGCCAACCGGGACCCCGCACAGTTCCCCGACCCGGACCGCCTCGACCTAGGCCGCGACACCAGCGGCCACGTCGCCTTCGGCCACGGCATCCACCACTGCCTGGGCGCTCCGCTGGCGCGCATGGAGGCCGAGGTCGCCCTCGGCGCCCTGCTCGCCCGCTTCCCGCGAATCTCGCTCGCGCTCCCCCCATCGCAACTGCGCTGGCGGCCCGTCAGCCTGATGAACGGCCTCGAATCCCTCCCCGTCCGCCTCACCTGACCGGCCGGAATACCCATTTTTGAATGGCGGAGGCGCTCCGGTACGCCCGTGCCTGATCGGCCTGGCGCTCTCACGCGCCGGTGACCGTGCCCGTCAGCCACTCGAACAGCGTGGACACGATCCCGCCGGGCGGGAACCACGCGACCGTTCGGAATAAGGATGTGAAAATCTTCTATCTCGAACGGACGGTTGCTTCGCCGCCAACGGCACACCCGACCCATCCGGTGGCGCGGCGTCAGACCGGCCAGACCTACTGGCCATCGTGATCGTGGCCGGTATCCCCTGCCGGGATACCGGTCACGATCATGGCCTGGCGGAGGTCGCTCCCTTCAGGAACTGACCGCGCCCTGGGGCTCGGGGGCGGCGACCCGGACCTGGCCGCCGGTGATGCGGGTGGCGATGAGGTAGCCGACGCCGGCGACGATGAAGCCGACGAGCCAGGAGATGTCGGCGCCGCCGAGGACGCTCACCATCGGGCCGACGTAGAGGGTCTGGTCGATGAAGGGGACCTGGGCGCCGAGTGCGATCACGTAGGGGATGAGCGCGGTCCAGCGCCAGCCGCCGTAGATGCCCTTCGGGGTGAAGAACGACGCAACGTCGTAGCGGCCCTTCTTCACGAGGTAGAAGTCGACGAGGTTGATCACGCTCCACGGGACGAAGAAGAACAGCAGAACGTCGATGAAGTTCTCGAACGAGGTCAGGAACGTCTTGTACCCGGTCTCGGCCAGGATCGTGGCGGCGACGAACATGACAAGCAGTCCGATAATCCGGGCGGTCCGCGATGCCGTCACCTTCTGGAAGGTGCTGCGGACGCTCTCCAGCGACAGCATCCCGGTGTAGGCGTTCATCGCGTCGCTGCCCAGCAGGCTCAGGGCCATGATCGGCAGGATCCACTTGCCCGCGATCGTGCCGAGCGAGACCACGCTGTCACTGTCCGGGGAGAGCGCCGTGATGTAGATGCCAAGCCCCCCGTACAGGCACGCGCCGAGTGCGTTGCCGCCGAACACCGCCCAGTAGGTCCGCGATGCGCTCACGCTGCGCGGCAGGTACCGTGAGTAGTCGGACACGTACACGGCCCAGCTCAGCATGTTCATGAAGAACAGTCCGACCGCGGCGACGAAGATCGGGAAGCTGGACAGGTGCGTGCCGCCCATCCCCTTGGCCAGGCTGTCCCCGCTGACCGCGGTCAAGATTACCGCTGCCAGCAGCGACGCTCCGAATACGACGGTCAGGGTCGGCTGGATCCGGTGGATCCAGCCGTACCCGAACACGGCCAGCAGCACCGCCGGGATGGTCACGATGATGATCCACACCGGGATGCTGACCGCTCCGGTCAGGTCATTCAGCGATTGGGCCTGCACGACCTGCTGGGCCGCGAGGTAGCCCACGTCCAGCACTATCGACGCCAGGAACACGATGATCGCGCCGTAGAACCCGAACTGGCCCCTGGACTGGATCATCTGCGGCACCCCGAGTCGGGGCCCCTGCACCGCGTGCAGCGAGGTGAACGCCAGCCCAAGGAACGCCCCAAGGAACATCGCGATGAGCGCCCAGAGCACATTCAGCCCGAAGAGAATCGCGAACCCGCCGAGCACGAAGTTAAACACATTCGCATTAGTCGCGAACCACAACGTGAACTGCCCGCTGACCTTACCGCCGCGCTCGTCATCGGGGATGATGTCAATTGAGTGCGACTCGACCTCGCCCCCAATCGGCCCGCCGCCGACCTGCTCCGACACCTCGGTCATCCTGGCCCCTTCCCTGGGTTAGTCCTAGCGCCACCACGACCGCCGTGGCGATTCACATCTCTCGATCTTGTTGCGCATCTGTGAGAGCCGGCGAGTCGGCCATCGGGCGGACTCGGTCCGGCATGCAAGGCTCTTGGGCGTCATTCCACTGCCCGCGACGGCGGGCGGAGCATGATCCTAGACGGGCGGGATTGGCAGGCCAGTGATTGGCAGATCACCGCTACGTGGCCTGGTTGGTATCCCGAGAGTACGGCTACCATACTAGTTGGTCAAGAGCCTGGCCAGGAGAAATGTGGCTGTAGCTCAGGGGAAACATCGATCAGTCGACGCTAGGCCGCCATGACCCCATCAGGTGTTATCCGGATTACCATGTCAGATCAGAATCGACGAGCAAGGCTGATTTAAGCGCACGCGCCGAGCTCAGAAGGGTGGCCGAGGACGGCTACAGGGCGAACTTGTGCTGGACCTCGTCAGCCAGTTCCAGTCGGCCCTGCTGTACATGCGTACGCATCGCGGCCTCGGCGGCTTGGGCGTCGCGGGCCCGGATGGCGCCCACGATCGCCCGGTGCTCGGCCAAGGACCGTTCCATCCGGCCTTCCCGGCGGGTCACGATCAATGACAGCAGACCGCGGTGCAGCTGCTGGATGAGCAGGCGGTAGTAATCGGCCAGCGGTTCGTTGCCGGCACCCTGCATGATCAACTCGTGCAACCGCTCGTCGGTGGCGCTGTACCCTTCGGCGTCACCGCGCTCAGCGGCGTCAGCCATGGCGAACAGCACCTCATCGAGCAGGGCGACGATCTGGTTGCTTGCCCGGTTGGCGCACAACCGGGCGGCCATGCACTCCACCGCCTCGCGGACCTCGTAAAGATCGAGGATCTCGGGCCGGCTCAGACTCCGGACGAACGTCCCTCGCCGATGCTCAATAGCGACGAAGCCGGAGGCTTCCAGCTCCTTGAGTGCCTCCCGCACCGGCATACGGCTGACGCCGAATCGCTGGGCTAGCCGTGCCTCGGAGAGCTTCTCGCCGAAGGGAATGATTCCAGCAGCGATCTCCTGCCGCAGCTGCGAGACGATGGCATCTTTCATCGACCCCTTGGGGGCGGCGACGAGCCCGGCCTCGGCAGTATCCGGGCTCGGCGGAGACGCCGGGCCGGCGTCAGCGCGTGCCTCAAAGCTCGCCACGAGACCGTGATCCATGGTCCATCCCTTCATCGGCACGAGCGTCGCGCACTAGCGGCGACAGCCGCGATCCCCTCCGGCTGCCATACTAACGATGCCTCGTGACCGCGGCCGATCCGCCGTCCGCGGTGAACTGGCCGCACTTCAACCACATCACCACCGGACGGCCGCCTTCCACGCTATTGGTGGATCCAGTTCTGACATGGTAACCCCGATAGCGGATGATGGGGTCAGGGTCGGCCGGCCGTCTTGCGATCCGTGTTTCCCCTGAGCTACAGCCACATTTCTGCTGGCCAGGCTCTTGACCAACTAGTATGGTAGCCGTACTCTCGGGATACCAACCAGGCCACGTAGCGGTGATCTGCCGATCACTGGCCTGCCAATCCCGCCCGTCTAAGATCACGCCCGCCCGCCGTCGCGGAAGTCGAATGACGCCCAGGAGCTAGCCACTCATGATCACCGACGTGCACACGCACTTCTGGAGCCCGGACCATCAACGTCCGCCGTGGACCGATGGGCTCGGGCGAGTCTCGACTCGGCTGGCCGCGGGCGCCATCGACACCGTGACAGTCGAGTCATACCGGCAGCAGGTCCTTCCTGCCGCCCGCACCATCGTGTTCGGATTGCAGGCCCAGGCGTCGGGGATCATGGTGCCCAACGACGCGGTGGCCGCGTTCGTGCGCGAGGTCGGCGGTCAGACCGCGGGCTTCATGTCCGTGGACCCGACTCGCCACGATGCTGTCGCCGAGATCGAACGGTGCCACGCCGATCTCGGGCTGCGCGGCATCAAGCTCGGCCCTATTTATCAGGGAACATTCGATGCCAACCCGCTGCTGCTCGACGACGTCGCGATTGCCTTCCCCGAACTGCGCATCGTGATCGCTCACATGGGTCATCCGTGGGTTCACGAGGCGGTCGTGGTCATGCGGCGGCACAAGTACGTCTATGCCGACACGTCGGCGATTGCCAACCGGCCGACGGTGCTGGCCACAGGGCTGTCGGCCGCCAAGGAATACGGCGTTCTCGACAAGGTACTGTTCGGCAGCGATTCCCCGATGGTCTCGGCCGAGAGCGCCGCCGCGGCGCTGGCCCGCGTGGTGGCCCACATGCAGCAGTTCGCCCTCACACCCATCACCGATGAGGAGTTGCAGGCCATCTTGCACCGGCCGTCATTCGAACTGCTTGGCATACCGGCCGTGGCCGAAACCGCGGTCACCCCTTCCGCCTGGCGAGGAGCAACCCCGTGAGCGTGCACCACCAGACGTTGCAGGCCGCCTTTCTCGGCGCCGCCGAGGTACTGCGGGGACCGCTGCCCGAGGTGGTCTCCATGGAGCCGATTCTCGAGGGCGTGCCGTTCGCCCATGAAAAGACGGTTTTCGATGGCGCCGACGGCTTCTTCGCGATCTGGGCTTGTGGCGCTGGGGTGTTCCCTCGCGTCAAGGACAAGCGGGGGTCGTTCATGTACATCCTGTCCGGGGACGCGACCATCGTGGATGAGGACGGGACCGCGCACGAACTGACCGCGGACAGCGTGCTGGTGCTCCCGTTCGGCTGGGTCGGAACCTGGCATATCCGCGAGACGATCCGCAAGGTCTACCTGCACACGACTCCGGCGCCCCCGCTGCCATCCGCGGTGGTCGCGTCCGCGTTCCGGCCGGCCGTCCGGGTACTGGCCGACAGCCTGCCGGGTGCGGCGGCCGCCCCCGGTTCACCCGCCGACGCCGATGCGGTGATCTTCGACGGTCCAGACGGCCGCTGCGACATCAGATCGCGCGAGCCCGGCCAGTACCAGTGGGCCCCGGGCGAAAACGGATTCTTCGCTTTCGTCCTAACCGGCGACGGCTTCCTCGTCCTGGGTGATGGCAGCAGGCATGAATTCACGCCGGGTAGCGTCATCGCACTCCCGGGCGGCTGGTCAGGGAGATGGGACATCCGGCATCCCTTCCGCGCGTTCTGCGTGCGCAGCACCCCCGCGCCGCCGGCCTGACCCAGTACCCCGCCACAAAGACAGCGACCACGAAGACAGGGCACCCCCATGAGCAACGACGATCCCTACTCCGCGGTCACCCCCGCCCCGGCGCTGGCGGTGCGCAGCGACGACCTTGAGCACGGCGAGGAGATGCCGCTGGCGTTCCGTGATCCGCAGATCGGCGGAACTAACACCTCACCGCACCTGGCCTGGAGCGGATTCCCCGCGCAAACCCGAAGCTTCGCGCTCACCTGCTACGACCCCGACGCCCCGACGGGCACCGGGTTCATGCACTGGGCAGTCGCCAATATCCCGCACGACGTCACCTCGCTCCCGGCCGGCGCCGGAGCGATCGGCGGTCCGATGCCGGCCAGTGCACTAACCATTCCGAACGACCTGCGGATGCGCCAGTACATCGGGCCCAACCCACCGCCCGGATCCGGACGTCATCGCTACGTCTTCATCGTGCACGCGGTGGACGTAGCCACACTCGAGATCGACCCCGGCCTGACGCCGGTGGTGCTCGGCTTCAACTTGCACTTCCACACCGTGGCCCGCGGCAGCATGACCGTCTGGGTAGACGCCGAAGACTGATCAGAGAGGTACCGCGATGACAACACCACAAGCGCCGACCCGGCACGCAGAGGTCGCGGGAGCCGGCTTCGCCGGGCTCACGGTCGCCACCGCGCTGGCGCAGCGCGGCTGGTCCGTGCGGCTGCACGAGCAGAACGACACCGTCCGCGATTTCGGGGCGGGCATCGTCATGTGGCGCAACGCCATGCTGGCGCTTGAGGTCATCGGCGTCGCGCAGTCGGTCCAGCACAATGGCGTGAAGCCGGACTACTACGAGACGTTCCTGAACGGGACGTCGGTCTCACTCGAAGTGCCCGGCTACCCCTACTGGGCGATCACCCGGCCGAAGCTGCACGCGCTGCTGGCCGACGCCGCCCGCGCGGCCGGCGTGGAGATCGTGACGAGCTCGCGCGCCGTCGGTGCCGACCCCGCGGGCGCGCTGCTGATGGCGGACGGAAGCCGGCTGGAGGCCGACCTGGCGATCGGCACCGATGGGGCAGGGTCGGCCGTGCGCAACTCACTCGGCGACCTCACCCAGGAGCGCAAGAAGTACTCCGACGGCGTCTGCCGGGTGCTGATCCCGCGCCCGGAGGAGTTCAAGGGCGAGCGCTGGAACCGGGTCCTCGACTGGTGGACGCTCGAGCCGGACGCGATGCGCGTGCTGTACCACCCGATGAGCCCCGACATGCTCTACATCGCGTTCATGGCCGAGACGAAAAACGAGCGCGCGTCCAGGATCCCCGTCGACGTCGAGGTCTGGTCGAAGCGCTTTCCTCATCTCATCCCGATCATCGAGCTCGCGGGCAAGGCCGAGGGCGGCCGCCACGACAACTACCAGACCAACCGCGTGACGCCCTGGTCGACCGGGCGGGCGGTGCTGGTGGGCGACGCGGCCCACGCCATGTGCCCGGCTCTAGGCCAGGGGGCCGGCGTCGGGATGGTCAACGCGGTCGACCTGGCCTACGCCCTTGACCAGTACGACACCGTGGCCGAGGCGCTGGTCGCCTGGGAAGCGCGCGAGCGTCAGATGACCGACGACGTGCAAGCGCGGAGCGCCTATATGGCCGAGACCCGCAACATGGCCAAGGGCAATAACTGGACCCCCCGGCTGCTCGAGACCGCGAACTTCGTCTCGGCCGCGGTGCCGCCCGAGGTGGCGGAGCGCTATCCGGTGCCCGAGGCCAACCGGTCATGGTGACCAAACCTGCGCGCGTCCTCCTCGGTGACGTGGAGGTGACGCGTGTGCCCGAGTACGCCGGGAAGGGCCCGGCCACGCCGGGATTCCTGTTCCCCGACAGCAGCCCCGCCTACTGGGCGGACAACGCGGGCTGGCTTGACCCCGACTTCTACGACGCCGCCAACGGCACCCTTCGCACGGTGCTGCACAGCTGGCTCATCCGCAGCCAGGGAATGGTCATCCTGCTCGACACCGGCGCCGGCAACGGCAAGGAACGCCCGTACGCGCCCGCCTACGCCCACCACGACACCGCCTACCTGGACAACCTCAGGGCCGCCGGCGTGTCGACCGACGACGTCGACATCGTGATCAACACCCACCTGCACGTCGATCACGTGGGCTGGAACACCCGCCTGGAAGGGCGCGATTGGGTGCCGACCTTTCCCAACGCCCGCTACCTCATCTGCGAGCCGGATTTCCTGTTCTGGGATCCGATCCGCACGCCCCGGCCGCCCGGCGACGGCAACCAGAACGTCTTCGAGGACAGCGTGCAGCCGCTGCAGCGGGCCGGCCTGGTCGACCTGTGGGCCGGCCAGCATCGCATCAACTCCGACCTGGTGCTGCAGGCCGAACCCGGCCACACCCCGGGCTCGTCGGTGCTGCGGCTGCAGTCCGGCGGCACCGGCGCCCTCTTCGTCGGCGACATCCTCCACTCGCCCGCCCAGATCGGCGATCCCGACGTCAACAGCTGTTTCTGCGAAGATCCGGCGCTGGCCCGCGCCACCCGCCGCCGCCTGCTGGCCGAGGCCGCCGACCGGTCCCTGCTCGTGTTCCCCGGGCATTTCGGCGGCCACTCCGCCTGCCGCGTGGACGATGACGGCGACGGCGCTTTCATCATCCGCGACTGGGCCGATCTTGCCCGTATCTGACCGAAACCACGCACGCTTGAGGAGCTGTCGTGAATCAAGACCTCTATGACGCCGGGCTCGCCACGCGCCGCCGCGTGCTCGGCGACGCCTACGTCGACGCCTCGCTGGCCGCCGCCACCGAATTCACCCGCGACATCCAGGAATACGTCACCCAGTACTGCTGGGGCGACCTGTGGAACCGTCCCGGGCTGAGCCTGCGGGAGCGCAGCCTGATCAACCTCTCCATGATCATTGCGCTGAATCGCTCCCACGAGTTCAAGGCCCACGTGCGCGGGGCCGTCAACAACGGAGTTTCGCGCGAGCAGATCAAGGAGGTGCTGATGCAAAGCGCCTTCTACTGCGGCGGACCGGCTGCGCTGGAGGCGTTCCGCAACGCAGCCGAGGTCTTCGCGGCGATGGACGCCGAGGCGCAGGCCGCCCTGGGTGAGTCGCAGTGACCATTACCCAGGTCGGTTTCATCGGTCTCGGCAACATGGGTTGGCCGATGGCGGCACATCTCGTCGACGCGGGCTTCGCGCTGACCGTGTCGGACGCCGCCCCCGGGGTGACCGAGCGATTCGCCGCCGAGTACCCGACCGCTACCGCCGCTGCCGGCCCGCAGTCGTTCGCCGCGGCGCAGGCGCTGATCCTGATGCTGCCGACCTCCGCGATCGTCGAGGACGTGCTCGAGCGCGAGGGGGTGGCCGATGCGCTGCCGCCCGGCTGCCTGGTCATCGACATGAGCTCCTCCGAGCCGCTGCGCACCCGCAGCCTGGCCGCCCGTCTGCGGGCCAAGCGCCTGTCGATGCTCGACGCCCCGGTCTCAGGCGGCGTGCGCGGAGCCAGAGCGGCCCGGTTGTCCGTCCTCGTCGGAGGCTCCGAGGCCAACCTGGCCCAGGCGACACCTCTGCTGACAGCTATGGCTAAAACAGTCATCCGGGTCGGCGACATCGGGTCGGGTCACGCCGCCAAGGCGCTGAACAACCTGGTGTCGGCGGCGACCATGTCGATCACCGTCGAAGCTCTCGTGCTTGCCGAGGCATTCGGGATCAGCGCCGACACAATGACGAAAGTGCTGAACAGCTCGTCGGGACGGAGCAACACCAGCGAGAACAAGGTGGCCCAGTTCATGACCAGCGGGAGCTTCGACTCCGGATTCTCCTTGCAGCTGATGGCCAAGGACGTCGGCCTCGCCATCGGCCTCGCCCGGGCCCTCGACCGTCCGGTTGAGGTCGCCGATCACGTGGCCGGCCAGTGGCGCCGCATCGCCGGCGAGGTGAGCCCGGCCACTGACCACACGCAGCTGTACACCTTGCTTGGCGCGACGCCGCCTGACTCTGCGGCGGGCGGGGCGTGATGAGCGAAGCGCTGCTGCACTGGATCGACGGCGCGTCCGCTGAGTCGACGGACGGCGCCACGCGTACCGGCACCGACCCGTCGACCGGCGCCCCAGGCGCCCGGGTGAGCCTGGGCACCGCGGCCGACGTCGACCGTGCGGTCCGGGCCGCGCACCGCGCCCGTACCTCGTGGCGGCACCTGGGCTCGCTGGACCGCGGCCGTATCCTCGCCGCCATCGGCCGGCGCCTGCTGGCCGAGCTCGATGTGCTGGCCGCGATGGAGACCGCTGACACCGGGAAGCCGCTGGCCCTGTCCGCCGCGGAGATCCGTGGCGCCGCCGAGTATTTCGAGTTCTATGCCGCCCTGGTCAACCTGCCGTCCGGCCAGGTGCTCGACATCCAGCCCAACCTGCACGTCTACACGCTCCGTGAGCCCCTCGGCGTGGTCGGCGTGATCACCCCCTGGAACCTGCCGCTTAACCAGGCGGCCCGGGCGTGCGCCCCGGCGCTGGCGGCCGGCAACACCGTGGTGGCCAAGCCGGCCGAGGCCACTTCCCGCACGACCGTGGAGCTCGCCCGGATGGCCGCGGAGGAAGGGCTGCCGCCTGGTGTGCTGAACGTCGTCCTGGGCCTCGGGCCGGAAGTCGGAACCGCCATCGTCCAGCATCCCCTGGTGCGCAAGGTCGCGTTCACCGGGTCGGTGCGGGTCGGTCAGGAGATCGGCCGTATCGCCGCGGATCGCATTCTGCCGCTGACGCTCGAGCTTGGCGGGAAGTCGGCCAACATCGTCTTCGCCGACGCCGACCTGGAGTTCGCCGCGACCGAGGCGGTGCGGGCCTACGCGACCAACGCCGGCCAGGTCTGCTCGTCCGGCACGCGCCTGCTGGTACAGCGACACGTGCAGGATCGCTTCGTCGAAGCGGTGGTGACCGCCACGCGCCGGCTGCGGCCCGGACGTGACGTAGGCCCGCTGATCACTCACGACCAGTGGGAGACAGTGCAGCGGTACTTCAAGATCGCGGCCGAGGAGGGTGCCAGGGCCGAGATCGGCGGCACGCTGGCCCTCGATCCTGCGCTCACGGGTGGCTTTTATGTCGAGCCCACGGTCTACACCGGCGTGAGCAATGACATGCGCATTGCCCGGGAGGAGATCTTCGGCCCGGTACTCGTCGTCATCGGTTTCGACACCGAGGAGGAAGCGGTGGAGCTGGCCAACGACTCTGACTACGGATTGGTGGGCGGCGTCTTCACCTCCGACATGTCGCGCGCCATCCGGGTGGCCGAGGCGATCGAGGCAGGCCAGGTCTACATCAACTCGTGGTCAACGCAGTCGGTGCAGATGCCGTTTGGCGGTTACAAGCACAGTGGCTACGGCCGGGAGAAGGGCATTGAGGCGCTGAACCACTACTCCCACGTCAAGAGCATCAGCATGCGCATCACAGGACGATGACGTCGTGAGCGAGGATAGCGTGTTCGACTACATCGTCATCGGCGCGGGCACCGCCGGCTGCGTGCTGGCGGCGCGCCTGAGTGCGGATCCGAACCGGCGGGTGCTGCTGGTCGAGGCCGGGTTTGCCGACAACAGCGAACGGATCTCCACTACGCACACGTGGCCCGCGCTGTACAAAACCGATGTCGACTGGGCCTTCGAGACCGTTCCGCAGGCCAGGACCGGACACGTGCACGACATACCCCGGGGCCGGACAGTAGGCGGTTCCGGCAGCATTAACGCCATGGCGTTCCTGCGCGGCGACCATCGCGACTTCGACGCGTGGGCCTTCCAGGGCTGCACGGGCTGGGACTACCAGTCCGTGCTGCCGTACTTCAAACGGTCCGAATCGGTGCCGCACGGTGACCCGCGCTACCGGGGCAGCAGCGGACCGCTGCGACCGGCGCCGGCCGCGCAGCTACACCCGCTGTCGCGGGCGTACCTGGCCGCTGCCCAGCAGGCCGGACATCCGCTCACCGCCGACCTGAACGGGGAGCAACTGCGCGGCGCGAGCAGCCATGACCTGCTGATCGCCGACGGCCGGCGGCAGAGCACCGCGACCGCCTACCTCGAGCCGGCCCTCGGCCGCGAGAACCTCGAGCTCGTGCCAGGGGCGTTCGTCGAACGGCTGACGGTGGACGGCGAACGCTGCACCGGCGTCGATGTCACCGTCGACGACGAGCTGCGCCACTACGCAGCCACGGCCGAGATCGTCCTGTGCGCGGGAGCCATCGGCAGCCCGCACATCCTGCTGCACTCCGGGATCGGTCCGGCCGCCGAGCTTGAGCAGGTCGGCGTGAAGGTCCGGCACGACCTGCCTGGCGTCGGCCGCAACCTGCAGGACCACATCATTCTGGCCGGGCTGACGGTCGAGGCGAGCGGGCCGCTGCCCGCCCCGACTGGCAATCTCGGCCAGGTCACCCTGATGGCGGACAGCGAGCCAGGCCGGGCCTCGATCGACCTGCAGATTGTCTTCATCCATGTTCCGTTTGCCAATCCGTGGCAGACAGCTCCCGAGCACGGATATACCTTCGGCGTCGGGCACATGCGGCCGGCCAGCCGGGGGACGCTGACGCTCGCCAGTTCCGACACCCGGTCGGCTCCGCTGATCGATTTCCGCTACCTCGACGAGGACCATGACTTGCGGGCGCTTGTCTCGGGCGTCCGTCATGCCCTGGACATCAGCGAAGCGGCGGCGTTCGACGACTGGCGAGGCCGTTCCCATCCGCTCCTTGGTGCCGATGAGGCGATCATTGCCGCGTTTGTGCGCGACGCCGTCCAGTCCTATGGCCACGCGGCCGGATCGTGCCGAATGGGAGTCGACTCGCTGTCGGTGGTCGATCCTCAGTTGCGCGTACGCGGGCTGGCGGGTCTGCGGGTGGCCGATGCGTCCATCATGCCTGAGATCGTGTCGACCAACACCAATGCGGCCACGGTGATGATTGCGGAGAAGGCGGCCGATCTGCTGTGGTGACCGACCGCCGTCCGCGCCGATTTTCACCAAGCGAATCGGCCCCCGGGCACTAGGGCAGTATGGAGCCAAGACGACAACCACACGGAGCTAGGACGACAACGAGGAGAGATATTTTCATGATGGCGAGGGCACTTCCCGGCGGAACGTTCACCATGGCCGAGGACCTGACGCTCACGCGCGTGGGCTATGGCGCGATGCAGCTGGCCGGCCCCGGCGTCTTCGGCCCGCCCAAGGACCGCGACGCCGCCGTGGCCGTGCTGCGCGAGGCGGTGAAGCTCGGCATCACCCATATCGACACGGCCGACTACTACGGCCCGCACATCACCAACCAGATCATCAAGGAGGCTCTGTACCCCTACCCGGACGAGCTGAGCATCGTGACCAAGGTCGGAGCCAAGCGTGACGCCCAAGGTGGCTGGCCGCCCGCCCGCTCACCCCAGGAGCTGCGCCAGGCTGTGCACGACAACCTGAAGAACCTCGGCCTCGACGCACTTGACGTGGTCAACTTGCGCGTCGGGGGGTTTGACAGCCCCGAGCCGGGCTCGATCGCCGAGCCGTTCGCCGCCCTCGCGCAGCTGCAGCAGGAAGGACTGATCAGGCATCTCGGCCTCAGCACGGTCACCGCCGAACAGATCGCCGAAACCCAATCCATCGCGCCAGTCGTGTGCGTGCAGAACCAATACAACATCGCCAACCGGGCCGATGACAGTCTGATCGACTCGCTCGCCGCACAGGGCATCGCCTACGTGCCCTACTTCCCGCTCGGCGGCTTCAGCCCATTGCAGTCAAGCACCCTCGAATCAGTTGCCGCCCGCCTCGGCAGCACGCCGATGGCCGTCGCGCTGGCATGGCTACTCAAGCGCTCCCCGAACATCCTGCTCATCCCCGGCACCTCGTCGGTCTCGCACCTGCGCGAGAACGTCGCCGGCGCCGCCCTAACCATCCCCGAAGACCTGCTGACCGAACTGAACAGCATCGGAGCATAAGACTAGTGAGCTGGTCCTGATTTTCTCCATCACCGCATGAGTCGATGCGCGTCCCGCCAGGCGATGCTGCCTCCGCTCACGGTAGGCCTCAGTGCCAGGAAGCTGCGCGGAGGCCAAGCAGGTCACCAGCCGGCGTGTGGGAGGGCCCCTTGGCGGAAAAGAGAGGAGTGCACGTCGCGGCAGCGGAACACCGCCGTCTCGCGTGACCTGTCTGGCCGTGGCCCGATTACCGGATCTGGCCTGGGCGGTGATCGCGTCGGCGACGTGCGTAGGTGTTCTGCGTACCAGAAATCGCAGCGCCGAGGGAGGCGGTCATGGAAGCGACGATCGGTGACCAGATTCGCATTCACGCAAACACCGTCGGGCTGGCGGACAAGACCGGTGAAATCATCGAGGTTCGCGGAATGAGAGGCGGGCCGCCGTACCTGGTGCGATTCGCCGGCGGTCAGACGCGGTTGCTATTCCCCGGGCCGGATGCGGTGATCATCCCGCAGCAGCGCCGCAAACCGGAAGACTGACAGCCGGCCAGCCGCGGCCCGCAGGCTGACATCCCTGACGCCATCGTCCCTGTCATCCTCGGCGGGGCGAGGGGACGGGCGGGCTAGTGGTAGGCGCGGGCCTGGAGGGTGAACAGTTCGGCGTAGAGCCCGCCCGCGGTCATGAGCTCGCGGTGGGTGCCGCATTCGGTGAGCTGCCCGTGGTCGAGGACGGCGATGAGGCCGGCGGCCACCTCGGGATCGAGCTCGTGCCTCACTTCCCGGCCTGGTCGTATTCGCAGGGCTGGTTGCCGACGACGACCAGTGAGACGATCTTGCCGTCGCGGACGACGACTCCTGTGAGCTGGGTCGCGGTGCTCAACACGGTTGTCCTTCCTGTCGGTTGCCGGCCTGCTCGTTCGGACCGGATGGTTCTACCGTCGCCGCTGCCAGTGCAGTCAAGCACGTGATCGCGGGTTGACTCTCCTGTTGGGGGAGGCTTGAATCCCGTGCAACGGGCGGACCTCAGCTCTTGACGGCCGCTGCGATCTGCTGGGCGGCCTGGGCGGGCATGAGGTGCGTGGTGTCGACGACCTCGGCCTCGCCGTGTAGCCGCCGGCGTCCCGGCCAGCCCCCTCACCCCGACGGGCGCGGCCGGTCAGGTTGTGACGGTGACCGGGAAGCCGACCGGGCTCCGATGCCCGGCATTGTCAACCGCGCGGACGCCGAACTGCAGGTTGTCCTTCGCGATGTCCAGGGTGACCGAGGTGACATTGCCGACGGGGATCGCTTGGGTCCAGTCCGGGGCGCTGGTTTCCCGCGTCACCACCTCGTACCCGGACAGGTCCGTCTCTGGGTTGGCGTCCCAGGTGAGGACCGTGTCGTTGATTCCGGCGAAGCCGGCCGGGGGCGCTACGTGGATCTGTACGTTCTTCGGCGTCGCCGGGTTGGTCGCCAGCGCCCACAAGGCGGCGGCGTTGACCTTGGCTACCCGGGCCGTGTAGCGGAAGTCCACGAACTCCAGCCGGTCGCCGAACTCCACCCCGTCGATGACCTCCACGTTGCGGTGCTCGTGATTGAAGTTCTCCCGGGGCTCGGTGATCCTGGCCGCCGGGTAACCCTGGGCCTGGAACGACACGTGGTCGCTGCCGCGCAGGTAGCGGTCCCGCCGCCAGATCACCTGGATGTTCATGCCAGTCAGCGAAGCCGGGGCGACCGAGGTGACGAACCGGGCAAGCTGATGGGTGCCGCCGTCGTTCTCGCCGCCGACCACCTCAATAAGGGAGATCTGCGCCGCGCTGTCCGCGGCCGGGACGCCCTCCACGAACAGCCGCACGCTGAACGGATCCGGCTTGGTGCCGTCGAAGGCCTGCGACGCGCCAACGATGTCGTTACTGAACATGCCCTGCACGTCTGCGCCGGCTGCCTTCAGCTGGGCCGCCATGAAGGCCGAGCCATACAAGCCCTGCTCCTCGCCGTCCACCGTGGCGAACACCAGCGTGCCGGGGAACTGGCGGGTAGCGAACAGCCGCGCCAGTTCAAGCACGACCGCCACCCCTGATGCGTCGTCGTCCGCGCCAGGTGCGTCGCTGGTGAAGTCGGTGACGTCGGTAACCCGGGAGTCCAGGTGCCCGGTGATGACGTAATAGCGCTCAGGCTGGGCGGTGCCTGGCAGCGTGGCAATGACGTTGGTGATCGTGGTCGGCACGGGGATGTTGGCGGAGGCCGGCTGTTCGAACGACTGCCGCTGGACGGTCATCCGGCCAGACGAGGTGGCCGCGATGGTCTGCATCTGCTGGTAGACCCACGCCGTGGCGGCCCCGATGCCGCGTACCGGGTCGGTCTGGCTTGAGGAGGTGTGCCGGGTGCCGAACTGGACCAGCCGGGCGATGGTCGCCTCGATCCGGCCGGAATCGATCTCGCCGAGCAGTCGGCGCAGGTCGGCGTCGGGCTCGGACTTGGGAAGCGTGGCCGCGCTGGCAGGGGTAGCGGCGCTCAGCAGTGGCACCGCGACCGCGGTGGCGGCCGAGGCGGACAAGAACGTACGGCGGGTGGCGCCGGTGCGCCCCGAAGCACTATTTCTATCCATGCCCTGAATCAATGCTTGCCGTTCCCGGTTGTCAACCCTGTCCGGTTTGTTTCGAGAAGTCGCAGGGTTCGCCACGATCACCACAGCCCTAAACAGAAGCGAACGGCGTGACCGGCGGGAGCCCTGCGCTGCCTGATCACCGAGGCGGTCCGTGATACTAGTAAGCTAGATTTGCAAACCATACTTTGGAAAGATAAGATTCTAAATGTGAATGATGTTAGGGAGCCAGCGGGCGGCCAGCCGGACATCCGCGCGACCGCGGTCCGGCTGCGGGTGAGTATCGGCGCGTTCAAGCGGCGCGCCCATGAGGTCGGGACCGAGGGCGACCTCACCGGGCCGCAGCTAACCGTCCTGTCGCGGATTGACAGGCTCGGCCCGGTCACGACCGCCGAGCTGGCCCGGCGCGAGCAGATCACCCCGCAGGGGATGGGCGTCACGGTCGCGAGTCTGGAGCAGCGCGGGCTGGTGGCGCGCGGCCCGGATGCCTCCGACGGGCGGCGCTCCATCCTCAGCCTCACGCCGTCGGGCCAGGAGGCGGTCCACTCGGGCCGCAGCGCCATGTCGGACAAGATCGCGGCCGCCCTGGCGGAATCGTTCACCGGCGACGAGATCGAGATCCTGCACGCTGCCGCACCCCTGATCGAGCGGCTCTCCGACCTGCTGTGACCGCCGCTGCTACCAGCGTCTGGAGGCTTTATGCCCACCTCTCCACCCGAGGCGAGTCCGTCAGGCCCGGCCATGGGAACCGCGAGTGCGACGCCCGGGCAGGAGCACCCGTTCTCGTGGCGGTTCACCACGCCGCTGTTCATCGGCTCTGCACTCAACCCGATCAACAGCTCGCTGATCGCGACGGCACTGCTGCCGATCGCGCGCGGGCTCGGCGTGCCCCTCGGCCAGACCGTGGCCCTGATCACCGCGCTCTACCTGGCCAGCGCGATCGCGCAGCCGACCGCGGGCAAGGCGGCCGAGGTGTTCGGGCCGCGGCGGGTGTTCCTGGCCGGGATCGCGGGGGTGGGGGTCGGCGGGCTCGTCGGCGGCTTCGCCCAGGACCTGACTACGTTGCTGATCAGCCGGGTGCTGATCGGCCTGGGCACCTCGTGTGCTTACCCGACGGCGATGCTGCTCATCCGCCGCCGTGCCCGTGACGCGGGGATGGACAAGCCGCCGGGCGGCGTGCTCGGCGGTCTGCAGATCGCCGGCATCGCCACGGCGTCCCTCGGGCTGCCGGTCGGCGGGGTCCTGGTTGGCGCGCTCGGCTGGCGGGCGGTCTTCTTCGTCAACGTCCCCGTGGCGCTGACCGCCCTGGCGGCAACGCTGGCCTGGGTCTCACCCGACGGGCCGCTCGACCGCTCGCGGAGCGCCCGCGACATCGCCTCGAGCCTCGACCTGACCGGAATCGCCGGGTTCGCCGCGGCCATGATCGCGCTGCTGCTATTCCTGTTCGGCCTGCCCCGGCTTGAGTGGTACCTGCTGGGCATCTCGGCCGCCTTGTGGATTGCGCTCGCGGCCTGGGAGCTGCGCGCCCGCACGCCCTTCCTCGACCTCCGGCTGCTCGTCTCGAACAAGGCGCTGACCAGAACCTATCTCCGCTTCGGCCTGGTGCTGCTGTGCGTATACGTGGTGCTCTACGGGCTCACCCAGTGGGTCGAGGGCGTCCGCGGGCTCAGCGCGACCGAGGCCGGACTCCTGCTGCTCCCGATGACGCTGGTCGGAGGCCTGGTCATCTTGCCTGTCTCGCGGCGCAACCTGGTCCGCGGCCCCGTCATCGCCGCCGCCCTTACCTGTCTGGCGGGCTCGGCCGGCGTGCTGCTGATCAGCGGCTCCACCTGGATCGGGTGGGTCATCGTGATCACCGTCCTCTTCGGCGTCGCCATGGGCTTCGCCGGCGCGGGCAACCAGACGGCGCTCTACAACCAGGCGCCCGCCGAGCAGCTTGGCACCGCCTCCGGGCTGCTGCGCACCTTCGGGTACGTCGGCTCCATCGCCTCATCCGCCATTACCGGCGTCGTCTTCCACACCAGCGTCACCGACAACGGCGTCCACCTCATCGCCTGGATCATGATCGGCGTCAGCGTGGTCCTTGTCCTGTTCTCCGTGGCCGACCGGACCCTGCGGGCCAAGCCCGCTGACGATCATGCGGTGAGCGGCGCTCCATCGGCTCGTTCCCCGGCGTCCGAGCGGTGACCGGGCCCGCTGACGGTGCGCATCTCCCGTCGATCGACTGGTTCGCCGCACACCGAGCAGGCCCCCACGACTTGCGCCACGTGGCCACAGCCAGTGTGCACGAGCTCGAGCGGCGCGCCTGCGGGAGCTTCCCAGCGGTCTCCCCACTGCCGTAGGGCGGTGAGGACCGGCCACAGGTCCTTGCCCTTCTCGGTCAGGCGGTAGTCGTAACGGACCGGGTGCTCGCAGTAGGGCACCCGGTCGACCACGCCGCGCTCTATCAGGTGTTCGAGCCGCTGATTGAGGATGTTGCGCGAGATGCCCAACCGCTGGTGGAAATCCTCGAAACGGGTGATCCCGAGGAACAGGTCACGCACGATCAGCATCGACCACCACTCCCCGACAACCTCGAGGCACTGGGCGACCGAGCAGTTCATCTCACGGAAGCTCGTCCGTTGCATGCCCCCATCATAGTCCGTTGCTTTATAGAACTCACTCCCATAGAGTGCTGTTGTCGTCGAGTACAGGGGTCTGACCGCATGCACACCGCACCGGAGCAACACGGAGTCGCCGGGCCGCCCGGTCCGCGTCATCGCGGCACCATAGTCTTCGTCATCACCGCGCTTGGCGCGTTCATGGCATCGCTCGACCTGTCGATCGTGAACATCGCCTTTCCGGACATCAAGACGTCGTACCCCCAGGCCAGCCAGGCTTCGCTGGCCTGGATCATCACCGCCTACTCGATTGTGTTCGGAGCCCTGCTGGTGACCGGGGGCCGAAGCGGTGACCGCCAGGGCCGCAAACGCACCTTTCTCACCGGGACCGCCGTGTTTATCGTCGGCTCCTTCCTCTGCGGGATCGCACCCGACGTGCCTGCCCTGGTTGCCAGCCGCGTCCTGCAAGCCGGGGGAGCCGCCTTCCTGGTGCCTTCGTCCGTCGCGCTCCTCATCGGGGCCTACCCGCCGGCCCGCCGGACCCAGATGATCAGCCTCTGGGGAGGCATCGGCGCGCTGGCCGTGGCCACCGGGCCCTCCCTCGGCGCCGCCCTGGTCTCCGCCGGAGGATGGCGGTGGGTGTTCTTCGTCAACGTCCCCGTCGGGCTTGCGATCTTGGTCGTTGGCCGCCGCATCCTCACCGAGTCCGAACGCAAGCGCAGCGGGGCGCGGCCCGACTACCTGGGCGTCATCCTGGTCTCCCTGGCCGTGGCGGCGCTGGTCGCCGCGGTCTCCGAGGGCGGCGGCTGGGGCTGGAGCGATCCGCGGATCATCGGTGCGTTCGTGGGTGCTGTCGTCCTGACCGCCGCCTTCGTCTACCGCTCGGGACGCCATCCGCAACCAGTCATCGACCTCACACTCTTCTCCGACCGGTCTTTCGCCGCGGCCAACGCGGCCACCCTGGTCTACGCGGTCGGCTTCTTCGCCATCCTGCTCGGCAACATCCTGTTCCTGACCGGGGTGTGGCACTACTCGATCATGGAGGCCGGGCTCGCCGTCACTCCCGGGCCGCTGGTCGTGGCAGCAGTGGCCGGGCCCGCGGGCAAACTGGCGACCCGCATCGGTTTCCGGCCGGTGATCATGGCCGGAGCCATTTTCATGGCCGGCGGCCTGGCCTGGTACGTGCTGCGAGTTGGCGCCTCCCCGTCTTACCTGGCCGAGTGGCTCCCCGGGACTCTGATCGTCGGGCTCGGGATCGGGCTGAGCTTCCCGGTCCTGTCCGCCGCCGCCGTCTCCTCACTCAACTCCGAGCGCTTCGCTATCGGCAGCGCCGTCAACCAGACGAGCCGCCAGGTCGGCGGCTCCCTTGGCATCGCCATCCTGGTACTCCTGACCGGTAAATCAGCCGGCCTGGCCGAGGCCCTTGCCCACTTCCACCACGTCTGGGCCTTCGGCGCGATCACATCGCTCAGCGCCGGCCTGATCGGCACGCTCATCCCCCGCACATCGGCCAAAGCCAGGGCGGCCACCAAAGCCCTTGAACCGGAACTGGTCGATGTCGACGCCGGGCTGCCCCTGGCGTCCCCCGAGTTGGACAGCTGAGCTCCGGTGCGGGCAGCAAAGGTCACGAGTAAATGCGTATTTTTGATTACTGTTGATGACTTGGCGTGTTTCGGCCAAACTGATCTCTTCCTGAAGGGCTAAGATCTCGCTGCGATCCAAGCTCACAGGAGAATCATGCGCCACAGAATTTTCATTGCTGCCTTCGCCGTCGGTGTGTCGGCAGTAGTGGCGGCGGGTGCCGGCGCCGACCCCGCCAGTAGCGCATCGGCGGCAACGGTCACTGCTCCTTCCTCGGTGTCGCTGCCGATCGCCGGCTACTACCAGATGGCCGTCGACAGCACCGGCAACCGGGTGTTCATCAGCCAGGGAACGTCGGGCGGCGACTCAATCGTGGTCACCGATTTCTCCGGCAGCGTGGTCGGCAGCATCGCCGAGCCGAGCGCGGTCGAGGGAATCGCACTGTCGCCCGACGGCTCTACGCTCTACGCGGCACTAATCGGCTCCGCCACCGTCACGCCCGCGATCTCGGTGATCAGCACGTCGTCCCTCGCCCAGACGACCACCCTTCCGCTCCCCGCCGGCGATACTCCGCGGGATGTCGCGGTGCAGAGCGGCGACCTCTGGGCCAGTTATGCAGCGAACGCGAACGAGGGCGGGATCGGAGACTTCGACCTGTCCGAGACCTCGCCTGCTCTGCAGTCCCCGTCGGTGATGTCGCACTGGGGAGCGGCGCCCATGCTCGCGGCCGACCCGGCCGGCACCGGCAACGAACTCGTCGCCGTGCTGCCGAATGCCCTGTCACCGGAGGTCGGCACGTACAAGACGTCCACCGCCACCGCCGAGGGCGGAGGCTACCCCTTTAACTGCAGTAAGGACGAGTACGACTACGCCGTGGATGTCGCCGTCGTTCCCCGCGGCGCCGGGCTTATCCTTGCCTGCGACGCGCCTGCGTCCGGCGACGAGTACCTGTACAGCACGAGTGACCTGTCGGAGGAGACGCCGGTGTACGGGACCGTCGGCACTCCTAACGCCATCGCCATCGCTTCGTCGACTGGGCTTGTCGCCGTTGGCGGGGCGGACATGCCGCAGATCGCCGACGTCTACACCCCGGGCGGGAACCAGACGAACCAGTACAAGGCCGTCGGTAACGGCGGGGCGCTGGCGGACCGCGGGCTCGGGCTGAGCGCGGACGGCACCGAACTCTTCGCGGTCACGAGTGTCGAGTCGGACGGAAGCCCGGAGTACTCGCTGAACGTCTACCCCGATCCGGGAATCACGCCGACCTCGGTGACTCTGGCCGCCAATCCGGCGAACCTGACGGTCGGAAAGACCGTCACCGTGACCGGCACCTTGCTCATCGGCGGCGCTATCCCTCCGAACACCACGATCGCGATCACCAGGACCGGTGCGGGGCAGCCCGCCGACACCTTCACGGCCGATGTGAGGTTTGGCGAGTTCACCTGGATCGACTATCCGCCACCGGGCACCTACACCTACACCGCGAATTACCCGGCGACCGCGACCAGCGCCGCTTCCTCCGCCTCGGTCAAGGTCACGGTGGCCAAGGAGATGCCGTCGTTCTCGCTGAGCGTGACGCCGACCACGGCGAGCTATGGTCAGGCTGTCAAGTTCGACGCCCGTTTCGACTCCGCCCTGCCAGGCAGTCCCGGGGTCAGCACCGTGACCGTGTACGCCCAGACGGCCGGAAGCAGCGCCAAGACCAAGATCGCCAGCGGCCTGGTCGGCGGGATCAGCAACGTCAGCGGCACCGCGCACTTCGACAAGACCACCACCCTGTACGCGGTCTACCCCGGCAACTCCGACAACAGCGCGGTGACGGTGACGAAGACCGTGAACGTCGGCGCGAAGGTGACCGCCTCGATCGCCGGCTACTACGGGACCAAGTCGGGCTACCGGCTCTACCATCACACCGCGCGCCTGAAGTTGACTGCCGTCGTCGCTCCCGTCAAGAAGGGGGAGTGCGTCCAGGTCCAGGTGCAGAAGTACGTGAAGAAGGCCTGGCAGGCCGTCGTCACCACCGGCTGCGTCACGCTCAACGCCAAGAGTGAGGCGAGCGTCGGCCTGGCCGTCAGCAAGTACGCCGAGGGCATCCCGTACCGGGTCCGCGCCGACTACATCCGCGGCAAGGACACGTCCAACCTCGATGCCGACAGCGGCTTCCTTGACTTCATGGTCAAGCCGTAACCGGGGAGCACCATCCGGACCGGCCCGCGACCAAGCGGGCACCGTCCGCCCGCCACTCGGACAAGGCCGAGCGCCATCCAGTGACCGGGAACCACGCGACCGTTCGGGATGGGGATTTTGAGATCGCGCGCCGCATCAGGCGGCGCGGCGCTGGACCAGCCAGACCGTGGCCGCGATGAGCAGCGCCGAGAGCGCGAGCAGCCAGCCGCCCTCGATCCACTGGAAGGGCCAGAACCGGCTGGCCGGCTGGTAGCTGGTCCACTGCGTGTAGCCGTGCTGAGCCAGGCACTGCGCGAATGTTCCCATCGAGGGCTTGCCCTTCCCCGCTGGGGCGGCCGAGCAGAACTGGTTGAGGAGGCTGAGGGGAGGATTGCCCGCGAAGGCGAACCGGCCGTCCTTGGTCGACCACTGGCCGATGATCCACGCGGTGCCGGGCAAGTTCGGGCTGGTGGTGACCAGCGGTGTCAGATAGTGCTCGCGCAAGAACCCGCCGGCCGCGACGGCCAGCCCGGCGTAGGCGGCCAGGGTCGCGACGATCGCGGGGACGACCCGGCGGATGAGCATGCCGGCCAGCGCCCCGATCGCGAAGGCGGCCAGCGTCCAGCCGGGGAACGCGACTCCGCGCAGGGTGAACAGGGTAACGAACGGGGGTATCTGGTAAAGGCCCAGGGCATAGTTGCCGGCGGCGAAGTACGGCTGGTAATACCAGGACACCAGTACGCCGCAGGCGCCCGTCGCGGCGGCCAGCACCACCGCGAGCGCCACCAGCTTGGCGAGCGCCCAGCGCCGCCGGCCGAAGCCCTGGGTCCAGGCGTACCTGAAGGTGCCGGTCTCCAGTTCCCTGGCCAGCACCGGCGCCCCGACGAAGGCCCCGATCAGCACCGGCACCAGCTGCAGGAAGACACCCGCTGGGCTGGTCGGACCGGTCATATGGTCGCCCATGCTGTTGAAAATGCCGACCAGGTCCTGGCAGGCCGGCGAGCTTGCCGGGTGGCAGGCGATCGCGGCGGCGTAGGCGTGGTGCAGCGGCGTGCCGAGGATCCACAGCCACACCGACAGCGCGCCAAGCAGCACGGCCACGCCGGCCAGCGCGATCCGGTGCTGCCGCCAGGTGACCCCGGCCATCCGCCACCACGGCAGCGGCGGCAGGCTGGCGTCGCCCGAGTCCGGGCGGGCGGGCATGGTCAGCGCGGTCATCGGGTTACCTCCGGCAGTTGGGTCTCGCGCAGGTAGGCCATCGCGAGTTCTTCCAGGCTGGCCTGGCCGTGGCTGGCGAGCAGGTCACTGACCTGGCCGGCCAGCCGGACCTGGCCCCGTGACAGCAGGATGAGGTAGTCGGCGACCCGTTCGAGTTCCGACAGCACGTGCGAGGACAGCAGCACCGACACCCCGTCGGCGGACGCCGCCGTCAGCACGGTGGCCATGAAGTCGTGCCGGGCGACCGGGTCGAGCATCGCCACCGGCTCGTCGAGCACCAGCAGCCGCGGCCGGCGGGCCAGCGCCAGGGTCAGCGCCAGCTGCGCCTGCTGGCCGCCCGACAGCTTCCCCGCCCTCCGCCTCGCCGGGATGCCGAGCTCCGCCAGCCGGGCCTTGGCGTAGGCGTTGTCGAAGCGCCGGTTCAGGCTGCGGGTCAGGTAGATCATGTCCGCGACCGACAGGGTCTTGTACAGCGGCGTGTCCTGCGCGACGAACGCGATCGCGTCAAGCGCGGCCGGCGACCCCGCCCGGCGGCCGCCAAGCACGGTCACCGCGCCCGCCGACGGCGCGGTCAGGCCGACCGCCAGGTTCAGCAGCGTGCTCTTGCC
>JBEKEK010000146.1:0-42029 GCA_050013875.1 Trebonia sp. | reverse complement strand
CCGCCACCGCCACCGCCACCGCCTAAGAGAACCAAACGACCAAGGCCCGCCAGCGATGACGGGCCTTATCCTTTTTCTGATGTACTGATCCCCGGGCCCGCGCCCGCACCGGTATCCGGGCGGCCGGGACCAGCGGGAGTAACCCGGGACCGTTCGAGCTGATGGTGTTGATCTTTGCTGATCGGCAGTGCTTGTGCGCCGTTAGGACAAACGTTCCCTGATATGGACTGGGAGAGGTGCGGGTCATGCTCGATGGGGTGCTGTTCTTCCCGGTCACGCCGTTCGCGGCGGGCGGCGCGGTCGAGTTGGGGGTGCTCGCCGAGCACCTGCGCCGCGGCCTGGCGTCCGGCCCGGGCGGGATCTTCGCCGCCTGCGGCACCGGTGAGTTCCATGCCCTCGCGCCCGAGGAGTACCAGGAGGTGGTCGCCACCGCCGTCAAGGTCGCCGAGCGCGCGGTCCCGGTATTCGCCGGGTGCGGCGGGCCGCTGCCGACCGCGGTCAGGCTGGCACGGTCGGCGCGGGACGCCGGCGCCGATGGCCTGCTGCTTATGCCGCCCTACCTGGTAGCCGGGCCGCCGGCCGGGCTGATCGCCTACACCGAAGCGGTGGCCGCCGCCACCGACCTGCCGGTGATCGTGTACCAGCGCGGCAGCGTCGTATTCGACCCGGACTCGGCGGTCACGGTCGCCGGGCTGCCGACCGTGGTTGGCTTCAAAGACGGCCTGGGCGATTTGGACCGGCTCGGCCAGATCGTCTCCGCCGTCCGCGCCGCGCTCCCGGACAAGCCGTTCCAGTTCTTCAACGGGATGCCCACCGCCGAGGCGACCGTCCCCGCCTACCGTGCCATCGGCGTCGAGCTGTGGTCCTCGGCCGCGTTCTGCTTCGCGCCCGAGGTGTCGATGGCGTTCTACCGGGCGGTGACCAGCGGCGACGTCGCGTCCGAGCGCCGCCTGCTGGCCGAGTTCTTCTACCCGCTGACCCGGCTGCGGGCGAAGGTTCCCGGCTACGCCGTCTCGCTGGTCAAGGCGGGCGTCAAGCTGCGCGGGCTGGACGCCGGCTCGGTCCGGCCGCCGCTGGTCGACCCGTCGCCTGAGCACACCGATGAGCTGCGCGCCATCCTCGCCGCCGGGCTCGCGGCGGTAGCCGCGTGAGCCCCGGTTACCAGGGCGGCCCGGGCCCGAAGGTCAGCGGCTTGAAGATCAGCGGCGTCACGATCACCCCGGTCGCCTTCGCCGACCCGCCGCTGCTGAACGCGGTCGGCGTGCACGAGCCGTTCGCGCTCCGCGCGGTCGTCGAGGTCGCGACCGACAACGGCCTGACCGGCCTGGGCGAGACCTACGCGGACGGGCACCACCTGGCCGCGCTGCGGGCCGTCGCGCACGCCGTCGAGGGGGTGGACGCCTACCACACCGAGGAGATCTACCGGCGGGTCGCCGACGTCGTCGGGCAGGGCGGCCACGCCATCGCCTCGGGGACGGTCGGCGACGCCCCGGCCGCCGACCCCGTGTTCTCCCCCTTCGAGGTGGCCTGCCTCGACCTCCAGGGCAAGGCGGCCGGCCGGCCGGTCGCCGACCTGCTGGGCGGCGCGGTCAGGGACGCGGTGCCGTTCTCGGCCTACCTCTTCTACAAGTGGGCCGCGCACCCCGGCCAGGAGCCGGACGGCTGGGGCGAGGCGCTCGACCCCGACGGCATCGTCAAGCAGGCGCGCCGCCTGGTCGACAGCTACGGGTTCACCGCGCTCAAGCTCAAGGGCGGCGTCTTCCCGCCGGAGGAAGAGGTCGAGGCGATCCGCGCGCTGCGGGCCGCGTTCCCCGGCCATCCGCTCCGGCTCGACCCGAACGCCGCCTGGGCGCCGGTCACCGCGATCGGGGTGGCGCAGGAGCTTGACGGCGTGCTCGAGTACCTGGAGGACCCGACCGAGGGCATCGCCGGGATGGCCGAGGTGGCCGCGCACGCGTCGATGCCGCTGGCCACCAACATGTGCGTGATCGCCTTCTCCCAGCTGCCGCCCGCCATCGCCGCCGACGCCGTCCAGGTGGTGCTGGCGGACCCGCACTACTGGGGCGGGCTGCGCCGGGCCAAGCTGCTCGCCGGGATCTGCCAGACCTTCGGCCTCGGGGTGTCCATGCACTCCGACCCCCACCTGGGCATCAGCCTGGCCGCGATGACGCACCTGGCCGCCGCCACCCCGAACCTGGACTACGCCTGCGACACCCACTTCCCCTGGCGGCACGAGGACGTCATCGCGGGCTCGCCGCTGGCCTTCTCCGGCGGCTCGATCCGGGTGCCCGACGCCCCCGGCCTCGGCGTCGAGCTCGACCGGGACGCCCTCGGCGCGCTGCACGAGCAGTACCTGCGCTGCGGCATCCGCGAGCGTGACGACACCGGTTACATGCACAGCGTCGACCCGTCGTATCACCACGTCCGTCCCCGCTGGTAACCCCCGCCAGGCGCGGGAGACCCCGCCGGATGCCGCGGTGTACAGTGCCGATTGGTGATGATGCATGGGTGATATCCAGTGGAAGCCGGACATGCTGGGCGACGGCTACACGCAGACGGTCCTTGACCTAGGCGCCGACCCCGACCGGGAGGGCCAGATCGACGCCGTGCTGGTGCGGCGCGAGCCCCGGGACGGCGAGGCCGTCCAGGGCGCCGTGCTGTACGTGCACGGCTTCTCCGACTACTTCTTCCAGACCGAGCTGGCCGATTTCTTCGGCCAGCGCGGCCTGGCGTTCTACGCGCTCGACCATCGCAAGTCGGGGCGGGCGCGGCGGCCCGGGCATACCGCGCACTACGTGTCGGATCTCACGCTCTACGACGATGAGCTCGAGCGCGCGCTCGCCGTCATTACCGACGCCCATCCCGGGCTGCCGGTCGTCGTCGCCGCCCACTCCACCGGCGGCCTGATCGTCGCGCTGTGGCTGGACCGCCGGCGCCAGGCCGGGCGCGTCGCCCCCGTCGCGGGCCTGGTGCTGAACAGCCCGTGGTTCGACCTGCAGGGCAAGCCCGCGCTGCGCGGGCCGGTGACCCAGGCGCTGCGCGTGCTGGCCAAGGCGCAGCCGTTCCGCGTGTTCAAGGCGGCGCCCGGGGTGTACGGGCGGACCCTGCACACCAGCGGCACCGGCGAGTGGGACTTCGACCTGGCGCTCAAGCCGCTTGACGGCTTCCCGGTCAGCATCGGCTGGCTCAACGCGGTCCGGCGGGGCCACGCCCGGCTGCACCGCGGGCTGGATGTCGGCGTCCCGTCCCTGGTGCTCCGCTCCACCAAGTCCGACTTCTCCGGCCAGTACACCGATCTCAGCGACAACGCCGACACCGTGCTCGACGTGACCCAGATCGCCCGCTGGGCGGGATGCCTCGGCAGCGAGACCACCGTGGTGCCGATCGAAGGCGCGCGCCACGACGTGTTCCTCTCCCGGCCGGCGTCGCGCGAGCGCGCCTACACGGCGGTCGACGGGTGGCTCAGCCAGCACCGCTTCGCACCGGCGGCGGCCGAGCAGTAGCCAGGGCCCCTGGTGCCTGGAACGGGAAAGCCGCGTGCGTTCCCCTCGGTGAATTGATCTGCCGGCGCTTAGTACTTGTTCGCGACGAACAGGTCCTGGGCGGGGAACTTGGTAAGGATCTCGGTGCCGTAGTCGGTGACCACGACCTCCTCCTCGATGCGGG
Organism: Trebonia sp.; assembly: GCA_050013875.1. Lineage (GTDB taxonomy): Bacteria > Actinomycetota > Actinomycetes > Streptosporangiales > Streptosporangiaceae > Trebonia. The sequence continues at coordinate 38,363 of JBEKEK010000146.1, read as the reverse complement.
CGGCGGAGATGCCGTCCGACGCCGGGCAGTAGGTCTCCATCGCGAAGACCATGCCGGCCCGCAGCTCGATCGGGTGCTCAAGCGAATTGAGCCGGGAGATGATCGGGCGCTCGTGCAGGCCGAGCCCGAGGCCGTGCGCGAACTGCAGGCCGAACGCCGCCAGTTCGCTGTCGAACCCGAAGTCCTGCGCGCGCGGCAGCGTGCGCGCCACCGTGTCGGAGGACACCCCCGGCTTGATCGCGTCAAGCGCGCCGTCCATCCACTCCCGCGCCTGCTTGTACGCGTCAACCTGGGCGGCCGTCGCGGAGCCGACGCCGAAGGTGCGGTAGTAGCAGGTCCGGTAGCCGTTGAAGGAATGGATGATGTCGAAGAACGCCTGGTCACCGGGGCGGATAATGCGGTCGGTGAAGTTGTGCGGGTGCGGGTTGCACCGCTCGCCGGAGATCGCGTTGACCGCCTCGACCTGGTCCGAGCCGAGCTCGTAGAGCCGCTTGTTCGCCAGGGCGACGATCTCGTTCTCGCGGCGGCCGGGCTTGAGCACGTCGACGATGTCCTGATAGACCCCGTCGACCATCGCCGCGGCCTGGTTGAGCAGCATGATCTCGTCCGGCGACTTGATCACCCGGGCGTCGAGCATCGGCTGCTGCGCGTCGGCCACGGCGATGCCCTGCCGCTGCAGCTCGAACAGGAACGGCGGCTCGACGATGTCAATGCCGAGCGGCGCGCCGAGCACCCCCGCCTCCGCCAGCAGTCCCTTGATCTCGGTGACCGCGTCCCGCATCAGCCCGGCCTCGGGCGCGACCGCGCCGCGGAAGCCGAGGAACCCAGGGCGCCAGTTCTCCTCGGGCAGCCACCGCGAGTAGAGCTTGTGATGCCGGACGGCGGAGCCGAAGTCCCACAAGATGGGGTCCCGGTCGCGGAACAGCAGCGCGTACCTGATCATCTTGTCGCCGAGGGCGCCGCCGATCCAGGTCTGCGTGGTGTAGCGGATGTTGTAGAAGTCGAAGAGCAGGAAGGCACCGCACTCGGACGCTCGCAGCGCCTCGGTCGCCCGGTTGATGCGGTAGTCGCGCAGCCGCGCGAAATCGACGCGCTCCTCGTAGTCGACGCCCATGTGGCCGGGGGCGCCGATCGGCCGCACTCCGGCGGGCCGCTGCGAGCCCGGCATCCCTTAGGCCCCCCCTGGTACCTCGGGCGCGAGCCCGTCGTCGACCGGCACGTTCTCGGCCACGATGGCGTACCCGGAGCGCCTGGCCTGCTCGAGCACCAGCGTGGCGAAGTCGTCGGCGGTGTAGCCGGCCCCGATGGCCTGCGCGATCAGCATGTCGGCGGCGGCCGCCAGCGGCATCGGCACCCCGAGCTCCCGGCCCGCCGACAGGCCGAGCTGGAGGTCCTTGCGCAGCAGCACGTTGGTGAAGGTCGGGTGGAAGTCCAGGTTGACCAGGGCGGGCGACTTGTAGCGGGTGAACGTCGAGCCGAGCACCGAGTCGTTGAGGAACTCAAGGAACGCCGCCCGGGGGACCCCGCCCCGCTCGGCCAGCACGGTGATCTCGGCCAGCGACTGGCTGACGACGCCGAGGAAGACGTTGTGCGCGATCTTCACCAGGCGGGCGGTCTCGCCCTCGCCCACGTAGGTGACGCCGTGGCCCCACGCGCCGAGCAGCGGCGCGGCGGCGTCGAAGGCCGCGCGCGGGCCCGAGACGGCCACGGTGAGCTTGCCCGCCGCCACTACCTTGGGGTTGCCGCTGACCGGGGCGGCCAGGAACTGCGCGCCGCGGTCCTCGACGCTCGCGCGGATGCGGGCGGAGGCCTCGGTGGAGACGGTGGAGGCGTCGATGACGATCATGGGCAGGTCGTCGCCATGCAGCAGGCCGCCCTCGCCGTTGATCACCGACTCGAGCTCCTTGTCCGCCCCCACCATGATGCAGACAATGTCCCGGTCAGCGAGGTCGGCCGGCCGGTCGACGATCTTCGCGCCGTGCTCCGCGAGCGGCTCGGCCTTCGACCTCGTCCGGTTGCAGGCGGCCAGGTCGTAGCCTGCGTTCAGGAGGCGAAGGGCCAGCTGGGACCCCATGCGCCCGGTACCGATCCACCCGATGGACGGTGGGGGGGCGGCGGCCATGCGTCCTCCTTGGTTACTGCCTGTTGTGTGTGAGCTCGGTCATCAATGCCGTTCAACAATTGCAATCGTTTGCAACTTTGACGGATTACAGCGCTTCTGTCAAGTCGTTGCTGCAATTGCAGCAGCCGGGCGGACGCCAGCCGCAATTGCAGGGGGCAGGTTGGGGTGCTAGCCGAAGATCTCGTGGTGCTGCTCAAGCGCGAGCCGCGTGCGCCGGATATGCATGACCAGGACCCGCTCGGCGTCGTCGGCGTCACGCCGCCTGATGCAGTCAAGCAGCAGCCGGTGCTCCAGGTGGGTGACGCTCATGCCCGCGCCCGCGGCGAGCTTACTGAACTCGCGCCGGTAATGCTGGGTGGTGTTCCACATCCGCCCGATGATCTGCGCGGTCTCCCCTGGCGCGGCGCCCGCGTAACTGGACAGATGGAACTCCCGGTCGGCCCGGAGGAACTCCGCCACTCCTGCGCCCGGGGCCTCCATCGACGCGACCAGCCGTGCGAGGTGCCCGATGCCCGCGTCGTCCAGGTTCGGCAGCGACCTGCGCAGCAGCAGCGGCTCGAGCCGCTCCCTGATCAGGTAGGTCTCTACGCACTCGTCGAGGGAGAGCTTGCTGACCCAGGCCCCGGTGTTGGCGACCAGTGTGACCAGGCCCTCGGAGGCGAGCACCCGCAGCGCCTCGCGCACCGGGATGCGGCTGGCGCCGGACCGGGCGGCCACCTCCTCCTGCCTGATCCGCTCGCCCGGCCGGTAACGGCCGTCCAGGATCGCGGCCCGCAGGGTGTCCGCGATCCGGCGGCTGGCGACGTTGTCCGGCGGCGGCAGCGCCGCGGCCTGCGGGACGGTCATTCGGCCGGCCGGGCGGGGTGCCAGAGCTTTACCGGCGCGGCCGCCTCGTAGGCCTTGCCGGCCGGATAGCTGACCAGCTCGAACTGCATCCCCCAGGGCGCGAGGAAGTACTGCCAGCGCTGCCCGGCCGAGGCGTTGGCGCTGGCGACCGGCCCGGCCAGCAGCCGGACGCCCTTGCCCTTCAGATAGGCGACGGCCGCGTCCATGTCGTCGACGTAGAGCGCGAGGTGGTGGCCGCCGAGGTCGCTGTTGCGCGGGACCGCCCGCTGCCCCTCGTGGTCCGCATAGGCGAACACCTCAAGGTTCAGCCCGTTCCCGCACCGGTAGAACCGGATCTCCTCGACCACGCGGCGCGGATCCACGTTGAGGTGGTCGAGCATCCAGTCGTCGGTATCGTGACGCATCTCCGGCAGCGAGTAGACGTGCTGGCAGCCGAGCACGTCGACCAGGAAGTCGTGCGCCTGCGCCATGTCCGGGACGGTGATCCCGATGTGGTCCCCGCCGCGCAGCCCGGGGATACCGGTGCCTGTCGTCACGCGTCCTCCGCTCACCGGTCGTCCGTGGCCGAGGTCACCCTCAAGCCAAGGTTGGATCCAATCTTTGGCCATCTTAAGAGCTTTTCCCCCGAACGCACGCGGCTTACTGTTGAAATGGATGCATTGTCTGGACTAGCGTGACGAACTGACAGAGAGGGAGGTAGCGGATGCCGCGTGTCAAGCGCCTGTCGGCCAGCGCCGACTGGACCGCACTGTCGAGCACGGCCGCGGACTGGAAGGCGGCCGATCCCGCGCTGCTCGCCACCCTGCTCGGCCAGCTCCACCTGATCCGGGCCTTCGAGGAGACCGTACTCGAGCTGGCCGGCGAGGGACTTGTGCACGGTCCCGCGCACTCCTCCATCGGCCAGGAGGGAGGCGCCGTCGGCTCGATCGTCTCGCTCCGGTCGACGGACGCGGTCAACGGCTCGCACCGGGGCCACCACCAGTTCCTGGCCAAGGCGCTCACGCACGTCACCAAGGGGAACCTCGATCTGTCGCACTTGGTGACGGCCGAGGTCGCGGAGGTGCTCAAGCGCACCCTGGCGGAGATCCTGGGCCTCGCCCAGGGGTACTGCGGCGGGCGCGGCGGCTCCATGCACCTGCAGTGGCTGCAGGCCGGCGCCCTGGGAACCAACGCGATCGTCGGCGGCGGCGTCCCGATGGCCGCGGGCAACGCCTGGGCGCAGCGGCACAGTGCTGACGGTGCCGTCGGCGGCGGCGGTGCCGCCGGCGGCGAAGCCACCGACCTGACCGTCACCTACTTCGGCGATGGCGCCGCCAACATCGGCTCCGTGCTCGAGACGATGAACCTGGCGTCGGCCTGGAAGCTGCCGCTCTGTTTCTTCATCGAGAACAACGGCTACGCGGTCTCCACCACGGTGGCCGAGGCGACCGGCGAACCCCGGTTGTCCGCCCGCGCCCTCGGCTTCGGCATCACCGCCTGGCAGGTCGACGGGATGGACCCGCTCGCGGTGCACCTGGTGATGGAGCGGGCCGCCGCCCGGCTGCGGTCCGGCCAGGGCCCGGTCGTGGTCGAGGCGCTTGTGTACCGGTTCTTCCACCAGAACGGCCCCTACCCAGGCTCCGCGTTCGGCTACCGGACGAAGGAAGAGGAGGCGTCCTGGCGGGACCGCGATCCGGTCAACCGGGTCGCGGCCGAGATGATGAAGCTTGGCCTGATCGACGCGGCCGGCGTCGCCGCCGTCCGCGAGCAGGCGGTCGCCGCCATCCGGGAGGCGGCCGGCGCGCTGGTCGAGCCCGACCCGGCCGCTGGCGCCAAGCCCGGCCAGCGCCGCATCCGGCCGGAGCTATGGCCCGATCCCGCGTTCGTTGACGTCGGCATCCGCGGCGACCTGTCCGAGATCGCGGACGCGCGCACGGTCGAGCGGCCCCAGTTCACCGGGGAGCTCAAGCGGGGCAAGCTCATCGAGGCGGCCGCCCGGGTGATGGACCGGCGGATGGAAACCGACCCGCGGATCGTCGTACTGGGCGAGGACGTGCACAAGCTGGGCGGCGGCACCAACGGCGCCACCAAGGGCCTGCCCGCCAAGTACCCGGGGCGGGTACTCGGCACCCCGATCAGCGAGAACGCCTTCGCCGGGCTTGGCGGCGGTCTGGCCCTCGACGGCCGGTTCCGCCCGGTCGTGGAGTTCATGTACCCGGACTTCCTCTGGGTCGCCGCCGACCAGGTGTTCAACCAGATCGGCAAGGCCCGGCACATGTTCGGCGGCCGCAACCCGGTGCCCCTGGTGCTGCGGACGAAGATCGCCATGGGGTCCGGCTACGGTTCGCAGCACCTGATGGACCCGGCCGGCCTCTTCGCCACCTCGCCCGGCTGGCGGATCATGGCCGCCTCCACCCCGTACGACTACGTGGGCCTGATGAACGCCGCGCTGGCGATCGACGACCCGGTGCTGATGCTCGAGCACGTGGACCTGTACGGCAGCGAGGGCGAGATTCCGGTCGGCGACCTCGACTACCAGATACCGTTCGGCCGCGCCGCGATCAGGCGGGCAGGGTCCGACGTCACCGTGCTCACGTACCTGTCGATGGTGGCCGAGGCGGCCACCGCGATCGAGCTGACCGGCATCGACGCGGAGCTCATCGACCTGCGCTTCCTCGACCGGGCCTCGCTCGACTGGGCCACGGTCGGCGATTCCGTCAGGAAAACCAACGCCGTCCTCATCGTCGAGCAGGGCGCGCGGGGCACCTCCTACGGCGGCTGGCTGGCGGACGAGATCCAGCGCCGCTTCTTCGACTGGCTCGACCAGCCCGTCCAGCGGGTAACCGGCGGCGAGGCCAGCCCCTCGATCTCCCGGGTGCTCGAACGCGCCGCCATCGCCCGCGCGGAAGAGATCGTCGCGGGCCTGGAACGGGTGCGCGCCGGTTTCGGCGGTACACCCGCCGCGGGCGCTGCCCCGCCAGGCACTTCCGTTAACGCCGGCTCCGGAAAGGCGGTCGGCTGATGCCCCAGCTGCCGTCACGCCGACGCGCCGGGATGATCGCGGATCGTTGTGTACATCCGCGTGTACACAACGATCCGCGATCCTTGAGATCACGCCTCCGGCGGGCGGGCGCGAACGTATCAAGGACGGTGGGCAGCTGATGGCGACGGTCGTGCGGATGCCCTCGGTGCTGGCCGGGGCGACCGAGGCCGCCATCGCCAACTGGCTCGTCCAGCCCGGCGACACGGTCGCGGCCGGCACCCCGATTGCCGAGATCGAGACCGAGAAGGCCCTGGTCGAGTACGCCGCCGAGGAGGCCGGCGTCATCGGCAGGCTAGTCCTCGCGGTCGGCGGGACCGGCGAGATCGGCGACCCGATCGCGGTCCTGATCTCCTCCGGCGAGACCGACGCCGACATAGACGCGGCCCTGGGAGACCCGTCCGCGGGCCAAACGCCAGCGTCTGCGGACGCCGCCGCGGATCCCGGCGCTCCGGCTACTCTCACCTCTTCCGCCGTTCCGGCTGCCGCAGTCGCTCACGTCGTCGCGCCTGCCGAAGCCGCCCCGCCTCCAGCAGCCGCGTTCGCGGTCGTGCCCGCCGCCACTCCAGCCGCTGCCCCGCCCAGGAGCGCGGGCGCGGCCAACGGCCAGCGCGCCAACGCGGCGTCGGACACCCGGATCTTCGCGAGCCCGCTGGTGCGCAAGGTGGCCGGCGAGAAGGGGGTCGATCTGACCGCGCTCGCCGGGACCGGGCCCAACGGCCGGATCGTCCGCCGCGACCTGGAGCACTTCCTGGCCGCGCGCCCGGCACAGGCACCAGCGGCGGCGCCCCGGCCGGCGCCCACGGACTCCCCCTCAGCAGGCCCTGCTGCCCCAGCTGCCCAATCCGCCCCATCCACCCCATCCGCGCCTGGCGCTTTGGTCGCGGGCACCCGTCTCATCCCGCACACGCCGATGCGCCGGGCCATCGCCCGCCGCCTCAGCGAGTCCAAGGCGACCGTGCCGCACTTCTACCTCACCACCGAATGCGTGGTCGATGACCTCCTCACGCTCCGCGGGCAGGTCAACGAGGCCGCCTCGGTCAAGGTCTCGGTCAACGACTTCGTGATCATGGCGGCCGCCGCGGCCTTCCGCGATGTGCCGGAGGCCAACGTGACCTGGTCCGACGAGGGGCTGCTGGCGCACGAAAATGTCGATATATCGATAGCCGTCGCTACCGAGGGCGGGCTGGTCACGCCGGTGCTTCGCGGTGCCGACCGGCTACGGCTGTCGGAGCTCGCCCGGTCGGCCGCCGACCTCGCCCAGCGCGCCAGGGACCGGCGGCTGCGGCAGGCCGAGATCGAGGGCGGCACCTTCGCGATCTCGAACCTGGGCATGTACGGCACGGCCGAGTTCGCCGCGATCATCAACCCACCGCAATCGGGCATCCTCGCGGTGGGCGCCGCCAAGCCCGCACCGGTCGTGGTTGCCGGGGCGGTAACGGCGGCGACCGTGATGCGGTGCACCCTCTCGGTCGATCACCGTGCCATCGACGGCGCGCTTGCGGCCCGCTGGCTGGCCGCCTTCACTGCCCGCCTTGAGCACCCGTTGGGCGCGATCATCTAGCCCGGACGGGGCTGAGCCACGGCATCAACTGAGGACCTAGACTGCTCATAAGGCCCACGCAGGGAGGAAAGCCGTGACGGAAAGCCTCTACGAGCACGCCGGCGGAGACGAGGGTCTGCACCGGCTCGAGGAGCTGTTTTACGCCAAGGCCCTAGCCGACCCGGTGCTGAAGACGCTCTTCACCGAGCGCGTCCCCACCCACGTCGATCATCTGACCTGGTTCACCGCGGAGTCCTTCGGCGGGCCTGACCGCTTCACCCGTGAGCTTGGCTTCCAGTACATCATCGACGTCCACCGCCACCTCAACATCACCGACGAGCAGCGCGACCGGTTCGTCGCGGCCTACCTGGACGCCCTCGACGAGGCCGGGATGCCGAACGACGTGGCCTTTCGCCAGGCGGTCCGCGAGCATGTCGAATTCGGCGCCAACGTGGCGCAGCGGAACTCCCGCGCGGAGACCGACGCCGACCTGCACCCCATCCGCCAGGTCCCGCACTGGAACTGGCGCCCCTCCGGCCCCTAGCCGCCGGCCTGAGGCCGCCGTATAAGGGACCTGCACCCGATCCAGGCAGTGCATGAGAGCGTTAGGCGACGGTGATCTCGGAACGGTTGGGGTAGAAGGCGACGTGGCCGGCGATCTCGGCGACCGACTGGTAGGGGTGCTCGTAGCTCCAGATGAGGTCGGTCTCGGTCGTCCCGTCGGGGGTCTTGACGCTGTAGTAGCTCGCGTCGCCCTTGTACGGGCAGTAAGTCTGGGTGGTCGTCCGGTCGAGCAGCGACTTGTCGACATCCTCAAGCGGGATGTACTGGGCGACCGGGTAATCCGCCTCGGCCAGGGAGAGCGCGCGCTCGGTGTCGGCAACCGTGACACCGCTAACGCGCACGGTCACCCGGGAGCCGGTGGGGCTGATCGTGATCGGGTGGGTCGCGTCGGGGATCTTGGCGGTACGGGTCATGAGGATGTGCCCTTCAGAAAGTCGTTGTGTACGTGGACAACCACCGCGCCAGGGGCGGTCATTCCGTCACCAGCAGCCGATGAGGCTCCGCTGAGTGCGTGCGCTGAGCGCTTCTTGCTGTTATCCCGAGAACGTCCCACCCCTAAGCATCGCGGGCACTTGAACTAGACAGACCTGTCTGTTTTAATGAGGAAAGAAGGTAGACGGACCTGTCTACCTACTCAGGTCTTGGGAGTCGTTATGACACAGAATTCCGGGACGGCCCAACTGGCGCAGGACACCGCGGACCTGGTGGTTCCCGCGGGTGCCGCCAGTCGCACGGGCGCCGCGGCCAGCACCGGCTCATCGGGGCGAGCGGTACCCCGGACCCGCGTCAGCGGGCGGCCGGCCCTGTACCTGCTGGCGTCGCTGGTCGTGTCGCTGCTGGCCGGGTCGGCCGCACCAACCCCGCTGTACGCGATTTACCAGCGCCAGTGGGGGTTCAGCCCGATCACGACGACGGTCGTGTTCGGCGTCTACGCGGTCGCCGTGCTCGCGGCGTTGCTGGCTCTCGGGCGGCTGTCGGACTCGATCGGGCGGAAGCCGGTACTGCAGGCGGCGCTGGCCGTACAGGTGCTGTCGATGCTGGTGTTCGCAACCGCGGGCGGAGTCGGCGAGCTGATGGCGGCCCGCGTCGTCCAGGGGCTTGCCACCGGGGCCGCGCTCGGCGCCATCGGCGCGGGCATGCTTGACGTCGACCGTGAGCGCGGGGCGCTCGCCAACGCGCTGTCGCCCGGTCTCGGCACCGGCAGCGGCGCGCTCATCTCGGCGTTGTTCGTCCAGTTCCTGCCCGCGCCGACGCACCTGATCTACTTCGCGCTGATCGGGGTGTTCGCCCTCCAGGCGGTCGGGGTCGGGCTGCTGCGGGAGACCGTGACCCGGGTTCCGGTCACCGCGTCGGTGTTCGTCCCCGAGGTCCGGCTGCCGCGTGCGGTGCGCGGACCGGTGCTGGCCGCGGCGCCGGTGCTCTTCGCCGTCTGGGCGCTGGCCGGCCTGTACGCGGCGCTTGGCCCGGCCCTTGTCCAGACGCTGACCGGCTCCGCCAGCGTGGTGCTCGGCGCCGCGTCCCTGACCGTGCTGACCGTGACCGCGGTGACCTCGGTCTACCTGCTGCGCAACGTCTACGCGCGGACGGTGCTTGTCACCGGCATCGCCGCTCTGGTGGCCGGCGTCGCGATCACGCTGATCGCGCTCGGCACCGGCTCGGTGGGGCTGTTCTTCGCCGGGACCGCGGTCAGCGGCATCGGGTTCGGGGCCGGCTTCCAGGGCGGCATCCGCACCGTCGTCCCGCAGGCCGCCCCGCGCGAGCGGTCCGGCGTGCTGTCGCTGCTGTTCGTCATTTCCTACCTGGGCATGGGCGTGCCCGCGGTCGCGGCCGGCTTCGGCGCCACCGACGGGCTCGGCCTGCTCGGCTCGGCCCGTGACTACGGCATCGCCCTCATCGTCTTGGCCGGACTCGCCCTGGCGGGCCTGCGCCGCTCCCGATGATCACTATTATTAGACTGAACGGTCTAGAGAGGTGATGGACGATGGCGGCTAAGGCACCGGCGGCCCCGTCGGCGCGGGAGCGGCTGCTGGCCGCGGCCAGCGAGCTGTTTTACGACGAGGGCGTGCACACCGTCGGTATCGACCGGGTGATCGAGCGGGCGGGCGTGGCCAAGGCGTCGCTCTACAACACCTTCGGCAGCAAGGACGCGCTGGTCCGCGCCTACCTAGAGGGCCGCCACGCGCTGCAGGCCGAGCGGATCACCCGCTACCTCGGCCGGTACAGCGACCCGCGCGAGCGGCTGCTCGGCGTGTTCGAGGCGCAGGGCCAGCTGTTCGCCGATCCCACGTTCCGCGGCTGCGCGTTCGTCAGCGCGAGCGCCGAATCCCCGGGTGAGCTGGTCGAGCAGGCCACCGCCGAGTACCGGGGCTGGGTACGGACGCTGCTGACCGACCTAGCCAGGGAGGCCGGCGTGGCCGCGCCGGAGACGCTGGGACGGCAACTGCACATGATCTACGACGGGTCGTCGCTGTCGGCCCGGATGGACCATGACCCGTCGGCATCGGCCGCGGCCCGGGCGGCCGCCGAGACCCTGCTCGACGCGGCGCTGGCCGCGGGCGGCTGATACGGCGCCGACCGCACCGTCCACCTGCGGTTTCCTTCTAATATCGGGGAGTGCACCTGCAAACGTTTGCGGCAACACCGGTACTTGAGCTACGGGACGTGACGTACCGCAGGGACGGAAGGGAGATCATCCGCGGCGTCTCCTTCACCGTCAACCGGGGCGAACACTGGGCGATGCTCGGCCCCAACGGCGCGGGCAAGAGCACCATTCTCGGCTTCTGCGGCGCGGTCACGTTCCCCACCGCGGGCACCGTGCACGTACTCGGCTCGCAGCTGGGCCGGGTCGAGCTGCAGGCGCTGCGCCGGGTGATCGGCCACGTCAACCCGCGCCACCCGCTCCGCTCCCCGCTGACCGTGCGCGACGTTGTGCTGACCGGGCTCACCGGCACCATCGAGACCGCCCTGCGCTGGAAGCCGTCGGCCGCGGAGTCCGACCGGGCCGAGGGGCTCATCGCGTCGCTCGGCCTCGACGGCAAGGCCGGCCTGCGCTGGCCCATCCTGTCGCAGGGAGAGCGCGGCCGCGTGCTGATCGCCCGGGCACTGATCTGCGAGCCACGGTTGCTGCTGCTTGACGAGCCATCGACCGGGCTGGACATCGCCGCGCGCGAGCAGTTGCTTGAGGCCATCGACCTGCTCGCGGTGACGCATCCCGATGTCGCGTCTGTGCTGGTGACGCACCACCTGGAGGAACTGCCCCGCTCCACCACCCACGCGTTGCTGCTCGCGGACGGCCGGGTGGTCTCGGCCGGGCCCGCCGAGACCGCCGTCAGCACTGAGCACGTCTCGGCCGCGTTCAGCCACCCGATCGATGTGCAGTACCACGACGGGCGCTGGCTGGCCCGCGCCGCCCGCCGCAGCCCGGTCGCATAGGGCTGAGCGGGCGGCCTTGCGTCCCGCTGCTTTCACTCCGCGGCGGCAGCGGTCGCCCGCGTGCTGGCGATGAACTCACCCGCGACGGTGGCGCCGGACCCGTTGGCGTCGTTGATCTGCTGCAGATTCCACTTGCCGGTGGCCCCGTTGTACCAGCAGTCCTGGATGTTGCCCTTGGCGTCGCGGTAGGTGAAGTGCTGCTGGTTGCCGTAGACGGTCACGAACAGGTCGCCGTCGACCGCCGGGCCGTTGGTGACCACCGGCTCCCCCGCGACCGTCGGGCCGCTGCCGTTGATCTGCTGCAGGTTCCAGCTGCCGTCGTACCAGCAGTCCTGGATGTTGCCGTTGACGTCCAGGTAGGCGAAGTGGTCCTGGTTGTTGTACGGGCAGACGAACAGCCCGCCAACGGCGGCGGCGGTCGCGTGCGGCGTGGCGATGAACTCACCCGCCACGGTGGCGCCGGACCCGTTGGCGTCGTTGATCTGCTGCAGATTCCACTTGCCGGCCTGACCGTCGTACCAGCAGTCCTGGATATTGCCCCTGGCGTCGCGGTAGGTGAAGTGCTGCTGGTCGTTGTACACGCTCACGAACAGGTCGCCCGCGACCGCCGGGCCGTTGGTCATCACGGCCTCGCCGGCCACCGTCGGACCGGTGCCCCGGTTGATCTGCTGGAGGTTCCACTTGTTGGCCGGGCCGTCGTACCAGCAGTCCTGGATGTTGCCGTTGACGTCCAGGTAGGCGAAGTGGTCCTGGTCGTTGAACGGGCAGACAAACATCCCGCCCGCCGCGGCGGCGGTCGCCTGCGACGCGGCGATGGCCTCGCCCGCGACGGTGGCGCCGGACCCGTTGGCGTTGTTGATCTGCTGCAGGTTCCAGCTTCCGCCGTACCAGCAGTCCTGCAGGTTCCCGTTCGCGTCGAGGTAGGTGAAGTGCTGCTGGTTGTTGTACACGCTGACAAACAGGTCGCGGGTTTCCGCCCGGCGCAGCGTGGTGGGCAGCCGGAGCCAGGCCTCCGCCGTGATGGCGATCATGGAGGGCACGTCGATGACCCCGATGGAATCCCAGGTGAACATGGCGTAGCCCGGCTGCGTTCCGTCGACGCCGGCGGGCACCGTGACGCCGAGCCGCCCGGCCAGCCAGGAAATGGATCCGTAGCCGCACAGGGCGGTGCAGTGGTCGTAGTTGGTGTCCTCGTGATATCCCGTCGCGAACCACCCGGATTGACCGTCGGTCGACTGCCAGGTGGCATCGAGCTGATCACCGGCGATGCAGAGCTTGACCGGGCCCTGGGCAATGGCGCTCTGCAGAGTGGCGGCGTTTGTCCAGTCGACCGAGCTGTAGGAGCCGTCGTCATAGGTGACGGTGCCGGACGGGAACCCGTCGGTCTCCATCCACGTCATGACCGTGGTGAGATAGGCGCCATTGAGTACGCCGTGCCTCGTCGCCCAGGCGATGGCATCGTCCTCGGAGATGAATATCTCGGGGTTGTTGCACGCCTTGGCGAACGCCTCTTCCGCGGTGACGCAGTCACCGTAGCTGTAATTTCCCCAGAACGAGAGCTGCCTGGGAATCACGATGTGCGTGGGCGGAGCGGCGACGCGGGCAGCGGAGTAGGGCCTCGCGGCGGCGAGCGCGCTTCGGTTGGCCGGGATGGCACCACGCTTGGCAGATTGGACGGGCATCTGAGTCTTCCTCGAATTGACTTGAAACTGACGAGTTCCTTGCTCTGGAATTTTGGAAAGCTCTCCGTTTTAGGCATAGGCGGGTTTAATCGGAATTCAGGATGAAGGTCGACGTGTACGGACGCCGAATGCTCGCTAAGAGACAGCCAGGAGAATCTTCCTCGTGGCTGTTGATGAGCTCACTGCTTATCGCCAGCTTGCGCCCGGAGCCCGCCGGCGGAGGCGGCTGCCTTTAGTTGCACAGAGGGCGCCGATGACGTTCAGATACAGCAACAGGCGGACTACCTGCTCACCGCGCTCGGTACAGGTCGGTGAGCAGTTCGATCACCGCCGTGGTGGCCGGGTGCCGCTCATCGCGCCACCAGGCCAGCCGTACGGCGATCGGCTCCGCGTCGCGCACCGGCCGGTAGACCACACCGGGCCGCGGATACTGGTTAGCGGTGGCTTCCGCGGTCACCCCCACATACCGGCCAGCGGCGATCAAGGTGAGCCAGTCCTCCACATCGGCCGTCTCCTGGGTGACCGGACGCGCCCCCTCTGGCCATAGATCCGCGCTGGTGGTACCGGTCCGGTGATCGACCAGCAGGGTGCGATCGCTCAGGTCGGTCAGCCGCACCGAGCGGCGCGGGGCCAGCGGGTCGTCGGCCGCCATCGCGCACAGGCGCCGCTCCAGGCCCACGATGACCGAGTCCAGGCGACGGTCCGCCACCGGTCTGCGCACCACCGCCAGATCGCACATCCCCTCCGCCAGCCCGGCGGTCGCCGAGTTGACCCGCAGCAGCTGCAGCTGTGAGCCCGGCCGCAACTCGCTCCAGCGGCGCTGAAACGCAACTGTGTGCCGCCCCAGCGCCGACCACGCGTAGCCGATCCGCAGCTGGGCCCCGACCGCGGACGCCTCCCGCGCCAGCTCGTCGACCTCGGCCAGCACCCGCCGGGCATGACGCAGTACCCGCTGGCCGGTCGCGGTCAGGCCCACCTCCCGGGAGGTCCGGCGCAGCAGCCGCGAGCCGAGCGCCTCCTCAAGCGCGGCCAGATTGCGCGAGACCGCGGCCTGCGAGACGCCTAGCGTCATGGCCGCGTCGGTGAAGGTGCCCTCGTCGACGATCGCGACGAAACAGCGCAGCTGGCGAAGCTCGAGATCCATAACCTAATCGTATAGATCGATCGGATCATGCATTTTGCGCACCGACGCATCGCCCGCACGATGGGTCCATGCGCGCAGTCAACCGTCACCACGCCCTCCCGGCGCACCCGGTCACCGAGCCAAGCGGCGCGCGGCTGGCCGGCGCGGCCACCATGCTCGGCAGCGGGCTGTCTAATCAGGTCGGGGCGGCGATCGGGTCCTTCGCCTTCCCGGTGCTCGGGCCGGCCGGCGTGGTGGCGGTGCGGCAGCTCGTCGCCGCGCTCGTGCTGCTCTCCGTGGGCCGGCCGCGGCTGCGCTCGTTTACCTGGCGGCAGTGGCGGCCGGTGCTGCTGCTAGCGGTGGTCTTCGCGGTCATGAACCTCTCCCTGTACACCGCGATCGACCGGGTCGGCCTCGGGCTCGCCGTCACCCTGGAGTTCCTCGGGCCGCTGGCCGTCGCCCTGGCCGGCTCACGCCGGCGGACGGACCTGGGGTGCGCGGCCATGGCGGCGGCCGGCGTGCTCGTCCTGATGCGCCCGCAGCCGGCCACCGACTACCTCGGCCTCGGCCTGGCCCTGCTCGCCGCCTGCTGCTGGGCGGCGTACATCCTGCTCAACCGGGTGATCGGCCAGCGCATCGCCGGAGCGCAGGGTTCCGCGGCCGCGGCCGGGATCTCCGCCGCGATCTACCTGCCGATCGGCGTCGCCATCATCGCGCGCCACCCGCCGACCGCGGCGGCCCTCGGTTGCGCGATAACCGCCGGGATCCTCTCCTCGGCGCTGCCGTATCTCGCCGACCTGTTTATCCTGCGCCGGGTCCCCGCCCGGGCCTTCGGCCTGTTCATGAGCGTCAACCCGGTGATGGCGGCGCTGGTCGGGGCGGTCCTGCTGCGGCAGGAGCCGGGGTGGATCGAATGGGCAAGCATTGGTGCCATCGTCGCCGCCAACGCGATCAGCATCCGCACGCAGCGCACCGAGCCGCCGGCGGCCGGCCGCACTCACTCACCCGCCCCCGCCGCGCCCCTGGGCGCGGCGCCCTCACAAGAGATTCCTGGTCGGGTTGCCCTCGCCGAAACCGGTGGCCTCCTCGACGTACCCGGCGAAGGAGCGGGAGCCGTCGGACCAGCGGCCGTGGCGGCTGACGTTCAGCGGCTGGGCACCCGCCTTGAGCATGGAGGTCGCACCGCCCCGGCGGAGGCTGTGGCCACTGTACCGGCGCCGCTCGCCGGTCTGAGCTAGATCGCTCGCGGTATCCAGGGCTGTGGTCTGGGTTCCCTGGGTGCCGCTGGTGTCTTCGGTGCCGCTGGTGTCTTCGGTGCCGCTGGTGTCTTCGGCAAGGCTGGCGCCAAGGCCGGCGGACTCGCACAGCGCCGCGACGATCGCCCCGATCGCCTGCGGGCGCAGGCGCCCGTCCCGCCCGCCCCTGGCCGGGCCGGCGGCATAGCGGCCGCCGACGGCTGGGCCGACGTTTCCCCAACGGTCGATGCGGGTGAACAGCGGGCCTGAGGTGACCCCCCGGGCGGCGAGGAATGACGTCCACGCCAGGACGGCGCGCACGGGGCAGATCGGCCCGTTTGACGCGTAATGGATCCGGCGGACCACTCCCCGGGCGGACTGGTCGGTCTTCGATGCGCGAATCGTCACCGCCAGGCCGTCACCGGGCACGAGCTCGACGTCGCTGATGTTGAGCGCGGCAAGCTCCGAGCGGCGGGCCAGCAGGGCGAAGCCGACCAGCACGACGGCCCGGTCGCGCAGACCCGCCGCCGTCTCGGTGTCGCAGCCGGCCACGATGGCGGGCAGGTCCGAGGCCATGACCGCCACCGCCTTGCGCGGCCCGTGCCGGCCGTCCCGTGCTGCCTCCCGGCGCTGCGCCGCGACAATGATCTTGCGCGCGGTCAGGCTGTCGGGAGGCGCCGCGCCGGCCCCCCGGTGCACCGCCCTGATCGCCGTCAGGTGCGCGTCGACGGACGTTGCCTTCAGCCCTCGTTCGGTGGCCAGGTGGGTCAGGTAGACCGCCACGGTTTGCGCGGTCGCGGGCAGTGCGACCCGTCCCGCCGCCGCGCACCAGGCCTCGAACGAGCGCCAGCGCGACCGGTAGGCGAGCGCGGTGTTCTCCGGCACCGCCTCCGCGATCAGCTCCGATCGGCCCGCCCGTACCGGCTGACCGCATCGGCCCGCCGCGCGACCGCGCCCCCTGGCGAGTCATCGACCCGGCGGGCCAGATCTACCTCAGTCACGGCAACCAGCATGGCAGGGCTTCCGCGGATCGCCCGGCCAGACCCCGATCAGGCTGGCGAAGCGATCGACGACCGCGGCGACGACCCCGTCGCCCGCGAGCACCAGCCGGACTTCTTCAAGGGCGGGGCGACGTTCTGCCGCCGTCCAGGAGAGCAGCTGGCCCAGCGGGGCGGCGAGGCCCGGCTCGATTTCGCCCCAGCGTCGGGTGGCACGTGCACGGTCGGTCGTCCAGGTACGGTCGTGCACGCTGACCAGCCCGGCGACAGCCAGCAGGGTCTTGCGGGCGGCCCGGACCCCGAGCAGATCCGCGGTCACCGTCCCTGACTCCAGCGCCCGCTGCCAACGCCGGTGATGACAGGCGATGTCGCCGTTGAAGCCGCGGGCGGCTCTGGCGTCCGCCGGGAACGCCGGCAACGCGGTAGACGGGTCCGGGCCGACCAGGTGGACGCAGTAGTGGCGCAGGAAGACCCGGTTTCCGTGGGCGGCATCGGAGTCGCCGACCAGGTCCGCGGGCGTGGCGGCGGAGATCTCCACTCCCCGGCACAGGCCCGCGTACCGGGCCGACAGGAACTGCCCGAGGCCGGCCGGGTCCGCCAGGCCGACCGATAGCAGGTCCACGTCCGACAAGCCCGGGCGCACGGTCCCGTTCGCCACTGATCCGTACACGTAAAGCGACGCCCCGCACTCGGCCGCGAAGGCCGCCGCGTCAGCGAGAACGGGCTCGAAGGCCGCGGGCACCCGGCCGCGGTCCGCGCCGGTCACGATCGTCCCGTCAGCCGCCACGCTCTCCCGGGGATCAGGCACCGCATCCGCCTATGCCGGCAAGAGAAGCTGCTGCCCTCCAGGACCTGTCCCGGGGAGGGAAGGTCGCCGCGCCCGTCCCGCTCAGGACCGCTCCCGTTCGCGCGCCTCCTGGAGGCGGTAGCTGTCGATCCACCGGGTGTTGAGCTCGTCGGCGAGGCGCTTGTGCCGGACGGTGATCTCGCGGCCGGCCGGGAGGTCAAGTCCGAGGAAGCCAAGCACGCCGGCCGCGATGCCGACGGGGTCGGCGTCAAGTTCCTCGTATAGCACTGGGTAGGGCCGTATGCCTTCGGCGGCGAACCACCGCTCCCACCCGGCGTTGTGGTCCTCGATCTGCCGGGAAAGCTCGCGGACCTGGCCGAAGTCGAAACCCGGTTCTGCTGCCGGTTCCTGCCGCTCGTCGGCCGTCTCGAACCACACGCCGGTCTGCTCTGCGCGCAGCAGGGACACGGCCTGGGCGACCGCGTCGGCGCGCCGCAGGTAGACGAAGCGCGCACGGCCGAAAGCGGCGCTCAGCAGGCCGACGCCCGATCCCGGGTGGCCGGGACAGACAGCGGCGAGGTGGGCGGTGACCTCGTCCATCGTCCCCCACATGATCCTGGCGGCGAAGACGCCGTTGGGCGTGCTCCCGGCCGCGGCCGCCGCCCGGAAGTAGTCGGGGTAGCCGAAGGTGCCGTCGGACGGGTCCGCGATGCCCCAGCTAGCGGCGAACTCGCGCTCGTCCTGGCGGCGGAACCAGGACTCGGGGTGACCCGCGACCCCGGTGGAATCCAGCAGCCCGCACAGCAGCGAACTCCCCGTCCGAGGGGTCGCGCAGATCAGGTAGGAGCCAGTCCGTTCAGGATCAGGGGCCGACGCCGGTGGCATGGCGCGATTGAAGCATGCCCCTGGGCCGCACGGCAACGAGATAACCGGCTCAAGGCAGCGCACCGGGTTCCCGCGGCGCGTCACGGCGGCTGGCTTACGGCTACTTGACCGCGGTCACGCTCTGGATGATGACCGCGTAGCAGGGCTGCCACCGCGGTTCGCGCAGTCCGGCGGCGGTGATCAGCCTGGTGGCGCGGGACCTGGTGCGGGCCTTATCGCGGCGGCTGCCCAGCGCTCGGTCATCTGCCTTCGCTCTCCCCGTCGCAGCCGGCAAAACGCGTCCAGGGCTTGTAACCATCCGCTGATCATCGCCCTGGGGCTGCTCCCGACCGCGGAATCGGGCAGACCTCGTCTCAGTCACGATATTGAACCGTATCGGGAGCGAGGAACGCGACGTGAACTTTTCATCTTTTCTTTCACTCTATTTATCACTCCAAGAATGCTTCATGCAGTGATAGATTGATCCTCATGAGCGACGCGACAGGGGCGGCCCGGGCGGATGACAGCCGCGGCGAGACGGCAACGGCGGCCGGTCCTGTCCCCGCCCGGCAGCGGTGCGTCTGGCCAGGGTGCACGCGCCGTCGGGCGGCCGGGCGGACGACCGGCTCCGGGCGGCAGAAGGAGTACTGCCTGCAGGCCGACCCGCCCGAGGCGGGCGGCGGCCCGGTGCACAACGCGCGCAATCGCTGGGCCGCGCTGCGCGGTGCCGCTGATCGGGCCGCGCAGGATCTAGCCGACGGCGACGGCGGCCACCAGGGAACGGCAATAGGGAGCGGGCAGCAAGCCGCGTCCGTTCCGGATCAATTTCTTTACTCCGCGGCCAAGAAACGCGCCAGTGACCTGCTTGAGCAGGCGCGGCGGCAGCATGCCGCGGCGATCGCCAGCCTGCGCGCCGAGCGTGAGCTCTACCAGCGGCTCGGCGAGCAGCTGACGGCGCTGAGCGACCCGGCCTCGCTCGACCTGGAGATCGCCGCCATCGCCAGCCGGGCTGGCGCTTCCGTCGCGCAGGCCGAGGAGGACGCCGCCCGCGCGCGCCGCGCCCAGCTCGCCGCCGAGCGCGAGCGCGACGACGCGATCCGGCTGCGCGGTCACGCCGACGCCGCGGCCGAGCAGCTCGCCTGCGACGCCGAGGCGGCCGAGGCCGCGCTGGCCGAGCGGACGGCCGCGTTCGACCGGGACCGTGCCATCTTGCTCGAGCGTGCCCGCGACGCGGACAGCCGCGCGGACCGCGGCCGTGCCGAGGCCGCGGCCGTCAAGTCGGCCGCCGAGCAGGCCACGGCCGACGCACTGCTAAACGTCAGCGAGGCCCGCGAGCAGGCGGCGTCGAGGATCGCCAGCGTGCAGGCCCGCGCGGACGAGGCGATCGCGCGGGCACAGCACGCGGCGCAGGCGGCGTCGGCCGAAGCCAGACGGGAAGCGGCGGAGCAGGTCATGGCCGCCATCGACCGAGCGCGGGAGCAGGTCGCGGCGGCCGAAGCGCGCGCCGACGCGCAGGCGGACCAGGCCCGACGGGACGTCGATGCCGCCCGCCGCGAGACCGCCACCGCGATCGCCGACGCCAACGACGCGGTGCGGCGTGCACGTGCGGAAACGGCGACGGCGATTGCCGAAGCGGGCGGGGCGGCCGAGCGTGCGCGCGCTGAAACCGCCGCGGCGCGCGACGCCAGTGCCGACGCCGCGGCGGCTGCCGCGACCGCCAGCGCCCTGGCCGATGCCAGCGCGGCCGAGGCCGAACGGGCGCGCGAGGAGATCGGCCGACTGCGCGAGCAGACCCGCCGTCTGGAAGCCGCCCGCGAGGCCGAGGTCGCCCGTCTGACGGCCGCGCATCAGGCGGCGCTCGACGCCGAGCGGGCCCGCGCCATCCGGGCCGAGACCGAGCTGGACACCCTGCGTGGGGCGGCTTCATGACCGCGGGCCGCTACGCTTCTTCCTTATGGCAGGCGAACGGGGCGCGCACGCGCTGTACCAGAAGGTCGCCGAGGACATCAAGGCCGCCATCGCGTCCGGCGAGTACCCGGCGTCCGCCAAGCTGCCGTCGGAGAATGAGCTCGCGCAGCGGTACGGGGTGTCGCGGGGCACGATCCGGCAGGCGTTCGCCGCCCTCCGCGCCGACGGGGTCATCGGGTCAAGGCGCGGCGCGCGCCGGGTGGTCTTCGGCGGGCCGCGGGTGCAGTCGTTCGGCGAGCTGCTCTCGTTCTCCCGCTGGGCCCGGGCCGCCGGGGAAGTCCCGGGCGGCCAGGTGATCTCCCTCGACCGGCGCCCGGCGACCCCCGTCGAGGCGGCGCGGCTCGCGATCGGTGACGGGGCTGCGCTGTACGCCCTGGTCCGGGTCAGGCTGCTGTCCGGCCGGCCGGTGATGGTCGAGCGCGCGGTCTATCCCGACAAGGTCGGCGTGCTCGTCGCCGGACTTGACCTGACCCGGGACTCGATCACGGAGCGGCTGGAGGAACTGGGCATCGTGTTCGCCGACGCCGAGCATGTCATCGACGCGGTGGCGGCGTCGGCCGAGGAGGCCCGCTGGCTCCATGTCCGGGCTGGCGCGCCGCTGCTGCGCGAGCGCCGGTTCACCACCGACCGCGCCGGGCAGCCGGTCGAATGGTCCGACGACCGCTACCTGGGCACCGAGACAGCGTTCAGCGTGCGCAACTCCATCACGGTTAACGCCCTGTCCCGCACGCCGCCCGGCAATTGAAAACGATTCCATCCTTAACGGACCGTGGCGCTGCGGATCTGCCATCCGCCGACGTCCTTGGCCGAGGACGGCTCATGCGCTTGGATCGTGGCATGGACACCACCTCGGGATCGCTGATAACCACGTTCGACTACGTCTGGGAGCGCCTGAGCAGCCGGCTCAACGGGCTGACCGATGAGGAGTACTTCTGGGAACCGGTGGCCGGGTGCTGGTCGCTGCGCCAGAACGACCAGGGCCGGTGGCAGCTCGATGGCGGCGGGGGCGGCGGCCCCGCCCCCGATCCCGCGCCGGTCACCACCATCGCCTGGCGTCTCGGCCACCTGGGCGGGCTGGCGCTCGGCGGCTTCGCGGACCGGCGGTTCGGCGAGGGCACGCTGGCCATTGCGCAGCTCGACTTCCCCAGCGGCGCGGCCGCGGTCCCGGGATTCCTCGATGAGCACTACCGGAGCTGGCGCAGCGGGCTGGCCGCGCTCAGCCCGGGCGAGTGGGCGTCGCCGTTGGGACCAGCCTGGGGCCCCTACGCCGAGTCGAACACCGTCGACCTAGCGCTGCATGTGCTCGATGAGGTCATCCATCACGGGGCGGAGGTCGGCCTGCTCAGAGACCTGTACACGCACCGCTTCACGCTCCGGGCTGATACGGCTGCCCAAGCTCAGGGCTAACAAGGCGCCCGTGGCGGTCGACTAGCGTTCACCCAAAGTTGGCTATACAACTTCAGACATGGCTATACTTGATGGCGTGATGAATGAGTCTGGGCGGGTTGTCATTGTCGGCGGGGGCATCCTCGGGACCATGCACGCGGTGCTGGCGCGGCGGCACGGTTACGCGGTCACGCAGCTGGAGCGCGAGCCAGCCGGGCGGGGTGCCAGCGTCAGGAACTTCGGCCTGGTGTGGGTGAGCGGGCGGCGGGCGGGGCCGGAGCTCGCGCTGGCGCTGCGGGCCCGCGCGCTGTGGGAGGAGATCGCCGAGGCCGCGCCGGGGACCGGGTTCCGGCCCGCCGGATCGCTGACCATCGCGACCAGCGAGGCGGAGCTGGCGGTGATGCGCGAGGCGGTCGCGCTGCCCGACGCCAAGCAGCGGGAGTTCGACCTGCTCACCGCGGACGAGGTGCGGTCGGCCAACCCGGCGCTGCACGGTGGGTTCCTGGGCGGGCTCTACTGCCGGGCCGACGCGATCGTCGAGCCCCGGGTAACGCTGCCGGCGCTGCGCGCATCCCTGACCGGGCCGTCCTACCAATGGCGGCCGGGCCTGGAAGCCGTCGAGGTAGGGGCGAACGGAGTCCGTGACCAGCTCGGCACCTGGCACCGGGGCGACCTGGTGGTGCTCTGCACCGGGGCGAACTTCACCGGCGTGGCCGGACCCCAGCTGGCGGCGTCCGGCGCGCTCGCCGCCGACGGCTCCCCCGCTGCCGAGCCCGCCGGGTTGCGGCGGGTCCGGCTGCAGATGCTGCAGACGCTGCCGTTCGACGGGAAGCTGACCACCGCCCTGGCCGACGGCGACTCGCTCCGCTACTACCCCGCCTACGACGTGCCCGCCCGGTCCGCACTGCCCCCGCAGGCCGCCGTCGCCGCCGCCAGCCGCGCTCAGCTGCTGCTCGTGCAGCGCCTCGACGGGTCGCTGACCATCGGGGACACTCATGAGTACGACGAGCCGTTCGGGTTCGATGTCGACGAGACCGCCTACGATCATCTGCTGGCGCGCGCGTCGGCGCTGCTTGGCGCCCCGCTGCCCCGCGTACAGCGGCGCTGGGCCGGCGTCTACAGCGAGGTCGTCGGCACCACCGCGCTCTACCACCGGTCCGAAATCGCGCCCGGCGTGGTCCTGGTGACCGGCCCCGGCGGACGCGGCATGACCTGCTCACCCGCGATAGCCGAGGAGACCTTCCTGTGACCGCACGCCGCTACACCGTGCTCTGCCTGGACATGGCGGGCACCACCGTCGCCGACGCCGACACCGTCATGAACGCGTTCGCCGCCGCGGTCGCCAGCCGGAACCTGCCCGTCGCCCAGTTCAACTCGGCGATGAAGTACGCGCGGGCCACCATGGGCTACTCCAAGATCGAGGTGTTCAGGCACATCCTTGGCTCCGAGGAGGCCGCCCAGGCGGCCAACACGGTCTTCGAGGAGACCTACGGCGCGTCGGTCGCGGCCGGCCAGCTCTCCCCCATCCCCGGTGCCGTACCGCTCTTCGCGGCCTGCCGCGATGCCGGGATCAAGGTCTGCCTGTCGACCGGGTTCTCACCGGTCACGCGGGACGCGATCGTGGCCGCTCTCGGCTGGGGTTCGCTGGTCGACCTGTTCCTGTCCCCCGCCGACGCCGGCCGCGGCCGGCCCTGGCCGGACATGCCGCTGACGGCGCTGCTGCGGCTGGGCGGCGGATCGGTGTCAGAGCTGGCCGTCGCCGGCGACACGCCCTCCGACATCGAATCGGGCCTGCGGGCCGGCGCCGGTCTGGTCGCGGGCGTCCTGACCGGCGACTCGGCCGCCGCGGACCTGTCCGCCGTCCCCGCCGGGACTTCGTTTTTCGCCCCGCGTCAGCCCGGCGTGCCTCTCATCCTGAACTCGATCGCGGAGCTGGCACCGCATCTCGGCCTGGGGTAGTGACAGCGGGCGCCTTAACGTCGCGGCGCCTTTACGTCTGCGCGGCGCGCTGCCCGCGGTTACGCTCGGAAGCGTGAGTGGTCAGCGCGCGTTGCCAGAGCACGCGAGCCTCAGGTACCTGAAGGTTGAGGCGAAGCGCCGGCTCGCCGCAGGCGAGTTTCCGACGCTGCACGCGGCACAGCTTGCCGTCGCCCGAGAGCACGGCCAGCCGAGCTGGAGCGCGCTCAAGGACCTGGTCGCCGCGCGGGGCCCGCACGACGGGCGCGCACTCGCCCAGCTGAAGTGGATTGTGGACCGGTTCCGCGACTCCCCCGAGGACGGGTGGACCGCGCCCGACAAGGAGGAACTGCGGCGGCATTTCACCGATCAGTTCCTTGCCAACGTGCCGCCGGACCAAGTCGTCGCGGTATTCACGGCGGCGCCGAGCGAGCTGCACGAAGAGCTGGTGGTCGTCGCGAGCTCGCCGTTCACCGCTCAGTGCCGCATTGCCGGGTGGCTGGTCGCGGCCGTCACCGAGCCGAGCCCGCCCTACCGGCTCGCCGAGCTGCAGCTGAACCGGCTGGGCGAGCTGGTCAATGATCCTCGGACCGCCTCGCCGGCCACGTCGACGCAGGGCACGGCACCTGACGCGGTAGCCGGGATCGCCGCCGACGCCATCGCCCGGCTCGGCTTGCCCGGGCTCGCGCTGGCCGGGCCCGGCTGGGCGACGGCAACCGGGTGGGCCGACCTGGATCACGGGGAGCCGTTGCACACCGGTCACGTCTTCCCCGCCTACTTGCTCACCACGGTCGTCACCGCGGTCGCCGTGCTCCGGCTGGCCGCTGATCGTCGCCTCAGCCTCGATGACCCGGCCAACCGTTACCTCGGGACCGTCAGGCTGGAGGACGAGGAGGTCACCGTCCGGCAACTGCTGTCGCATGCAGGCGGCGTGACCGACCACAGGCCGCTGTTCGCGCCGGCCGTCCCGGACCTGTCGGCTCTCACCGGCCCGGTGATCACGTGCGCCGGCAGGCGCGGGGTCTTCCATTTCAGTCTCGCCGGGTATGGCGCGCTCGGTGAGATCGTGGCCGGCCTGGTGGGCCAGCCGTACCAGGAAGCGGTATCCCGCCTGGTGCTTGGCCCGCTGTCGATGACCGCGTCGCGGTTCCCAGCCCAGTGGCCGGTGGAAGCGACAGCCGGCTACCCCGCCGTGACCGGCTACAACGCCACCGCCGACGGCTCGTTCGAGGCGCTGCCCGGCCAGGTCTGCGCCTTCGCCGCCGGCGGCGGGCTGTGGACGACCGCGGCGGACCTGGTGCGATTCGCTCTGGGCTGGCGGTCGCTGCTGCCCCGCCAGCTCGCCGCCCAGGCGGTCCGGCCGCATACCGCCATGCCGACCGGCCCGCAGGCCGGCCTCGGGTGGATAGTCAACGAGGCAGCCGGCCTGTCGGGGTGCGTCGGCGCCGGCCCGGGCGGCGCCGCGTCCCTACTCGTCACCTTGGACGGCCAACGGGCCTACGCGGCGCTGGCCAACCGGATGACCCCGGTCGAACCCGTCAACGCCGCCGTCCTGCGGGCGGAGGGCCCCCGCCCCGACGGCCCGCTGGCCGCGACCAGTCCTGATGCTCGAGCCGAGCACGAACACCGTCGTAACCGGTCCTAACCGGGCACCCGCGGAGTAGAATCAGCGATGGTGGTTCCGGCCGCCTCCTGATCCGCGGGCAGGGCTGCAAGCTCACCGGCTCTCTTACGCATGCTGACGGCTGTTCTTTCCGGCCCGGTGTCGCGGATCCGCGGGCGCAGGAGAGGACTGCCATGTCCCAGCTGGAGCTGGACGGTCTGACCCGCCGGTACGGGTCGCTCACCGCGCTTGATCATCTCTCGTTCTCGGTCGGCCCGGGTAAGGTAACCGGGTTCCTCGGACCGAACGGCGCGGGCAAAACCACCACGATGCGCGCCATCTTCGGACTGACCGCGCTGGACGCGGGCACGATCCGCTGGAACGGCGCTCCGGTCAAGCAGGAGCAGCGCAGCCGGTTCGGCTACATGCCCGAGGAGCGCGGGCTCTATCCGGGAATGCGCGTGGGCGAGCAAGTGGAGTACTTCGGCCGACTGCACAAGATGGCGCCCGCCGCCGCCGCGGCCGGCGCCGCGGCCTGGCTGGAACGGCTCGGCATTTCCGACCGGGCCGGTGACAAGGTCGAGTCCCTGTCGCAGGGGAACCAGCAGCGCGTCCAGCTCGCCACCGCGCTGGTGCACGATCCGGACCTGCTGATCCTGGACGAACCGCTGTCCGGCCTTGACCCGGCCGGCATCGACGCGGTGGCCGCGGTGCTCACCAGCCAGGCCAGGGGCAGCAAGTGCGTGCTGCTCTCCAGCCACCAGCTCGACCTGGTGGAGAACCTGTGCGAGTCGGTCGTGATCATCGACCACGGCCGGCTAGTGGCCGCCGGTGAGGTCGACGACCTGACCACCCGCGGCCGGCGGCGCCTGGTGGTCCGGGTGGCGGGCGACCGCGATGGCGCCTGGGCGCGCGGTCTGCCCGGCGTTACCCTCTCGGAGCTTGACGGGGGTGCGGTCCGCCTGGTCCTCGACGCGGCTGCCGATCCCCAGCTCGTGCTCAGGGCGGCCATGGCGGCCGGCCCGGTGACGGAGTTCGCCGTCCGTCGCCGCAGGCTGTCGGAGGTCTTCCGCGAGGAGGTCCCGGAGCGGTCGGGGACACGACCGCGGACCGGGGCTCGGCCGCCGCGGGCGGAGCGGTCACGGGTGCAGGGGGCGGGAGCATGAGCAAGCCGCACGTGATCATCGAGATCGGTGTCCTGGTGGTCCTCATCGTGATCGCGGTGCTCCGCCGACGCGGCACCCCCGGGTTCCGTTCGCGCATCGGCCCCGGCACCCTGCTCATGGCGTCGGACCGGCGCGGGACGCCGGCCGGGAGGCTCCTCCCGCTGCCCGGTGATGTCGGCCTCGTCGCCGCGCGGGAGCTGCGCGAGCGGCTCCGCGGCCGCGCCTTCAGAGTCGGCACCCTGCTGATCCTGGGTGCGCGGCGACAAGGCCAGCGTCCAGCGGGTCGGCGTCGTCGGTGTCCTGTCGGCCTCGTTGCGGTCCGGCCTGGCCGCCGACGGCAGTACCGTCGGGACCACGGTCACGCTCGTCCCCGAGGCAAGCCGGGCAGCGGCGGAGGCGGACCTACGTAGCGGCCAGGCCAACCTCGCCATCGTCGACGGCCGGCGAGTTGTGACCGACAAGCCGGCAACGGCCGACCCGACCTCGGTGACAGCGCAGCTCGCCAACGCGGTAGCGCGCACCGTCGGCACCGCCAACGCGATTGCGGCGGCCGGCCTGACGACGGCGCAGGCGGCCGCGCTCGCCACCGCCCGCTCGCTGCCGCTCACCAGCCTGCAGCCGGCCGGCCCGGGCACCACGCAGCGGGCCACGTCCCTGATCGGCCTGTTCCTCGTGTTCTTCCTGCTGACCCAGTACAACACCTGGACGTTGATCGGCGTGCTTGAGGAGAAATCGAGCCGGGTGGTCGAGGTTCTGCTCGCGGCTGTCCCGCCCGCCAGGCTGCTGGCCGGGAAGGTACTCGGGATCGGGCTCGCCGTGTTCCTGCAGGCGGGTCTCGCGGTGGTCGTCGCGCTGTTGCTCGCGCACGGGGTGCACTCCGACGTGCTGCACGGCACCACGACGGCGAGCATCGCCGCTACGCTCGCCTGGCTGGTGCTCGGCTACGCCTTCTACTCGTGGGTCTACGCCAGCGCCGGCGCGATGGCCAGCCGCCAAGACCAGGTCCAGTCGCTGGCCTTCCCGCTCGGGCTTCCGGCGATCTTCGGCTACATCATCGCGTTGACGACGGCGACATCGGGCAACGTGAGCGTGTTCGTCCACGTGCTCGCCTACCTGCCGCCCACGGCCCCGTTCGTCATGCCGGTCCTGGTCGGCCTGGGTGCGGTGTCCTGGTGGCAGTTCACCGCCTCGGCCCTCATCAGCGTCGCCTGCACGGTCGGCGTGGCCAGAGCCGCGGCGAGCATTTACCGCCGGGCCATCCTCCAAACCGGCCGCCGAGTCCGCCTCCGGGAGGTCCTGGCCCGGTAACGGTAACCCGTGCGCGCGGCATTTCAGCTACCGTTGAGCTCGCCGTGCTAACCCTTCACTTGATGAGCGAGCATTCGCACCCGCTGACTGAGATGCACCGGACGAGACGCTTGGTTCCTGGAGACGCCGATGCCCGACGACAGCATGCTGGCCGACTGGGCCCGCAGGCGGCTACACCGCACCGCCGAGGTGGCGAGATACGACCCTCGCCTGGTATCGGTCCCGGCGGTGGTCCGCCTATGGCGGGTACTGACCCGCCATAAGCGGCGGGCCAGGCGCGCCTTGCCGCGCTGCACTAACTGCGGCTACCTCATCGCCGAGGCGGCCGCCTCGCCCACCGGGTGGACGCACGGCCCGCACTGGCAGGGGGTGCGCTGCCCGGGCGGCGTCACCGGCGCCGAGCCTCCGCTGGCGATGGCCCGTTAGCGACGGCTGATGTCCGATACCTGGGTGCCCGGCGGTGACGGGGTCCTCGCGCTTCCGTCCGGGCGGCTCGTTCGCGGCCGCGGGCTGCGGGGAGCCGACCCGGACGGTCCAGATCCGGAGTTCGCGCTGTACCTGGTGGCCAGCGAGCCGTTCGGGGTGCCCTGGGAGTACCGCTGGGTCGCGTGGCCCGACTTCGGGCTGCCGTCGGATCCGGCCGCGCTGCGGGAAGCGCTCGGCGAGGCGCGGGATCGGGCCGGGCGCGAGCGCGTCGAGGTCGGGTGCATGGGCGGCCGGGGCCGGACGGGTACCGGGCTCGCCTGCCTCGCCGTCCTCGACGGGGTGCCCGCCGGCGAGGCAGTCGGGTACGTGCGGCGCCACTATCACCCGGACGCGGTGGAGACCGCCGAGCAGAGCCGGTTCGTCGCCGAGTTCAGCTGAGCCCCTGGCCGTTCGGTTCCGATGCTTCTTGCTGTTATTCGGCCGGCCTCGACCCTTATCCACAGGCCCTGTGGATAAGGGTGTGCGCAACGCCGGCGAAGGCTGTGGCCAGAGCTGTGGGCAACTGTGGATTGTGTGTGCATAACCCCGGGCGTCGGTATGCCTACGTGCACAAACACTTGTGCATAGGTATCCGGCCCTGTGGATGATCACAACCATAAGGCGAAAACTCAGCCGGTGAACTCCTCGGCGAGCAATCCGAAAATGACATCGTCATAAAACCTTCCGTTCACCCACGACGAGCCGCGGGTCGTTCCCTCGCGGGTGAATCCAACCTTTTCCGCGACCGCCATCATCGCGTGGTTGTCACCGAGGGTCTCCAATTGCAGCCGGTACAGGCCGCGCAGCCGGAACCCGTAGCGGCACAGGATCCGCACCACGTCGGCGCCGTAGCCACGGCCGCGGAAGGCCGGCCGGAGCGAGATCCCGATGTGGGCCGACCGGTTATGCAGGTCGATGGCCCACAGCAGCGCCTCACCGACCAGTTCACCGGTTGCCAGTTCGACAACCGAGAACATCGCGCTGCCGGGGTTAGCGGCGGCCGCGGCGGAAGGATCTTCGGCGGCAAGGCCGGGCACCCAGTACGGGGAGGCGGGGCCAACCGGTATCGGCTTCCAGGGCCGGGTATCTGCCCGCACCCGGATGGCCACGTCCTCGTACAGCTCGGCATGCAGGATCCCGACATCTTCGGCAGCGCGCGCCCGCAGGCCGGTCAACTCTCCGCTCAGCATGGACCATTCCTACCCGACCGTGACATCCACTCCAACCCGGCCACCACATCCTCGGCATTCCACCTTGATGTCGGCCAGAATTCGCCCGCCGGACACCATTCAGCGCACCCAATGTCGCTCCGCTCGCTGACTATCCGATCATGTCCTCACCTTTTGGTGGGTCCGACCGGCGCCCCGCGCTGTCCGGCCCCGAGCAGCACGAATTCCTTCAGCAGCAGCTGGGCCGGAACCGGGTCAGCCGCAGGAGCATCCTCATGGGAAGCGTGGGCGCTGCCGGCGCCGCCTTCCTCCTCGGCAACGGCTACGGCTCACGCGCACTCGCGGACCAGCTGACCAGCACCGGGACGATCGCGGACGGCTTCGTCGTCAACGGCCGCCACCTCTCCTTCGGTGTCGACCCGCAGCGCGAGATGTGGGTCGCCGGCCAGCTGTTCAACCTCAACCACTACAACGCCGTCCCGTCCGGCTTCAAGGTCAGCGTCGAGTACGGCACCGATCACACCTACGGGTTCCGGATGCCGGCCGAGCTGCGGGAGCTGACCACCCACGTGCCGGTGTGGAACGGCATCCCCACCGGGCCGGTCAAGGCGTCGCTGACCGACGTGCTGCGGGCCAACCAGTTCTACGTCCACGCGGAGATCCGCAACCTGCGGCCCGGTGAGACGTACCACTACCGGTTCGTCTACACCGCCGGCAAGCAGACTGGTTTCACGCCCAACGCCACCTTCACCACCGCCCCGGACACGTCCGCCCGTCAGCCCTTCACCTTCACCGCCTACGGGGACCAGGGGATCACTGGTGCCCCCGGCACGGGCAACACCATCGACAATGCCGTGTCGCTGCAGCCGGAGTCGGACTCGCACATCACCGACGACTACTTCGACCCGACCGACCCGGACTACTTCAACCCGGCGTCGAAGAAGGCCCCGAGCGACATCAATCCGGTGGCGGCCCTAGTGCACCAGATCACCAAGGTCCGCAACCCGCATAACCACACGCCCACCCGGTTCAACCTGCTGGCCGGCGACATCTGCTACGCCAACCCGAGCGGCGACGCCGTCGCCATCATCAACCCGGACGGCAAGGGCGGCACCCAGCCCGGGGACACCAACACGCCGGCCCCGCCCGCCAACAGCGGCGGCTGGGACGACTTCGACCCGTACGTGTGGACCAGCTACTTCAGCCAGATCGAGCCGAGCTCCGCGTCCACCCCGTGGATGTTCGCCACCGGCAACCACGACGTCGAGCTGTTCCACGCGGACCTTGACGCGGACGCCACCACGATCAAGAACTACGGCTCGCTCGGCTACGGCGGCCACGCCAAGCGGCTCGACCTGCCGAAGAACGGCCCGAGCAAGTGCCCGTCGGTGTACAGCTTCACGTACAGCAACGTGGCGGTCATCAGCGTGGACGCCAACGACCTCAGCTTCGAGATCCAGGGCAACCTCGGCTACAGCGACGGCAGCCAGGCGGCCTGGGTGAAGAAGCGGCTCGCCACCTTCCGCGCCGACAAGAGCATCGACTTCATCGTCGCCTTCTTCCACCACTGCGCCTTCTCCACCTGCGAAAGCCACTCCTCCGACGGCGGCGTCCGATCGACGCTGGCCCCGCTGTTCGCCGAGTACGAGGTGGACCTGGCGATCCAGGGCCACAACCACCTCTACGAGCGGACCAACCCAATCAGCTACCACAAGGCCACCAACAGCGGGACGTCGTCCGTCCAGGCGATTTCGCTGTCCCCCAAGGAAGCGGCCGTGGTCCACCCGGCCAAGGACGGCACGACCTACGTCGTCGTCGGCTCCGCGGGCCGGCCGCGCTACGCCTGGTCCGGCGCCGTCGAAGGCGACCGCAACTTCATCGCCGGCGTCGACACCGGCAAGCCGGGCAACGGCGTCAACGTCGCCGCCGACGCGAAGAAGGAGATCGGCCCGTACGTCAGCCAGAAGGACTTCACCGATCACTACGAGTCGATCAACTGGTCCCAGGCCCGGTTCCGCGATTACGCCTTCATCGCCCTCGACGTCGTCCCCGCCCGGGCCGGCCAGACCACGTCGATGACCCTGCGCGCCATCAACGAGCATGGCGTGGAGTTCGACCGCGTCGTGTTCAAGCGAACGGCCAAGGCCTGACCTGACAGAAGCAGGCGGGGGCGCGGCGGGACATCCGCCGCGCCCCCGCTCTGGTTAGGGGTCGTTACAGGCAGCTGACTCCGTTACGGGTAACTGGTCACGTCAACCGGCTCCACCGTTCCCGGGCTGGTCGAGGTGACCGGCCCGCCGGTGCCGTCGACGATCGAGTTAAGCCCGCCCGAGCCGGAGATCCACACGCCGAACACGTCGTTGAACTGCACCCCCGGCACCTCTGGTGCCTGGAATGCCTCGGTGACGTTGAGCGTGGCGGTGGTGTCGATGAAGACCACGTAGCTACCCATGCCATAGCCCTTGAAGGTCTTCACATTGTTCGCGACCTGGAACGCCGGGTACCCGCTGAACTCCGGCGATTCGTTCCAGTCGGCCTGGCTCGGCGGGTCGTAGGGCAGTTCGTTCTGGAAGAACACGTCGGTGCCGCCCTGGCCGCTCCAGACAACCTCGCTCTTCTGGTAGTGCTCGACCGCCAGGCCGTACGCGGTGACGTCGTTGCCGGTGACGATGAGCCCGGTGTCGCCCTTGTTCTCGGTCCAGCCCACGTTGTTGCCATGGTCGGCGCGCCAGGCCCACACGTCGTCGATGATGGAGTTCGACGCGTTATCGAGCAGGCTGACGGTGGCCGAGGTCGTCGTCGTCTCCGCCCCGCCGATGCGGAAGAAGACGTCCTGGATCGTGTCGGGGTCGGTGGCCGAACCGCCGGACGGCAGCGGGGTGCCGACCGAGAGCAGGACCGGCGAGTTCACCGGGCCCGCGTCGAAGATCAGGCCGGAGACCTTCACGCCCTTGTTCGGCAGCACGACCAGGGCCGCGTTGCCGTGCTGCGGGACGAGGGTGGCGAAGCCGAGGCCGAGCACGACCGTGTCAGGCCTGCTGACCACGATCGGCGCCGACAGGTTGTAGACGCCGGGCGTCAGCACGAGGTTCTTGCCGAGCGCGAGGGCGATGTCGATCGCCGCGACCGAGGTAGATGGGTTGGCGATGAAGAACGACGACAGCGGCAGCGAAGAGCCGGCCTCGGTGCCACCCGACCAGGAGGTGCCGGTCGAGTTGGTCTGCACCGCGGGCACGAAGACGCGGTCTTTCCCGCCTGAGTCCTGATAGAGGAAGGGCTCCTCCTCGGTCACCGGGCTGGCGGCCAGCACGGTGTTCTGCTGGCACTGACCGCTGAAGGCGGGCGCGGGCGCGCCTTGGACGCCGGAGTAGACCATGTTCCACAGCCCGTTCGGGCAGGCGTTGGCGCCGCCGATGGAGCTGTTGCGCACCATGTACTGCTGGTTGCCGTAGAAGTCGAGATCGCCGCTGACCTGACTGTCGGCGATGAAGCCGCCGCTGGCGTAGTTGTTGTTCGCGCAGTAGTCCTGGAAGACCACGCTGCCGTTGATGATGGCCCGGCGGATCGGCGCGGCCTGAGACGCCGCCCACATTTCCGCGCTGTTGTCGCAGCCCGCGCCAAAGGCGTCAATGGCCGGCGGCGCGTAGTCGGGCACCGTGGACGGGAGGTCCACGTTAAGGTCGAGGTTGGACAGCGACCGCCAGAAGTTGTCGTCGGCGTTGCAGTCCTGGGTGCCCGCGGTGCACAGGTTGTTGAACACGTCGATGGCGCCGTTGACGACAGTGTCAGACGGCAGCGCGCCGAGGCCCGCGACCTCGGTGTAGTAGCCGACCTGGAAGATCAGCGGGTCAGCGGCGGAGCCGTACGTGCCCGGCTCGAAGAACACCGCGTACCGGTCGCTGTCGAACTGGGCGCCGACCGGCACCTGCTGGGTCGCGATCGCGTTGAGGTCGGCCTGAATGGCGGCCTGGGTCATCGTGGGGGTGAAGACGCACACGTTCGGCCCGAAGGTCGCCGTGTCGGCGTCCGGGCACAGCGACGGGGTCGAGGATTGAGTGGTCGAACTCGAAGCCGTTGTTACGGCGGCCGTCGCCGGCGATGAGCCGGCGACGGCCGCACTAGCGGGCACCGCCGCGAGCGCGCCGGCGACCAGCGCCGCCGCGATAATCAGGGGCCGGGCCTTCAGATGCATGCGCACCTCACTGTGCTGGTGACGGAGTATCAGCAGGACTGTAGCCCCCGAAACTTTCGCCGGCACTGGGCGCGAATCATTTACATGATTTTCATTTCTTACATTGTTTTCAAGACTCGCCCATCGGTCACCAAATCATGCAAAACCAGGAATTCCGGACGCGCTTTCCGCGCCGGAAATTCACCCAGGCACCCCATCCGGCCCACCAACCAGCCCAGCCGCACGCCAGCACCTGCCGACTACGCCAGCGACAGGCTCGCAACCTGTCACCTACGCCATCGACATCCCCTATTGGTGTCATTGGCGTAGCCGACAGGTTGTATTGGGTCAATGGCGTAGCCGACAGGTGCGGGGAGTTCGCCGGAGCGGGACGGGGGGCCGGCAGACGGGGCAGGCGGAGCCGGGGGCAGGCGGAGCCGGGGGGCAGGCAGACGGGGCAGCCGGCAGACGGGGCAGCCGGCAGACGGGGGGCAGGCGGAGCCGGCGGGACGGGGATAGGCGGAGGCACCCGGGAAAGGGCCGGGAAAGAAAAGAACGGCCCGCGGACGGCCAGGCCGCGGTCAGGCCACCTGGTCGAGGCGCAGGACGCGGACCGCGTTGTCCTTGAGGATTTTCGGCTTCACCGCGGGCTTCAGGTCGAGGGTGTCGAAGTCCCGCAGCCAGCGCTCCGGGGTCAGCAGCGGGAAGTCCGTGCCGAACAGCACCTTGTCCTGCAGCAGCGAGTTCGCGGCCCGGACCAGCTCCGGCGGGAAGTACTTGGGCGACCAGCCGGACAGGTCGATGAACACGTTGGCCTTGTGGGTGGCCATCGAGATCGACGAGGCCGCCCACGGCACCGACGGGTGCGCGAGGATGACGGTCAGCCCGGGGAAGTCAGCCGCCACGTCATCGACCAGCATCGGGTCCGAGAGGCGGAGCTTGATGCCGCGCCCGCCGGGCAGGCCGGCGCCGATCCCGGTCTGGCCGCTGTGGAACAGGGCCGGCACCCCGAGGGACTCGATCTGTTCCCAGAGCGGGTAGAACTGCCGGTCGTTGGGCGCGAACCCCTGCAGCGACGGATGGAACTTGAACCCGCGGGCGCCGTGGTCGCGGACCAGCGCCCGCGCCTGCGCGACCGCGTCCGCGCCGCGCAGCGGGTCCACCGAGCCGAACGGGATCAGCACGTCCGCGTGCTCGGCCGCCTGGTCGGCGATCTCCTCGCTGGACAGCGCCGGATGCCCGGTCGCGGTCGACGCGTCCACCGTGAAGACGACCGCCGCCATGTTCAGTGCGCGGTACAGGCCGGCGATCCGCTCAAGCGTCGGCGTCCGGTCCCCGCCCGACTTGAAGTACGCCGCCGAGGCGTCCATCAGTTCCTGGTCAAGCGAGAAGTGCCCGTGGCCATCGGCCTCGATGTGCACGTGAACGTCGATGGCGGTCAGCGGTTCAACCTGGAGGTTCGGCATCAGGGCCCTTCAGCGGACAAGCCGGGATGAGCAGAACAACACGATTCATGGCATGGTACACGTCGGACATCGGGGCGAATGTCGAGCATGCCTCCTGAGCTGGAAGGCACCGCCTACCTGGGCTTTGGGGTCGCCACCAACATCGGCTCTGCGGTTCTGGGCAACCTAGCCATTGCCTACTGCCTGCCCGTTATGCGAACCTCGGCGATGTGAGTTCTGACGTCCGCACTCCTTCCGTCCCCATGGACCTCCTCGCCGGCGATCCGGTGACCGGACCGGTCAAGGCCGGCGACCTGCTCTGGGTGCCGACGCAGGAGCGGATCGCGAGCGCGAACATCACCGCGTACCTGGCGTGGCTGACGGCGACCCGCGGCCTCGAGTTCCCCGGCTACCCGGAGCTCTGGCAGTGGTCGGTGACCGAGACCGGCGCGTTCTGGCAGTCCATCTGGGACTACCACGACGTCGTCGCCGTCGAGCAGCCCACCGCCGTCTTCGGCGACCGGGCAACCATGCCGGGCGCGCAGTGGTTCCCCGGCGCCATGCTCAACTACGCCGAGAACGTCATGGCGCGCGAGACGCCGGGCGAGATCGCCCTCTACTACCACTCGGAGACCACCCCGGTCACCCCGCTACTCTGGGACGACCTCGGCGGGAAGGTCAGAATCCTGGCGGACCAGCTAAGACGTCTCGGGGTCCGGCCGGGCGACCGCGTCGCCTCGACGCTGCCGAACATCCCCGAGGCCGTCATCGCCATGCTCGCCGCTACCTCCATCGGGGCGATCTGGACGAGCGTCTCCCCCGACTTCGGCTGGCGCGGCGTCCTCGACCGGTTCCGCCAGCTCCAGCCGACCGTGCTGATCTGCACCGGCGGCTACACCTACAACGGCAAGGCCTACGACCGCAGCGGCGAGCTGGGCCAGATCGTGAAAGACCTGAGCTGCCTGAAGCACGTGATCTACCTGCCCTTCCACGACGTCCCCGCCCCAGCGGAGCGAGCCGAGGACTGGCACAAGCTGCTCGACCACGAGCCGGTGTCACGGGAGGAGTTCAGGTATCACCACGGTCCGTTCCAGATGCCGCTCTGGATTCTTTTCTCAAGCGGCACCACCGGGCTGCCGAAAGCCATCACCCACAGCCATGGCGGCATCCTCCTCGAGCAGCTGAAGCTGCAGCACCTGAACATGAACCTCAGCCCGGGCGACGTGCTTTTCTTCTACACCACGACCGGCTGGATGATGTGGAACTTCCTGGTCAGCTCGCTCGTGCTCGGCGTGAAGCCGCTGCTCTACGACGGGAACCCCGGCTTCCCGGAGCCGGACGCGCTGTGGCGGATGGCCGCCGAGGCCAAGGTGACGCTGTTCGGCGGCTCGCCCGCGTACGCGGACATGCTCGCCAAGCGCGGCGTGGTCCCCAAGGACCGGTACGACCTGTCCGCCCTTGAGTGCGTGATGCTGGCCGGCTCGCCGGTGTCGCCCGAGGTCTACGCCTGGTTCCTGCGCAACGTCAAACGCGACCTGTGGCTGCACGTGGGCAGCGGCGGCACCGACGTCTGCGCCGGCTTCACCGGCGGCTCGCCGACGCTGCCGGTCTACGCCGGCGAGCACCAGCACCGCAACCTGGGCGTCGCCGCCTACGCGTTCAACGACGAGGGCAAGCCGGTCGTCAACGAGGTCGGCGAGATGGTCATCACCAAGCCGATGCCGTCGATGCCGGTGATGTTCTGGGGCGACGACGACGAAATGACCAGGTACAAGGCCACCTACTTCGACCAGTGGCCGGGGATCTGGCGGCAGGGCGACTTCTTCCGGGTCACCGAGCGCGGCGGCACCTTCGTCCTCGGCCGGTCGGACGCGACGCTGAACCGCTTCGGGGTGCGGATCGGCACCGCCGAGATCTACAACGTGCTCGAGTCGATCCCCGAGGTGGACGACGCGATCGTGGTCAACCTCGACCTGCCTGGCGGGCATTTCTTCATGCCGATGTTCGTCAAGCTGGCCGACGGGGTCACCCTCGACGAGCGCATCGAGAACGAGATCAAGACACGGCTGCGCCGCGAGTACACACCGCGGCACATCCCCGACAAGATCATCCAGGTGCCCGCCATGCCCACGACGATCACCGGCAAGAAGCTCGAGGTGCCGGTCCGCCGCCTGCTGATGGGCGTCTCCCTGGAGAAGGCCGCCAACACGAGCGCGATGGCCGACCCGTCCGCGCTGGACGCGTTCATCGACTACGCGCGCACCCAGCAGGACTTTCGCATGTAATCACCACCAGCCAGCAGACCAGGGGTTCCAATGACGGAACAAGCAGGCTTCCCGCTCCCCTCGCAGATCGCCGACGTGCCCGGCGCGGAGAACTGGCGCTCCATGTACCAGTACTTCACGCGCTTCCAGCCCGACGACGACAAGCGCTTCTGGTTCTACAACTCGATGCACTTCCCCGAGCCGATGCCGGCCTTCGACACGATCACCGGCGAAATCCCGTACCAGGCGATCGGCGCCAACACGGCGCGGCTGTTCGTATTTCCCACGACGTTGGGGATCGAGCACCGGATCGTCAACGGGCGCGTCTACATCACCGCCAACCCGGTGCTCGACCCGGCCGAGATCTCACGCCGGTCGGCCGAGTTCGGGCCGCGGGCCGGCTACTACTTCGAGAACTGGGACTCGCTCTACGAGGGCTGGAAGGGCCGGCTGCGGGCACTGATCACGGAGGTCGAGTCGATCGAGGTGCCGTCGCTGCCCGAGTGGGAGCCGGGCGACGTGGTCTTCGGCGCGGTCGGCGTCGCGCAGAACCACTACCTGCAGGAGAACTTCCACCGCGTGCTCGCGCTCTACTCAAGGATGTGGCACCACCACACCGAGATGCTGATGCTCGGCTACGGCGCCTACGTGGTCTTCTTCCAGTTCTGCCAGCAGGCGTTCCCGGAGATCAGCGACCAGACGGTGGCCCGGATGGTGGCCGGCATCGACGTGATCATGTACCGGCCGGACGACGAGCTCCGCGCGCTGGCCAAGCTCGCGGTCGAGCTCGGGGTCGATGATCTGTTCACCGAGGGCTGCGACGCGAGCGCGGTGCTGGCCGCGCTTGGCGACCGCGGCACGGCGGGCGCGGCGTGGCTGGCCGCGCTCGAGGCCGCCCGTGATCCGTGGTTCCACGTGTCGAGCGGCGACGGGTTCTACCATCACCACCTGTCCTGGAACGACGACCTGACGGTGCCGTTCACCGCGCTGCCCGGCTACGTGGCCGCCATCAGGGCCGGCACGCTGGCGCCACGGCCGACCGAGCTGCTCATCGCCGAGCGCGAGCGGATCGCCTCCGGCTACCGGGAGCTGCTGCCGACCGCCGACGAGCAGGCGGCGTTCGATCAGATGCTGGGGCTGTGCCGGCTGGTGTTCCCGTTCGTCGAGGACCACAAGTTCTACTGCGAGCACTGGTTCACCACCCGGTTCTTCCAGAAGGTGAAGGAGTTCGGCGCGCTGCTGGCGCG
>JBEKEK010000145.1:0-20176 GCA_050013875.1 Trebonia sp. | reverse complement strand
GCGCAGGCCGGCGTTGCCTCCGACATCATCGGCTCCCGCGTGCAGAAAGCCACATTCGGCGCGGCACAGGCGAGCTCCAGCAGAGAGACTGCTGGCGCGCCGAACGACTCCTCTTTGTGTCAAGTGGCGTCAGTGTTCTCCTGTTGGCCTTTTGACGTGCCGTTATTCCGCTGCGGTCGCCGTGACCGTAGGGTGGGCATTGGTCCGGGAGTGGCTTTGCCGAAGAGCCGGCATCCTGGGGTGTGAGTCGGCCACGCTGGCGCCAGAGTCGTTCCCCGCGTGCCCTCCCGGATCCTTGGCGCTTCCTGCGGCCCTGGCGGCGTCGGCCTTGAGGTGCTTGTAGAAGGCGTCGCTGACCTGGCGTTTGAGGGAGCGCAGCGCTTCCTTGCCCGTCTTGCCCTCGGCGATCTTCTTCTCGTAGTACACGCGGCCCTCGCTGTGCGCATAGCGGACCTGGGTGACTGCGGTCATATGGGCGGCGTGGTTCAGCCGCCGGTTCCCTCGCAGGGACAGCCGGTAGACCTTGCGCCGGCCCGAGGAGACCTCGATCGGAGCGGTGCCGTTGTAGGCGGCGAAGGCGTCCCGGCCGGCGAACCGGGAGACATCGCCGGCCTCGCCGATCACTGTGGCGGCGATCACCGGGCCGACCCCGAAGATACCGGTGAGGGTGGTGCCTGCGGCCTGCACGGCGACGGCCAGCTTCTTGTGCGTCTCGCGGAGCTGCTCATCGGCCCGGCGCAGGTCCTCCAGCAGGTCGGCGGCCAGCTCCCGGCGGGCCTGCTGCACAGTGCCGGACGGGGCGACCTGGTCCAGGAACCGCGCGGCGCCCGCCGCGGTGATCTCCCTGGCGATGCCGCCGGGGACAAGCTCGCACAAGGCAGCATGAAGCCGGCAGGCGATCCGGGTCCGGTTCCGGGCCAGGTCGTGGTGCCGCCGGGACCACATCTTCAGCACCGCGCAGTGGTCATCGGGGGCGACCTCGCGGACCGTCCTGGACCGCAGCGCGGTGACCGCGATCGAGCGGGCGTCGTTCGGGTCGTTCTTGTTCACCGCCTCATCGGCCAGCAGCCGGACCCGGGCGGCCAGCTTGGGCTGCACGTCCAGCACCCGCTCCCCGGCCGCGACCAGCTGCTGGGCCAGCAGGTGGCCCAGGCCCCCGGCGCCTTCCACGGCCCAGGACCGCTCCGGCCACGGCGCCGCCCACTCCAGCAGCCGCCTCGCCTGCACCACCGAGGACCGCACCCGGACCTGGCCGAGGGGCTCCTCGCCCGGGCTGACCGCCACCGCCGTGTGAGACGCCTTATGCGGGTCCACGCCGATCATCACGCCTGTCATGACCTGCCTCCCATCCTCGTCTTTGAGGGACCGCGGCGGGCATGCCTTATTTCGGATCAGTCAGCGTCACACCTCTTACGAGCCACGCCGCGGCAGGACCCGGTGGGCCGGCACGTCGTTAACAAGCCAGGCCAGCACGCCAGCCGGCAGCGGATATCAGAGCCAGGCCCATCGAGCCCCTGAACGCTACGCCTACCTCAGTCGTAACGTCAGAACCAATTCTTCAATAAGGCGGATATCGTGTGCCACGGTACGGGTCTGCCTGCCACCTTCCGTGACGCGAGCCTGGCGCCGCCGACCGAGGGGACCGCGGTGAGCCGTGTGCGGGCGTCGGCCCGGCCGACAGGCGTCCTCCCTCTGCCCGCAGGGGCCGACAGCCTCGCGCGCCGCGGACAGTCGACGAGCCCTGCTTGACGCGAGCCGGGGCGCGCCGGTTACCACGGCCGCATGAACTCCCCAATCCGGGAATTTCTCACCAGTTTTCGAGTTCAAGTCCAGATTCAGGGAGATCTCACTGGTTCCCGGGTTCAAGTCCCCTCCCCCCTCGGACACAGATCCATATCTCTGACCTGCGATTAGGTGACGTCGCGGACTCAGTGGAGCTTGTTCTCTATCTCCTAGTGGGCCGCGGAATCTCCTAGTGGGCCGCGGACCCAGGGTGGCGGGATCGGCGTCGCGGTCACTGGTGATGAGGTAGACGACCTCGGCGGGTCTTCTTTCCCTTCTTCGTGACAGTGCGGCGCAGCTGCGCGAGCTGGGCCGCCCCGGCGAACCCGATCCAGGCCGGCACCAGCGCCACCTTGATGGTGCGGCGGGCCTGGCGGCCGTGTCCGGTGCTCACGGACGAGACGGCGGGATGGCCGCCCAGGGCAGTTTCTTCAGCTGCCGGCAAAGCGTCGGCATGTTGCCCTTGACGGTCATCACGTAGTCCGCGCCAGGCCGGTGATGACCTGCGCGGTGTCGCTCTGCGTGTGCTGCGCGTCGATCGTGATGACCGCCCCGGCCAGGTCAGCGAACGCCTTCAGCAGGTCGCGCACCGCGGGGATCTCATTCGACTTCGCGGCCACGGCGACCTGCCCGAGCACCGCTCCGACCCCGTGCGTCAGCGCCGCGACCAGGTGCGGGGCCCTTCCCGGCCTTGTCATTCGCGCCTCGGACGGCCTTGCCGTCGACCGCGATCACCAGGCGGCCGCCGGCTCGCACCGCCCGGGTCCACAGCCAGGTGCCGAGCACCTGATCCAGCACGTCAGGGCTGAGCACGGCGAATGCGCGCCGGAACGACCTCGACCCCGGCGACCACCGCCGCGATC
Organism: Trebonia sp.; assembly: GCA_050013875.1. Lineage (GTDB taxonomy): Bacteria > Actinomycetota > Actinomycetes > Streptosporangiales > Streptosporangiaceae > Trebonia. The sequence continues at coordinate 17,531 of JBEKEK010000145.1, read as the reverse complement.
CCGACGGCGAGCAGCCTGGCCAGCGGATGCCGGCGCCCGCGCTTCCTGCGCGGGTCCGGGACCTGAGAAAGGAGATCGAGCAGGTACTGGCTGCGTGGCAGCCCATTGGGCGATGCACGAGGGGAAAACGCTCTGCTTGATGTAGGCGTCAGCCACGCCCGCGGGCGCGCCGGGGTTAGGGGCGGTACGTTGCGCCGCCGGCCCACGCCAGCCCCAAGGCTGTGCTCCCTGGCCTGGATCTGCGGTGTCGGCCGTCGGCCTAGATCCCGCTCGGCCGGGCTGCTTCATCCCTGGTTTGTAAGATTCGCCCCCTGACCATGTTGCGGCCATCCCGCACGGGGCGGCCGGTGTGTGCGGCTGGATTCGGCGATTTAGGCGAAACACCAGGTCAGCGTCATCTCCGGGGGAGATTCGACCGACGGCTTACGTTCACGTGGGGGCCATGGCCGGCATTTCAAAACGGACATAAAGTAATAAAACAACAGCCGGGCAGCATTTGCCTGTGCCTGTTCCCAGTGCGTGTAATACAGAGCGTGATCCCTCGGACCATTCGTGAATTCCGCGACGACGGCGGAGCGACCGCGACTGCCGGTTCGGTCCCTGCCTCGCCGGCCACGGCTCTTGGGCTGGCCTCCGTCGCGCAGGCCCCGCCTGGTGGCCCGGCGCGTCGCTGGGACATGACGCGGACGCTGCGGGCCGCCGCAGCGGTCGCCGGGGTCGCAGTGATCGGCGTCTACCTCGGCATCGCGGTGACCCGGCTCGGGTACCCCGGCCCTCTCGAAATCCTCGAGGGGAACTCCCTCGTGGAGGTGCACCGGATTCTCGCGGGCCAGCAACTCTACGCGGCGCCGTCAGCCAGCTACGTGCCGGACGGTTACACGCCGCTTTACTTCGCCGTCTCGGCGGCGGCGGCCAGCGTGCTCGGCCAGTCGTTCCTGCCATTGCGGCTGGTGTCGCTGGTTGCCTCACTAGCCTGCTTCGTGATCCTGGGGCGGCTGGTTCAGCGGGAGACGCGGAGCCGCACGGCCGGGCTGGCCGCCGCGGGCCTGCTGGCCGCGACCTATTTCGCCACCGGTACCTGGTTTGATGTCGGCCGGGTCGACTCGTTGTTCCTGGCTCTCAGTGTCGCGGGCCTGTACGCCGCGCGACGGGCGTCAAGCACGAGGGGCGCGATCGCGGCGGGACTGCTGCTCGGTGCCGCGTTCTTGACCAAGCAGAGCGCTCTGGCGGAAGGTGTCGCGGTTCTCGCGGCGCTGGCGGCCGGGTCCGGCCGGCGGCTCGCCGGGCCGGCCGTGGCGGCCTACGTCGCGGTCATCGGCGGCAGCACGCTCGTGCTCGGGCTGGCCAGCCACGGCTGGTACGTGTACTACGTCTTCCAGCAGATGAGCCAGCACGCGCTCAGCGGCGGCAGCGCGACCCAGTTCTGGACCACTGAGCTGCTGCCCACCTTCGGCGTCGCCATCTGCGCGGTGGTACTGGGTGCCCGGCGGACGCCGCTGGTGCTGGTGGCCGGCTGCGCCGCGCTCGCGGTGGAGTCGTTCGCGGCGCGCGCGCAGACCGGGAGCAACGTCAATGATTTGCTGCCCGCCTACCTGTCGGTGGCACTGCTGGCCGGGCTGGCGATGGCCGGCCAGCCCTCACTCTTGCCTAGCCGCACCGGCGGACGGCGCACCATGGTCACCCGGTTGCACCGCGGCGCGGGCGGGCAGTGGGTTCCCGTCGCGGTCAGCGCCCTGGTCGTGGTGCAGTTGGGGGTGCTGGCGGGCGGTTTCCGCCTGAGCCAGGCGTTCCCGCCGAAAGCAGACCGCATCGCCGACCAGCGGCTGGTGGCGGGCGTGCGAGCACTCGGCGGCACGGTCGCGATCCCCGCCGATCCGGGGATAGCCGTCGCGGCCGGACTGCCGCCGACCGAGGACATGGTCGCGGCGGCGGACGTCCTGCGCGCTTCGGACCGGGAGCCCCAGGCGATCTTCATAACCAGCCTCGCGCAAGCGGTGGCCACGCAGAAGTTCAGCGGCATCATCACCGAGTACCAACAGGATCTGCGGGGCTTCCCGCCGGACCTGCGGCTCTACTACTACCGTTGCCCGCGAGCGCCGCTGGACGGCGTCATGTCCGTTCCGTTTTCCGCGAACGCCGAGGCCCTGCTTGTTTCCGTATGGCTGCCCATCGGGCACGGTCCCTCCTGCGCCGCGGTCGCCAGGGCGTTCGGGTCTTAGGAGCCTCCAATGGTGAATCAGGAAGAGCCGAGGCCCGCGGACAAGCCCGGGCCGCCCCCAGACAAGCCCGGGCCGCCCCCAGACAAGCCCGGGCCGCCCCCAGACAAGCCCGGGCCCGCGCAGCAGCCCCACCTGGCCGAAAAGCCACCCGCTGCGAAGCCCCAGCCCACGCAAGAGCTAAGGTCAGCGGGAGCGCCGCGGCCGAAACGAGGGCCGGACCTGCTGGTCCGGCTGCTGATGCCAGAAGAACCACCGCCCGGCCCGTTCCGGCGGTCCTTCTGGCGCAGCCCCGTCCGCGGGCCGTGGCTGACCTCGGTCCTGGGCCTGGTGCTGCTCGGCGGCATAACGATCGTGTTCGTCACCGGGCTGCTGTCCTACGCCTCCTACAACCCCGACCTCGGCGGGATCAACGACTACACGCCCGGCAAGGGGCTGCTGGGCTTCTACCTGTTCTCCTGGCCGACCGACCCCGACTGGCTGTACCAGGTCAACCAGGGCGTGCACGTGACGCTGGGCCTCGCCCTCGTCCCGATCCTGCTGGCCAAGCTCTGGTCGGTGCTGCCGAAGCTGTTCGAGTGGCCGCCGCTGCGCAGCCCCGCGCACGCGCTCGAGCGGCTCTCCCTGTTCCTGCTCGTCGGCGGCGCCGTCTTCGAGTTCGCCACCGGGATCCTCAACATCCAGCAGTATTACATCTTTCCCGGCTCCTTCTACACGCTGCACTTTTACGGCGGGTGGGTTTTCATCGCGGCCTTCGCCGTGCATACGTGCATGAAGGCGCCCACGGCGGTGCGGTCGCTGCGCCACGGCGCGCTGCTGCGGGAACTGCGCGTTGATACCGCCCACACGGTCCCGGAATCCACCGATGCCGGGTCTCTCGTCCCCACGGCGCCCGCTGCCCCGACGATCTCCCGCCGCGGCGTACTTGGCTTCGCCGGGGGAGGGGCACTGCTCCTGGTCGCGCTGTCAGTAGGCCAGTCGATCGGGGGCCCGCTGCGCCGCACCGCGCTGCTCGCGCCGCATGGCCAGGACACCGGCAGCGGGCCGGAAGACTTCCAGATCAACGTGACCGCCGCCGAGGGCGGCATCAAGCCGGAGGACACCGGGGACAGCTGGCGGCTCACCCTCACCAGCACGGGCTCCGGGACCGGCGCGCCTATCACCTTGACCAGAACCCAACTGCTCGCTATGCCCCAGCGCACAGTGAGCCTGGCCATCAACTGCGTCGAAGGCTGGTCCACCGGGAACCAGACCTGGACCGGGGTGCGGCTGCGCGATCTCGCGCGGCTGGCCGACGCCGAGAATGCCGCAAGCGTAGTGGTCCAGTCGCTGCAACAGCACGGCGGGCACGCCATCTTGTCGGCCGGGCAGATCATGAACCCCGACTCCCTGCTGGCATTCCGGGTCAACGGCGCAGAACTATCGGCCGACCACGGCTACCCGGCCCGGGTGATCCTGCCGGGCAGTCCCGGCGTGCACAACATCAAATGGGTCACGAAAATGACATTCGGGGGCTGACGTGCGCCGTCTAACGCGCTGGTATGGCGCGAATCCTCTCCACCTGCTCGCGTTGCTCGCCTGCTTCGCCCTCGCGGGCTACGCCGCCGCTCAGTTGGTGCCGTCCCGCCCGGTGGGCGTCGCGGTCTGGTTCATCGGCGCGGTTATCGGACATGACCTGGTGCTGATGCCGCTGTACTCGATCGCCGACTGGTCTGTCCTGGCGGCGGTCAGGCACCGCGCGCCGAACCAACCGGACGTCCCGTGGATCAACTACCTGCGGGTGCCCGCCGGATTTTCCGCCCTGCTACTGCTCGTATGGTTTCCGCTTATCCTCCGGCTGACCACCCACTACCAGAAGTCCAGCAGACTGTCCCCGGACCCGTTCCTATGGCACTGGCTTGCCGTAACGGGGGCGCTGTTCCTGGTATCCGCCGTCGCATACGCGGTGCGCCTCCGAGCCGCGCGCCGCGCGGCGCCGCCCAGGCAGCGCTCACGGCGAAGACAACGGGAACACCAGGAAAATAACGGCAGCGCATAGCGCCACCGGGCAACTCCTAATGTCCCTTGACAGGCCGGTCAGCCATCGGAGTCGGCCAGGCCGCCAGCCTCAGTGAGCCCGCTCAGGTCGGGTCGCGCAGCGCTGCTCGGAAGCGTTCTCGACCGTCGCTGCGCGCGCGCCATGCCACGACGTCGGACTCCAGCCGTCCTGAGCGGATGGGCCGGGGCGTGGCCGCCGTGCTCGGCCGCGGGCCCGTGCGCAGGACGGCCTGCGCACGCAGGGCAAGCTCCCGCAGGCTGGACGGCTTGGTCACGTAGGCGCCGGCGCACCTACAACAGTCAGGTGCTCATTCTGGCATTGCCGCGAAACATTTCCAGCTCGAAAACGTAGTGGACGTACCAGCCGCCGCTGGTCAGCGCGAGCACGAGCGTGCCGATGCCGAGAACCGTGACTTCGGTCAGCGCGGCGACGAGCTGGCGTCCGCGCTGGCCGACGCCTACGGCGGCCCCGCTCCCGAGATCACCGGCGAGTACCGCTCCGCGACGTCCGGCACATCACCGCATCCAGCGGGCGGATCCCGCGGGAACTGGGGTGGCGGGCGACGGTCCCGTTCGCCGAGGAGTCGCCGAGTTCGCCGCGGTGCCGGCCGGCCGGGTGCCGGCCTGACGGCAGGCGTTTCAGGAGCAGGCGGGCAGCCTCATCTCAAAACAACAGCCGTCCCCGGTGTTCTCGACGCGCACGCTGCCCCGGTGAGCCTCCGCCACGCCGCGGACGATCGCGAGGCCGAGGCCGGCCCCGCTTCCCGGTGCCGGGCTGCGAGCGTCGGTGCCCCGCCAGGCCAGGTCGAATACGCGCGGCAGATCGGCTTCCGGGATGCCGCCGCAGCCGTCGGTGACCGCCAGCAGGGCCTCCCCGCCGGCCGGCCTCGCCTCGACGCGCACGCGCCCTCCAGCCGGGGTGTGCCGGATCGCGTTGGCCAACAGGTTGGTGAGCGCGCGGGACAGCTCGCGCGGGTCGGCGCGGACGGTGAGCTGCCCGGACGCCGTGCCGTCCAGCCGTACACCGTGCTCCCGCGCGAGCGCCTCCGTGCTCGCGAGCACGTCGCTGACCAGGTCATCCAGCGCGATCTGGTCCGACGACAGCTGCAAGGCGCCCGACTGGATGCGAGACAGCTCAAACAGGTCATCGACCATGGTCGCCAGCCGTTCGGCCTCGGCGCGGATCTGCTTGTGGTAGCGGGGCGGATCGGCGGCCAGGCCGTCCTCCAGCGCCTCGGCCATCGCGCGCAATCCGGCCAGCGGGGTGCGCAGGTCATGCGACACCCACGCCACCAGCTGCCGGCGCGACTGCTCGAGCGCACGCTCCCGCGCACGGGACTTCGTGAGCTTCGCGCTGGTGTCCGTCAGCTCCCGGGAAAGGGCAGCGAACTCCGCCGCCATCGGCAGCGCCGGGGGCCGGAACTGGCCGGACTCGTCGCCGAATGACCGCGCGGCCTGCCGCAGTGCCGCGCTGCCCGACTCGACCTGCCGCCCGAGCAGCCAGCTGAATGCGAACGCCACGATGCCTGCGACGCTGCACACCATCACGACAACGCCGAGATCGTGCTGTGACAGGAACATGGCCTCGGCGCTGGCGAGCGTGCCGGCCACGATCGCGAGCACCGGCACGGCGCCGATTGCCTGGATTGACAGGCGAAGCGAGGCCCGGCGCAGCAGCCGGATGACGAGCATGCCCGCCAGGCCAACGGCACTCGTGCAGCCCGCCGCGATCAGGACGATCTGGATCTGGTCGTTCATGACGGGCTCGCCTCCCAGCGGTAGCCGACGCCCCAGACGGTCTGGAGCTGGGTCGGCGAGGCGGGCTCCCGCTCGACCTTGTCTCGCAGCCGGCGGACGTACACGGTGATGGTCGACAGGTCGCCGAACGACCAGCCCCACACCTGCTCAAGCAGCTCAGCGCGGGTGAACGCCCGGCCAGGATGGCAGACGAAGAAGGCGAGCAAGTCGAACTCACGCACCGTGAGGTCTAGCACCCGGCCGTCGCTACGGGCGCGCCGCGCCGCCAGGTCGACCTCCAGCCCTCCCGAGCGCACGGGCTGCGGCGTGGCGGCAGGGGTGCCGGCCGCCGTGCCGACCGCGCGGGCCCGGCGCAGGACGGCCTGCACGCGCAGGGTGAGCTCCCGAGGGCTGAACGGCTTGGTCACGTAGTCATCCGCACCGCTCTCAAGCCCGAGCACGCGGTCGCTCTCCTCGCCGAGTGCCGTCAGCATGATCACTGGCAGCGGCACCCGCGCGTCCTGCCCCTCGCGCAAGCGCCGGCACACCTCCAGGCCGCCGACTCCCGGCAGCATGAGATCGAGCACCACCAGATCGGGCCGCCACGTCGCGGCAATCTCCAGGGCGGTCCGCCCGTCCACCGCATGCCGCGGCTCTAGGCCAGCGTGGCGCAGGTAGTCCACGACGACCTCCGCCACGGTCAGGTCATCTTCGACAACGAGAATGCGTGCGTCCACGGCTCGAGTGTAAGAACGCCTGGCCATCACCAAGAACGGTCGGTCGCTAATTCAGGCGGTACCGCGCAATATTTCTTCAGATTGTCATAGATACCTCGTCTGACATATTGCGAAATCGCGGGTGACCGCCAGAGCTTGAGTTCTCCGTTTTGTAAGGCGCTATCGCCGGTCGGGTGAGGTCGCGCGGCGCGCTGCCGCAACGGCGCGGCGTATCGGCGACGGAAGGCCGCGAAGAGGCCGCTTACTTCTTGGGCTTCCTGCTCGCCGGCTGCTTCGGCGGCAGCGACCGCGCGTGCTCGATGCCGATGTCCACCCACCGGGAAAGGTCGTCGTCGCTGGTGAGGTCTTCCTGGCTGACGCGCAGCCAGCCGGGCATCTCCCGGCCCTGCATCACGGCGGTCGTGGCCCCGGTCGTGGCCGCGAGCCCAGCTGACCGTCCGGGATCGACATGGACCAGGACGCCGCCCTGGCCGCTGGCGCTGATCGCCATGTGCCCACAGATGAGGAAGGCCAGCCCGCCGAACATCTTCTTCTCGGTCAGCTCAGGGTCAGGGCCGATCAGGTCCCTGATCCTGGCGGCAAGATCCTCGTCATAGGCCATACGGCGATCGTACCGAGCAAGTGATTCCACGGGCGGTGACCGGCCCAGTCGGACGCGCGCAGGCCGCCGCCGACGGGGAGCACCACGACGCGCAGGCGATGCTTGGCACCCATCCGCTCCGTTGCCCGGCTACTACGTGGCCGAGATCATCACCGAGGACTCACGGCCGGTCGGCCGGAAGCTGGGCGGTAGTCATCGTTAGCCGCAGGAACGGGTCACCGGGCTTGAGCGGAGGCATCGCAGTTCTCCTTCGCAGTCGCTAGCGGACGGCTCCGGACGAACCGCCGCCCGGCCGCGTGCCGGTACACGACCGGCGACGGCTTGAACACGCGGACCTCATCGACGCTGACCCGCGGACCAGGGCATCGGCGGATCCGGCTGATGGCCGCGCTGCGGTTCACCGATGAATGACGGCTGTACGACGTGGCCAGCCGAGCCCGATGACGCCCGCTGCGATGAGTGCCCCGGCCAGCAACCACAGCAGCCACGGGGTTAGATCGGCAGCCGACCGTGGCGCGGTGCCGCCGAAACCAGTGGCCGCCCCGCCCTTGGGCATGACCGCGGTCCCAACCGCGTCGGTGAGTTCATCGGCCTTCAGCCCCGACCGGCCGTCGAGGACGACGATGGTGTGCACCGTATCGGCCGTTAGCCCGAGCGACATCGTCATGTGCTCACCTGACGCGGCGAACTTCACCGTGTGGACGCCCGGCGAGACTGCCGTATAACGGGTGACCGAGCTGAAGGTCAGTTGCTTCGCGAGGAGCTTGGACCCATAGCTAACAGTGACATTGTCTTCTTTGAGCGACGCCTGGACGACCCGGACCAGGGTCTTCCCTCGCGCTCCGGTCATCTGGTCCTGCAGCACCTCAACCCGCAGGCCCGGGTCGGGGCCCAGGGCAGCCACCGTGTAGGCCGTCTTGGCATTCACCATGAAACTCGAGACCAGCGCCGGACGGCTTGTCGCGGGCGCGTCGAAGCCCCGCATCGCCACCGTGTACTGACCCGGGCCAAGCGCCATGTAAGCGGAAACATCGCCGTAGCCAACGTCCTTGAGCACGGTCGGATGCGCAGGATCGCCGAACGGATACAGGTACATGTCCATGGCGGGCGCCTCGGGGGACAGGTGGGCAATCCGGACCCAGCCGTCCTGCGCGGCCAGCGGAGCCGCGGACGCGGTGGGCGACGCGGCCGCGAAGACGGCGGCGAAGCCCCCGAGCAACAGGGGGATCGCGGCTAGCCGGGCAAGATACCGCAGCAATCTCACGTTAATTCCCTCTCATCCGATCAGTAGTTCCATCCAGCGAAAATCGGGCGTCGATCGCGGCCTGCGCTCCATCACCGCACATCGGATCACCGCACAACGGCGGTCAGGACCGTCGAGAGCAACCCCAGCGGGCTCGGCGAGGCGAACTCGATGAGCAGCACGGGCTGGCCGACGCCGAGGCGGACGATCGCGCAGTGCGCCGGCAGATACGGAGTTTCCTGCGCGTTGACCATGGCCAGCGCCGCCGCGAGCCCGGCCGCGCCGTTCCCGTTCCCGTCGCTGGCGACAGTGACCTCGCGGAAAAGCAGCGGGGCGCCGGGAGAGGAATCGCCGAACGCCGTCACCCGCAGCGTGAACTGGGACGATAGCGCTGCGAGGGTCGCCAGCAAGCGAGCATCCACTTCCCCCGCCGCCAGGCGCGCGGCGTCCACCGCCGTGAACCGGAGGCGGGGGTTCCTGCGCAGCTGAGAGCCCGCACTCTTGCGAGCCTGCAGATCGGCCCGCAAGTCGGATTGATATGCCACTGCCCCGCCTGCCGCCACCGCGCGGATCTCGATCCGCGAGCCGCCCGCACCGAAGCTCGCGATAAGCGCGGGAGCGTACTGACCCACCACCTTCATGTTGGCTGACGGGAGAGTCGCCACCACGTCGGCCCCCAGCAGGCCGGTCATCCTCGACCCCAGCGGAAGCAGCCGACTCGCGCTAACCCCCTGCGACTGCAGCGAGGCGCACAGGGCGGGGTAGCAACCGATGATCGCGGCGCTGCTGACCTGGCGGGCGATCCACGCGGCAGCCTGGGACTGCGCCGCCGCGGCTGGCTGAGGGGAAACGCTTCGAGTCGCCGGATCCCCGGAGGCGGACGGCCGTGCGGCCCGCGCCGCGACCGTCGGGAAGGCGCCGGCGAGCTGAAGGGCGGCCAGCGCGACCGCCACCGCCGCGACCACCGCCACGGCAAGCGTTGCCGGCCGCAGGCGCCGGGCGGTCCGCTGGCGGTTTGAACGCAAGCCGACTCGGTTCCCGCTGCGTCGACCGGGTACTTGCCCGCGCAGAAAGCCGGCCTGGCCCAGCCGCCGCGACACCCACAGTTCGACCGTGGTGAGCAGTACACGACCCCACGAGGGCTCCGCGCGGACAGCGCGGACGACTGGCGCCCGGCCCGGCGCGTGCTGACGCAGCAGGAGTGCCAGTGCGGCGGCAGATAGGCGGACCGGATCCCCTGGCGAGCCATTGGGCTGAACTGGCCGGTGATTGTCAGCAGTCATATCGGCCACCCCCTTGGCCTGGGCCGATGTACGGTAGCCAACCAAACAAAATGCCCCTAGTCGGCCCATATCGCCAATTGGTAGGAAATGATTGCTTTGGTGCAATCGGTAATGAGCCTGCATCGATGATTACCAATCATTATTTGGGCGCGGAAAAGCCAATAATGTGGTTTCCTAGGCCGAGGGTCAGGTCTTGCCAGCTAGCAGGCCGAGGGGGCGGGATGGAGTACGGGGACACCAGCCCGCCGCGGCGGGCGCGGCCCCCGGAGCCGTCGTGGCCGACGGTCATCGCGACGACGGCGCGGCTCTGGCTCGAACGCCATCCCCTCGTCGGCAGCAAGGCGAACCGTACCCGAACGCAGCCGGTCTCGGGTCGCGCCGGCTCGCGCCAGGGCATTCTGAGCAGAAAGCGCTTCGCCATTTTGGCGCTGGTGGCCGGGCTGCTTGTCGCAGGGGCGGCCGGGGTGACGATGACTCGTCACCCCGGCCCAGCGCGGTGGGGCACCGTCGCCGCCCTTCCGGCTCCGGTCGGGCCGATCGCCGGCGTCGTGCACTCGCAGGATGCCACGGTCCCCCTGCCTGTCACGCTGACCATCCCTGCGATCGGCGTACAGACCCGCCTGATCCATCTCGGACTAGCCGCGGCCGGCGCGCTTCAGGTGCCCCCAACGACAGCGGTCGCCGGCTGGTACACCGGCAGTCCGAGACCCGGCGCCATCGGGCCCTCGGTGATCGCCGGGCATATCGACTCTCACGTCGGTCCCGGCGTCTTCTTCCAGCTGTCGCAGCTGCGGCCCGGCGACCGGGTCTACGTGCGCCGGGCGGACGGGACGCTGGCGGTCTTCCGCGTCACCGCTGTCCGGTCGTACGCCAAGGATCACTTCCCCACCCTGGCCGTGTACGGTCCGACTCCTGACGCTGAGTTGCGCCTCATCACCTGCGGCGGCACCTTCGATCCCCAACTCAGGTCCTACCTCAGCAATACGGTTGTCTACGCAGTGCAGGTCAGCGACGGCCCCGAGTAGCCACGCCAACCGCCATCGGCCAGCTCGTCCATCCGGCCAACGCTTCATCCGATGCGACCGGTTTCCCGGACATCTCCATAACGGCAGCCTATCCGCCGGAATGGCTGGCGACCCCGGCGAGATCACCGTGCGCGGGGAGGAGTAAGCCGCGACCGTTCGGGAGGGCTCTGATCTTTATTCTTAACGCACGCGGCTGACTCGTCACCGGGTCGCTCGTCTCCCTCGAGTGGCAGGCGCTGCTGGCGTGGCGCGCGCAGACGAAGGCGCGGTCGCGGTCGCGGTGAGGCCATTAAGTTGCCACCCGAAGCCACCGAGAACTCCGCTGTGATCAGCCAGCCGGCGGTAGCGGCTGAGCAATGCCGCCTCCCGTCAGATCTAGTCCCGGCTAGACGGAACAATCGCCCCACGCCGTGCCTCGTGAGGCCCAGATTGCGGCTATGACCTCTCGCTGGTCAGGGTCTGGACGCGGTCGAGCATGGCGTCCAGCGTGACTTCGAGCGGCCTGGTGTCGCGCTGGAGCTGGGTCAGCAGCAAGCCTCCCTGCAGGGCCGCCAGCGTCGCGAGCGCGAGGTCATCCGGGTCCGTGCCCGGGGCGAGGTCGCCGCGCGCGTGCATGGCCTGGAATCCCTCGCGGATCCGTCCTTCCCAGCGGCGCAGCCCCCTGGCCGCGGCCAGCCGGGCCACGGCATCGGTCTCGGCCACCTCGGCGCCCAGGGCGCCGATCGGGCATCCGCCGCGGCAGCCGAGCCGACGCTGGTGCTCGACCAGGAAATCGCGCCAGGCCCGCAGGCCCGCCATCGAGTCCAAGCGGTCCAGGTGCGCCCCCTGGGCGTCGAGCACCGCGTTTGTTTGGTAGTCGATGACGGCGCGGACCAGCGCCTGCTTGTCCTCAAAGTAGTGATACACCTGCGAGCCGCTCACCCCGGCGGCCGCCCGGATGTCCTCAAGCGTGGTCTCCGCCACCCCGTTGTCGAACATCAGCTCCGCCGCTGCCGCGACAATCCGCTGCCGGGTCTCGCGCCCACGCCGGGTCAGCGGGCGCCCCGCTGGCGCTCCGGTCTCGTTCTCGCCCATACCCGGAGCCTACCCGAAACTGGATTGGACAACCCAGTTTTGCCTTGCCATAGTGGATCGTGCGACCCAGTTCACTACGAAAGGGACTCACATGACTTCCACCGACCTTGCCGGGAGCACGGCCCTGATCACCGGCGCGACCAGCGGCATCGGACGTGCCACGGCCGTCCGGCTGGCTCGACGCGGCGCGCACGTCCTGGTCAGCGGACGTGATCCCGGGCGCGGGGAGGCGGCGGTCGATGCCATCCGCGCCGCGGGCGGGAAAGCCGACTTCATCGCCGCGGACCTGGCCGACGCCGACTCGGTGCGCGCGCTCGCCCGCCGGGCCGTCGAGCTGGGCGGCGGCCATGTCGACATCCTCGTCAACAACGCCGGCGTCTTTCCCTTCGGGCCCACCACGGACGCCAGCGACGCCGACATCGACAACGTCTATGCCGTTAATGTCAAGGCCCCCTTCATCCTGGTCGCCGAGCTCGCACCCGCCATGGCCGCCCGCGGCAAGGGGGCCGTCGTCAACGTGCTGACCATGGTCGCCCACTTCGGGGTGGCCGGCATGGGCCTGTACGGGTCAAGCAAGGCCGCACTCACCCTGCTCACCAAGGCCTGGGCGGCCGAGTTCGGTCCCAGCGGCGTCCGGGTCAACGCGGTCAGCCCAGGGCCGACCCGCACCGAAGGCACGGAAGCGATGGGCAGCCAGCTCGACGTGCTCGCATCCATGGCTCCGGCCGGGCGCCCGGCCGCACCGGACGAGATCGCATCGGCCATCGCCTACCTCGCCGGCGACGAGGCCAGCTTCGTTCACGGCGCCGTTCTCGACGTCGACGGCGGCCGGAACGCGGCGTAGTTACCAGGAGCTGAGCAGCATATCGAGGGCGCTGATCTGCTCTGGCGTGAGCTCAGCCTCGACCGCGGCGCATGCGGTAGCCAAGTTGCGGCGGGAGCTGGTGCCCAGGATTGCCGACGCGACATTCTGGTGGCTCAGAAGCCACGCGAGCGCGAGCACAGCCAGCTCGTAGCCCCACTCCGCGGCTAGCTCACTAAGTTGTTGTGCGCCCGCCAGCTCCCTGCTGGTGAATCCGGCCCCGCCCCACCGGCGATGGCCTGCGTATTCTCGCGCAGCCGCGACAGGGCCGCCCAGCAGGCCGCCGCCGAGAGGTCCGTAGGCGACCAGGGAAACTCCGAGCGACTCCGCTCGCTGCGACAAGCCGTCGGTTTCCGCGCTGCGGTCGGCCAGGCTGTAGCTGACCTGGTTGGCCGCCGGCGGTCGCAGTCCCATCGCCCGTGCCGCGCGCACGACCATCTCCGTCTCGTCCGCCGAGTAATTGGAGATTGCCCATTCCGCGACGGTGCCGTCTTGGATGAGCTCGTTGAACGCAGCGATCGTCTCGGTCAGGGGAGTGCGCGGGTCGGGCCGGTGGGCGTAGTAGAGGTCGATGCGGCCGACGCCCACATTGGCTCCCCTGTCGCTCCCGTGAGCAACACAACAGCGGATGCCCGGCACCCGCAATGTGCACGACCGCTCAGCGGACCGGGGAGTGCATCGCAGTAGCGCCCTGGTCGTCTCCTCGCTCAGATTGCGTCAGGCTCCGGGGTCGCGATGGCAACCAGCGGCTTCTCCGCGGTCCCGAGCTCGAGCCTGCGCGGTATGACCACTCCGGCCAGCGCGGCGCAGCCCGCACTGACCGCGGTGATGAGGTAGGCCAGGTGATACGGCTGGCTGGTGTAGTCGCGGTTTGCTCCGCCCGCGGTCAGCACCACGGTGGCGATGCTGACTCCAAGTGCCGTGGCTACCTGCCGGTTGACGTTGAGCAGGGTGGCTCCACCGGAGATCGACTCCTGCGGAATGTGCGCGAACATCGACGCCTGCAGGCCGACCATGCCCATGCCGTTGGACACCCCGGCCAGGTACATCGTCACGCAGAAGGCCCAGAGCGGCGTGGTCTGGTCGAATCGGCTGAGCACGACTAGGTCGAGGGCGAGCAGCATCTCCCCCACGACCACCAGCGGCCGCGGCCCGATGCGGTCGAACGCCCGCCCGGCCGTCTGCGAGGAGGTCACCACGCCTGCGGGCACGACCGACATCACTAGCCCGGCGGTCAGCGGGGAACGCCCGTCGACCTGCTGCAACAGCAACGGCGTGATGTAGAGCATGCCGCCGAGGAACGTCATCGTCTGGAACAGCGTCGACAGGTTGGAGAAACCGAATAGCCGGTCCCGCAGCAGCGGCAGGTCGAGCATGGGCTGGCGGGACCGGAACTCGATCCGCACGAATAGCGCCAGCGCGCCCACCGTGACGCAGGCCAGCAAGATGATCACCGGGCTGGTCCAGCCGACCTCGGCCCCCTCGCTGATCAGGTACATAGCGCCGCTCAGCCCGACCGTAGCGGACAGGAAGTTAGCCGGGGCCAGCGGCTTGCTGCGGCCGGCCCGGTCGGCGGGCAGCCCGGCCAGCACCGCCGCCGCCGTGAAGATCCCGACCGGCGCGTTGACCAGGAAGGCGATCCGCCAGGAGAGGTGGTCAACGAGGAAGCCGCCGAGCGGCGGGGCCAGCGCGGGCCCGAGCGCGATCGGCATGAGCAGCAGCCGGGTCATCCGGGCGCGCTCGTTCTGCGGGTAGGTGCGGTAGAGCATGGTGGTGGCGACCGGCCCGATGATGCCGCCCGCCGCGCCCTGCGCGAACCGGGTGACGACAAGTTCCGGCAGGTTCTGGGCGGCCCCGCAACATGCGCTGGCCAGCACGAACAGGCCGATCGCGAATAGGTAGACGCGCTTGAGCCCCAGCCGGTCGGTCAGCCAGGCGGCCACCGGCATGGTGATCGCTAGCGCCAGGACGTAGCCGATGACGGCCCATTTCACCGAGGTGAGCGGAGCGGAGAACTCGCGGCTCAGCGTCGGCAGCATGACGTTGACGATGTTCGTGTCCAGGGAAGCCAGTAGCAGGCTCGTGACGTAGGCGATCGTCACTGCTGTCCGGGCTCTGATGGTGAAGGGACCGGGCATGCGCTCATTTGACCCACCGGCAAACGCGAAGGCAAGGCGGCGGTTCACTCAGCGGACTACTCGTTTGCCCTGGCCGGAGCGTGACCGCACCATAGGGACTCAACGCCCTTTGATCACGCAGGGTCGGCGTGGCCCCTGCTCCACTTCCGCTCGCTGACCGTGGAGGCCCGCCGTGCCGGCTGCCGTCTCGCCCCGTGACCTGCTTCCCCCGGAGGGGTACGCGCACACGATCGACTCGCCCGAGGGCCCCGTCTACTACCTGGAGGCCGGGAGTGGCGAGCCGCTGCTGCTGGTCTCGGCCTGGGGGCCAACGCCGGGCTCGACCGCGTGGCTGCTTTACCGCGACGCGCTGGCCGTGCTGTCCAAGTCGTACCGCTGCATCGTGGTGGAGCTCACCAACTACGGGCACACCGGGCCGGTGACGTTCAACGAGCCCGCGCACGACGTCTGCGTGCGCGCGGTGGTCCGGGTGCTCGACCACCTCGGTCTCGCCCAGGTCACCGCGGTCGGCACCTCGATGGGCGCCACGACCTGCCTCGACCTGGCCCTGCAGCACCCGGAGCGGGTGGAGCGGCTGGTCATCGGGGCCTGCCACGCCTCCACCGGCGGCGACCCGTACCTGCTGGCCCCCTTCCCTGGCGAGGCCATGCGGCTGCACCGGGAGAGCCAGGTCGACCCGCTCAACCGGGAGAAGCTGGAGCGCCTGCTGCGCTCGCTCTGGTACGACGAGGCGAACGTCACCGGCGGGCTGGTCGACCAGCTGCTGGCATTCCGGGCCGCGCACATGGACCACTGGCAGGCCAGCGTGGACTCGGTCAGCGTGGCGCACAGCAACATGGCCGCGCTGGCGACCATTTCGGTGCCGACGCTGGTGATCCACGGCCGCTTCGACCGCATGGTCCCCTGCGAGCAGGCACTGCAGATCATGAGCTACATGCCCAACGCCGACCTGGTGGTGCTCAACGAGTGCGGCCACTGGCCGCCGATGGAGCGCCCGGAAGCGTTCGCCTCGCTGGTGCTCGACTTCCTGGTCAGGACGGAGTCGCGGCTCCTGGAAGAGGCCGTATGACCCAACCAGAAGCGAAAGCGCCCGGAGACGAGTTCGCGGGCTGGCACGCGGCGGGCGCGGTGGACGAGGTCGAGGTTGACGGGGCGATGGTGATCCCGGTCAAACCCCCGGTCGCGGTGTTCCGTCTGGAGGACGGCTTCTTCGCCACCGATGACACCTGCACGCACGCCCTGTCGTCGCTGGCCGAAGGCTACATCGAGGACGGCACGGTGGAGTGCGAGTTCCACTTCGCCAAGTTCGACATCCGTACCGGGAAGGCGCTCACCCCGCCGGCCGTCATCCCGCTGGCCGCCTACCCGGTGGCGGTGCGCGACGGGATCGTCTACGTCGACCTGCGCGGCCGGGTCGGCTGCCCCATCGAACAGCTTTCAAGCAAGGAGTGAACATACGTGACCACCATGACTGAGATCGAAGCGGCCTACGCGCTCGGCGCCCCCGAGGGACGCCTGGTGCCGGCCACCGGAGACGACGCGCTCTGGGTGGCCGAGCTCGGCGCCGGCAAGCCGACCGTCTTCCTGCACGGCGGCGGCCCCGGCTGTACGTCGTGGACCGACTACGCGCCCGCGGTGCCGCTGTTCGCCGCCGACCGGCGGGTAATCCTGGTCGACCTGCTGAACTACGGCTTCTCGGCCGCGGCCCCGATCAGCGGGCCGCGCTGGACCGCCCACGCCCAGCGGATCGCGGCCGCGCTTGAGAACCTCGGGGTCGCCGACGCCGACTTCATCTGCAACTCGGTCGGCGGCTCGGCGGCGATCGCGCTCGCCGCCGAATACCCGCACCTGGTCCGCAAGATGGTCATCACCGGCAGCGAGCCGGTCGCCCGGGGCCGGGGCGCCATGACCCCCGAGTTCGGTGTGGAGGGCGCGACCGCCTGGGCCAACTACTACGGCGGAGACGGGCCGTCCCCCGAGAAGATCGTGCCGATCATGGCGCGGCTTGAGTACTGGGACCCGGCGAACGTCAAGCCGGACATGGTGCAGCTGCGTTACCTCTACAGCACGAGCCCCGGCCAGCGGCTGCTCGGCGAGCACCCGGAGGCATTCGGGGACAAGGAGGACCTGTCGGCCAAGCTGGCCAGCGTTCAGGCCCGCATCCTCTTCCTGTATGGCAAGCAAGACATCTTCGTGCAGGACAGCTATCCGGTGCTGCTCTCCGACATCGCGCCCTACGCCGACGTCTACCTGATGGACCAGGCCGCGCACCACATGGAAGAAGAACGGCCCGCGGACTTCGCCGCGGTCGTCAAGGGTTTCCTCGACTCCGCCACGGTCAACGGCTAACGGAAGGGCAGCACATGACCGACGACGCGCTCAGCGCCAAGGTTCAGTGGGAAAAGGGCCTGATCAGCCCGGAGATCTTCATTGACGGGGAGATTTACCGTCAGGAACTGAAGATGCTCTTCGGGCGGGCGTGGCTGTTCCTGGCCCACGACTCGATGATCCCGAAACCGGGTGACTTCCTGAACACCTACATGGGCGGCGACCCGGTAATCGTGGCCCGCCAGAAGGA
>JBEKEK010000144.1:0-21481 GCA_050013875.1 Trebonia sp. | reverse complement strand
GTCATCACCAGCGTGCACAACCTGGACCGCGAGGCGCTCATCCAGATCCTCACCGAGCCCCGCAATGCCCTGGTCAAGCAGTACAAGCGGCTGTTCGAGCTGGACGGTGTGGACCTGGAGTTCACCACGGACGCGCTCGAGGCGGTGGCCGACCAGGCCAACCTCCGTGGCACCGGCGCCCGCGGGCTGCGCGCGATCATGGAGGAAGTGCTGCTGTCGGTGATGTACGAGGTGCCGAGCCGCAAGGACGTGGAGCGGGTCGTCATCACCCGCGAGGCGGTCCTGGAGAACGTCAACCCGACGATCGTCCCGCGCGACGTCTCCCGCCGCATTCCGCGCGACAAGTCGGCGTAGGCGCCCGGCCGCCAGCGGGGAGCCCCCGCGAGCCAACGGGCTAAAAGCGCCCGGCGGTGAGCGGGAAAGTGCGGTGGTGGCTACTTTGTCTGTATTGCCCCGGCTGCGCGCCTTACGCGGATAATCTCAGTGGGTTAGATCGCGAGAGACCGCACCCCGGAGAATGAGCGCAGATGACCGGCTGGGATACACCATCGAGGCCCACCTGGGACCCGCAGGATGGTCCCGATGATGGCACGCAGGCTTCCTCAGCCCCGGACACCCCGGCCGGTGAGAAAGATCCCTGGGCAGCACCCGCCGGCTCCGGCTGGGGCGGGTCCGCGCAGGCCCGCCCCGCGGATTCGGGCGGTTCCGGCTTCAGTGGCCGCGACGCGGGCGACGCCCTCTCGGGTCCGCCGCCCGAGTTCTTCACCCATGACTTCGAGCAGCGGACGCCCGGCGCGTCACTGCGCCGCGACGCCGACGAGCCGTCCTGGGACCTGCCCGTCAGGGACAGTGCCGGGCGGGGCAGGAACGGGGCGGACGCGCAAGCACCGGCGTGGGAGCAGCCGCCCGCCTGGGATGAGCCGCAGTGGCCGGACGCCCAGCGCCAGGAGTACCCCCGCCAGGACGAGTATGGCCATCAGGACCTGGCCCGTCAGGACTTCGGTGGCGCGGATTTCGGCGGTGCTAACTTCGGCCGCTCCGACGAGTACGGCCGTCAGGACCTTCCCCGCCGGGACAAGACCCGGTTCGACCTCGACCGTCAGGACTTCGGCAGTCAGGACTTCGGCGGTCAGGACGTCGGCAGTCAGGGCCTCGGCTCTCAGGACTTTCGGCTCTCAGGACTTCGGCTCTCAGGACTTCGGCGGTCAGAGCTTCGGCTCTCAGGATCCCGGCCGCGAGGGGTTTCCCCGTCGTGAGCCGGGGAGCGCGTACTCCGCCGCTCAGCAGGATTACGCGGCACACCAGGATTACGCCCCCAAGCAGGATTTCCCCGCTACGCAGGGTTATCCAGGCCAGCAGGGTTACGCAGGTCAGCAGGCCCAAGGTGACCAGGCACCGGCCGAGCCTGCCAGCCCGGACTGGGTGACAGCCGCCCGGATGGACCCGGCCCTGCAGGACTTCTTCGCCCCCACCGCGCAGGGCCCCGGCTACGGCCCGCGCCCTGGCCCGCGCTCCGGTCAGCCGCCCCAAGGGCCGCAGGCACGGCGGGAGCTCCAGGCCGCACGGGACGACCAGGCCCCACGGGAGCCGCAGGGCCCACCGGAGCCGCAGGGCCCACGAGAGCCGCAGGGCCCACGGGATCGGCAGGCACCCGGCCGCCCGGTAGACCCGTGGGATGACGCGCCCGGGTTTCAGCCGTCGGGCCCGCAGGGCGGCGCGGGCAGATCCGGCTCGTACGGCGGGACCGGCGGATGGAACCCGTCCGGCGGCCGCGCCAGCCGGATCGCCGCGGTCAGCGCCGTGGTCGTGGTCGTGGTCGCGGCCGGCGCGTACCTGCTCATCCACAAGACCGGTGGCTCCAACGCGGCGAACAACGCCGCGCCGACCGTCGGTGCCTCCTCGCCCGCCGCCGCGCCGACGGCCACCGCCAAGAGCAAGGGCAAGGCCACCGCGAAGTCCTCCCGCGTGTCCGGCGGCGCGACGGCCGATGGCTGGCTGCTGTCGACCCCGTCGGTCGCGGGCGGCTACCCGCTCGGGACGGACCCGCACTTCCTGGCCACTGCCACCACGACCGCCGCCGCCATCGAGCAGTCGGCGGCGAGCAAGGGCGGGGGAACGGTGACGGGCCAGCCGGTCTCGGCGTCCTACACGCTGCCGGCCGCGCAGACGATCGAGTTCGTCGGCTACCAGGGCACCTTCAACCCGAAGACCGTCATGACCAACCTGGGCTCGTTCGGCTCGAGCGAGGCGACCTACAGCGCCGGGCCGCACGGCGGCGAGATGGCCTGCGCCAACGTCCCCGCGAGGGCGTCCGCCACCAGCGGCGGAGTCTGTGTCTGGGTCACCACAACCACCCTGGGCATCACCGAGTTCTTCACCCAGTCGTCGGGACCCGAGGTGCTGACCGTCGCCCAGCCCAAGGGCGCCGAGGACACGCTCGCCCTGCGTGCCAGCGTCGAAACCCACAAGTCCTGATAACAAAGTGGGCACCGGCTCGCCGGACTTCATAGACTCGCTCTGTGACAGACCACGAGCCAGACGGGCAGCTTCCCTCCGGCATGGGGGGCTCCCGGCCCGCCATTTCCAGCATGGGGGGCTCCCGCCCCCCATTCCCCCCGGCCCCCCTGGCATCGCAGTATGCCCCAGCCGAGGTGGAGGCCCGTCGTTACGAGCACTGGGAGAAGGCGGGCTACTTCACGCCCGAGGCCCAGGAGAACCCCGACGCGCCGAGCTTCAGCATTGTGCTCCCGCCGCCGAACGTAACGGGCTCGCTGCACATCGGCCACGCGCTCGACCACACGCTGAGCGACACCATGGTCCGCCGCCGCCGGATGCAGGGCTACCGCACGCTCTGGCTGCCCGGCATGGACCACGCCGGCATCGCGACCCAGAACGTGGTCGAGCGCGAGCTCGCCAAGGAGGGCCTGTCCCGGCACGACCTGGGCCGGGCGGCGTTCGTCGAGCGGGTCTGGGAGTGGAAGGCCGAGTACGGCGGCCGGATCCTCGGCCAGATGCGCCGCCTTGGCGACAGCGTGGACTGGTCCCGCGAGCGGTTCACCATGGACGAGGGGCTCTCCCGGGCCGTCCAGACGATCTTCAAGCGGCTCTTCGACGACGAGCTGATCTACCGGGCCGAGCGGATCATCAACTGGTGCCCGCGCTGCCTGACCGCCCTGTCCGACATCGAGGTGGATCACAGCGACGACGAGGGCGAGCTGGTTTACATCCGCTACGGCGATGGAGACAGTGCCAGCCCGGGGGGACGACCCCCCCAAACCCCCCCGGAGAAAAGCGGGGGGATCATCGTGGCGACCACCCGCGCCGAGACCATGCTTGGCGACACCGCCGTGGCCGTGCACCCGGATGACGAGCGGTACTCGCACCTGGTCGGCACCACCGTCGAGCTCCCGCTGACCGGCCGGTCGATCCCGATCGTGGCCGACCCGCACGTCGATCCGGCCTTCGGCACCGGCGCGGTCAAGGTGACCCCGGCTCACGACCCGAACGACTTCGAGATCGGCCGCCGCCACGACCTGCCGGGCCTGTCGATCATGGACGAGCGCGGCGTGATCACCGCGCCAGGGCCGTTCCAGGGACTTGACCGGTTCGAGGCCCGCCCGGCGGTCGTCGCCGCGCTCCGCGAGGAAGGCAGGATCGTCAAGGAGATCCGCCCCTACCTGCACGCCGTCGGCCACTGCAGCCGCTGCGGTACCACGGTCGAGCCGCGCCAGTCATTGCAGTGGTTCGTCCGTGTCGCCCCGCTGGCCAAGGCCGCCGGGGATGCCGTCCGCGACGGCCGGGTCGAGCTGTCCCCGGCCGAGATGAACGCCAGGTACTTCGGCTGGGTCGACGACATGCACGACTGGTGCATCTCCCGCCAGCTCTGGTGGGGGCACCGGATCCCGGTCTTCTACTCGCCCGACGGTGAAGTGCGCTGCGTCGGCCCCGACGAGACCCCGCCCGACGGCTGGACCCAGGACCCCGACGTTCTCGACACCTGGTTTTCCTCCGCGCTCTGGCCGTTCTCCACCCTCGGCTGGCCCGACGACACCGCGGACCTGCGCGCCTTCTACCCGACGAGCGTGCTCGTCACCGGCTACGACATCCTGTTCTTCTGGGTCGTCCGGATGATGATGTTCGGCCTCTACGCCAACCGCGGCAAGGCGCCGGCCGACGCCGTCCCGTTCCGCAACGTGGTGCTGCACGGCCTGGTGCGTGATCAGTTTGGCAAGAAGATGTCGAAGTCGCGCGGGAACACCGTCGATCCGCTGGAGTGGATCGACCGGTTCGGCGCCGACGCCGTCCGGTTCACCCTGGCGCGCGGCTCCAACCCGGGCAGCGACACCGCCGTCAGCGAGGAGTGGGCGGCGGGCTCGCGCAACTTCTGCAACAAGCTCTGGAACGCTACCCGGTTTGCCCTGATGAACGGCGCAGTGCCGCCCCGGGGGGACGACCCCCCGGGATCCACCCGCGCACGGGGGGACTACCCGTCCCCCCGTCCCCCCCTGGGCGGTCCGCAGCTGGACGGGCTGAGCGTGCCCGATCGCTGGATTCTCTCCCGCCTGTCGAGCGTGATCGCCGAGGCCGACGGGCTGCTCGACCGGTTCGAGTTCGGCAAGGCGTGCGAGGCGCTTTACCACTTCGCCTGGGACGAGTTCTGCGACTGGTACCTGGAGCTGGCGAAGACGCCGCTGTCGTCGGATGACACGGTGCCCGCCAACACGGTGGCCGCGGACCGGGCCAGGGGGGTGCTCGGGTTCGTGCTCGACCAGATGCTGCGGCTGCTCCACCCGGTCATGCCGTTCGTCACCGACGAGCTCTGGTCGGCCCTGACCGGCGAAGACTCGCTGATGATGGCGGCCTGGCCGGCCTTCTCCTTCAGCGACCCGGCCGCCGAGGCCGAGGTCGAGTCGCTGATGCGGCTGGTGACCGAGATCCGGCGGTTCCGTTCTGATCAGGGGCTCCGGCCCGGCCAGCGGGTGCCCGCCCGGCTGGCCGGCATCGAAACCACGCCGCTCGCCGCGCACGAGGCACCGATCAGGTCGCTGCTGCGGCTGACCGACGCCGCCGACGGATTCGCGGTCTCGGCGTCGCTGCTGGCCGAGGGCGTCACCGTCGAGCTCGACCTAGCGGGAACGGTGGACGTGGCGGCCGAGCGCGCCCGGATGGAGAAGGACCTCGCGGCTGCCACCAAAGAGGCCGCGCAGATGGCCGCCAAGCTCGGCAACCCCGCCTTCACCGGCAAGGCCCCGGCCGACGTGGTGGCCAAGTCCCGCCAGCGGCTGGCCGACGCCGAAGCCGGCATCGCGCGCCTGGCGGCCCGCCTTGAGTCGCTCCGCTGATAGCGCCAAGCGCCTGATCACCGAGCGCAGTCTTAGCGGGACGCAGGTAGGGTTACATCCGTGGACATTGAGGCACGTCTGCGCGAGGTGGAGCTCGAGATCGGGTCGCGGCGCGCGGAACACCAGATCTCGCCGACCCTCGACCGGATCGAGGCGCTCGTCAGCCTGCTCGGGGACCCGCATCGCGCGTTCCCGGTGGTGCACGTCACCGGCACCAACGGCAAGACGTCGACCACCCGGATGATCGAGACACTGCTGCGCGAGCGGGGCCTGCGCACCGGCCGGTTCACGTCACCGCACCTGGTGTCGATGCGCGAGCGGATCTGCGTCGACGGTGAGCCGCTGTCGGCCGAGCGCTTTGTCGAGCTTTACGACGAGATCGCGCCGTACGTGGAGCTGGTCGACTCCAAGCAGCCGGCCCCGATGTCCTTCTTCGAGGTCCTCACCGGCATGATGTTCGCCGCGTTCGCGGACGCGCCGGTCGACGTCGCGGTGATCGAGGTCGGCCTGGGCGGCCGGTGGGACGCGACCAACGTCGCCGACGGCGCGGTGGCGGTGATCACGCCGATCGCGCTTGACCACATGCAGTGGCTGGGAGACACGATCGAGGAGATCGCCACCGAGAAGGCCGGCATCATCAAGCCGGGCGCGATCGCGGTGCTCGCCCAGCAGGACGTCGCCGCCGCCGAGATCCTGCTGCAGCGGTCCGCGCTGGTCGGGGCCACCGTGGCCCGCGAGGGGTTCGAGTTCGGCGTGGTCGCCCGCGAGCTTGCCCTCGGCGGCCAGCAGATCGTGCTGCAGGGGCTGCGCGGCGTGTACGCGGACATCTTCCTGCCGCTGTTCGGCGCGCACCAGGCGTCCAACGCGGCCTGCGCGCTGGCGGCGGTCGAGGCGTTCGCCGGCGTCTCGGTGACGGCGCCAGCCGGCCAGGACGGGTCGACGCTGACCCTCGGCCCCGGGCTCTCCGAGGCCGGCCTTGACCCGGAGCTGGTCCGGGCCGGGTTCCTCAAGGTGAGCTCGCCCGGCCGGCTCGACATCCTGC
The DNA here is from genome assembly GCA_050013875.1 of Trebonia sp. Classification (GTDB taxonomy): domain Bacteria; phylum Actinomycetota; class Actinomycetes; order Streptosporangiales; family Streptosporangiaceae; genus Trebonia. The sequence goes on along the minus strand of JBEKEK010000144.1, from coordinate 15,097 downwards.
GCCGCTCGCCGACCGTGATCGCCGACGCCGCCCACAATCCGGCCGGCATGGCGGTGACCGTGCAGGCGCTGACCGAGTCGTTCGACTTCGACCGGGTGATCGGCGTCGTCGCCGTGCCCGAGGACAAGGACGTGACCGGCTTGCTCGACGAGCTCGAGCCGCTGCTCTCCGCGATCGTGCTGACCACGAACTCCTCGCCCCGCTCGATGCCCGCTGAAGACCTGGCCGACCTGGCCAGGGATATCTTCAGCGAGGACCAGGTGCACGTCGCGGAACGCCTGGACGACGCCCTCGACCTGGCGTTCTCGCTGGCCGACGCGGCCGACGCCGACGCGTCAGAAGACGGTCGGCCCGGCTCGTCCGCGGTGCTCGTGACCGGCTCGGTGGTCACCGCGGGCGACGCCCAGCTGCTGCTCGCCCCGGCCAGTGCGGTTGGCCGCAGCGCCAACCCGCGCGCGCCGGAGCCCGGCACCCCGGCCAGGCACTCGTTTACGCTGGGAGAGCTGTCATGAGGCGCTTGTGCGGCACCGTCCTGGCCATGGAGGCCGTCATCGCGCTGCTGGCGATCGTGCCCGCCAAGGTGATCGGGCACGCCAGCGCCGGCACCGCGGCAGCGGTCTGCGGCGCCATCGCGATCATCGCCATCGTGCTCTCCGGGTACGTCGGAAAGCGGCCATGGGCGCTGTACGCGGGCTCGGTGCTGCAGCTGGCGGTCATCGCCTCCGGCGTCCTGGTCTCGGTGATGTACATCCTGGGGGTGATCTTCACCGCGCTCTGGTTCACCGGCATCTGGCTGGCCAGGAAGTGGGAGAGAGAGCCCGGCCCGACCGCGGTCTGACAGCCGGTCTGACAGCCGGTCTGACAACCGGTCCGACCGCCGGGCCCCAGCCGACAACCAGGGCAACCGCCAGTCCCGGTAAGCTCATGCGTGATCCCGTAGAGCAAACGCAAGGAGTAGTAATGTCGCAGCGCACCCTTATCCTGGTCAAACCGGACGGCGTTCGCCGCAACATCATCGGAGATGTCATTTCCCGAATTGAGCGCAAGGGCCTGAAGATAATCGCCCTTGAGATGCGCACAATCGAGGTCGACACCGCGCAGGCGCACTACGCCGAGCACGTGGAAAGGCCCTTCTTCGGCGAACTGGTTGATTTCATCACCTCCAGCCCGCTGGTCGCGCTGGTGGCGGAGGGCGACCGCGCCATCGAGGCGTTCCGCGCCCTGGCCGGTGCGACCGACCCGGTCAAGGCGCTGCCCGGCACGATCAGGGGCGACTACGCGCTGCAGGTCGCGCAGAACATCGTGCACGGGTCGGACTCACCGGAGAGCGCCGAGCGGGAAATCAAGATCTTCTTCCCTGAGCTCGTTTAACCCGCGCGCCGTTAGATAAGTACAGTACTAGACCGACCGCGCCGGCGAGCGTGACCGGGACCCGGCAGGGCTCACCGGCTGTTCAGGAAACGTCCGGCGAATCGTCACCAAGTGGTCGGTCTAGTACGAATACTTAAGAATTTATGGAGTATTGGCCCCGCGTTTCCGCGTGGGGCTGTGCTCCGCTTATCCGATAGGCTCATGACCAGTTCAGAAGGCCTCTGATCGGAAGGGTTCCCGCTCCCGATGGGCAATGCGCTGACATTCCTCGGCCGTGACATGGCGGTCGATCTCGGCACCGCCAACACCCTCGTCTACGTGCGCGGCCGGGGGATCGTGCTCAACGAGCCGAGCGTGGTCGCGCTTAATACGACCACCGGCCAGGTGGTCGCGGTCGGGGTGGACGCTAAACGGATGATCGGGCGCACGCCCGGCAACATCGTCGCCGTGCGACCGCTCAAAGACGGCGTGATCGCCGACTTCGACGTGACCGAGCGGATGCTCAGGTACTTCATCCAGAAGGTCCACCGGCGGACCCGGATGGCCAAGCCGAGGATCGTCGTCGCGGTGCCGAGCGGCATCACCGGCGTCGAGCAGTCCGCGGTCAAGGAGGCAGGCCACCAGGCGGGCGCGCGCCGGGTCTACATCATCGAGGAGCCGATGGCCGCCGCGATCGGGGCCGGGCTGCCGGTCAACGAGCCGACCGGCAACATGGTGGTCGACATCGGCGGCGGCACCACCGAGGTCGCGGTCATCTCCCTCGGCGGCATCGTGACCTCCCAGTCGATCAGGATCGGCGGGGATGAGCTCGACCAGGCGATCATCACCTTCGGCAAGAAGGAGCACAGCCTGATGCTCGGCGAGCGGACCGCCGAGGAGATCAAGCTGGCGCTCGGCTCGGCGTTCCCGGCGGCCGACGAGCCGCACGCCGAGATCCGCGGCCGGGACCTGGTCAGCGGCCTGCCCAAGACGATCCTGATCAGCGCGGCGGAGATCCGTCACGCGATCGAGGAGCCGATCAACCTGATCATCGACGCGGTCAAGACGACGCTCGACAAGTGCCCGCCCGAGCTGGCCGGCGACGTGATGGACCGTGGCATCGCCCTCACCGGCGGCGGCGCCCTGCTGCGGGGCCTTGACCAGCGCATCAGGGAAGAGACGGGGATGCCGGTGCACATCGCCGACAGCCCGCTCGACTCGGTGGTGCTCGGCACCGGCAAGTGCGTCGAGGACTTCGACACACTCCGCCAGGTGCTCGTACCCGACAGAAGGTAGCCTGACAGCGGCGGGGCAGCCGGAGCGCGCGGGACGGGAGTTGCGCAAGTGCTTGAAGCGAGACGAACACGCCCAGTTCTCATCGCATTGCTCATCGTGGCGATCGCGCTGATCACCATCGACTTCAGGGACGGCGGCACGTCCGGTGCGCACTCGTTCGGCGGCCGTCTCTTCGGCCCCGTCGAGCACCTGTCGGACGACGTTACCGGCTGGTTCCGCGGCGGCGGCGACAGCGCCGAGATCAGCGCACTGCAAAAGCAGAACACGGCGCTCCGCGCGCAGCTGGCGCAGGCCCAGATCGGCAGCAAGGACGCGGCCCAGCTGGGCAGCGTGCTGCACCTGGCCGGCGCCCGTGGCGACAAGGTCGTGCCCGCCTCGGTGATCGCCGCGGGCGGCGCCTACTCGGACACGGTGACGATCAGCGCGGGCAGCGGCGACGGCATCACCACCGACGAGACCGTCCTCAACGGTGACGGCCTGGTCGGCACGGTCATCGCCACCACCCCGACCACCGCGACCGTCCAGCTCGCCAACGACGCGGGCGCCACGGTCGGCATCCGGATGAGCGGCTCGGGCCAGATCGGCGCGCTCACCGGCACCGCCAGCTCGTTCGGCGCCACCGCCCCGCTCAAGCTCACCCTGTTCAGCGCGACCGCCACCCTCAAAGCGGGCGAGGAACTGGTGACGTTCGGCTCGGTGGGCGGCCGCCCTTACGTTCCCGGCATCCCGATCGGCAAGGTCACCACGGTCACCACCCAGCCGGGCTCGCTCACCCCGACCGCGACGGTCAAGCCGTTCGTGGACTTCACCGGGCTCGGCGTCCTCGGGGTCGTGATCAGCAAGTGAGTGACCGGCAGGTGATCAAGCAGTTCGACCACGAGCCGGGCACGCTGCGGAAGGCGCTGGTCGCGGTGACCCTCCCGGTTGCCCTGTTCCTCGCCGTCGTCGTCCAGCTCACGGTCGTGAACCGGCTGCCGCTGCCCGGCGGCGACGTGCCCGACCTGGTGCTCCTGCTGGTGGCCGCGGTCGCGGTGACCAGCAACACGATGATCGCCACGATCGCCGGTTTCGCGGGCGGCCTGGCGCTGGACACCGCCCCGCCCCTGTCGCACTACGCGGGGGAGTACGCGCTTGTCTTCTGCCTGGTGGGGTACCTGGCGGCCCGGGTGATGGCCGCGATCGCGGCCGCCTCAGGCGGGGCCGAGCGCGATCCGTCGATCGCCGTGGCGGTGATGGCGGTCGCCGTGACGGCGGGCGAGGCGGGCAAGGCCGGGCTCGGGATGCTGCTCTCCGACCCGAACGTGACCGGTCCGGTGATCAGGCAGGTGCTGCCCGGCGCGGTCCTCTGGGACCTGCTGCTCACCCCGGTCGTGTACTGGCTGGTGGCGCTGGTGGCCCGGCTCGCCCGCCCGGCGGCCGAGCGCGCCCCGGCCCCGGTGTTCTTCGGCGCGCAGCGCCTGGCGTCGGTGTTCCGGCTGGCGTCGGCGGGCGCCGCCCCGAATCTGCGGCTGGCCGGCACCGGCGCGAAATACACCGACGCCCGCCCGGCGCGCCGCGAGCCGAAGCTGCGGCTATCAGCCGCCAGATCAAATTCCCTCGCCCGAACGGACCGTGCCTTCACTAACAGCTCCCAGGTGCCGCTGGCAGGCGGCCGCGCCCTCAAGCTGAACTTCACGCACTCAAGCAGTGCTCTGCGGAACCGGGGCAGCGCGCCCGGCGGCCGCGCCCTCAAGCTGAACTTCGCGCAGTCAAGGACCGCTCTGCGAAGCCGGGGCAGCGCGCCCGGCAGGCGCGCCACCGGGCCGAAATTCACCCATTCAAGCGACACCCTCAGAAACCGGGGCGGCGCGCTTGGGCCGAGCGCGCTCTCGGGCAGCCGGGCCCGTCCCGGCCGTACCCCGAAGCTCAACTTCTCCGGCGACAGCGCCCCGGTCAGGCCGCGCCGCCGCAAGGGCCCGGGCAAGGGCTGGCTCGAGGCCGGCCGGCGCAAGCCGCCGACCGCCAGGCGGGCCACGCCGGGCAAGGGCTGGCTCCGCCCCGCCCGGCGGCCCCGCCCGAACTGGTACTCAAACGGCCCGTCGACCGGCTGGATCCGCCGTTCCCGTGCCAAGAGCCGATGGCGAGGCCGGCGCCGGTCGCTGTCCAGCTCGCTGATGTCCACTGTCCGTGATCTGCTCCCGACGGGAGAGCATCGATGATCCCCAGGTCCCGCCGCCGGCTATTCGGCCTGTACGTGATCGCGGCGGCGCTGCTGGTGGTGCTCGGCGGCCGGCTCTGGTACCTGCAGGTGCTCGACACCGCGCAGTACAAGACGCTGGCCGCGGTGAACCAGACCAGGGACATCGTGGTGCCCGCGGTGCGGGGCATGATCACCGACGACACCGGGTCGCCGTTCGTGCGCAACCAGACCGAGATGGTCGTCGCGGTGAACATGATGGATCTGTCCCAGGGCACCAGCGACGACGGCGCGGCCGTGCTGGCGAAGCTCGCGCCGCTGCTGCACCTGTCGGACAAGGAGCTCAGCGAGAAGGTCAGGCTCTGCACCCGCGGCGTGCCGCAGCCCTGCTGGACCGGGTCGCCCTACCAGCCGATCCCGGTCGCGGAGCACGTCAGCGACTCGGTCGCCCTGCAGATCATGGAGGAGCCGAAGGCATTCACCGGCGTCACCGCCTCGCTCCAGCCGGTGGTGGACTACCCGATGCCGAACGGCGCGAACCCGGCCCAGGTGCTCGGCTACCTGCAGCCGATCACCCAGTCGGAGATGGCGGCCGACCACCTACCGGAGACCGGCTTCGCCGGCGATGACCTGGTCGGCCAGGCCGGCCTTGAGGCGCAGTACAACGAGGAGCTGACCGGCAAACCGGGCAGTCAGATCGTCTCGGTGAACGCGGCGGGCGATGTGCTCGGCACCGTCGGCGGCAAGCCCGCGCAGACCGGCGACACGCTGGTGACCTCGATCAACGCCAAGGTGCAGGCGGTCGCGCAGCAGGCTCTCAACAGCGCGATCGCCAGGTCCCGGGCGTCGGGCAACAGCGTGAACCAGGGCGCGGCGGTGGTGGAGTCGACCAGCGGCCGGATCGTGGCGATGGCCAGCTACCCGGACTACAACCCGTCGGTCTGGGTCAACGGGGTGTCGGAGCAGGAGTTCAAGTACCTGTTCGGCAGCGCCTCCGGTGATCCGGTGCTGAACTATGCCGCCCAGGGCGAGTACCCGCCCGGATCCACGTTCAAGGTCACCTCGACCGCCGCCGCGGTGGCCGACGGGTACTCGCTCTACGGCGAGTACGACTGCCCGGCGTCGGTGAACATCGGCGGCCAGAGCTTCTTCAACGACGGCAACCCGAACCTCGGCGCGATGACGTTCTCCGAGGCGCTGATCCAGTCCTGCGACTCGGTCTACTACAACATCGGCTACCACATGTGGCAGACCGACGACAACAAGGCCAACTACCAGCTCAACCCGCGTGCGCCGACCCAGAAGATGCAGCAGATGGAGCTGGACTGGGGATTCGGCAACAACACCGGCGTCGACCTGCCGTCCGAGTCCGCGGGCACCATCCCGACCCGCCAGTGGCTCTACAACATGTACGAGGACAACGCGCATAAGGGCCAGGACTGGTGCAAGAACGGGAAGGCGAACGGCTCCTACGTGCAGCAGATCGAGTACGACGACTGCCAGAGCGGCTGGGTCTGGGGACCAGGCCAGGCCGCCATCGCCGCGATCGGCCAGGGCTACGTGACCTCGACCCCGCTGCAGCTCACCAACGCCTACACCGCGCTCGCCAACGGCGGCACGCTCTACAGCCCGCGGATCGGCGAGGCCCTCGTCTCCTCATCCGGGAAGCTGGCGCAGAAGATCAACCCGCCGGTGATACGGCACCTGCCGGTCGCGTCGCAGACGCTCGCCTACATCCGCTCCGCACTGGCGGGCGTGGTCACCCAGGGCACCGCGGCCGGGGCGTTCGGCGGATTCCCGCTCAGCCAGGTCTGCGTGGCGGGCAAGACCGGTACTGCCGACGTCGAGGGCAAGAACGCGACCTCGGTGTTCGCCTCCTTCGCGCCCTGCCAGCATCCTCAGTTTGTGGTCGTCGTCATGCTGCCCAACTCCGGTTACGGCGCCGACGCCGCGGCGCCCGCCGTCCGATCGATCTGGGACGGCATCTACGGCCTGGAGGGCCACAAGGCCGCGCTGCCCGGCGGGAAACTGCCGTCGATCCCCGGCACCGGGAAAGCGAAGGTGCAGCGATGAGTGTCGGGCTCCCGTCACGCGGTTGGGCCGGGCCCCGGGCAGGCACGTTCGCGCCCCGGCGCCGGTCCCTGCTCGGGCGGGCGTTCGCCAAGGGCGGGGTGGCCAGGTCCTGGGACTGGCTGCTGTACGCCGTCACCTGCGCGCTCACGGTGCTCGGCACGGTGCTGGTCTGGGCGGCGACCGAGCCGCAGCTCAGGCAGGCCGGGCTCGACCCGCATACCTACCTGAAGAAGGCGATCCTGTGGGCGGTGCTCGGGTTCGTCTTGATGGTCGCCACCGCGTGCACCGACTACCGCCGCATCCGCCGCTGGACGCCTGCCATCTACGGCCTGTCGCTGCTCCTGCTGCTGGCCGTGCTCGCGGTCGGCCAGTCGGTGAACGGGGCGAAGGCCTGGATCTCGATTCCCGGCGGCTTCCAGGTCGAGCCGTCGGAGTTCGCCAAGCTCGGCCTGATCCTGTCCGCCGCCTGGCTGCTCTCCCGGCAGCGTTCTCTCCCGGGGGGACTGCTTTCTCGCATGGGGGCCTCCCGCCCCCCATCCCCCCTGGCCCCCGGACCCCCCGTACAACCGCGGGACGACCCGTCCGGCCGGCCGCGGCTGCGGGACGCCGCGCTGGCCGCGCTGGCCGCCGCCCCGCTGATCATCCTGGTCGAGCGCGAGCCGGCCCTCGGCGTCATGCTGGTGCTGCTCTTCACGCTGGCGGGCGTGGTCGTGGTCTCGGGCATCCGCCTCTACTGGGTCCTGAGCCTGCTCGCGGTGGCGGCGGGCGGCATCTACGCCATCGCCCGGCTGCACCTGCTGAAGGGGTACCAGCTGACCCGGCTGACCTCGTTCCTGCATCCCGCGCAGGACCTGGCCGGGACCGGCTACAACGGCCTGCAGGCGAAGATCGCGGTCGGCTCCGGCGGCCTGTACGGCCAGGGGCTGTTCCACGGCACGTTCACCGGCGGCAACTTCGTCCCGTCGGTGCAGACCGACTTCATCTTCACGGTCGCGGGGGAGGAGCTCGGGTTCATCGGCTGCGCGGTCATCGTGGTGCTGCTCGCCATCATCGTGGTCCGCGCCGTCCGCGCCGCTCAGCTAGCGGACGACATGTTCGGCATGCTGGTCGCGTCCGGGGTGGCGATCTGGTTCATGTTCCAGTCCTTCGTCAACATCGGCATGACGATCGGCATCATGCCCATCACCGGTCTCCCGCTCCCGTTCGTCTCTTACGGCGGCTCGGCCATCTTCGCCGACATGATCGCCATCGGCCTCGTCCAATCCGTCCGGCGCCACCACGCGCTGTTCACCTAGCGCCCATCGAAGTCCATTGACCGTTATCGTGTGCCTTTCTGGGCTCCATACGACCTTAACAACACAAGATCATGACTATGGGGTGATATGTCGGAATTTCGAGCCCGCATCTCACTGCCCACTAGACCCATCGTCGCGCGCAAGCCACCCGCATAACACGCTGAAGCCGTTTCAGGTAGCGCTGCCCAATAAGCGGCCGTGAGCGGGGCGGCGTCGCGTAGGCTCCTCGCTGGCCGAGCGGAGCAGGAGGAGCGGCATGAGCGCTGGGTTTGCGGCGGGCGAAGCGGAGTGGCGGGCTCGTCTGGGCACGTTGCGGCAGGTCGTGCGGCAAGAGGTCGTCGGCAGGCAACTGGCCGGGTGGCTGCCCGGCCTGCCGCCGCGGCAAGTGCTCGACATTGGGTGCGGGCAGGGCACGCAGGCTCTCCTGCTGGCCCGCCGGGGTCACGTCGTGACCGGCCTCGACTCGTCGGCCCAGCTGCTCGACGACTTCCGCGCCGCCGTGGCGGCGGAGCCCGCGGAGGTCGGCCAACGGGTACGGCTGGTCCGGGGCGGCGCCGATGCGATTACCGATTTGTTCGCGCCATCGAGTTTCGACGTCGTCTTGTGCCAAGGCGTGCTGATGTACTTTCCCGACCCTGATCCGCTGCTGGACGCCATCGCCCAGGTCGTGGCTGCGGGCGGGATCGTGTCCCTGCTGGTGCGCAACGGCGATGCCCTGGCGATGCGCCCCGGTCTGCTCGGGGACTGGGACGGTGCCCGCCAGGCGTTCGACGGTGTTGCCTACCGGAACCGGATCGGCGTGGACGCCCGCGCTGATCGCCTGGAGGACCTGACGGCCGCGCTCGCCCGGCGGCGGATGCCCGTGGCCCAGTGGTACGGAGTCCGGGTGTTCACTGACGCGGCCGCGTCCGCCGCGCCAGTTCCCGATGATGCGACGCTGAGCGCCATCTTGCAGTCTGAGGAGCGGGCGGGCCGAACTGACCCCTATCGGCGCGTCGCCGCGCTGCTGCACCTGATCGCCGTGCGCCAGCCCGAGGCGCCTGTTTCCTGAGCTCAGCCGGTCAGCTCACTGACGGCGCGGGCCTCCGCCGGGGTTTCGCGGCGGGTAGCGGCTGGCGCGCTGTGAGGTTCAGCTGGGCCTGGATCGTCGTCAGCGAGGCGAGCAGATGCTCGCGGTCGGACTCGGGCAGGGGGGGCGGCGCGCTGGCTGAGCACTGGTGCGTCATGGATGCCGCGGGATGATGCAGCAGTTCCACTGTTGCCCGGACCTCCGCGGGTCCTGGGTTTCCCTCGGAATGGCGGACCCCGGCGGGCACGACCACCGTGTCGCCCGCCCTGGCCGTGAGTTCCTCGCCGTCGAGGGTGAACCGGGCCTCGCCGGCGGTGAACTCGATCCACTCGCCGGTGGCCTGGTTGAAGAAAGGCCGGAAGCCGGTCATCGCGGGCGTCAGCCCGGCGGGCCCTGGCGGGTCTTGCCGATCAGGTCCTCGGCGATCGAGGCCTTCTCGCCCTCCGCCGGGATGAGGGCCCACGCCACCAGGTACGCCAAGACGCCGGTGCCGCCGGTGAAGACGGAGACGGCCGCCACGACCACCCGGATCGCGGTCACATCCCAGCCGAAATAGTCTGCGGCCCCGGCGCAGATCCCGGCCACCATGCGGCCGTTCTGGCTGCGTACCAGCACCTTGGTGCCGTCTGTGGTGTTCATGCGAGCCATCCTTTCGTTGGTCAGGGGCCGGTGGCCGCCGTCAGCGGCCGGCCCCGGATCCCTGTTGTGCGCTAGCAGGTCCATGTGTCGTCAGTGCTCACGGGGCGGCCCGAGCTGGCCGGGATTGTCATGGCGTGCCCGGACGGGCCCGGTACCAGGCGACGGTCGCGGCGACGGCGGCGGCCAGCGGGGTGCCGGCCGCCCCGAACACGGACTCGTACCTGCTGGTATCCAAGATGAAAGGCTCGTCGAACTGGTACGACATTTCGGCCAGCCCCCGCATCATCGGGTTGACCAGGCCGAGGACGCGGACCGCCGCCCTGGGCACCGAGCGAACGCCGACTGGATGCCCGACCTGGACGGCAATAAGGTCCAGAAGCGCCCGGGTGGTGACGGTCTGCGGGCCGGGCAGGTGCCACACCTGGCCGGCCGCGCGGGGGTCGGTGCCGAGGGTGGCCAGGCCGGCCGCGATGTCGGGCACGTAGCTGTAGGTATGCGGCAGGTCGGCGTTGCCGATGAAGTCGGCGCGCCGGCCGGCCAGCGCGTTGCCGAAGACCCGCTCGCCGAGCGTCGACCCCTCGGTGACGCCGGCGCCGAAGAAGTCCGAGGCCCGGCCGATGGCGATGCGGACCCGCCCGGCGTCGGCGGCGGCCAGCAGTTCGGCGGTCATGGCCGCTCTCGTCCTGCCCTTGACGGTCGTGGCGGCCAGCGGGAGATCCTCGGTCATCGGCCTGCCCCCGGCCGGGCCGTAGCCGTACAGGTTCTCCAGGCTTACCAGCAGCGCGCCGGACCGCTCGGCGGCCGTCAGCACGCCCCGCTGCAGCGGGGGGAAGCGTTCCGGCCACTGGGCGTACGGGGCGTTGAGGCACTGGTAGATAACCGCGGCCCCCGTCGCGGCATCGCTCGCCGCATCAGGGTCGGCCGCGTCCGCGGCCCGCCACTCTATCCCGTCCGCCAGGCCCGCCGGCCGGCGCCGCGACACCACCCGGACCGTGCACCCTCGTCCCGCGAGCACGACCGCGAGCACCCGGCCGACCTGCCCCGTCCCGAAAACCACGTGCAGCCTGTCTACGTCGGCCGGTGGGGGAACCGGCACGGCGACGGCCTCGGCGGGACTCATTCCTGCCGCGCTGTCAGGCATCGCACGACCGGAAGCACATCGCCGACGCGGGACGGGACCGGCGGAGAGCGGACGCTGCCATGATTCACCTCAGCTTGGCTGCGCGCACGGCGCTACCAAGGTCCAGAGCAGCCGGAAGGAATATCGGCTTCGTCCACACGCAGATGGACGGGTACCTCTTCCTGCTCCGGACGCTACGCCCAATGCGCCGGATAGACAAGGAAGGCGGCTTCTCCGCCCCCTGATCGCGTCGAGACCGGAAAACCAAGCCCGCACCTGACCGGCCCGGGTTGACCCGGCGCTGACAGCGATCGTGCCCGGCATACCGTCACGCGAAGGGCGCTGCCGCGCCTGGCGCGGGCCGCGGGCTGGCAGACTTGCCGACGTGACCGTCACCGACGAGCGCGTCCGCCAGGTCCTGACCCGCCGCGGATTCGCCCTGGAGTGGGCCACGCTCGGCTGGAACGTGACCGGGATCATCGTCCTGGCGTTCGCGGCGACCGCGGCCAGGTCGGTGGCACTGGCAGGGTTCGGCCTGGACTCGTTGATCGAGAATGGTGGTGGGCTGACCCGGCCGCCGGGTACGTGCTGGTTTACTACGCGGCCCGCGAGGTCCGCGAGATCTTCAGCCGCCACCACCCCTGAACCACGGCCAGAAAACAAACCCGCTCTCCTGATGGCCGCGTCATCCGGACCATCTAGGGTGGAATTATGCGATTTGGACTATTTGTGCCACAGGGGTGGCGCCTTGACCTGGCAGGTATCGATCCGGCGGAGCACTGGGCGACCATGCTCGGCGTGGCCAAGGCCGCGGAGGACGGGCCCTACGACTCGATCTGGGTGTTCGACCACTTTCACACGGTGCCGGTGCCCACCCAGGAGGCCACGCACGAGGCGTGGACACTGATGGCGGCGTTCGCGGCCGCCACCAGCCGCGTAGGGCTCGGGCAGATGTGCACCTGCATGGCCTACCGCAACCCGGCCTACCTGGCCAAGGTCGCGGCGACGGTCGATGTCATCTCCGGCGGCCGGGCCCAGATGGGCATCGGGGCCGGCTGGTACGAGCACGAGTGGCGCGCCTACGGCTACGGCTTCCCCGGTGCGGGCGAACGGCTGGCCATGCTGGACGAGGGCGTGCAGATCATGCGCCAGCTGTGGACGACGGGCAGCGCGACCCTGGACGGCAAGCACTACCAGGTCAACGGCGCCATCTGCCAGCCGCTGCCGCTCCAGGACGGCGGCATCCCGCTGTGGATCGCCGGCGGCGGCGAGAAGAAGACCCTCAGGATCGCCGCCCAGTACGCGCAGTACACCAACTTCGACGGCAGCCCGGACGCGTTCACGCACAAGTCGGAAGTCCTGGCGGCGCACTGCCGGGAGGTCGGCACCGACTACGGCTCGATCGTCAGGTCGGCCAACTACAACGTGATCATCGGCGAGACCGAAAAGGACGTGCAGGACCGAATCGCCTGGATGCGCGCGCACCTGATGAAGTACGTGCCGGCCGAGGTAGCGGAGAGCCGGATCCGCGATTTCGCCAGCGGCCCCCTGGTCGGCACGCCCGAGCAGATCGCCGAGCGGCTCGGTCAGCTCAGCAAGCTGGGCATGACCTACGCGATCATCAACCTGCTCGAAGTGGCCTACGACCGCTCTGGCCTCACCCTCTTCACGGAGCAGGTCGCCCCCGCTCTGGCGACCGCCTGACCTGACAAGATGTCCCTCGGCCGCGATCTGGTAGCAGGTGCGTCCCTGTCACCAGGTCGCGGCGGGGGACGCCCGGCAAGGCCCTCACTTTCCGTCGCGGCCCAGCCCGCAAAACCGCTCTGACGCGGGGATGGGGTGACGGGCGGGGAACGCAGCGCCACCGTCCGTTCCGGAGCGTGGGTATTCTCAGAGCTATGTCTGTCGAATCGGTCTTCCCACAGCTCGAGCCGCTGCTGACGCAGGTCCGCAAACCGGTGCAGTATGTCGGAGGCGAGGTTAATTCCACCGTTAAGGAGTGGGATGAGACCGATGTCCGGTGGGCGCTGCTCTACCCCGACGCCTATGAGGTGGGGGTGCCCAACCAGGGCATCGCGATCCTCTACGAGGTGCTGAACGAGCAGGAAGGCGTCCTCGCCGAGCGCACCTACAGCGTCTGGCCCGACCTCGAGGCGCTGATGCGCGAGCGCGGCGTCCCGCAGTTCACGGTGGATGCGCACCGGCCGGTCGGCGCGTTCGACGTCCTCGGTGTGTCCTTCTCGACCGAGCTCGGTTACACGAACCTGCTGACCGCTCTCGACCTCGCAAAAATTCCAATTCTTTCTTCTGAACGTACCGATGTTTCACCCCTCGTCATAGCCGGAGGCCATGCGGCGTTCAATCCGGAGCCCTTGGCGGATTTCCTCGACGCGGTCGTGCTCGGCGACGGCGAGGAGGCGGTGCTGGGAATTACCCACCTGATCCGCGAATGGAAGAACGCGGGCTGCCCCGGCGGCCGGGATGGCCTGCTGCTCTCCCTGGCGGCCACGGGCTCCGTCTACGTCCCGAGGTTCTACGACGTGAGCTATCTGCCCGATGGCCGCATCGGCACGGTGACGCCCAACCGGCCCGGCGTGCCCGCCTCCGTCCGCAAGCACACGCTGCTTGACCTTGACGCCTGGCCTTACCCCAAGGCGCCGGTGGTGCCGGTCGCCGAGTCGGTGCACGAGCGGTTCAGCGTGGAGATCTTCCGCGGCTGCACCCGCGGCTGCCGGTTCTGCCAGGCGGGGATGATCACCCGCCCGGTCCGCGAGCGGTCGATCACCACGGTGGGGAAGATGGTCTCCGCGGGGCTCCAGTCCACCGGCTTCTCCGAGGTCGGGCTGCTCTCGCTGTCGAGCGCGGACCACAGCGAGATCAACGAGATCGCGATCGACCTGGCCGACTGCTACGAAGGGGCGAACGTCGGCCTCTCGCTTCCGTCCACCCGTGTCGACGCGTTCAACGTGACCCTCGCGGACGAGCTGTCAAGGAACGGGAAGCGGTCAGGTCTCACGTTCGCGCCCGAGGGCGGTTCCGAGCGGATGCGCCAGGTGATCAACAAGATGGTCACCGAGGAGGACCTGATCCGCACCGTGACCACCGCCTACTCATCGGGCTGGCGGCAGGTCAAGCTGTACTTCATGTGCGGCCTGCCGACCGAGACCGACGAGGACGTGCTGGCCATCGCCGATCTGGCCAAGAAGGTGATCGCGGCGGGGCGCACGGCGAGCGGGCGGCGGGACATCCGCTGCACCGTTTCTATCGGCGGGTTCGTGCCCAAGCCGCACACGCCGTTCCAGTGGGCAGGGCAATGCCCGGCTGAGGTGGTCGACGACCGGCTGCGGAAGCTCGGGGCGGCGCTGCGCGGCGACCGGCAGTACGGCAAGTCGATCGGCTACCGGTACCACGAGGGCACCCCGTCGCTCATCGAGGGGCTGCTGTCCCGGGGTGACCGGCGGGTCGGCCAGGTGATTCTGGCGGCCTGGCGGGACGGCGCGCGGTTCGACGGGTGGGGCGAGTACTTCTCGTTCGACCGCTGGGTGGCGGCGTGTCAGGCTGGGCTGACGACGGCCGGGGTCGATCTAGCTTGGTATACTACGCGCGAACGCGACTACGGTGAGGTACTGCCGTGGGACCACCTGGACTCCGGCCTGGACCGAGACTGGCTCTGGGAGGACTGGCAGTCCTCGATTGCGCCTGCCGGGGCGGGCGAGGTAGAAGACTGCCGATGGACCCCGTGTTACGAGTGTGGAGTGTGCTCAGCGATGGGTACAGAGATCCAGACGGGTCCCACAGGAGAGCGACTGGACGGAAGGCGCCTGCTTCCCGTGCTAGCGACAAACGGGAGATAGTGGTGGGCGTACAGGTTCCCCCCGGTGGGGTGACTGACTCCGGGCATGAGGGGCTGCCGACTTCCGGCATGGGGGGCTCCCGCCCCCTGGCTTCCGGCATGGAGGGCTCCCGCCCCCTGGCTTCCGGCATGGAGGGCTCCCGCCCCCTGGCTTCCGGCATGGAGGGCTCCCGCCCCCCATTCCCCCTGGCCCCCCTGGCCCCCTTGGCCCCCCCGGCCCCCCCGG
>JBEKEK010000143.1:0-20389 GCA_050013875.1 Trebonia sp. | reverse complement strand
TGCGGTGCGGTGCGGTGCGGTCGGTGGTGGTGCGCGCGGGTGCCGATGCCGTATCCTGAGCGGAAACGGAACGCTATTCCGGAACTATACGGAATGCCTTTCCGGAAAGCAAACGAAGGAGTGACGTGGCGGAGCACACGGCGCCGGCCGGGACCGGTTCGGCGGACCCGGCGGGCCCGGCGGGTCCGGGCACGGCCGAACGGGGGACGCGCCGGCTGCGGGTCGACGCCAAGCGCAACATCGACGCCCTGCTCGAGGCGGCGAAGGCGGTGTTCGCCTCCTCCGGCGTGGACGCGCCCGCCAAGGAGATCGCCGATCTGGCCGGCGTCGGGGTCGGCACGCTCTACCGGCACTTCCCGCAGCGCTCGGACCTGGTGGTGGCCGTGTTCGAGCGTGAGGTGGACGCCTGCGCCGCCGCGGCCCCGGCGCTGGCCGCGGCGCACGAGCCGGCCGAAGCGCTGGCGCGCTGGCTGCACCGGTACACCGAGTTCGTCGCGACCAAGCGCGGGCTCGCCGCGGCCCTGCACTCGGGCGATCCGGCGTTCGACGCGCTGCCCGGCTATCTGCTGCGGCAGCGGCTCGAGCCCGCCCTCGGGGCCCTGATCGAAGCGGCCGCCGCCAGTGGCGCGATCCGCGGCGACGTCAGCCCCAGGTACGTGCTGTATGCCGTGGCCAGTCTGTGCCTGCCCATCCCGGGCGAGGGCGTCGCCTACAGCCAGCGCATGGTCGCGCTGCTCATCGACGGACTCCGCTACGGCGCCGAGACGAGTCAGCCTCGCGCCTGAAAGCGCCGCGGAGAAGCGGGGCCGCTCCGGGCTCCGGGTTCTTTCTCATTGCCGACGGGCGTCGAAGACCTATACGCTGCCCTGCATGTCACATTCTCGGGACTGACGGCCGGACCGCGCGGCTTGCCCGCGCGCGCTCGTTCCGTCCGTTTTCCGCCAGCTGGGTCTGGCGTTTCCCGAGGAGCTCTCCATGTCACGCCCGCAACAGGCGGCTGTTTCGCCTGCCCATGATCATTCCCTTAGCTATCGCGGGCTGCTCGCCCTGCCCGGTGCGCGCGCCGCCTTCGCCGCGGCCGCCGTTGCCCGGGTGTCCTTCGGGATGGCGAGCCTGTCCCTGCTGCTGCTCATCCATCAGTCGACCGGGTCGTTCGCCGCGGCCGGGGCGGCGACCGGCGCCTTTTCCGCCGGAACGCTGACCGCACCGGCCAAAGCCCGGCTGATGGACCGCCGCGGCCACGCGGTGCTGCCCGTCCTCGGTCTGGGCGCCGCCGTGGCCATGCTCACGATCGCCGCGCTCGCCCAGGCCAGTTACCGGAATCCGGTGCCGTACATCTTCCTGTGCGGCGTAGCCGGCACGCTGATGCCGCCGGTCGGGCCGGCGATGCGCGCCTTGTGGGCGGCCCGCACCGGCGGCGGCGAGAACCTGCGGCGCGCCTACAGCCTCGATGCCGCCGCGGAGGAAACCCTCTTCACGGCCGGCCCGCTGCTCATGGGGCTGATGGTGACGGTGGCCGGGGTCATCGTGCCTCTGCTGGTCACCGCCGCCCTGCTGGCAGCCGGCGCACTGCTGCTTGGGGCGTCGGGCGCTCCGGCACCGGCCGCCCGGCCGCGCCCGCATGGGCTCGCGGGGCCGCTCGCCGTACCCGGCTTCCGCGTCCTGCTCGGCATCGTGCTGGCGACCTCGGTCGGGCTGGGCACGATCGACGTCACCATCACCGCCCGCGCAGTCGCTGGCCATCATCCCGGTGCGGCTGGCTGCGTTTTCGCCGCGGTGAGCCTGGGCAGCGCGGCCGGCGGGCTCGGCTGGGGGAAGCTACGGCACCGGTCCCGCCCGTCCACCCAGATGGCAGGCCTGCTGGCCGCGATGGCAGCCGGCACCGCCCTCGCCGCTGTCACCCCCGGCCTGCTGCTCACGGGCACCGTGCTGGCGCTAACCGGGACCGTCCTCGCCCCCTCGGCAGTGCTCAGCTACCTCAGCGCCGAACGGCTCGTCGGACCCGGCGCCGAGGCGTCCACCTGGGTCAACACCGCCTGGAACGGCGGCGTCGCGGCCGGGCTGGCGCTTGCGGGCCTAGCCGTCGGCCGAGCCGGCACGGTCACGCCGATGCTGGCGGGCGCGGTGGTGCTGGCGGGCGCGGCCAGCGCGGCCCTGCTGCGCCGGCCGGCCTTCGATGGAGTCGGGCCGGATGAGGTGATCGCCCCTCGATGATCCTCCCGTGCCCTTCGACAACGGCGGGGGGCTTCCGCTGCTCAGCCCGGCAGGTCTTCCGGCCGCTTGGCGGCGTACTTGCCGTGCAGCAGGCCGGTGGACTGGCCCACCTCGATGAGGTATCCGTCCGGGTCCCGCAGGTAGCAGCGGATCTCGGCGCCGCGGTCGATGGGCGGCGTAACGAACTCCGCCCCCTTCCCCTTCCACTCTTCGTAACGGGCCTGGATGTCAGCGACCCGCAGGTTCAGGAAGATCGAGGTGGTGTCACCCGGCTTGTAGTCGACCACCGTGATGCCCGGCTTATCGGGCGTCGGCGGCCCGCCGGGGTTCATGATGATCCACGAATTGGCCAGACTGACAATGCACGGGTTCTCGGCCAGGACCACCTGACCGCCCAGCACGCGGGAGTAGAAGTCCCGGGACCGCGCCACCTTGCGGACGGTGATGAACAGCCCCATGGACAAACCCTCGGTGGGTGCGAAGTCGGCGAAGTCGATGTGGGGTGCGGGTTCTGTCATGGGCTTGCTCCATTTCGGCAGCGTTGGCGGGCGGTGGCCGGCCGGGCGCCGGCCCTCCTCAGCGGCCTTCCCCGGATGCGGCGCGGGCAGACATCGGCCGCGGCGGCACGCGGCTTCGCGAGCGAGTCAGGGGCTAGCATCGATCTCGTCCCTGACGAAGCCCGCATAGCGGACGGCGACGGCGTGGAAGGGGAAGGCCACCGATGTTCGTGCTGGCGGTCGTGCTCACCGTCCTGCTGTTGCTGGAGACGCTGCCGTCCGCGGTGGCCGGACTGACCCGTGCCCGCGCTGGCCTGACCCGGCTTGACGGGCTCACCCGGCTTGGCTTGATGGAGGGGCGCAACCTGCCGGTCGCCTCTGGCCTTGGCGCCGTGCACCTGGCAGGCAGCGCCGCGGTCATCGCCGGCCTATGGGTGCCCGCGGTCGGTGCGGCTGGCGGCGGAGCGGAGGCCGCCGTTTTCTGCTGGGTGCTGTCCCGCCAGCTGGCTTACGGTGACCGGGGCGGAAAACTGGGCGCCTACCTCCTGTTCGCCGCGATGGCACTGGCGGTCCTGGTCACCGACGCACTGCGTTGACAGCGCGGGGATTGGCTCCCGCTCGGCCGGCTTGGCGCTGACTGCCGGTGCCCCTTGGTGCGGGTTTGATCGAGACGGCCGCTGTCGGGATGGCCGTCGCCCGCGATGTTCGCTCTCCGCGCTTCTTGCTGTTATCTTTGGATCTACGCGGTGGCGGCACCCGGACGCTCGGTGGCGCCTGCAGCGCACCTTCCCACGGCTTCCCCTCGCTGATATTGACATCGTGAGCTTGTAGGTTAATTATTAGCCGTGTGGTTACCGATATTGACATGACCCTGTCGGCGCTGGCTGACCCGACCCGCCGCCGGATCGTGGAGCTGCTGCGCGACCGGCCGCAGCGGGCCGGGGAGCTGGCGGCGGCGTTCGAGATGAGCGCGCCCGCGGTCAGCCGGCATCTGCGGGTGCTGCGCCGCAGCGGGCTGATCACCGGTCACGGGGTCGACGACGATGCCCGGCTGCGCCTCTACGAGCTCCGGCGGGAACCTTTCACCGACCTGACCGCCTGGCTGGATCAGGTGCAAGCCTTCTGGGCCGATCAGCTTGGCGCGTTCAGGGAACACGTCGAGCACTTGAGCAAGGGAACGGGTGAGTGAGCATGACCACCGCCACCGCGACCGTCGAGGTGCCCTGCCACCCCGACACCGCCTTCGAGATCTTCACCCGCGACATCGGCGCCTGGTGGAAACGCGGCACCTACTACTGGAACGACGCCGGCAGGGGCCTCCAGCTTCGGCTCGAGCCGCGGGTCGGCGGCCGTCTGGTCGAGGTGTACGACCTGGAGACCGGCGAGGGTTTCGAGATCGGCCGGGTGCTTGCCTGGGAGCCTGGGAAGCGGCTGGTGTTCACCTGGCGGCAGGCTGACTGGGACCCGACCGCGTCCACCGACGTCGAGGTGCGCTTCGAGCCATCAGGGAGCGGGACCCTGGTAACCGTCGAGCACGGCGGCTGGGACCGCGTCCCCGCCGCGAGCCGCGGCCAGATCGAAGGCTACGGCCAGGGCTGGGCGGAGCTGCTCGGCTTCTACGCGCAGGCCGCGGGGGAACGCTGATGTTCATCCACCTGGCCATCCACCATCCCAAGCCCGAGCACGCCGGCGACCTGCTCGCTTCCATGCACCGCGTCGACGAGGCCGCGCAGGGCGCCCCCGGTCTCATCCAGATCGGCGCCTGGCGCGACCAGAGCAGCGATCGCCTGGTCGGCCTGGCCCTCTGGGAATCGGCCGAGGCGTTCGAGGCCTCGGCCGAGCGGATCTTCGCGGCCGTCGCGGACGACCCGTTCGACCAGTGGCTGCAGCAGCCGCCGGATGTCTTCCACTTGACCCAGACCTGATTGACACAGACCTGACACTCCCCCGGACCGCGGAATCGCCCGCGTACGCCCCGCCGTTCTTCTTCCGTGGCTCAGGCGGATGGTAATGCGGGGACCGGGCCTGGCCCGATCACCAGTGACGGGTGCGCGGTCGAGTTCTACGCTCTGCTGCCGGCGTTCGGCGAACCGGAGATGGTGCACGCGGCGGTGCCACCGGGCGCGTCGATTCTCGAGCTCGGCTGTGGCACCGGCCGCATCCTGCGGCCGCTGGCGGCACTCGGGCACCCGGTAACCGGGGTGGACGACTCCCCGGAAATGCTCGCCCATTGCCCGGATCTGCCGACCGTCTGCTCGCCGATCGGGACGCTGCGGCTGGACCGGGCATTCGACGTCGTCCTGCTGGCCAGCACCATGATCAACGCTGATACCGGCACCAGACGGGGATTCCTGTCGACGGTGCGCCATCACCTGCGCGGCGACGGCACCGCCGTATTCCAGCAGAACCCGCCGGGCTGGTTCGAGACGGTCGGCCAGGCCGAGCCGGTACGGGACGACCCGGGCGGCATCCGGCGCATCATCCGCTCGACCCGATGGGAGCCTCCCCGCCTGTACATCGAGGTCGAGTACCGGGTCGCCGGCGACGTCTGGACGCATGCCTGGACCAGCAGCCGGATCAGCGACACCGAGCTGGCCGGCAACCTCACCGCGGCCGGGCTGCGGCTGGGCGACTGGCTCACCAGCGACCACGCCTGGTTCACCGCGCGCCCCGCCTGACCCGCGGGCTGACGGGTCCCCCTGCAGCGGCCATCAACCTGGTGTGCTGGGTAACCAGCACCTGTTGTTACGCAGCGCTTCTTGCTGTTATCTGACACGGAGGCCGCGGCTGGGTCTAGATTGGCAACGGCGGGAGACGATGAACTCATGGGGAACCTGCACAAAGTTCAAGTACGCCGGGTATACGAAGAGCCCGACCCCGGGGACGGCACCCGGGTGCTTGTGGACCGGATCTGGCCGCGGGGCATGACGAAGGAGAAGGCCAGCCTGGACGACTGGTGCCGGGACATCGCTCCCTCCACGGAGCTGCGCAAGTGGTACGGCCACGACCCGGAACGATTCCGGGAGTTCACCCGGCGCTACACCGAGGAGCTGGCCGCGCCGGAGCGGGCCGAGGCCCTGGCGCAGCTGCGCGGACTGGCCGAGACCAGGACGCTGACGCTGCTCACGGCGAGCAAGGCCGTCGATATCAGTGAGGCCGCCGTGCTCGCAGGACTGCTGCGGTAACTGCGATCCCGCGAGCCTACTGGCGTCCCATGGCCATGCGCACCTCGCTCTCGGTGTCGGTGATGAGGTCTCCGGAGAGGTCAACGATGACGGTGTGCAAGGTGCCGTTGAACGGGAAGGGCACCCGGGCCCGGTAGTCCGGAACGATCGCGGACCCCGGGTTGGCGCCGCAGGTGAGCCCGCCGGGGTTGAAGGCGATGGGCGTGGTGACCGGGAACTCGCTGTTGCCGATGAGCTGACCGTCGAGGTAGAGCTGGGCCAGGCCCGGTGTGCCCTTGCCCGCGGCGAAATCGGGTTTGCCAGTGGGCTCGAATTCGAAGCGGAGCTGATGCCGGCCGGCCGGCAGCGGGTCCGCTGCCGATACGCGGTAGATCGCCCGGCCGACGTAGTTGTGGGCGTAGTGCAGCCGGTTGTCCTGGACGTAGAACGTCCAGCCGCCACCGATGCTGCCCTGGCAGATCAGCACGCCCTCGGCTCCGCCAGCGGGAATCTCCGCGTCGGCGGTGATGCTGTGCGGGCGGTTGAGCACGCGCGGCCCGACCCAGAACGTCAGCGTCTGGGTGTGCGGCCGGAAAATGTACCGGTCCCGGGGCTCGGCGACCTGCGGGCGCTCGGTCATCAGCCGCCCGGCCGCACTGGCGTCGATGGGGAACACGCCGTACTTTCCGGCCTCGGCGTACCACATCGCGATCAGTTCGATGAGCTTGCCGCGGTGCTGCCCGGCCAGGTTGTGGTTCTCGGCCGGGTCGTCGGCGACCAGGTAGAGCTCCCATCGGTCGGCGTCCAGGCTGGTCAGCGTCTCCGCGGTGATCAGCGCGCCGAACGGCAGGCCGGCCTCGGCGAATGACGGCCCCGGCCACGGGCACACCGCCCGCCAGCCGTCATGGTCGATGGCGCGGTGGCCGAACATCTCGAAGTACTGGACGCGGTGCCTGGTCGGGGCGTCGGCCTCGGCGAAGGAGTGGGCGAAGCTGACACCGTGCAGCGGCGACTGGGTCACTCCCCTGATCGCGGCCGGCGGCTGGAGGCCGAGCGCGTCAAGTACGGTGGGGACCAGGTCGATGACGTGCGCGTACTGAGTGCGCACGGCCCCGCGCGCGCTGATGCCCTGCGGCCAGTGCAGCAGGAACGGGTCGGTAGTCCCGCCGCGGTACGTCTCCCGCTTCCACCGCCGGAACGGAGTGTTGCCCGCCCAGGTCCAGCCCCACGGGTAGTGGTTGAAGGTGGACGGGCCGCCCAGGTCGTCGATCTTGGCCAGGCTCTCTTCCAGCGATTCGGGCGCGTTGTTGAAGAACTGCAGCTCGTTGGTGGTCCCGGCCGGCCCGCCCTCGGCGCTCGCCCCGTTGTCGGACACGACCATGATCAGGGTGTTGTCGAACTCGCCAGTCTCGCGCAGGAAGTCAAACAGGCGCCCGATGTGGTAGTCGGTGTGCGACAGGAACCCGGCGTACACCTCCATCATCCGCGCCGCGAGCCGGCGCGCGTCCGGCGACAGCGAGTCCCACTCCGGGACGTCCGGGTCATGCCGGGACAGCTCCGCCCCCTGGGGCAGGATGCCAAGCTGCTGCTGCCGGGCGAACACTCGCTCCCGGTAGGCATCCCAGCCGTCGTCGAACTGACCCGCGTAGCGGTCGGCCCACTCCTTGGCCACATGATGCGGGGCGTGCCCCGCTCCGGTGCAGAAGTGCAGGTAGAAGGGCTTGTGCGGGGCGACCTGCTTGGCGTCGGAGATGAACTCGATGGCCTTGTCGGCCAGGTCCTCTGTCAGGTGGTAGCCCTGCTCGGGGGTGCGCGGCGGCTCGACCTGATGGTTGTCGTAGACCAGGTCGGGGTGCCATTGGCTGGTGTCCCCGCCCAGGAATCCGTAGAAGCGCTCGAAGCCGCGCCCCAACGGCCAGCGGTCGAACGGGCCGGCCGCCGACTCGAATTCCGAGGGCATCAGATGGTACTTGCCGACCATGTAGGTGCTGTACCCGTGCTGCTGCAGCATCTCCGGCAGGAACCCGTTCTCGAACGGGATCTGGCCGTTGTAACCCGGGTAACCGGTCGCGAGTTCGTTAATCGCGGCGGTGGCGTTCGCGTGGTGATTGCGCCCGGTGATGATGCACGACCGCGACGGGGAGCACAATGCCGTCGTGTGCATGTTGCTGTACAGCAGGCCGCCGGCCGCCAGGGCGTCAAGGTTCGGCGTCGCGATCGGGCTGCCGTAGCAGCCCAGCTGCCCGTACCCGACGTCATCGAGCACGATGAACAGCACGTTCGGGGAGCCTGCGGCCGCTCGCAGCGGCCGCGGCCACGCCGGGCTCGACTCCTCCGTGGTCCGTCCGATCACGCCAGGAAACGCGGTGCCCGGCTCGTATTCGCTCAGCGGCATGATCCAGCTCTCCCATCGGTGCAGGTGCAACGGTCGAGACCTGTGCAATGGCCGGAGCCGGTGTCCTCGACGACGGTCCGGAGCCACGGGGTCTGGAGCCGCGGATACAGCGCCTATTGTCACCTTCCGTGAGCGGAAGATGATCACCCGTCACAGGTGATTCCGCACGCCTCCCGTCGGGATGGCGCGGGTGGGCGTCGCCGCCGCTGCCAGGTGCGCTACGGCTGGTCGGCCGGATGTCCTCGTCTGCGCAGCTCACGCGCGGCCGCCGCGATCTTGATCTGCAGGTCGGTGGCCGGCCGCGGCCCGTGCGCGTCACCGGGGATCTTCGCGCCCCGCGGCCTGGCCGCCGCGCGCGCTATGGAGTCCTGGATCAGCATGATCCGGTCCGGGGGCGGCCGCGGTGCGCTGCGGGTCAGGAGTTCGCCCAGGTCATGGGCCTGGGCTACGCGTGCTCCGAGGTAGCGCGGGCGCCCGGCGCTGGCGGCCCGGGCAAGCAGACCGCGGTGGCGTTTGCGCTGTTCGAGCGCCTCCGGGGCGAAGCGCAGCAGGATCGTCTTGATGATCGAGGTGTGGTCGAACACCGTCGTTGCTACCGAGCCAGGCTCGGCCCACGGTGAGACGACCAGCGCCGGCACCCGCACGCCATAGCGCCCGAACGTCCGCCGGTTGTCGTCGGCCGCCGCGGGAGGCGGGAGGTGATCGTAGAAGCCGCCGTGCTCGTCATAGAAGATGACCAGCATCGTCTTCTCCCACTGCGGGCCGGCGGCCAGCGCGTGGTAGACCGCGAGCACGAGTTCCTGGCCATCTTTGATGTCCGCTGGCGCGTGGTCGTCGTTGGGCTGGAAGCCGATGGGGTTGAAGTTGCTGAAGTTCGGGTCGATCCAGGAGACCGACCGGAGCGTGCCCCGGGCGGCGTCCTCGATGAAGCTCGTCGCCTGGGAGTCGATCCTCATCTCGAGTTCGGCCTTCCAGTTCAGGTTTTCCCTGCTGAAGAACGCGAAGTTGTCATGATGGCCGAGGGAGTAGTGGGCGTCGGCGAGACGCAGAGTACCCACCTCGAAGGAATACCAGCGCCAGCTAACGCCGTGGGCATCGAGGTGCCGCGCGAACGAGGGCTGGTTGTACATCGGCGGGAGGTTGTGCGGGAGGTCATCGCGGCTGCGCGCGGCGCGGCCGGAAATCGCGTAAAGGCGGTTGGGCCAGGTCGCGCCGGGAACCGAACTGAACCAGTGATCGCAGACAGCGAACTGCCTGGCGAGGTGATCGTAGACCGGAACGTCGGCCGCGTTGTAGTAGCCCATCACGCGGCCCGGATCCCCGTCCTTGATCCCACGGCCGGACAGGGTGCCGGCGTAGCTCGCGACGAAGCCGCTCATTGCCCCGCCGCCGATCTGCAGGTCCACCGATCCGGCGGAGTGATCGGGGTCATCGGGGATGGCCGTGGTCTCGAGATGGCGGACCGGGTAGCCGCGTCCGTCATGGTCGTTAGCGAACTCTTCCCGCAGGCCGTCGATATCGTCGCGGCCACCCTCGAGCGACAGGTAGCCGAGCATGTGATCAAACGAGCGGTTCTCGAGCATCAAAACGACGATGTGGTCGATCTTCTGCAGATTGGCCATGCCGGTATCTTGAGCCACCACACCCCCGTTGCGGCCGCGCCCGCCAGCGGCCGATGTCCGCCCGGCTGAACAGGACGGCTCACCGGCAACTTCGGCGATGCGCTCTACCTACCCGTGACCTGCCCAGCGAACCAGCTACACCGCTTCTTGCTGTTATCTCGGTTGTGCGAGCGTGACGTAGTCTGGCGGGACGGCGTGCCTCAGTCCCTCAGTCCGGGCGCGCACACCGCTTAAGTGGAGCCGCGATGCGTGAGCCGGGCTACTCCGACGCCCTCCGCGTCTTGCGTGACGCCGCCGGAGGCGACCTTCAGCACGTCCTCGACGCCGCCTGCGAACCCGTGCCGGCCTGGGACCCAGTGGTCTACCTGGCGGACTTCTCCGGCAACCTGCTGTTCCCGCTGGCCGTGCGGGCGGCCGAGGAGGATGTGGCCGGATCCATGGCGGGCCGGGCGTTCACCAGCGGGCAGCCGGTGACCGCCGAGCGGGACGGGGCGGTCCGGGTGTGGGTCCCGGTGACCGAGCAGGCGAGCCGGACCGGGGTGCTGGCGGTCACCGTACCGCACGCGGGCCCCGAGCTCCTTGAGCAGGTCGAACTGCTCGGCGTGTTCGCCGGCCTGGCCATCGCCGCCGCCGCACGGGTCAGCGACATCCCGTACGTCCGGCGGCAGCGGCGGGAGATGTCGCTGCCGGCGGGCATGCAGTGGGATCTGCTGCCGCCGCTCAACACCCGGACCCCCGGCGTCCTCATCGCCGGGCTGCTTGAGCCCGCCTATGACATCGCGGGGGACGCGTTCGACTACGCGGTGGGCGAGCGCGGCCTGGATTTCGCGATCATCGACGGGATGGGCCACGGCATTTCCTCGACGCTGCTGACCGGGCTGGCCGTCGGCGCCTACCGGCACGCACGCCGGGGCGGTGCCCCCATCCTGGACATCCATCTGGCCATCGATCGCGCGCTGGCCGACTATTACGACGACTACTCGTTCGCCACCGGGGTCATCGGCCGGCTGGTCCTCAACTCCGGCCGGCTGGAATGGTCAAGTGCCGGGCACCCCCCGCCGCTGCTGCTGCGCGGCCGCAAGGTCGTGGCGGAACTGAGCAATGAGCCGGTGCTGCCGTGGGGTCTGGGCGGCACGCCGCGGCTGTGCACCGCTGACCTCGAACCCGGTGACGCCATCCTGCTCTACACGGACGGCGTGACCGAGGCCCGCGGGCCCGACGGCGACCTATTCGGCACGCCCAGGCTCACGGACCTGATCGAGCGGGAAGCGGCCTCCGGCCAGCCGCTCGAGGAAATGCTGCGGCGTCTGGTGCAGGCGTTGACCGACCATCAGCCCGAGGGGCTGCGTGACGACGCCACGCTGCTGCTAGTGCAGTGGACCGGCCGCCCGTCGTGAGATTTGGTGTATTTAGCGGTTGTCCTGCGACAATGGGGTAGTCGCAGCGGATGCGTACTAGCACGGCAGGCACTGAAGGAGGCGGTCCGGCGGTCAACGACGAGCCTGGCACCGACCGGGACGAGCCGCAGGGCCGCTGGAAACGCGGCTGGCTGCGCTGGCGGACCCGGTTTCCGTGGCTGCCGCTGCTGGTCAAGCCGGTGCGCCGCGTTGTCCTGCTGTTCATCGTGCTGCTTGTCATCGAGTACCTGGTGGTCCCGGAACTGGTGGGCGCGAGCAAGGACCTGAACCTGCTCGGCCAGGTGAGCCCCTGGTGGCTGGTCACGGGGGTGGCGCTCGAGGGCCTGTCCCTGTTCTGCTACGCGCTGCTGACCAAGGTGCTGCTCCCGCCGGGCCCCAAGCCGAGCCTGTCCCGGCTGTTCCGTATCGACTTGTCGGCGGCCGCGGTCGCGCACGTCATCCCGGCCGGGACGCTGGGCACCGCCGCGCTCGGGTTCCGCCTGTTCACCAATGAGGGCATCTCCGCCAACGATGCCGGGGTGATGATGGCGGCCAAGGGACTTGGCTCGACTGTGGTGCTGAACGTGCTGCTGTGGCTGTCGCTGGTGATCTCCATCCCGCTGGCCGGATTCCGTCCCATCTACGGGACGGTGGCCATCATCGGCACCCTCGTGCTGCTCGCGGTCGCCGCCGTGATCGTCGGCGTCACCCGCGGCACCGAGGCGGCGTCCCGGATCCTGCATACCGTCGGCGACAAGGTCCCCGGGCTGTCGGGCGAGCGCCTTGAGCACGCCATCCGTGAGGCCAGCAAGACGCTGTCCATGCTGGCCAGGGACAAGCGGGTGCTTTTCTGGTCGCTGACCTGGGCCTCGCTCAACTGGCTGCTTGACGCGGCGTCGCTGTGGGCCTTCGTCGCCGCCTTCGGCCGCTTCGTCAACCCGATCGAGCTATTCGCCGCCTACGGGATCGCCAACGTGGCGGGCGCCCTCCCCATCACCCCGGGTGGCCTGGGCGTCGTCGACTCGGCGGCCCCGCTGCTGCTGGTCGGTTTCGGTGTCACCCGCAGCGTGGCGACCCTCGGGGTGATCGGCTGGCGGCTGGTCAACTTCTGGCTGCCGATCCCGGTCGGCGCCCTGTCGTACGTCTCGCTGAAGGTCAAGCCCGGGCAGGGCAAGGCCGCCTTCCGCACCGCGCTGGCCGGCATGATGGCGGTGGTGGGACCGAGCCAGAAGCCGCCGGAGGTAATGGAGGCGGCGGAGCCCGAGGAGGCGGAGCCCGAGGAGGCGGAGCCCGAGGAGGCGGAGCCCGAGGAGGCGGAGCCCGAGGAGGCGGAGCCCGAGGAGGCGGAGCCCGAGGAGGCGGAGGAGGAGCCTGTGCAGGCACCGGAAGTCGCGGCGGCACCGGTGGCGGACCGCGAGGAGGCGGAGGAGCGGTAAATGCGTCTTATGGTGATGCCCGGTGACTAAGCCAAGGGCGATGCTCGGCCTCACGCGGTCGCAGATCCTCGCGTTCCGGCGGCAGGCCGGCGCGCTCGACGAACGCCTTCCACCGGGACCGGCCTCGCTGCGCCGGGCGGCGTGGGCGGGGCTGCAGGACAGCATGCCCCGGGCCGCGGTGCTGTCAATTCACGCCCGCGTCGCCGGGACCGAGCCCGCTACCTGGGAAGATCCTTCGCTCGTGCAGCTCTGGGGACCGCGGTTCAACGTCTTCGTCGTCGCCGCGTGCGATCTGGCCGTCTTCTCGCTCGGCACGCTGCCCGACGATGCCAGAGGCCGGCAGCGGGCGACCGACCTCGCCGCACGCCTGCGGGCCGCGATCGGCGGCGAGCGGATCGCCTACGGGGAGGCCGGGAGCAGGGTGGGCGTGTCCAACGCGAACATGCTCAGGTACGCGGCGGCGACCGGCACCGTCTTGATCCGGTGGGAAGGCGCACGGCAGCCGACCATCTGGACCGTGCCGCCCCCTGAGCTGGACCCCGGCGCGGCACGCCTCGAACTCGCCCGCCGCTACCTGCGCGTCTTCGCACCCGCCACGGCCGAGGCCTTCGGCCAGTGGGCGGGGATCGGCCCGCGGGCGGGCATCGCGGCGTTCGCGGCGCTCGGCGGCTCGCTGACGCCGGTGCGGACACCGGTTGGCGAAGGATGGATCCTCGGCGAGGACGAGGCGGCCTTCGCCGCCGTCCCCCGGGTCACGGCGCCCGCGCGGCTGCTGCCGAGCGGCGACGCCTTCTTCCTCCTCCAGGGCGCCGGCCGCGATCTCCTGGTCCCTGATCCCGGTCGCCAGCGCGAGCTCTGGACCCCGCGTGTCTGGCCGGGCGGCCTGCTCGTCGATGGGGAGATGACCGGGACGTGGCGGCGGGCGGGCAAGATGCTGACGGTGCGGGCCTGGCGCCGGCTGTCAGCGGCGGAACGCGACGCGGTAGCGGCGGAGGCGGCATCGCTGCCGCTGCCCGGCATCCAAGGGCAGGTCACCGTCCGCTGGGACGCTGAACCGGCGGGGTAAGCCCAGCTCCGACTAGCCTGCCGGAGTGGCCGCCCACTCCCCGGCCGGGCGCTAACCGGCCGGGCGCTAACCGGCCGAGCACTGACCGGCGGCCCGCGCCGGGAAGCTCACCGTGATGTCGAGGCCGCCGCCCGCGGGCCGCGGCCGCGCGCTGAGCTCGGCGCCATGGGCGACGGCGATGGCCGCGACGATGGCGAGCCCGAGGCCGTGCCCCTCGTCGCGCCGCACCCGCTCGTCGCCGAGTCGCTGGAAGGGCTGGAACAGGCGGTCAAGCTCGCCTGCCGGTATCACCGGCCCGGTGTTGGTGACCCGCACAACGGCGCGGCCGGCCGCCGTTCCGGTCTCGATCTCGGCCCAGCCGCCGGGCACGTTGTGCCGGATCGCGTTCCCGACCAGGTTCGCCACCAGGCTCTCGGCCAGCCGGGGATCACCCTCGGCCGGGGCCGGGCCGAGCCTGGCATCGATCTTGACCTCCTGGGTCACCGCCGCCGCGACGACCGCCAGGTCGAAGGGCTCCGGGCGGGAGATGCCGCGTTCGCTGCCCGCCAGCGTGAGCAGCGCGTCGATCAGCTTCTCCTGCTGCCGCCCGAGCCGCAGCACTTGGTCGCAGGCGGCGCGGAGGCTGTCGGCGCTCGCCTCGGGGTCGCCCAGCGCCACTTGCAGCACGGTCCGCTCGGCGGCCAGCGGGGTGCGCAGTTCGTGGGCCGCGTTGGCGACGAAGTGCCGTTGCGACTCGAACGAGGCCTCCAGCCGCGCGAACAGGTCGTTCAGGGTCTGGCCGAGCCTGCTGAACTCGTCATCGCGGCGGCCGGTCCGCAACCGCCGGCTCAGGTTCGTGGCGGAGATGTCCCGCGCGGTCGCGACGATCGTCTGCAGCGGCCGCAGCAGACGGCCAGCCAGCAGCCAGCCGAACCCCAGCGAGGCCGCGACGGCGATCGCGAGCGTGCTGAGGACGACGGCGACCTGGGGAAACAGGATCCAGCCGGGATGGCTGATCACGGGCGGCGCGGTCGAGCCGACGTGCGCTGTCTCGCTGACCGCCACGAACGGGATCGCCAGCACCACCAGCGCCAGCACGAGGAACACTCCCCCGTACAGCAGGGCGAGCCGCGTCCGCATCGACCCGGAGAACATAACGCGTCCCCGATCCGGTAGCCGCCCTCGCGGACGGTCTCGACCACCGGCGGGTCGCCCAGCTTGGCCCGCAGCCGCCGGATGGTGGACTTCACCGCGGTGGTGAACGGATCGGCCATCTCGTCCCACACCCGGTCAAGCAGCTCCTCGGCGGAGACCACCCGCCCGCCGGCGGCGAGCAGGCACTCAAGTACCGCGAACTCCTTCGGGCTGAGGTCGAGCCGGCGCCCGCCGCGCTGCGCCAGCTTGCGGCCAGGATCGAGACTGAGATCGCCCGCGGCCAGGACCGGCGGCGCGGCCGGGGTAGACCGCCGGGCCAGCGCCCGTACCCGGGCGACCAGCTCGGCGAAGTCGAATGGCTTGGGCAGGTAGTCGTCGGCGCCGAGCCCGAGGCCCTCCACCCGGTCCCTGATCGTGTGCGCCGCGGTCAGCATCAGCACCCGGCTGCCCGCGCCGCCCGCGGCGATCCGGCGGCAGACCTCGTCGCCGTGCACCCCGGGCAGGTCCCGGTCAAGCACCACCACGTCATAACGGGTCACGGCCAGGTGCTCGAGCGCGTCGTCCCCGTCCAGGACCACGTCGACGGCCATGCCTTCCCGCCGCAGCCCGGTCCCGATGGACCGGGCGAGAACCTCGAAATCCTCGGCGACAAGCACTCTCATGCTTCCAGCATGACAGGCCACCCGGTGTCAGCCCGGTGTCAGCGGAAAGCCCGCGGCCGGGTTCAACCGTGATGAAAGGCTCAGGTCGCGGCGGCGCTGAGGGCCTCGATGCTCCGCTCGGCTGTCTCGACGGCGGCGCGGACGAAGGCGGCGACGGCCGGCGAGCGCGCAGATGCGCCGTACCTATGAGACCAACGTTTTCGGTGTTGTCACCGTGACTCTCGCGATGCTCCCCTTGCTGCGCCGCGCCCCCGGCGCGAGGATCGTCAACGTCTCCAGCATGCTCGGCTCGCTCAGCATGGCGGCCGACCCCGATGGACCGTTCTCCGCCTGGCCCGGTGCGTTCCTGCTGGCCTACAACTCCTCCAAGACCGCGCTCAACGCCCTCACCGTGAGCTGGGCCAGCGCGCTGCGCGCGGAGGGCATTAAGGTCAACTCCGCCGACCCCGGCTATGTGGCCACCGATCTCAACCACCACTCGGGCAGCGGCACCGTCGGGCAGGGGGCAGAGATCATCGTCACCCTCGCGACCCTCACGGCGGACGGTCCGACCGGCACCTTCCAGGCGGCGGGCAACAGCCGACCCTGGTGACCGCCGCGCCCGGCGGCCACCAGGAGCTTTAGGAATTTCTTAGGAATTATTGCGGTGCGGCCTCGTCCGGGACATCGAGGAACTCCCTGGCCATGAGACCCATGGTGATGTCGCCGGGCTGCTGGGTGTCGGTCGGTACCGCGGTGGGATTGATCTTGATATACGGCGGGAGTTCCGGCTCGGCCCAGACGACCTGCCGTCTCTTGCCGAACCAACGCCTAACTCTGAGCATGTAGCTCGACTACCCCGCTAGCACGCTTTACACCCTTTTTCACGCCGTGACTAAAGCAGTTTCCGCGGCTCGCGGTGTCAGCCAGGTGTCGGCAGCGGGCACCGGGCTGACACCGGTCCCGGCGTAGAAATGGCCGTCATGATCGAAGTCACCGAACTCCGCAAGCGGTACGGCGCGACGCAATCCCTGGACGGCATGACCTTCAGCGTCCGTCCGGGCCAGGTCACCGGGTTCGTCGGGCCGAACGGCGCGGGGAAATCCACCACGATGCGAATCATTCTCGGCCTCGACGCGGCCGACGCCGGCACCGCGCTGATCGACGGCCGGCCGTACCGGTCCCTGCGGCACCCGCTCAGCCACGTCGGGGCACTGCTCGACGCCGCCGCCCTGCAGCCGAGCCGGTCCGCCCGCAACCACCTGCTCTGGCTCGCCTACTCGCAGGGACTCGCCGCCCGGCGGGTCGACGAGGTGATCGGCCAGGCCGGCCTGGAGTCCGTGATCCGGCGCAAGGCCGGCGGCTACTCCCTCGGCATGCGGCAGCGCCTCGGCATCGCCGCCGCGCTGCTCGGCGACCCGCCGGTGCTGATGCTGGACGAACCGTTCAACGGCATGGACCCCGAGGGGATCGTCTGGTTGCGCGGCTTTCTGCGCGCACTGGCCGCGCAGGGCCGCGCGGTGCTGGTCTCCAGCCACCTGATGGGCGAACTGCAGGACACCGCCGACCACCTGGTGGTGGCAGGCCGGGGCCGGGTCATCGCCGATACCAGCGTCAGGAATCTGATCGCGGCGGCGTCCGGCGACCGGGTGCGGCTGCGCACCTCGGCTCGCGCCGAGGCGATCGCCGCGCTGCGGAGCGCCGGGGTGCGGTGTGCGGGGGTGCCGGCCGCCGGGACGGAGTCCGATGTCGTGTTGATCCCAGCCCTTTCCCCTGAACGTACGGTGGCGATTCTTACCGCCGCCGGGGTTCCGTTCAGCGAGGTCAGCGCACACCGGGTCACTCTCGAGGACGCCTACCTGCAGCTGACCAAGGACGCGGTGGAATTCCGCGCGGATCGGACAGCTCCGGCCGCTGGCACCGAGGAGGCGGCGCGATGACGGCCACCGCCTACCGCTCCCAGGCCCGGCCCGCCAACGCGGCATTCTCCCAGTTGCTGCGGGCCGAATGGGTCAAGTTCAGGACCGTCCGCGGCTGGGTGGCCGGCCTCATCGTCGCGGCGCTGGCGATCATTGTCCTCGGGCTCGGCCCAAGCGCGACCGGTTCGTGCGGCATGAACGGGCCGTCCTCGGACTGCGTGCAGACGCTCGGGCCTGGCGGGGAACCGGTGAGCGACAGCTTCTACTTCGTGCACCAGCCGCTGGACGGGAACGGCAGCATCACCGCGGCGATGACCGCGCTGACCGGCCAGATCCCCGATTTTTCCGGCAGCGGCGGGCCAGGGCGCAGCGGGACGCAGATGCGTGGCGGCGTGGTGCCGTGGGCCAAGGCCGGGATCATCATCAAGGCCGGCACCCGGCAGGGCTCGGCCTACGCGGCGATGATGATTACCGGCGGCCAGGGTGTGCGGATGCAGTACGACTACACCGGGGACGTGGCCGCCAATCCCGCCCCGGGCGAGGCCGGCGCCGTGTCCGCGGCATCGCCGCGCTGGCTGCGGCTCACCCGGTCGGGCGACACGATCACCGGCTACGACTCTGCCGACGGCGCGCACTGGACGAAGGTCGCCGCCGTCACCCTGGAGGGGCTGCCGACGGCCGTGCAGGGCGGCCTGTTCGCCACGTCGCCGCCGTACGTGCAGACCTCCGGCGGCGGGCTCTCCGTCAACTCTGGCCTCACCCAGGCGACCGGCGCCTTCGATCACGTCAACCTCCGGGGCGCCTGGGCGGCCGCCGGCTGGGCCGGCACCGCCATCGGCGCCCCGGGCGGCCCGGCGGCCGGCTCACCCGGAGGTTTCACCGAAGCCGCCCCAGGCCGCTTCACCGTGAGCGGGACCGGTGACATCGCGCCGTCGGTGTCGGGGGCGTCAGGGCTCGGCGTCACGATCGCGCAGACCCTCATCGGCGTGTTCGCCGGGCTGGTCGCGGTGGCCATCGTCGGGGCGATGTTCATAACCGCCGAATACCGCCGCGGCCTGATCCGGGTCACGTTCGCCGCGACACCGCGGCGCGGCCGGGTGCTGGCCGCCAAGGCGGTCGTGATCGCCGCCGTCACCTTCGCCACCGGGCTGGTCAGCGCCACCGTGGTGGTCGCGTTCGGCCAGCGGGTGCTGCGCGATCATGGGGTCTACGTCTGGCCGGTGGCCGCGCTGACCGAGCTGCGGGTGATCGTCGGCACCGCCGCCGTGCTGGCCGTCGCCGCCGTCATCGCCCTCGCCATCGGGACCGTGCTGCGGCGCAGCGCCGTGGCGGTCGCGGCCGTGATCGTGGTGATCGTCTTGCCCTACCTGCTCACCGTGACGACGCCCCTGCTGCCGACGGGTCCCACCGACTGGCTGGCACGGGTGACCCCGGCCGCCGCTTTCGCCGTCCAGCAGACCTTGATCCAGTACCCGCAGGTCAGCAACGTTTATACGCCGTCGGCGGGCTACTGGCCGCTGGCCCCGTGGGCTGGTTTCGCGGTGCTGTGCGCCTGGGCCGCGGTCGCCCTGGGCCTGGCGGCTTACCGGCTGGACCGGAGGGACGCATGAGCGCCAAGATCAGCGCTTCTTGCTGTTATCTGATCAGCGCGCCGCCGTCCGCGCGCGGACGCATGAGCGCGGTGCGCGCGGAGTGGACGAAACTGCGGACGCTCAGCGGAACCTGGTGGCTGCTGCTCACCGTCATCGCGCTGACCTCGGCGGTCGGCAGCGCCGCCGCGGCCACGGTGAGCTGCCAGGCCGCGGGCTGCGGGCAGGACCCGGCCAAGGTGGCGCTGTCCGGCGTCGACCTCAGCCAGGCGGTGGTGGCCATCTTGGCGGTGCTCGCGATCAGCGGCGAGTACAGCAGCGGCATGATCCGCATCACCCTGACCGCCATGCCGGGCAGGCTCGCCGTGCTGTCCGCCAAGGCGGTCGTGGTGGCGGGCCTGGCGGTGGCGGCCGGGACGATTGGCGTGCTGGCGTCCGTGCTGGCCGGGTGGCTGCTGCTGCCCGCCCGCGGCTTCACCGCGGCGCACGGCTACCCGACGATGTCGCTGGCCAACGGGGCGGACCTGCGCGCCGCGGCCGGGTCGGTGCTCTACCTCGCGCTGATCGCGCTGCTGGCCCTCGGGGTGGCCACCGCCGTCCGCGATTCCGCGGTGTCGATCGGGGTGACGCTCGGCCTGCTCTACCTGTTCCCGGTCATCGCCAGCGCACTGGACCCCACCTGGTCGCGGCGGCTGGAGCAGATCGGGCCGATGAGCGCCGGCCTGTCCATCCAGGCCACGACCGGGTTGCCCGGCCTGCCGCTCACCCCCTGGCAGGGCCTGGCGGTGCTCGCCCTCTGGGCCACCGGGGCGCTGCTGGCGGGCGGACTGGTGCTCGGGCTGCGCGACGCGTAGCGGCGGCGCGTCTGGCCACCGCCCGACGGTCCCGCGATCAACCAGCCGATCCGTGAGCAGTGAGAACAAATTAAGAATCATTGAGCGGAACGGACTGTTGCTCCGCCTTAACCGCACATATTCCCGCACATTAAAGAAAATGCCGGATGCCCATTCACTGCCCGTCGATTTCTGGTTATCGTCTGGGTGGGGCCGGAGCGGCGCGATCGCGTTCGCCCGGATGGGGGGCATTCCTATGCGCATATTCTCGCGTGCCGTATCTCGGCGGGCACAGTCTCAGCGGGCACAGTCTCAGCGGGCACAGTCTCAGCGGGCACAGTCTCAGCGGGCACAGTCTCAGCGGGCACAGTCTCAGCGGGCGCTGCTTGGCATCACCGCGGCGTGCGTCGCCGTGAGCCTGGCCGGCCTGAACGGCGTCCCGGCGCTGGCGGCCGTAACGGCCGGCGCTCCCTCGGCGGCCA
>JBEKEK010000142.1:0-20763 GCA_050013875.1 Trebonia sp. | reverse complement strand
GGAAACTCGCCCTGCGGGTACTTGTACAGATAGCGCTGATAGCTGTGCGTCGGGAGGTTGTCGACGTAGAAGTAGTACTCCTTGACGTCCTCGCCGTGATTGCCCTCGGCGTTGGTCAGGCCGAACAGCCGTTCCTTGAGGATCGGGTCGCGCTCATTCCACAACGCGAGGGCCAGGCACAGCCGCTGCTTGTCATCGCTGATCCCGGCGATACCGTCCTCGCCCCACCGGTAGGCGCGCGAGCGCGCCTGATCGTGGGTGAAGTACGACCAGGCGTCGCCGCCGTCGCTGTAGTCTTCGCGGACCGTCCCCCACTGCCGTTCGCTCAGGTAGGGCCCCCAGGCGCGCCATCCCGCCCCCGCCCGCGCCTCGCGCAGCCGCCGTTCCTCGGCGGTCAGCGACCCTGGCTGATCTGATACGCCCCCATCGGACACCGTCATATCCTTCCCCCGTCGGATAAGCCCCCTTGAGAGTGTGCCACTGGGCGCCGGCGGAGCCCGCGGCGGACCTGACTGTCAGTGACCGGTGGCTGCTGTCAGTGTTCCTCGGCCGGGGCCGCCTTGGGCATCAGCCAGACGATGCCGAGGCCGAGGGCCGCGATCGCGGCGACGACGGCGACGGTGACGGTCATCGCGTGCCCGGCGCCGTGCTCGCTGCGCTGGCTGAAGTAGACGGTGGTGACCACCGCCGAGCCGATGGCGGAGGCGAGCTGCTGGACGGCGCTCAGCGAGCCGCTCGCGCTGCCCGCCTCGGCCGGGGCGACGTCGCCGATAGCGACGTCGAAGAGCGAGGTGAAACAGGCGCCCGCGCCGATGCCGAGGACGAGGATCGAGGGAGCGAGGGTCCACAGGCTTACCTGCGTGCCCTCGCTGCGCACCGTGGCCCACACGCCGGCCGCGCCCGCGAGGGTGAGGACGAGGCCGATGAGCACCATCGTCCGGCCGAGCTTGCCAAGCAGCGGACGGCAGACGAAGGAGGCGACGATGATGCCGATCATGAACGGGCTGAGCGCGATCGAGGCCGCGCGGGCGGTCATGCCGAGGCCGGTCTGGAAGAACAGCGAGATGACGTAGGCCAGGCCGTTGAGGGCGGCGAAGAACGCCAGGCCGAGCAGCAGGCCGGCGGTGAACCCCCGGTTGGCGAGCAGTGAGGGCAGGATGAGGGGGTCGGCGGCCATCCGCTGCCGGACCCAGAAGGCGGCAAGCAGCGCCGCGCCGGCCGCCAGGAAGCCGATCGGCAACGCCGTCCAGCCGTCGGTCGAGCCCTCGATCAGCCCGTAGATCAGGCCGAACATGCTGGCGCCGAGCAGGCTGGCGCCGAGGGCATCGATGAGAACCCGCTCGGCCGGCTCGTCGGCGGGCAGCACCCGCAGCGCGGCGATGAACCCGGCGGTGCCAAGGATGATGTTGATCAGGAAGATCGGCCGCCAGGTCAGGCCGCCGATGTTGGCGCTGATGATGAAGCCGGCCAGGATCGGGCCGAGGATGGCCGAGGCGCCCATCACCGGCCCGAATACGGAGAACGCGCCGCGCATCTGCTCGCGGTTGAACGAGGCGATGAGCAGGCCGATGCCCTGCGGGATCAGCAACGCGCCGAAGCCGCCCTGAACCAGCCGGGCGGCGATCAGCATGACCGGGTCGACAGAAAGGCCCGCCGCGAGGGAGGCCAGGGTGAACCCGGCAATGCCGAGCAGGAAGATCCGGCGCCTGCCGTACCGGTCGCCGAGCCTGGCGCCGACCACCAGCAGGACACCCATCGCCAGTGCGTAGCTGGCACCGAGCCACTTGATCAGCGACTCGCCGCCGCCGATGTCGCGGGCGATGGTCGGCGCGGCGATGTTGGTGATGGTGGAGTCCATCAGGTCGAGCACGTCGGCCAGGATCACGACGATCAGGATCAGGCGCAGCCTGGTGGTCAGCCGCGCCGCCTCGGCCGCTACGGTGTCGTCGCTTGTGGTGGTCATCGCGCGGGCCCCGATTCCGGCCGGGGAGTCTGGCTGACCCCGTTGATCAGCACGCGGAATCCCCAGCTGAGCCGGCCCGGCCCTGACATGAGCTCGGCCGCGCCGATGGCGGCGATGTGCGGGAACTGGCCCGCGGGCATGTCGCGCAGCGCGGCCGCCAGCGCCTCATCCTCGTCCTGGGCGTCGACGGCCCGCTCGCGGGTGCCCTGCTCGACGGCGGTGGACGTCGCGAAGTGCAGCAGCAGGTCCATCGCCCAGGCCGCGCGGCCGCCGGGAATCCCGCCCGCGTCGAGGAGTGCGAGTATGCCGTCGACCAAGCGGAAGTAGGCGGGGCCATTCGGCCTGGTCACCAGCGCCGACTGGGCCAGGCCCGGGTGCTCGAACAAGATGGCCGTGTACGACGTGAGGACCTGCGTGAGCCGGTCCCGCCAGTCACCCTCGGCGCTGACCGGGCTCAGGTCGATCTGGCCGAGCAGTTCCTCGAGCATCGCCGCGTGCAGCTCGGCGGTGTTGCGGACGTAGACGTAGAGCGACGCCGGGCCGGTGTCGAGCTCCTGGGCCAGCCGCCGCATGGTAACGCGGTCCAGGCCTTCGGCCCGCATCACCCGCAGGGCGGTGTCGACGATGCCCGGCCGGGTCAGGGCCGGCTTGGCGGGCCGCTCGCGGCGGCTCCCGGCGGGACGTGTGCTTGCTGGCATGCCTCCAGCATAACGAACATGTTCGTCAAGAACAAGTTCGTAACGAACATGTTCGCCAACCCTATTAGCGGCCATCCGCGGCGCGCGCGAAGGTGGCGCCGCCGTCCACCGGGATCACCGTGCCGGTGACGTAGCGCCCGGCCCGCGAGGACAGGTAGATGACCGCCCCGGCCATGTCGTCGGGCTCGCCGATGCGGCCGAGCGGGATGCGGTCCGCCACCGCGGCCCGGCTCTGCGGGTCATCGAGCACGAACGCCATCATCTTGCTGTCGAACGGCCCCGGTGCCAGCGCGTTCACCGTGATCGGGTCCCCGGCCAGCTGGTGCGCGAGGTGCCGGGTGAGCATGTGCACGCCTGCCTTGGTCGTGCTGTAGGCGTAGTTCTCGGTCGCGGGGATCGTCAGCCCGTCGATCGAGCCGATGTTGACCACCCGGCCGGGGTCGGCGGCGCTGGCCGCCGCCCGCAGCAGCGGCAGGCTCCGCACGGTCAGCTCGAACATGGCCTTGATGTTGATGTTCCAGAGCTTGTCGAACGCCTCAAGCGGGTACTCCTCGAGCGGCGCGCCCCAGGCCGCCCCGGCGTTGTTCACCAGGATGTGCAGTCGGTCCTCGCGCGCCTCGACAACCTGCATGAGCTGGTCGACGCCGCCCGGCGCGGACAGGTTGGCGGGCACCGAGACGCACTCGCCGAAGGCCGATAGCTCCGCCGCCTTGGCGTCGCACTCGGCGGACTTGCGGGCCGTGATGTAGACCCGGCAGCCAGCCCGCACCAGCCCCGAGGCGATCATCGCGCCGATGCCCCGCGACCCGCCGGTGACCACGGCGACCTTGCCGCGTACGGAGAACAGCGAGGAGATGTCGGCGTCGGGTGAGGTGTCTCCGGTCGTGGTCATCAGCGTCCCTTCGGTCGCGGGCGGCTTCATCGCCGGTCCATGGGAAAACGATCATAGAGCCGTCAGGTTCTGGACTGTCGCCCCGGAC
Source organism: Trebonia sp. (assembly GCA_050013875.1). Lineage (GTDB taxonomy): Bacteria > Actinomycetota > Actinomycetes > Streptosporangiales > Streptosporangiaceae > Trebonia. The sequence goes on along the minus strand of JBEKEK010000142.1, from coordinate 17,122 downwards.
CCGTAGCGACCCTGAGCGCGACGGAAATCACTCAATCTTCGGCCTCTCATGCCTAAAGGAATATCTCTTCGACGCATGCCTATGCGCTGCCGCCCGGCACGCTTACTCACGATGGACTGGACCATGTCAATGATCGCCCCCGCGTTATCCGACCGCCGGCAGCAGGAATACTGAGTCCGCCTGGCCTTGGGCTCATCAAGATTTGGCTGCTGTCTTCAAATACTGTTTGCATGTCCCGGCCGATAAGGCATACTCGGTCCAGGGGCAACCACGGATATGACGGGATCGGCGGTCCGAGGCGTCGACGACATTTGTTGGGTTGTGGGGGAAGTTATGAACAATGCGCCGTACTTGGTCCGAGGGCGCTGAAACAATGCAAGTCTCCCTCACCCTGACGGCCCGTACCGGTGGGTGGACGGTCGAGGTGGCCTGGGGAATCGGCGACGCTGCCACGATGCGCTCTTTCCCCGCGGACCTGCTTGACTGCAGCCCATGGATCCGGCCGAGTACGGCGGGCAAGGGCGCATCGCCGGCAATTGATGATCCATTCCACGACATTCTTGGCAGCACGGCGGCCGACCTTAGGAAACTGGCCGAGCGGGTGGCCGCTCTGGGAACGAAACGTCTGCAGCCCGGAGATCTGGCCGGCTACGGTCGGCTGCTGTTCACGTCGGTGCTGGCACCCGTCTGGGATGCCGTCATCGCGGACGCGTCGGCTGCGCACGACCTTATCGAAATAGCCCTGCACCTTCCAGCCAGCCCCGCCGCCGGCGACCCGTCGCTGCAGTCAGTGCCCTGGGAACTATTGCACGATGGCACCAATTTCCTCGTTACTCACAGCAAGATCGAGATTGCTGTCACCCGGCGGATTCCCTCGACGGCCACTACGCCAGACCAGATCGCGTCGCCCGCGCGCGTGCTCTTCGCTGTCGGCGCGGAACTGTCCGACCCTGAGGTACGGGCGGGCGCGGAGTTCATGGGGCTGATGAGGGAGCTTGAGCGCACCGGATCGCGGATCGCGTCCTGCATCGTGGAGAACGCGAGCGTTAGGCGGCTCGAGGAGGCCGTCACGCGGTTCAAGCCGGATGTCGTGCACTTCATCGCCCACGGGGTCAGCGACTCCACCCGGGTCCCGGCGCTGCTGATGCGCCCGGACGATGATGCGTCACCAGCCGCGCAGGCCCAGCGGGTCACGGCCGAGCAGCTCCACGCGTGCATCTGCGTGGGCGGCCGGACACCGCCGATCGTCGTGCTCGCGGCCTGCGAAAGCGGCGCGGTGAGCTCGGCCTACGGCATGCCGCTGGCCGAGGACCTAGTCCGGCGCGGCATTCCCGTCGCGGTCGCGATGGCGGGCAGCGTGGCCGACCAGGCTTGCCGGCTCTTCACCCGGACCTTCGGAACCATCCTGGCCAGCGGCGGCTCGCTGCTGGAAGCGGTCGCCACTGCCAGGCTCGCGGCCTACCGGCGTGGCGCCGGCCCGCCCGCCACGACGATCGACTGGGCGCTTCCCTCGGTTTTTCTGTCCGGCCTAGTCCAGCACGACTATCAGCCGGTCGCGGCGGCAGCGGGCCCAACGGTTTCCAAGCGGGTAAAGGGCTACGCCTTCGATGGGCGTCCGGTGTTCTGCGGGCGGGGCATGTTCTTCCGCCACTACGACGAGCTGATGTCAGCCGACCCGCTGAATGTCTTGGCAATCTACAGCGGCAATGACACCGCGGGGCTCGGCAAGTCGCGGATCCTGCGCGAATACGGTACCCGGGCGCTGGTCGACGGGCACGTGCCCTGCGTGGTAGGGCTAGACGGCCAGGACCGCCCGGCGAACCCGCGGCTGTTCGCCGAAGAACTGCTCAAGTCGATCCGGCAGGCCCGGCGGCTGTTCCAACTTGAGCCGCCGGCTGTTAACCCGGCACTGCTTGACCTGCTCTGCTCTCCGGCGGAGCCGCCGTCCCTCAGCGGCTTGCGCTGGAACCAGTGGTACATCGTGGTGACCAGACTGCTCGCCCAGTACCGCGAGGGTGGCCGGCCACTGGACCGTGATTGGCTCAAGGCCGCGATCGCCGCCGACCTTGCCGCGCTGGCCGCGGACGCCCGCGCCGGGCAGGATCCGCGAATAGGACCCGCGAGCAAGGTCCTCGTGCTGCTCGACACCGTCGAGAAGTGGGGGGACACCGTCGAACTGCTTACCCCGGGGATCCTCAGTCAGCATGGTCTCGGCGACGAGGACGAGCCTGTGCCGGTCGTGATGGCTTTCCGGGCCGGTGTCAAGCCGCACGATGCACACTTCGAGGAGCTGATCCGGTCCGCGGAGGGCAAGGGCTGGATGGAGGCAGAGGAACTCAAGCCGCTCGCCGAGGGTAACGAGGAGGGCCTGGCATACCGGTGGATCCTGCTCAATGCGAACCCGGCCATAGCGCCGCCGGTGTCGGCGCGAATTTACACCGTGGCAAAGCCGGACGGGATATGGCGTGATCTATTCGGCTTCACCACCAAACGTATCCCGGCCAGGCTCTCGGACCCTGATTTCTACGGGGCCGTCCGGATGCTGCTCAAGCTCGAGGAACTCGTACCGGGCGACGACGACGAGGCGCTCGCCATCCTGCTTGGATCTCAGCCATGATCAGCGCCGACATTGCCAGTCTGCGCGAGCAGGCCGGTCAGGAAGCCGCGGATCTGCGGCAGGAGCGGACCCGGCGTCTCGGACGGGAGGCGGTCACCTGGCTTGCGCTGCCCCCGCAGTGGACCGGGCGGCTCGCCACGGCCTGCGGCTTCCCCGCGCCTAACGCGCTGCTGCCGTGGATTGAGGACGCCGTCGCCGCGGGGCTTTGCCAGCGCCAGGCCCTGATCAGCGATATCGACGACGATTTTGACCTCGACGATGATGAAGGTCCGGACGTCCGCTTCTGGATGCCGGACATCGAGCGGAGTGAGGTGCTGGGCGACGTCGGGAGCAGGACAGCGCTGCGCAGGCTCGCTGCTGAGATCGGCGAACGCATCAACGCCGCGCCCAAGGGCATCGAGCGGGATCCGGGGCTTGACCGCTGGGCGGACCTCGCCGTCCGCGGCCTCAGCGATCCGCGAACCGGTGTCTGGCTCACCACGATGGTCGCGGGCTGCGTGTCCTCCGGGCGGATGGCCGAGGCGCTTGACTGGGTCTACGCGGCCGAGGCGCTCGCGCCGGTGCTTGGCGAGGAGGTTGCCTCGGCGGCGGCGCGCGCCAAGCGGCTTATTAACCTCGAGTACAGCCACCGTGCCGACGCCCGCTTCGTCGAGCACTTCGTACCCCGCGACGAGCAGCGGAAGGAGATCCTGCAACTCCTGTCAAGCCGTGAGGGCCAACCGTGGGCGCTGCATTTCGTCGGCATGGGGGGGATCGGCAAGACGATGTTCATCCGCTACCTTAGCGGTGCCTTCACGGCGGCGGGCGGGCCGGACATCGTAACCACGCGGGTGGACTTCGACCACATCTCACCGCGCTACCCAGCCGAGCAGCCCGGCCAGCTACTGCGTGAGCTGGCCGGCGGCCTGGCGGGCCATCTCGTGGAAGCGGACCAGGCCAGCGCGTACGGGCGTTTCGTGGAATGCGCGGACGTGCTTGACCGGGTGACGGTGACAACACCGGGCTTGGGCGGTGTCAGCTCGGCCCAATTCGAGAACGCGCTCGACGCGTTCGCGGACCTCATCCGGTCGATCGGGAAGCCAGTGGTGCTCATCCTCGACACCTGCGAGGAACTGGCGAAGCTCCACCCGGCCGGGGAACCGGTCCCCAGCGTCGAGCGGACATTCGAGATCCTTGAACGGCTGCACGCCAAGGTGACTGGCATGCGAGCGATTCTGGCAGGCCGGCGCCTGCTCGCGGCCGAGTACGCAAACTGGCGGCCGTCGGACAGCGGCCAGCGGCCAGCCTGGGCGGTGAGCCTGGCCACGCGTCGCTACCTCAGACTGTTCGAAGTTCGCGGCTTCGCCGAGCAGGACGCGCGGCAGTTCCTGTCGCGCGTCCGCAAGCGCGAGCGACCGATGCCCCCTGACATCGAGGACGCGATCTTGCGGGTATCCCCCGACAGCGGCCGCGTCGCCGATCTGATGATTGCTGACGCAGCCGACACCACGTCACCCAAGCAGCCGGAGCAGCTGTATAACCCGTACGAGCTGAATCTCTACGCTGACTGGTTCGAAGCGAGCGGCGGGATGCTGACCGCCGCGGAGATCGAATCCGGCGACCTTGACGGTTACGTGGAAGGCAGAATCATCGCGCGGCTGCCGGCCGACCCGCCGCTCGGGCCTGTCCTTCCCGCCATCGCGGCCCTCGGGCGGATGGATGTTTACCTCGTCCGCATCGCCCTCGCCCTGCCAGATGCGGTCGGGGACCGGGGTTTCCGGTCGCTCGCCGACCAAGAGTGGATCGTCACCCGCGCCGCCTTGGAGTCCGGCGTGACCGTACTCGAAGTACAGCCAGGCCTGCTGCGACGGCTCAGGGCCTACCTCGGCCGGCCGGAACGGGCGCATGCCAGCGACGCTGTTCGCGAGACGCTCTGCCGTGAGATTCCCCCGCTGCTGCGTCGGCGTCCGCTGGATGCGGCAGCCGTCGAGCATGTCGCCGCGGCGATGCGGATTCTGCCCGATGCGGCCGCGCTGTCACTGTGGGACGAGCTCACCGAGCGCATCGCGCGCGACAGCGAGTGGACCTGGGCGGCGACCGTCGCTGCCCGGCTGCTGGCGAACGACAGCGACGCAGATCCGCCGCCACCGGCGCTCGAAGCCGCCGTCCGTGCCGTCTACATCGGTGCCCTGCGGCGCACCAATCCCGCATACGACGTCGCCCAGGAATGGGCGTTCGTCGCGACGGCGGCGACCCGGCACCCGGACCAGGGGGCCGAGGCCGTCCTAGCCGACCGGGCCGCGTTCGGCATCGCCGCCGCCAGCAGCCGGCGCGGAGTCCCCGTCACGCGGTTGGCGGACAACGCTGATTTCACCCGCGCATGGTCGAGGACGCGGGCGGCGCCGGGCAATCGGCAGCGCCTGGCCGCGGCGCTCGCGGCGGTCGAGGCTCTCCTCGACGCAGGCGCGGACGAGCCGTCACAGACACTTCCTCCAGTCACCGAGGTACGCGAGCTCGCGACTGCGAGCGAGCTCCTTGGAGACCCGCAACTCATCGCCTTTGCCCACCTGGTGGTAGCCAGGACCGAGCTGCGCGCTGGTCGCGGCACTGGCCAGTTCGAGTCGGCGGAGCAGGTGGCGCCCGCCGCCTCGGCCGGCCCGCCGCCCGTCGACTGGCCGCTGCCACGCGCCGCCCGGGCGCGGATTCGGCTCCAGTGGCTGCATGCCACCATGGGCGCACCGGAGTTCGCCCCGGCCCCCGGCCGGCTGCAGGAATGGCTCGATGAAGCGCTCGGGCACGACGACATCGAACGCGATCGGCTGGCTTCTGCCACCCTGCTGCGGCTGCTCGGCCGCGGCCCCGTCGACGCCGACCGGATCCGGGCGCTCGACGAAGCCGCGCGCAGGATGCCGCCCGTCACCCCGCTGTGCCCGGCTCACGTCCAGACGCCGCCGCTGGCGGCGAGCGTTATCCGAGCGTGGGTGGCGCTCGGCGAACCAGACGCGGCCCGGGCGCTGATCGAGGCCTGGGAGGAGTCCAGTCCCGCCGTCGAGCGCGACGCCGCCACCACAGCGCAGGTCCGCCTCGCCACCGTTTACCTCGTACGGCGGATGCGCTGGCGAGGACTGCGGGACTCGCTTGTGCTCACACTGGCCACCAGCGGCTCACCGGAGCAGGCGCTGGCCGCCCGAGCCACCCAGGTGCTGCTCGGCAGAGCCGCGGAAACCCAGGCAGTGCTTGAGAAGACAACCGACGGGTCTATCGGTGAAGAGAACCTGCGGTTCGCCGACATTAGCTGGCGGACCGCACGGGCGCTGAACGCGCGGGATGCCGCCGTGCTTCTCAACGTCGTCGCGTCAAACACCGAGGATGCCAGGGACGACCCGGTGCTTGCCGCCCATCTGGAACTCGACCGGTGGGAGGCCCGGGTCATGGGCCGCCGCATCGGCCAGACACTGTCCTATCAGGCCGGCGACCGAGCGGAGGAAGCCGTGGACGTGCTCGAGCGCCGCCTGATGACGGGCGCGGGTACGCCGGCGGACGCCACCCAGCTCCGCGCCATCCGGTTGCGCGAGTGGGCACAGTCTGCCAGTGAATGGACCACGCGAGACGAGATGACCCACGATTGGGCGGAGGCCGCGCTCGAGGAAGGGGAATTGCTCGCGCTCCGCATTCCCCAGCAGGGGAGGCGGCTGCTCAACCTCGCCGTGCGCCTGTTTGACGAGTCGGGGGATCTGACAGCCGCCACTCAATCGGCGATCACGGGGGTCATCGCCCTCTACCATGCCGGCACCGCGGCTAGCGCGCGGACGGCGCTGCGCGAGCTCGAACCGCGCTACGACCGGGTGCGGGCGATGTCCGCCTCTTCGCTGCCGGCCTGGCCCGAGCTGGTGGCCTGGAGCCGCGCGCATTCCGACGATGACCCGGTCGGCGGTGCCTGGGATGGCTGGCTCCTACGGTTGGCGGCCTGCAGCAAGCCGGACAGCGTGCAGAGTCCAGAGGCAGCCGAGCTGGACCTGTCCCCGGTGCGAAGGCGTAAGGGGCTCCCCGCGCGACTGGAGGCAAGGCTGCCCGACATCGCGATGTACACAATTGGCGGCAGCGTCTGGGTCGTCTTGGGTGCCTGGGGTGGGCGCACCGCGCTGAGTGCGCTCGGATGGTACCCGCCACCGATCGTGGGCCTGGCGGTCGGTGGCGTGGGCATTTTCGTCGCCTTCTGCGTCGTGATTTTGGTCATAGCGCTGGCCGTTACGCTGCTCGCTCCGCCGCTTACGAGCCTCATCGGTGCGCAACTGCGACTGCACGCCGCGGTGGATCCGGTCCTCTCGCCCGGATCGCTGGACCAGGCGGCTGTCCGGCTGCGCATCCAGGGGACCCGGATGAATCTTGACATGATCTCCCGCCTCCGCCGGGTAACCACGCCCTGGCTCGCCGTCTACCTTCGTCGGCAGGGTGCCGCCCCGCTGCTGCCGCTGCGGCCTGACCCGCTGCGCACCTCGCTGCCACCGGTGCTCATCCGTGCGCTGCGGCGGGCGCGGGCGCTGCATGCCGACGAGTTGACGCTGCGGATTGGGCCGAAGGCGGTCTCGGGCGCCTGGGAGGCGATGATCGGCCTCAACCAGGTGACAGCCGCAGGCGATGACATCGACCGTTACTTCCGCAACGTCCGGGTGTACCCAGCCCGCAAGCCACGGCCCGCAACTGCCGTGGACTCGCGTGTCACCGTGCTCTGTCCACGCCCGTTCGCGCTGTTCGCCGAGGAGAGCTGGGAAGCCGGCGGCATCAGGGCACAGCTTCTGCACAGCAGCGAGGAACTCCGCAAGTTCGACCGCGCAGCCGACGCTGAGGTCCTGCACCTCATCGGCACGCCCGTTTCGAGTGAGCTAGGGCCCGAGCTGACGCTCGACGGGTCCGCCGCGCAGGCGCTTCAACCGGACCGCCTGCCGGTGGCCAACCCGTTCCTGGTCATCGTGCAGGCCGAGCCCGCTCGCTCGTCGGTTTCCGCCGACGCGCGCTCAGACATCCTCCGGGTGATCGCGCACGATATCGCCGAGGCGAGCGGGGGGGCCGCGGTGCTCATGATTCCCGCACTGCCCAGCCACGTCGCGGTAAACGTGATGCAGGAGGTTGCCCGCGCGCTCGAGGCGGGGCAACCGGACCGCAGAGCCCTGCTGACTTTGGCCCAGCGGTTGCGCATGATCGTTTTCACCGCGGGGGACTCGGGGGCGGCGGTGGCGGCCCGTGCCCTGCCGGCGTTCGACCTTTGCCTGTACGCGGGCGAGTGACCCGTGGCCAGCAGCCGCGATCTTGACCGCATCGAGGAGACCGGGGACGGGCTCGCCGATTTGCGGGCCAGCGTCACGACGTGGTTCGACGTCCGGCGGGCGCGCGATGTAAGGAGGCAGTACTGGACGCAGCTCGCCGCGCTCGAGCGAGTCCTGCAGCCCGGCATCGCGCGGGTCCAGGACGACGTCGACAAGATCAGACGGCTGCCGAGGACAGGGGATGTGCACGCGGCCTGCCGCAGGAACGACCGCCGGGTACATCTCCTCGATCGATACTGGCGGTACTTCGGCGACAAATGGGATCAGCGCGACGACAAAGAGGTCGGGCTGACGCTGCTGGCAGCCGACGAGGTCACCTGGAGCTGCTGGGCGACGCCCTTCAACGTGTCGGGTACCACCGTGGCCCCCGCGCCGCTGCCCTACCTCGAGCCGTTCTATACACCTCGCGCTATCCCGCGGACGAAGCCGCCTGCCGACGTGCAGCGCGCCGACGCGCTGCTCCGCTCGGCACTTGAGACGCTGCCGCTACCGGTGACGGGGCTGCCGCCAGTCGTGCATTCCCGGCCGTGGTGGCTGGCGTCTCTGGCGCACGAGAACGGCCACCACCTCCAGCGGGACTTCGCCGGCGGCTCCATTTACACCAGCCTTGGCGCGGTTCTGGAGATCGCGGCCAGGGCAGACGCCGAGCCGGCATCCTGGCGCGGCTGGCACGAGGAGATTTTCGCCGACGCGTGCTCGGTGCTCTGGCTTGGGCCGTCGGCCGCCGTGGCGACAGCCGAGATGCTGCAGACCGCCGACGCGCTGATGCTGGCAGAAGACGACACCTATCCGTCGGTTGTGGTCCGCCAGCGGCTCATGGAGCAGATGCTGGCGGACGCGGCATGCCAGCGCGAGGCCAGCGTGCCCGCGTTCCGGCCGGACAGCCTGGCCGACTTCGAACTCGACCCGACCGACGAGCCACTGCGGACCAGAGCGCGGACCCGGCTGGACGTGGTCAAGCCTGTCGCTGGCGAGTTGATGCGCCGGGCGATGGACGGCGACACATCCCTGCCGGCGCTGTGCGACTGGGCGGCCGACCGGTACGCCGGCGATGGTGAGGTGGCGTTCTGGCGTGATGAGCTGCTGCGCGATGGCAAGGACCCGTTGCCGGAGACCGAACCGCACACGGCCCGCACGGCCCTGGCCGGAGGGGTGGCCGCGTGGCAGGCGATCGCCGCGCACAAAGACGCCGTCTGGCGGGCCGACGCGCGGCACCGGCTGGCGGCGCGTATGACCTCGCTGTTGCCGCTCTGCCGGCCGGAAGGCCGGCGCGGTGGCGGCGAGCCTTCGCTGCCCAACGTGACCGCCGCCGATGCCGCGCTGGCCGCCGTCCTGTTCGGCGACGAACTGCAGGCGGATCCCTAAGACCCGGCACTCGCGGCGCCCCGCGCGGCCGGTCCGCCATGTCCGACACAATCAGGAGGTCTCGGTGAGTACTCAGGGTAACCAGACGGTCCCGTATGAGCTGAACACTGACCCGGCGCCGGCCTTGTGGCGAGATGTCATCGACGCCATGCCCTGGGAGCGCACGGAGGTGAACGGCACGGTGCTGTGGTACCTGAAAAAGGGCAGCTGCCCGCATTGCCTCGACGCGGACGGCATTAACCAGTCACTGGAAGCCGAGAGCTACCTGGGACTGGGCCCGGAAGAGGACACGGACGTCTTTGTCTCCTGCCAGTGCTCCGGTAACCATGCCCGGCCCGCGGGGGTGGTAGCAGGCTGCGGCTGGGGTGGATACGCAGCGGGGCCACAGGCGAGGAACCACCCGTGACCCAGCCCAGCCCGGAATACTGGGAACAGCGCGCCACCGACCGGAGCCGGACGAGCCTCGATACCGTCCGCGCCTCAGCCACCGCGTGGGCGGCGACCACGACGACGCTGATCGGCGTATTCGGGACCGTGGCCGTGGTCAAGGGCCCTGATACTCTGGCGCAGTTGGCTGGCGTGACCCGCGACGTGGTGACGGGCCTGGTGATCGGGGCGGCGGTTATCGCGTCCGTATCCGTTCTGGCGACCGCCTATGCGAGCCGGGGGCCGACCAAACGGTTCGCGCCGCTCACCGGGTTGCAGCTTGCATTGTGGACAAGAACGACGACGCGGAACGCACGCAGGGCGCTCCTGGTCGGGCAGGCCACCGCCGTCGTGTCGGCCGTCTGCATTCTCGCAGCCGGCATCACCGCCGCGGTCGGGACGTCTAACGGCGCCCCGTCTGATGCGTTTTACCTCGTCAGGACCAGCGGTGGTGGGCTCCAGTGTGGCGTACTTGCCCGATCAGCCGGCACGCTCGTCCTGGAGAACGGGTCCAGCGCCGTGCTCCTCAACTTGAGCTCTGGAGTAGCCAGCGTGACACCGGTGCCCTCATGCCCCGGATAACATCGCCAAGTCACCCGACAGGGCCAACCGCGTCGGCACCCTGGTGGCTGGTGTAGAGGATGTCCGTCGCCCTCGTATCGGCGGTATCAAGAAAACGTTATCATTGATAACCTGTCGATAGCAAAGTTGCGTTATCGTTGATAAATGCCGGAAACAAGGACAGGCGCCGACCGGCGCGAGACGCGGGATAACCTGGTGGAGGTCGCAGCGCGACTGCTGCGCGAGCAGGGCGAGGCCGCCGTCACCACCCGCGCCGTCGCCCTGGCGGCGGGCGTACAGGCGCCCGCCATCTACCGCCTCTTCGGGGACAAGGACGGCCTGCTCGAGGCGGTGGCCGAGCATGTGATGGCCGGCTACGTGGCCGGCAAGACGGTCGCGGCCGGCAGCGACGACCCGATCGCGGACCTGCGGGCCGCGTGGGACACTCACATCCGCTTCGGCCTGGCCAACGGCGCGCTGTTCCGCCTGCTGGCCGACCCCGCCAGGGACCGGCGTTCGCCCGCATCGATCGCGGGTGCCGAGGCGCTGCGGCGCCGGGTGCGCCGGATCGCGGCGATCGGCCGGCTCCGGGTGACCGAGCGCCGCGCGGTCGATCTTATCCACGCGGCCGGCACCGGCGCCGTGCTTACCCTGCTCGGCACGGCGCCGCCAGACCGGGACCTGGGCCTGGCGGACGCCATCTACGACGCGGTGATCCAGGCGATCCTGACCGACGCCCCCGCGCTCCCCGGCGAGGGCGCGACCGCGGCCGCCGTGACCTTCCGCACCGTCGTGCCGGACCTGGCGACCCTCAGCGATGCCGAGCGCGCGCTGCTGTCGGAGTGGCTGGACCGCGCCACCGCCAGCTAGCTGGTGAGGACGCGCCCCGGGCCGCCGTCAGCCAGAAAAGACTCCTTGACCGGGCTCCTCCCAGCCAGCCTGAGCTGCTCTACCCGTTGGGATCTTGCATGGGTACGGTCTTGCCGGTAGACGGGCAGTAGCCCTCGCCCATCCTTACGTAGTAGCAGCCCTGGGCATTCGTGGACGTGCCGGGCGCGGGGGCGCCCGGGTTGTCGATGTACTGCTGCTCCGTCTCGCCCGTGGGGTTGCAGACCCCGAACTGGTAGCCGCTGGCGAAGTTGCACGGGTTGCCGGTGCCGCCGCCGAAAATATCCCCGAGGTAGCCAGGAGCCGGTGCCTCCACCGGCGTGGAGGCCGCTGGCGCGGGCGCCGACGTGCTAGCCGCTGGCGTGGTGGCCGTTGGCCTCGGTGCCTGCGTGGCCGCCTGATTCGAAGGCTTGGCCTTCACGGTCTTGATCGCGGCCGCCGGACTGCGGTTCACCGTCACGGTCTTGGTCACCGTCGGCTTAGGCGCCGGCGTATGAACCAGCGTCGTCGTGCTGCTGCAAGCCGTGACAGCGGCGACAACGGCAACGGCGCTGACCGCTCCCGCGATAGGCCTCCGCATGATCCCCACCTCTCCTGCCGGGCACCCCCTGCCTACGGCAGGCCATGCCCGCAAATGGGCCCGCGGATGCCGGAAGTGACACACTTTCCAGTATGTTTTCCCAGTTCAGGGACATGAGGCAGGCACGACTGTTTGCTACCAATCGGGCCGCGACCCGTGCAGCCCGTCGGCCGCGGCGGCGACGATGGCGGTGATGTTGCTCGCGATCAGGGGCACCTGGTCTTCCTGGGGGAAGTGCGCATGACCCGGAGGAAGGCCCGCCCGTTGTCATCGCCGCGCATCAGCCGCAGGTAGGCGTCGAGGGCATCGACGCTGAACCGGCCCAGGCCGGCCCAGCTGTAGTCAAAGTCCCGCGGCCGGCCGGCGAAGCCGAAGCCCGGCAGATCCCAGGCGATCGCCCGGATACCGCGGCCGGCCAGTCCGGGCAGGAGCTTACGGTAGGCGAACGACGCGCCCAGCATGCCGTGGATGAAGACCACCGGGGGACCGGCCCCCTCCTCGCGGACGAAGCTCCGCACGCCGCCCGCGGTGAACGGGTGACCGGCGGCGCGGTGCGCGGCCAGCAGGTGGCTGGTCTGCGCGCGGCCCGAGCCCGGACGGCTGGCCTGAGTGCTTGACTGCATGCTTCCTCTTCCCGGCCGCCCGGAGCCGGCCAACTGGGTGCCTGGCGGACATTGCCGAGTCTCCGGCCCGGTACCCGGGCTGGTCCATGACCTGTCAGGTCATGGACCCTGCGCAGTCGGCCCTGCTACCGTCCGGCGTCATGGCAAGTAACAGCCGCAATGCGGCCGGCCAGACGCTGCGGGCCTGGCGCCGCCGCCGTCGGCTGTCCCAGCTTGAGCTCGCGTCCAGGACTGGGGTCTCCACCCGCCACCTGAGCTGTCTCGAGACCGGCAAGGCGAACGGAAGCCGGCAGCTGCTGCTCTACCTGGCCGACGAGCTTGATGTCCCGCTGCGCGATCGCAACGAGCTTCTGCTGGCGGCCGGCTACGCGCCGCGCTACCCGCATCAGCCACTGGACGGCCAGCGGCTGCGCGCCGCCCGGACCGCGCTCGCCGAGCTGCTGTCCGGCCACGAGCCCTACCCGGCCGTCGTGATGGACCAGCGCTGGAACGTCGTCGAGCGCAACAGCAGCGCCGCCGCGCTCATGACCGGCATCTCCCCCGAGCTCGCCAAGCCGCCGGTCAACGTCCTGCGCGCCGCGCTTCATCCCGGTGGCCTGGCGCCGCGGATCAGCAACTTGCCGGACTGGAGCGCGCACCTGCTCGGCCGGCTGCGCAGGCAGATCGCCGTGAGCGACGACCCCTTCCTCATCGCCCTGGCCCGCGAGGTTGGCCAGTATCCGGGCATCGGGGGGCGGGCGGCCGAGCCGGCCGGAGGCGAGATCTTCGTCCCGTTGCGGCTCCGGCACGGCGGGACCGAGCTCCGCCTGCTGAACACACTGACGACCTTCGGCGCTCCCCGCGACGTCACCCGACGCCCTCCGGGCGCTAGAGGCTCTGACGAGGCAAGCGCCGCCCGCCGAAACGATGCGCGCGGGCCCTTGAACCAGGAAGCAGCCCGCCGGCCGCCGCTACGAAAGCCAGTTAGAGCGTCTGCAGGTCCTCCGCGACCTTGAACGGCGCGCCGGTGCACTCGCGCAGCTTCTCGACGTCCCCGTCGGCGGGCATGGCGATCAGGATCAGCCCGTCTTCGGTCACGTTGAACACCGCGAGGTTGGTGATGATCTGGTCGACCACGCCGCGGCCGGTCAGCGGCAGCGAGCATTCGGTGACGATCTTGGGGGTGCCGTCCTTGGCGACGTGCTCGGTGATCACCAGCACCCGGCGCGCGCCCGCGACCAGGTCCATCGCCCCGCCCATGCCCTTGACGACCTTGCCGGGGATCGCCCAGTTGGCCAGGTCGCCGGCGGCCGACACCTCCATCGCGCCGAGGATCGCGGTTCCCACGTGCCCGCCGCGGATCATCGCGAACGAGGTGGCGGAGTCGAAGCAGCTGCCGCCGGGCGCGATCGTGACGGTCTGCTTGCCCGCGTTGATCAGGTCGGCGTCCTCCTCGCCCGGATAAGGGAACTCGCCCATCCCGAGCAGGCCGTTCTCGCTGTGCAGTATGACCCGCACGCCGGGCGGCAGGTGGTTGGCGACCAGCGTGGGGATGCCGATGCCGAGGTTCACGTACTCGCCGTCGCTCAGGTCGCGGGCCGCGATGGCCGCCATCTCGTCACGCGTCCACATGTCAGGCCTCCTGCCCGGCCGCGGCGGCCGGCTGCCGGACCGTGTGCTTCTCGATCGGCTTGCGGGCCGGGTCCGCCTGTACCAGCCGGTGCACGAAGATCCCCGGGGTCATCACCGAGTCCGGCTCGAGGTAGCTGCCGTCCAGGATGATCTCGGCCTCGACGATCGTGGTCCGGCCGGACATGGCCGCCAGCGGGTTGAAGTTCTGCGAGGTGTACCGGTAACGCAGGTTGCCCTCGGGGTCGGCGGTGTGCGCGTGCACCAGGCCGATGTCGGCCACGATCGCCCGCTCGAGCACGCAGTGCTTGCCGTCGAACTCGGCGGTGGGCTTGCCCTCGGCGGCCGGGGTGCCGAACCCGGTCGGGGTGTAGAAGGCGGGGATGCCCGCTCCGCCCGCCCGCAGCCGCTCGGCGAGGGTGCCCTGCGGGGTGAGGTCGACCTCGATCTCCCCCTCGAGGTACTGCTTGGCGAAGAGCTTGTTCTCACCCACGTAGGAGGCGATCACCCTGCGGACCTGCCTGGACTCCAGCAGGATGCCGAGGCCGAAGCCGTCGGTGCCCATGTTGTTGGAGACGATCGTCAGGTCGCGGGCGCCGGTGTCGCGCAGCGCGTCGATGAGACCGAAGGGGTTGCCCGACAGCCCGAAGCCGCCGACGGCGATCGTCATCCCGTCTTGCACGACGTCGTGGAGCGCCTCGTAGGCGCTTGACCTGAGCTTGGTCATCTCGGTTCCCTGATCATCAGTCCATTATTAAGGTCAAATGCATCGTACGGAACGGTCGTGTGGCTTCGCCCGGCCGGCCCGTTGCCCCGTCAGCGGGCTCGCGCGCTGGGAGTGACGCCTTGGCCACGTGGCGGTGTTCTGCGCTGCCCCGACTATGCGTAGGGTGATAGAACGTCACCGTCCGTTCGCGTGGCTCCGCCCGTTGGCTCCGTTCGCGTGGCTCCGCCCCGCTGCCTTACTGCCGTGACAACCACGGGAAAAGCCGAATGACTCGTTCTCTTGAAACGTTCGCCTCTTGCGGAGTAGGTTTGGCCTCATGACCGTGTCCCCGCCGCCGCCCGCCGCCGATGAGCTGCGCGGTGCGGGCCTGCGGGTCACGGCCGTGCGCGTCGCGCTGCTCGAGACCGTCAGGCACGGGGACCACCTCGGGGTCGAGGCGGTCGCCGCCGGGGTGCGCGGGCGCGTGGGCCATGTGTCCCTGCAAGCGGTGTATGAGGCGCTGCACGCGCTTACCGCGGCCGGTCTCGTGCGCCGCATCGAGCCGGCCGGCGGCCCGCCCCGGTACGAGGGACGGGTCGGGGACAACCATCATCACCTGGTCTGCCGGTCGTGCGGTGCCGTCGCCGACGTCGATTGCGCCGTCGGCGAGGCGCCCTGCCTGACCCCGTCGGATGACCGCGGCTTCACGCTGAGCGAGGCCGAAGTGATCTACTGGGGCCTGTGCGCCGAGTGTTCTTCCCGTGGTGAACCTTCTGCATCCGGCCCTCCGCCCGGGGGCCGGACAGCGCGTCCAGCATCTGAATAAACGTTCATTCTTCAGTAGCAAGATCCCACAAGTCCGGAAGGATTCTTATGGCTGAGAACCACGACCCGATCATTGCCGATGGGGAGACCCCTGAGGTCGCGGAGGAGACCGGGGGGGCGAGCGCGGAGGGCTGCCCGGTCGCGCACGGCCGCGTCGACCCCACCCAGGGCGACCCGAACCGTGAGTGGTGGCCCAACCGCCTGAACCTGAAGATCCTGTCCAAGAACTCACCAGGCACCGACCCGTACCACGGCGAGCTTGACTACCGTGAGGAGTTCAAGACCCTCGACCTGGCCGCGGTCAAGGCCGACATCGGGGCGGTGCTGACCGACTCCAAGGACTGGTGGCCGGCCGACTTCGGCAGCTACGCGGGCCTGTTCATCCGGATGGCGTGGCACGCCGCGGGCACCTACCGGCTGGGCGACGGCCGCGGCGGGGCAGGCGCCGGCCAGCAGCGCTTCGCGCCACTGAACAGCTGGCCGGACAACGTGAGCCTGGACAAGTCGCGGCGGCTGCTGTGGCCGGTCAAGAAGAAGTACGGCAAGAAGATCTCCTGGGCCGACCTGATCGTGCTGGCCGGCAACGTCGCCCTGGAGTCGGGCGGCTTCCAGACCTTCGGCTTCGCCGGCGGCCGGGTGGACGTCTACGAGCCGGACGCCGACGTGTACTGGGGCTCGGAGACCGAGTGGCTCGACACCGAGCGCTGGAACTCCGAGGACAAGTTCGAGGAGCCGCTCGGCGCCGACACGATGGGTCTGATCTACGTCAACCCCGAGGGCCCGAACGCCAGCGGCGACTTCCTCGCCGCGGCCCGCCACATCCGCGAGACGTTCGGCCGGATGGCGATGAACGACGAGGAGACCGTCGCGCTGATCGCCGGCGGCCACACCTTCGGCAAGACTCACGGCGCCGGGCCTTCTGAGCCCAACATCGGCCCCGACCCTGAGGCCGCTCCGCTCGAGCAGCAGGGCTTCGGCTGGAAGTCGAGCTACGGCACCGGTGTCGGCCAGGACGCGATCACCAGCGGCATCGAGGTCACCTGGACCTACCACCCGACCCGGTGGGACAACGAGTTCTTCCACATCCTGTTCGGCTACGAGTGGGAGCAGTTCCTGTCGCCCGCCGGGGCCAAGCAGTGGCGGCCGAAGGACGGCGGCGGGGCCGGCCTGGTGCCGGCCGCGTTCGGTGACGGCAAGCGCGAGCCGCGGATGCTGACCACCGACCTGACGCTGCGCTACGACCCGATCTACGAGCCGATCTCCCGGCGGTTCAAGGACGACCAGGCCGCCTTCTCCGACGCGTTCGCCCGCGCCTGGTACAAGCTGACCCACCGCGACATGGGCCCGATCGTCCGCTACCTCGGCCCCGAGGTTCCGTCCGAGGTGCTGATCTGGCAGGACCCGGTGCCGGCGGTGGACCACGAGCTGGTCAGCAGCGACGACACCGCGGCGCTGAAGCGGGAGATCCTCGCCTCCGGCCTGACCGTGCCGCAGCTGATCTCCACCGCGTGGGCGTCGGCCTCGACGTTCCGCGGCAGCGACAAGCGCGGCGGCGCCAACGGCGCGCGGATCCGGCTCGAGCCGCAGAGCGGCTGGGAGGTCAACAACCCCGACCAGCTC
>JBEKEK010000141.1:0-20774 GCA_050013875.1 Trebonia sp. | reverse complement strand
AACGCGGTGATGAGCAGCGGCCAGATCCAGCCCCACAGCCGGTCGTCGGGCATCGGGGATATCAGCCGCCCGCGGAGTTCGGCGATCCGCTCGGCAACGCTCGCGACCTGGCCCGCGCCGGTCCTGGTGGTGCCCGCGCCGGCCGTGCCGCCAAGGCGAACGCCTTGACTGACGGTCTCCGCCTGGCCGGGGCCGCGGTCTTCTTGGTCCATGGCCGGCTATCCGGCCGCTGCAGCGGTCATCGCAGGCAATGCTATGTGGGTGGAGGCCCGAGTGGGGAGTGCAAATGGCAGCGAACGTGATAACGACCGCGACTCGGCAAGCCAAGGCGGCGGCGGCATTCTGACGCTCGCCGGGGTCCCTATCGGCCGGGTCGAGGACGCGCCGCCGAGGCTAGCCGCCGAACTGACGGCCGCCGACGTGATCGCGGCCGAGGACACCCGCCGGGTCCGCCAGCTCGCGGCCGCGCTGAACGTCACGATCACCGGGCGGGTGGTCTCCTACTACGACGTGATCGAATCCCGCCGGGCGGAGCAGCTGGTGGCTGAGCTCGGCGCGGGCAAGAACGTGCTGGTGGTCACCGACGCCGGGATGCCGGGCATCAGCGATCCCGGCTACCGCATCGTGGCGGCGGCCGTCGCGGCCGGGATACGGGTCACCGCCGTGCCCGGGCCCTCGGCGGTAACCACCGCGCTCGCGCTCTCCGGCCTGCCCACCGACCGGTTCTGCTTCGAAGGGTTCCCGCCCCGCAAGCCCGGCGAACGGCAGAAGCGGTTGGCCGGCCTGGCCGGCGATCCGCGCACCCAGGTGTTCTTCGAATCGCCGCGCCGGGTGGCGGCAACCCTGGCCGAGCTGCGCGCCTCGTTCGGTGACGACCGGTCCGCGGTCGTCTGCCGGGAGCTGACCAAGACCCACGAGGAGATCGTGCGCGGCTCACTGGCCGAGCTCACCGCTTGGGCGGCGGCCAGAGAGCAGGAGTCAGGGGGCATCCGGGGTGAGATCACGCTGGTCGTGGCCGGCGTTGGCCAGGCCGCCGCTAAGGCCGCTGCCAGGGATGCGGCGCGGGAGAAGCGGCGCGCCGCCCGGTTCGCCGCCCGCGCCGTCGCCCGGCGCGATAACAGCGGCGCCGGCTGACGCGCTGGCGCCAGCGGCGGCGTCCGGCTGCTCGCCGCGTGCCCGCCGCCCGAAGACCATCGCCGCCGCCAGGCAGGCGAACGGCACCGCGGTGGTCACGTACCGGTAGTCGAACTCGGCCGTCGCGGCAGGCGCGACGATCAGCGCGACCGAGCAGAGCCACGGCAGCAGCGCGTCCCGGCCAGCCCGCGCATCCCGGCCCGCCCTCCGCCCCGCGGCAAGCGGGGCAGACCGCCACCTAAGCACTATCCCGAACAGCCCGGCCAGCAGAATCAGGCCGTAGACCGTGCCAGGCAGCCAGACATACCGCTGGTAGACCCGGATCAGCGAGGCGAACGGGTTCACCACGACCGTGCCGGGGTTGCCGCGCACGTAGTAGGCCTCGGGCGAGGAGTAGCCGCGGAACGGCGATCCCGGAATGGACAGCGAATGGTACCCGAACAGGTACTCGTCGTAAGTCTGCCCGTTGGGGAAGACCTCGCGGTTCCAGTCGAACGAGCGGACCGAGTCGTCCCAGGCGGTCCGCGCGTAGTCCAGTGGCTGCGCCTCGACCGCCCGGATCGCGAACTCCTCCGCGAGCTTGTTGACCGTCGGGGAGAACTTGGGCGGCGGGAACCGGTCCAGCGGGCTGACCGCGGTCCAGATGTAGGCCTGCGCGATCGGCCGCCGCGCGGGCGGCACCGACGTGCACAGCGGGAGCAGGTCGGTCGGCAGCGTCATGCGGGAGCAGTCGGCGAACGTCATCACCCGGGAGTACAAGAAGACCCCGGTCGACTCGGTCATCGTGAACTCCCCGTGCGCCGATTTGTACCAGGCCTCGTAGCCACCGATCGGCACCGCGAAGGCGATCCCGCACACCACCAGGCCCGCGATCAGCGCGCGCCAGCCCCGCCAGCCGGCTTTGCCGACACCCGGCAGGAAGCGGATCAGCAGGTAGAGCCCGAACACCGGGATCAGCGCCAGCCCGGTGGAGCGGACCGTGGTGGACAGCCCAAGTAGCAGCCCGGCGAGCAGGCAGGCGCGCCACGACGGCCGGGGTGACCAGAGCAGCGCCGTCATGGCGGCGAAGGCCAGGAACAGGAAGAGCGTGTCCGTCATGACCAGGTGCTCGAGCTGGATCTCGAAGCCGTCGTAGAGCACCGGCAGGGTGAACAGCACCGCCACCCAGGCCGGGGCGCCGAACCGCCGCCTGGCCAGCGCGTAGATCATCACCGCGACCAGCAGCCCCATCAGGTGCTGGGAGGCGGTGACCAGGAAATAGCTGTGAAACGGTGAAAGCAGCCACAGGTACACGGGGTAACCTGAGGGCCGTGACGTATCGGGAGTGAGCGTCACCGCCGCGGACACGTAGCTGAACGAGTCGTTGAACCAGGACTGCCATCGGTAGCCGAGTTCGGCGTCCACCCGGAGCAGCACGGCAGGTATCAGGACCAGCGCGAATAGCTTATTGCCGGCCAGGCTACGCCGGATGACCGCTGGTACTGCCCGCAAACCCGTATCCTCCACGGTGTAAAAGGTAAACGCTGAACGGAGTCCACGTGGAGCTGACCGTCGTGATGCCCTGCCTCAATGAGGCGGAGACCGTGGCCACCTGCGTGACCAAGGCCGTGAAGTTCCTTGCCGACAGCGGGGTGAACGGCGAGGTGGTACTGGCGGACAATGGCTCCACCGACGGCAGCCAGCAGCTCGCGGCCGGCGCCGGCGCGCGCGTCGTGCCGGTCAGCGAGAAGGGCTACGGCAACGCCCTGATGGGCGGCATCCTGGCCGCGCGGGGCGAGTACGTGATCATGGGCGACGCCGACGACAGCTACGACTTCAGCAACCTGATGCCGTTCGTGACCGAGCTGCGCAATGGCGCCGACCTGGTGATGGGCAACCGGTTCAAGGGTGGCATCGCGCCGGGCGCGATGCCACCGCTGCACCGCTACCTGGGTACCCCGGTGCTCTCCTTCATCGGCCGGCTGTTCTTCCACTCCAACATCGGCGACTTCAACTGCGGCCTGCGCGGCTTCCGGCGCGACAGCGCCATCAAGCTGGGCCTGCAGGCGACGGGGATGGAGTTCGCCAGCGAGATGATCGTGAAGGCCGCGCTCGCGCACCAGAAGATCGCGGAGGTCCCGACCACCCTCGCCAAGGACGGCCGCAGCCGCCCGCCGCACCTCAACACCTGGCGCGACGGCTGGCGGCACCTGCGGTTCCTGCTGCTGTTCAGCCCGACCTGGCTGTTCCTGCTCCCCGGCCTGGTGCTGCTCATCCTCGGCCTGGGGTTCGGCGCGGCGGTCGCGCTTGGCCCGCTCAAGATCGGCGGCGTCTCGTTCGACGTGGACACCCTGGTCGCCTGCGGCGCGGCGGTCGACATCGGCTTCCAGGCGATTCTCTTCTGGCTGTTCACCCAGGTGTACGCGGGCTCGGAGGGATTCCTGCCCGAGGAGCCGAAGGTACAGCGACTGCTTGGCCAGCTCTCGCTTGAGCGCGGATTGCTGGTCGGCGCGGCGGTTGGCCTGGCGGGCCTCGTCGGCCTGATCTTCTCGCTGATCTACTGGGACGGCTACTCGTTCGGTCACCTCAACTACGAGCACGAACTGCGGCTGATGGTGCCGTCGGTGACCGCACTGGTGCTGAGCTGCCAGCTCATCCTGGGCACATTCTTCCTGTCGATCCTCGGCATCAAGCAGACCCGCCACACACCGGTCGGCGCGACGGCGGAGCTCAATGTCAGCGACGACCACGCCACAGCCCGTAGGCTTTAACCATGTCATCCGCCAAACACATATTGACCGCGCCGGCCTGGCCGTACGCCAACGGCCCGCGGCATATCGGGCACGTCTCCGGGTTCGCGCTGCCCAGCGACATGTTCAGCCGGTACCAGCGGCTGGCGGGCAACAAGGTCCTGATGGTGTCGGGCACCGACGAGCACGGCACCCCGATTCAGGTCCAGGCGGATAAGGAAGGCCTCACCACCAGGGAGATCGCCGACCGTTACAACGGGGTCATCGGGCAGGACCTGGCCAACCTGGACATGAGCTACGACCTGTTCACCAGGACCACGACGCTCAACCACTACGCGGTCGTGCAGGAGATGTTCACCACCCTGCTGCGCAACGGGTACATCTTCCCCAAGGTCACGCTGGGCGCGATCTCGCCGTCGACCGGCCGCACCCTGCCCGACCGGTACATCGAGGGCACCTGCCCGATCTGCGGCTACCCGGCCGCCCGCGGCGACCAGTGCGACAACTGCGGTAACCAGCTTGACCCGACCGACCTGATCAACCCGAGGTCGCGGATCAACGGTGAGACCCCGCTCTTCGTCGAGCAGGAGCACTATTTCCTCGACCTGCCCGCGTTCGCCGAGGCGCTGGGGTCCTGGCTCCAGTCCAAGTCCGGCCAGTGGCGGCCGAACGTGCTCAAGTTCTCGCTCAACCTCCTCGATGACCTCCAGCCAAGGGCGATCACCCGCGACCTGGACTGGGGGGTGCCGGTCCCGCTTGACGGCTGGCGGGACCGGAACGACAAGCGGATCTACGTCTGGTTCGACGCGGTGATCGGCTACCTGTCGGCCTCGATCGAGTGGGCCCGCCGGTCGGGCGACCCGGACGCCTGGCGCGCGTGGTGGAACGACGGGAACGCCGAGGCCTACTACTTCATGGGCAAGGACAACATCGTCTTCCACTCGGAGATCTGGCCGGCGATGCTGCTCGGCTACGACGGCAATGGAGCCAAGGGGGGAACCCCGGGACCGTTGCATAAACTCGATCTGCCCACCGAGGTGGTGAGCAGCGAGTTCCTGACGATGGAGGGCCGCAAGTTCTCGTCCTCGCGCCAGGTGGTCATCTACGTGCGCGACTTCCTCGCCCGCTATGACGTGGACGCGCTGCGCTACTACGTGGCGGTGGCCGGCCCGGAGACCCACGACACCGACTTCACCTGGAGCGAGTTCGTCCGCCGTAATAACGACGAACTGGTCGCTACCTGGGGAAACCTCGTCAACCGGGCGGTCTCGTTCGCGGCTCGCTACGTCGGGGAGATTCCCGCGGCGGGCAACCTGACCGACGCCGACCACGCGCTGCTCGGCACCACAAGCGCCGCGTTCGCCGAGGTCGGCACGCACCTCGCGCACTCCCGGTTCAAGGCGGGGGTCAACGAGGCCATGCGCGCCGTGTCCGAGGCCAATAAGTACTTCTCTGAGCAGGCCCCGTGGAAGCTCCGCGAGTCCGACCCGGAGCGGATGCAGACCATCCTGCACGTCACCCTGCAGGCCGTGGCCGACGCCAAGACGCTGCTCACGCCGTTCCTGCCGCGCTCCTCGCAGGCGGTCAACGAGATGCTCGGCGGTGCGCCCGACTGGTCCGGTATGCCGCGGATCGAGACGGTGGACGAGGCGGGCGGCCCGTCCTACCCGGTGATTACCGGGACCTACGACTCGTCCTTCCGCTGGGAGTCGCGGCCGGTCACGGCGGGCACCAAGCTGGACGTCCCGACGCCGCTGTTCACCAAGCTCGACCAGTCGGTGGTTGATGAGGAAATAGCCCGGCTCGAAGGCGATGAATAGCCCGAACGGTCCCGTGGCTTCGCGGCTCTCGGCGCCTGGCTCTGGTGAGGTGGCACTTCCGGAGCCGGGCGGCTTCGACAGCCATACCCATATGGACATCATGGGGCTGCCGGTGGACGGCGTGCTGGCGGCGGCGCGGGCGGCCGGTATCGGCCGGGTGGTCAACGTCGGCTGCGACCTGCCGTCTTCCCGCTGGTCGGTCGCCCGGGCAGCCGAGTACCCCGAGGTGTACGCGGCGGTGGCGATCCACCCGAACGAGACCTCGGCCGCCGACGGCAGGCGCGGCGAGGTGCTGGCCGAGATCTCGGCGCTTGCGCAGTCACCCAGGGTGGTGGCGATCGGGGAGACCGGGCTCGACTACTACCGGGACTGGGCCCCGCCTGTGGTGCAGCGGGAGTGGTTCCGCGCGCACATCGAGATCGCCCGGCGGACCGGCAAGGCCCTGATGATCCACGACCGCGAGGCGCACGCGGATGTGCTTTCGATCCTGGCCGAGACCGGGCCGTGGCCGCCTTGCAGCGTGATATTCCACTGTTTCTCCGGAGACGCGGCGATGGCGGCACAGTGCGCCGAGGCCGGGTACGTGATGAGCTTCGCCGGCAACGTGACCTTCAAGAACGCGGACTCCCTGCGCGAGGCCGCCCTGGTGGCGCCGGCCGGGCTGATGCTGGCGGAGACCGACGCGCCGTACCTGACGCCGGTCCCGCACCGCGGCAAGCCGAACTCCCCGGCAATGACCGCGTACACGATCCGCTACCTCGCGGACCTGAGGAAACTGGACGTCGCCGAGTTCTGCGGCCAGCTCCAGGCCACCGGCGCCCGTGTCTTCGGCTGGTAGCGGCGGGGTGCGGCTGCTTGGCGCCGGGGATGTGCGCGGCATCGCGGGCCGGCTGGAGGTGCGGCCGACCAAGAAGCTCGGTCAGAACTTCGTCGTCGAGCAGGGGAGCGTCCGGCAAATCGCCGCGCTGGCGCGGGTACGCCGGGGCGACGTGATCCTCGAGGTCGGGCCAGGCCTCGGATCGCTGACGCTGGCGCTGCTTGCGGCCGCGGCCGACGCCGGCGGCGCGCGGCTGGTGGCGGTGGAGATCGACCCGGTGCTGGCGGGCGAGCTGCCCAGGACGATCGCGGACCGCGCGCCCGGGGTGGCCGGTCTGGTGGACGTGGTGGCGGCCGACGCGCTCGCGGTGGGCGAGGCCGAGGTGGGCAGGCCGACGGTGCTCGCGGCCAACCTGCCTTACAACGTGGCCGTGCCAGTGGTGCTCAACCTGCTGGCCGCGCTGCCCTCGCTGGAACGCGGGATCGTGATGGTGCAGGCCGAGGTGGCGGACCGGATGTGCGCCGGGCCGGGCGGCCGGGTCTACGGCGCGCCGTCGGCCAAGCTCGCCTGGTACGCCTCCGCGCGGCTGGCCGGGACCGTGCCGCGCAGCGTCTTCTGGCCGGTGCCGAACGTGGACTCCAAGCTGGTCGCGTTCACCCGGCACGACCCGCCGCCGGGGTCCGCCAGCCGCGCGGAGGTTTTCGCCGTCGTCGACGCCGCGTTCGGGCAGCGCCGCAAGACGCTGCGGGCCGCCCTTGGCGGCTGGGCCGGATCGCCCGCGGAGGCGGAACGGCTGC
This sequence comes from Trebonia sp., assembly GCA_050013875.1. Classification (GTDB taxonomy): domain Bacteria; phylum Actinomycetota; class Actinomycetes; order Streptosporangiales; family Streptosporangiaceae; genus Trebonia. Next base: position 13,477 of record JBEKEK010000141.1, on the reverse strand, counting down.
TGCGTGCGGCCGGTGTCGACCCCGGTGCCCGCGGCGAGTCGCTGCCGATCGCCGACTTCGCCCGCATCGCGCAGGCCCGCCATGACCGCTAGCGGCCGGTAGGCTTCGGTGACTGTGACGAGTGTGACCGCGCGGGTGCCCGCGAAAATCAACCTCCAGCTTGCCGTGGGGCCATTGCGGCCCGATGGCTACCACGGTCTGGTGACGGTCTTCCATGCCGTCTCCCTGTTCGACGAGGTGACCGTCGTGGCCGCCGAGGAGGACAGCGTGACGGTGGCCGGAGAGGGCGCCGAGCACGTGCCCACCGGCGGCGACAACCTGGCGCTGCGCGCCGTGCGGGCGCTCCGCACGGCGATCACGTCCCGGGACGGCGTGGCCCCCGACGTGGTCGGGGATGGGCGGGCGGGGATGGGCGGTTGGGGTGGGATAGCCGTCGACATCCGCAAGCGGATACCGGTCGCCGGCGGGCTCGCGGGCGGCAGCGCGGACGCCGCCGCCGCGCTCGTCGCCTGCAACGCCCTCTGGCAGGCCGAGCTATCGCAGCAGGACCTCTGCGAGATCGCGGGCCGGGTCGGCAGCGACGTGGCCTTCGCCGTGCTCGGCGGCACCGCGGTCGGGCGGGGCCGGGGCGAGCAGCTCACCCAGGCGCTGGTCGCCCCGGTGAGCTATCACTGGGTACTGGCGTTCGCCGACGGCCCGCTGTCCACCCCGGCCGTGTACGCCACACTTGACCGCCTCCGCGGCGGCACGGCGGTCAGCGAGCCGGAGCTGAGCGCGGAGCTGATGACGGCGCTGCGGGCCGGGGACGCCGGCCGGCTCGGCGCCGCGCTCAGTAACGACCTGCAGGTCCCGGCGCTGGCGATGTTCCCCGCGCTGCGCAAGACGCTGGCGGCCGGGCGGGAGTTCGGCGCGCTGGGTGCGCTGGTCTCCGGCTCGGGGCCGACCTGCTTCTTCCTCGCCCGCGACGGGCGGCACGCGACCGACCTGGCGATCGCGCTGACAAGCGCCGGCGTCTGCCGGTCGGTAGCGAAGGCGACCGGCGCGGTCCCTGGCGCGTCGCTTACCGCCCGCTTACCGCCCGCTGACCGCCCGTGTGACTGCCGCTGGTGCGCGGTCCGGCTGGTTCAGCCGGCTTAGCCGAGCCGTTCGGTCAGCTCGAACCAGCGTTCCTCGAGCGCCTCGACGTCGGCTTCGAGCGCGCTGATCTCCTTCATGCGCTTAGTGAGGCCCTGGTAATCGGAGTGGTCATGGGTAGCCAGGGCGTTCTTGCCGTCGGTGATCTGGTCGGTGAGCTTCGCCATCCGGCGCTCGACGGAGGCGATCTCCTTCTGCGCGTCCCGCAGCGCTGCCCCGCTGAGCGCCGTGTCGGCCTTAACGGCCGGGTGGTGGCCCGCCGCCGGGATGGCGGCGGGCGTCTTGCTGACCCCCGCGGCCGATTCCGCCGCCCGCAGCCGGAGGTACTCGTCGACGCCGCCCGGCAGATGGCGGAGGCGGCCGCGCAGGATCGCGTACTGCTGGTCGGTGACCCGCTCGATGAAGTAACGGTCGTGCGAGACCACGATCAGCGTTCCCGGCCAGGAGTCGAGCAGGTCCTCGATCACCGCGAGCATGTCGGTGTCCAGGTCGTTGGTCGGCTCGTCGAGGATCAGCACGTTGGGCTGGTCGAGCAGGATCAGCAGCAGCTGCAGGCGGCGCTGCTGCCCGCCGGACAGATCCTTCACCGGCGTGGACAGCTGGGCGGTGGCGAAGCCGAGGCGCTCAAGCAGCTGGGCAGGCGTGAGATCCTGCGCCTTTGCGCCGGCGCCGATGGTGTAGCTGGTGCGCAAGGCCCCGAGGATCGCCCGGACGGGCTCGTCAAGATGGTCCTCAAGGTCGCCAAGCCGCTGCGCGAGGGTGGCGATCCTGACCGTCTTGCCCCGCTTTACCCGGCCCGAGCTCGGCTGAACGGCCCCCGCGATCAGGCCGAGCAGCGTGGACTTGCCCGCCCCGTTGACGCCGAGGATGCCGGTCCGCTCGCCGGGGGCGATCCGCCATTCGACATCGCTGAGCACCTGGTTGCTGTCGTAGGCGACGGAGACGTCGAGCAGGTCAACGACGTCCTTGCCCAGCCGCGCGACGGCCAGGGACTCCAGCGACACCCGGTCGCGGATCTCCGGCACGTCGGCGATGAGCGCGTTGGCCGCATCGATGCGGAACTTGGGCTTGGAGGTCCTGGCCGGCGCGCCGCGACGCAGCCAGGCGAGCTCCTTGCGGGCGAGGTTCTGCCGCTTCGCCTCGGAAGAGGCGGCCATCCGGTCGCGCTCGACCCGTTGCAGGATGTACGCGGCATAGCCGCCATCGAACGGCTCGACCACCCGGTCGTGGACCTCCCAGGTGATGGTGCACACCTCGTCGAGGAACCAGCGGTCGTGGGTGACCGCAAGCAGCCCGCCCGCGTTGACGGCCCAGCGCCGCTTGAGGTGCTCGGCGAGCCAGGCGATCGCCTCGACGTCCAGGTGGTTGGTCGGCTCGTCGAGTACCAGCACCTCCCACTCCCCGGCGAGCAGCGCGGCCAGCTCGACGCGACGCCGCTGGCCGCCGCTGAGCGTGGCCACCTGCGCGTCCCAGGGGACATCGGCCAGCAGTCCGCGGATCACGTCCCTGGTGCGGGCGTCGCCCGCCCACACGTGCTCGGGGGTGTCGCCGACGACCGTCTGCTCGACCGTGAGCGCGCTGTCGAGGGCGTCGGCCTGGCCGAGCACGCCGACCCGCACGCCCCCGCGCACGGTGACCCGGCCGTAGTCGGGTCGCAGCCGTCCGGCCAGCATCGCCAGCAGGCTGGACTTGCCGTCCCCGTTTCTGCCGACAATCCCGACCCGGTCGCCCTCGTTCAGCCCCAGGGTCACGGAGTCGAAGACGACCTTCGTCGGGAACTCAAGATGAAGGGCCTCAGCCCCAAGAAGATGCGCCATATCACCTTCAAGGCTAGGCCATTTTCCTGCCCAGCCCGCCCGCTGCCAGCCCGCCCGCCCGCTGCCCAGCCCGCCCGCCCGCTGCCCAGCCCGCCCGCCCTCGGCCGGGCCAGGTCGGCCAGTCACCGGCCGGCTATTGGTCGGCTATTGGTCGGCGGCGTCGAAGGGGGCGAGCAGGGTGCGCAGGAGATTGGCGAGAACCGGGCGCTGAGCGGCCGGCAGGCCGGCCAGCAGCGCCTGCTCGCGGTCGAGCAGGTCGGTGAGGGCCGCGTCGACCACTTCCCGGCCGCGCTCGGAGAGCGTGACGAGGACGCCGCGCCGGTCGCTCGGGTCCGGCTCGCGGAAGACGAGCCCGGACTCCGCCAGTCGGTCGATCCGGTTGGTCATGGTGCCGGAGGTGACCAAGGTCGCGCGGAGCAGCGCTCCCGGCGTGAGCTGGAACGGCGGCCCGGCCCGGCGCAGCGCGGAGAGCACGTCGAACTCCCACGACTCAAGGCCGTGCGCCGCGAACGCGCTGCGCCGGGCGATGTCCAGGTACCTGGCCAGCCGGGAGACGCGGCTCAGCACGTGCAGCGGCTCCACATCGAGGTCTGGCCGCTGCTGCCGCCAGGCTGCGGTCAGGTCATCAACCTCATCGCGCAGCGGGACAGCCGGGCCGGCCGCCGGGGCGGCCGGGTCGGTCTGTTCCTCGTCCGTGAGTCGGCCCATGTCCACAGCATATCTCTTGACGTCGAGATGCTTGATCGGATATCAATATCTCGACATCAAGATTCTTGAGGGAGGCTGACATGTGGGATGCCGGACAGTACCTGCGGTATGGCGGCGAGCGGTCGCGGCCGTTCTTCGACCTCATCGCCCAGGTCAGCGCGAGCGGCCCCGGGTACGTGGCCGATTTGGGCTGCGGCCCGGGCAATCTCACGGCCGCGCTCGCGCAGCGCTGGCCGGACGCGAGGGTGGTCGGGGTGGACAACTCACCGGAGATGATCGCGGCCGCGACCGAGACCGTGACCGGGCCGGCCGCCGCGGTGGCCGCGAACCTCACGTTCCAGCTGAGCGACGTCTGGGACTGGCGGCCGGACCGCCCGGCGGACGTGCTCGTCTGCAATGCCGTGCTGCAGTGGGTCCCGGGGCATCAGGAACTGCTGCTGAAGTGGGCAGACCTGCTCGCGCCGGGTGGCTGGCTCGCCTTCCAGTTGCCCGGCAACTTCGATCAGCCAAGCCACACGATCGTCTCCGAACTGGCCGAGTCGCCCCGCTGGCGGGCGCCGCTGTCCGGCCTGCGGCTGAACCGGCAGGCGGGTGATCCGGCCGACTACGTGGAGCTTCTCGCGCGGCCCGGCTACCGGGTGGACGCCTGGGAGACCAGCTATCTGCACCTTCTGCAGGGCGCTGACGCGGTGCTTGAGTGGACCAAGGGCACAACCCTCCGTCCGGTCCTCGCGGCCCTGGACTCTGAGCAGGCGGCGGCGTTTGTCGGCGAGTACGCTGACCGGCTGCGGCAGGTGTACAAGCCGCGCCCGTTCGGCACAATCTTCCCCTTCCGGCGGGTCTTCGCGGTCGTGCGGCGGCAGCCAGGCTGAGGCGAACCTGCAGGTCTCCTTAGGTGTAGCTCCCTATCTGACAATTCCGGTTGAGTTAATAGAGAATTGGTGTCATGATCATCTCGTGGAGCGGACGATCATCACTGAGCAGAAGAATCTCACCCCCGGTGAGCTTGCCGCCGAGGTGCGTCGGCTGACCGCGAGCCCGGCCGAATGGGTGGCCCGGGTGCGGCTTGATTCGGAGGGCCGCTGGTACGAGCGGATACATATGGCCAACGATCTCGAGGTGTGGCTGATCAGCTGGCTGCCGGGGCAGTCGACGGGGTTCCACGACCACGGTGGGTCGGCCGGCGCTTTCGGCGTGGTGTGGGGTCAGCTTGACGAGTACGTGGCGACCAGCCGCGGCGGGTCGTCATCGGTAACCCCGGTCGCCGCGGGCGGTGTGCATGCCTTCGGCCCGCGCTACGTCCATGACGTACGGAACTCGTCAGCGGGCTCGGTTGCGGTCAGCGTGCACGCCTACTCGCCCCCGCTGTCTACTATGACCAGGTACAACTTGCTGGCCGGCGGCCTCGCCGTGGCCGGGACCGAGGGAGCCGGTGACTGGTGAGCGGTAGACCTGATGGGGCGAGATCCATCGATGAGATCCTGGCGTCCGCGCGCGGGCGGATTGACCGGCTGACCCCCAGCCAGGCGTTCGCCGAGTTCTGCGCGGGCGCGACCATGATCGACATCCGGCCCGCCGCGCAGCGGGCCGAGCATGGCGAGATCCCCGGTTCCGTGGTGATCGAGCGCAACCACCTGGAGTGGCGGCTTGACCCCGCGAGCGACGCCCGGCTGCCGTGGGCGGACAGTTATGACCTGCGGCCAATCGTGATCTGCAACGAGGGCTACACCTCGAGCCTGGCCGCCGCCGCGCTGCGGGACCTGGGCTTGCTCCGCGCGGCCGACGTGATTGGCGGCTACCAGGACTGGCGGGCCGCCGGCCTGCCCACCGCCCGTCCGGAGGCGTGCACCGCCGTCCTCGCCCCGGGGGCCGGGCCCGCGTACGCGGTGATCGAGTCCTGCCGCGAGGTCAGCCGCTGCGTGTATTAGCGCCGGCTCGCTTTTGCCCGCCGGTTCGCTTGCCGAGGCTGGCCGCTGCTCAGCCCCGTGCACGTCCAGCTGAACACCGCACAGGCAGCGCGCTTCCTTTACTCAGAGTATCGATGCCGTTACGTTTATGCTCAGACGGGGACAGGGACAGCGGCCTGCGGGCGGCGACAGGGGAGCTTGATGACAAGCGAAGTCCCGGGAAACGGCCCGTACCGGTCCGGGTGCTGTGTGATCCAGCCTGGCGACCAGGTGGCACTGCCCGGCCTGGTCGAACCGCACATGCACCTGTGGACCACGGTCGTGTTCGACCACTGGATGTCCGGCGCTCCGCGCGGTCACCATTGACGCGGCCTGGCAGACCCACTGCGACGACGTGACCGGGTCGCTGACGCCGGGCAAGTACGCCGACTTCGTCGTCTTGTCCGACGATCCGCGGACGGTCGACCCGGCGGCGATCGGCGCGATCGGCGTGCGCCAGACCAGGCTGGCGGGCCAGGCTACCTTCAACGCGCCATAACGGCCAGCGGCCCGGCGGCCGCAATGGCCGCCGGCCCGTCACTGCCCAGCCGCCAGGGCTTTGCGGCTACGCGGTCTTGGCGTCGAGCTGGGAGAGGCCGTTCCAGGCCAGGTCGATCAGGTGTGCGGCAACCTGCTCGACCCGGGGCTTCCTGGCGTCCAGCCACCACTGGCCGGTGAAAGCGACCATGCCGACCATCATCTGGGAGTACATGGGGGCCAGCTTCGGGTCCCGGCCGCGGGACTTGAGGAAGTCGGCCATGATGTACTCGACCTGGCCCGCGATATCGGCCAGCAGCGTGCCGTAGGTGCCGCCGTCGGCTCCCGGGCTTGAGTCCCTGACCAGGATCCGGAAGCCGTCGGCGTTCTCTTCGATGTACCGGAGCAGCGAGACGGCCGCCGTTTCGAACTTGGCCTTGGTGTGGGTGCCCTCGAACAGCATGGCGGTGGTCGTCGTGAGCCGCTCGACCTCACGGTCCACGACGACGGCGTAGAGACCTTCCTTGCCGCCGAAGTGCTCGTAGACCACGGGCTTGGAAACGCCCGCCTGGGCGGCGATCTCCTCGATCGAGGTGCCCTCGAATCCCCGCTCGGCGAACAGCCGCCGCCCGATGTCCAGGAGCTGCTGCCGCCGTTCCTGGCCGGTCATCCGCTTCCTGCCGGTTTTGGGGGATTGCTCGGTCACCAATTCATCATGGCCGTTATGCCGCCGCCCTGTCAGCTTGGTCCGCCGCCTTAGCAGCCTTTTCGTTACGCTTCGTCATCCCGCTCAGGCTGCGCGTCGCGTCACCCGCGCGCTTGGCGTTCAGCCGGGCCTCGTCCGGCCAGCGCACGTCGTAGGCCCAGCCGAGCTTCTCGAACCACTGGATCACCCGGGCGGACTGGTCGATCTGGCCCTTGAGCGCGCCGTGGCGGGCGCAGGTGGGGTCGGCGTGGTGCAGGTTGTGCCAGGACTCGCCGAAGGAGGCGATGGCGAGCCAGGAGACGTTGACCGACCGGTCGCGGGACTGCCAGTCGGTGTTGCCCCAGGTGTGGCAGATCGAGTTGGTCGACCAGGTCACGTGGTGCAGCAGCGTGACGCGGACCAGGCTGGCCCAGAAGAACGCCTCGATGGCGCCGTGCCAGGAGAAGACGCCGGTGGAAGTCCAGAAGCCGCCGATCACGGCCGGAGCCACCAGGGTGAACGCGACGATGGCGGGGAACCAGTCGTCTACCAGGCGGATCCTCTTGTCGGCGAGCAGGTCGGGGGCGAACTTCTCCTGCGAGGTCTGGTTGGGGTCGAACAGCCACATGATGTGCGCCCACAGCAGGCCCTTAGCGAGGGCCTTCGCGTCATCGCCGTACTTCCAGGGCGAGTGCGGGTCGCCCTCCTTGTCGCTGTACTTGTGGTGCCGCCGGTGGTCGGCGACCCAGGTGACGACCGGGCCCTCCAGTGCGAGGCTGCCCGCGATCGCCATCGCGACCCGAAGGCCGGTCTTGGCCTTGAACGAGCTGTGGGTGAAGTACCGGTGGTAACCGACGGTGATGCCAAGCCCGGAGACCCAGTAGAAGACCGCCGCGATCACCACGTCGTGCCAGTTCAGGCCCCAGCCCCAGGCGAACGGGATGGCGGCCGCCAATGCCAGCATCGGCACGAAGACGAAGATGCCGGTCAAGACTTGCTGCGCCCGGCTCGTCGGCTTCTCGTCGATCTCCGGTGTGGCTCTGCGGAGGATCGGCGCGGCGCGCGGATCGAGCGAGAGCGCGGTGTCGTCGCCCAATGTGAGAGTGTCGGTGGTCTCGCGTGCGTCCGAAGTCCTTGCCATGTTCTCCCCTGGGGTAGAGCGCCCGCAGACGGCTGCCTAGTACGCTTACGTAACCGTAGCCTACGATACCGTAGGTTGCGCAAGAGTCCAAGATGAATTCTTACAAACCCCAGGTGAAAGCCTCGTCTACGCAGGGATGGACGGGCAGGCAAGCGCACCGTTCACGTCCGCGGCCGAGGAAGCGAGGGCCACTGCTGCTGGTCAACTACCGTCTGAGGCGGTGGGTAAACGTGAAGGACGCGGCGCGGGGGGAAGCAGGCGGGGACGTATGTGATGGTTCCGGTACCTGGACTCGAACCAGGACACACGGCTCCAAAGGCCGCTGCGCTGCCAATTACGCCATACCGGACAGAACGCACCGGTGCCAGCGCCTAGCGCAGGGCACCACCGCAGGTACCAGGATACCGGTCACGCCGATCTGGCGCTAAGCACTGGGCCGATCATGGCGGCGGCACGTCCACGGTGACAGCCGAGGCGAAGGCTTCCGTCATCTGCCTTCCGTCATCTGCACGGAGAAAGCGTGCCGTAACCCACGGTGATAGGTCAATCCGCGCCTGTGGATAACCTGTGCGCAACTTGTCGCGAGGATGTGGACAGGGCGGGTTCCGCAGGGGAATTCGCGGTGGACAACCTAGTCGGCGCTGTGGACAACGGTTTGCGGCGCATGCCAACCCTCTGGATCGGGTAGTCTTGTCTCGTCCTACGAGGCGGAGTAGCTCAGCCAGGCAGAGCAAGCGGCTCATAATCGCTGTGTCACCGGTTCAAGTCCGGTCTCCGCTACAAGAACCGTGTTTGGAGAGCGGCGGAACGTTTCCGCTCGTCCGGTATGGTTGACTGACAACTTCCTCGTGTAGACCAGATTTTCTCGTGTAGAAAGGCACTCCCTGTGGCTGCCACCGATGTCCGGCCGAAGATCACGCTGGCTTGCCAGGAGTGCAAGCACCGCAACTACATCACCAAGAAGAACCGGCGCAACGACCCGGACCGTCTTGAGCTGAAGAAGTTCTGCCCGAACTGCCGCTGCCACACCGCGCACCGCGAGACCCGCTAGTCCCGGGCGCGGTTCCCCAGCGTGGCGCTGAACCCCGACTACGTCGGCCGGGTCTTCGGCCCAGGCGAGCCTTACGAGGTCAGCCGGGTCAAGATCGCCGATTTCGCCGACGCCATCGGCGAGCCGAGCGAGCTCTGCCGAGACCGCGAAGCCGCCATCAAGGCCGGATACCCGGACGTGATCGCGCCGCCCACCTTCGTGACCGCCCTGACCATGGCCGCCGCCGCCAAGGTGAACGAAGACCCGGGCCTCGGGCTCGACTACTCGATGGTCGTGCACGGCGAGCAGAGCTTTGAGCACGCCCGCCCGCTGCACGCGGGGGATGTCGTGGTGACGACGACCACCGTCGAGTCGATCAGGGCGGTTGGTGCCATGTCCATGATGACGACGTCCACCGATGTTTCCACCGTCGGCGGCGAGCACGTGTGCACGGCCAAGTCCACCCTCGTCGAACGGGGCGCGAGCTGATGACCGTCACTTACTCCGGTGTCGAGCCGGGCACCGAGATCGAGCGGCGAACCTACCATGTCACCCGGCTTGACCTGGTCAAGTACTGCGGTGCCTCCGGCGATTTCAACGTCATCCACTGGAACGAGCGGGTCGCCCGCTCGGTCGGCCTGCCGAACGTCATCGCGCACGGCATGTACACGATGGCGCAGGCCGGGAAGTTCGTCACGGAATGGGCCGGTGACCCGGGCGCGGTCACCGACTTCGGCGTCCGCTTCTCGGCCATGGTGCCGGTTCCTGACGACGATGAGGGCGCGACCATCGAGCTCAGCGGCAAGGTCCTGGCGAAGCTGCCTGACAACAAGGTGACCGTCGACATCGTGGCCAAGGCCGGCGGGGCGAAGGTGCTTACCCGCGCCCGCGCCACCGTCCGCCTGCCGTGACCGCGGCGCTCGCCGACTACACCACGCTCAGCCTTGGCGGCCCGGCGAAGTCCCTGGTCACGGCGGACGCCGAGCAGGACCTGATCGAGGCCGTGCGGGCAGCCGATGCCGTCGGCGAGCCGCTGCTGCTCATCGGCGGCGGCTCCAACCTGGTCATCTCCGACGAGGGCTTTCCCGGCACGGTCGTCCATGTGAACACCCGTGGCATTGGCTACGCCGACGCTGGTGACGGCGCGATCGACGTGACCGTTGCGGCGGGCGAGGACTGGGATGGCGTCGTCGCCGCTACGGCCGCCGAGGGACTGGCGGGCCTTGAGTCCCTGTCGGGCATCCCCGGCCGTGCGGGCGCGACCCCGATCCAGAACGTGGGCGCCTACGGGCGTGAGGTGGCCGAGGTCATCACCCGAGTGCGGGTGTACGACCGCCAGGAAAATCAAATTCTGGTTCTTAGGAACGGGGAGTGTTCCTTCGCCTACCGCACGAGTCTGTTCAAGGCGGCAATGCCACGCTACGTGGTGCTTGATGTGACGTTCCGGCTAACTAGGCAGGCGCTGTCGCTGCCGGTGGAGTACGCCGAGCTGGCGGCCGAACTCGGCGTGGCGCTTGGCCAGGGCGCGGGGATAGGCGAGGTCCGTTCGGCCGTGCTCAAGATCCGCGCTCGCAAGGGGATGGTCCTCAACCCGGGCGACCCGGACACCCGCAGCGCCGGCTCTTTCTTCACCAACCCGGTGATCTCGGCCGGGGAGCTGGCCGGGGTGGAGGCCGCCGCGGCTGCCCGCGCGGCGGGCCCGGTGCCCAGGTACGAGGCGGGCGACGGGCTGGTGAAGGTGCCGGCCGCCTGGCTCATCGAGCACGCTGGCTTCGCCAAGGGCCATGGTGCCCCGGCTCCGGCCCGCGTTTCCTCCAAGCACACGCTTGCCCTGGTCAATGCCGGCGACGCGACCACGGCCGACCTGCTGGCCCTGGCCCGCGAGATCGTCTCAGGCGTCCGCGCCGCCTACGGCGTCACCCTGACCCCGGAACCGATCCTGGTCGGCGTCGCCCTCTAGCGCCTATCAGTGCACGGCGCTGAGTTCAGGCGGGCGCCAGCCAGGTGTCGATGGCGGCAATCAGCCGGGTGCGCGTGTCGGGCGGGGCGGCGGAGGTTCGCACCGACTGGCGCGCCAGTTCGGCTAGCTCCGGCGGGGTGAAGGCGTGCACGTCCCGGGCGATCTCGTACTGCCTGACCAGACGGCGGCCGAAGAGCAGCGGGTCATCGGCCCCGAGCGCGATGGGGACCCCCGCCTCGAACAGGGTGCGGACCGGAACCGATTCCGGATCGGGTGCGACGCCGAGGGCCACGTTGGAGGACGGGCAGACCTCGCAGGCGATGCCCCCGGCGGCCAGCCGCTCGAGCAGCCGCGGGTCTTCCGCCGAGCGGACGCCGTGCCCGAGACGGTCCGCGTGCAGCAGGTCAAGGGCCGCCACCACGCTCGGCGGCCCGACCAGTTCGCCGGCGTGCGGTGCCAGCAGCAGCCCCGCCCGCCCGGCGATGCGGAAGGCAGGCGCGAATTCCGCGGCCGGCCCGCGCCGCTCGTCATTGGAGAGCCCGAACCCGACCACGCCCTGCCCGGCGAACTGCGCCGCCAGCCGCGCGATCATCCGCGCGTCCATCGGGTGCCGAGTCCGGTTGGCGGCGATGATGATCCCGATCCCGATGTCGGCCGACCGTTCCGCCTTCTTGGCCGCGTCAATCAGCAGCTCGGTGAACGAGGTGATCCCGCTGTACCTGGACGCGAACCCGGATGGATCCGCCTGCAGCTCAAGCCACCCAGACCCCTCCGACCGCTCATCCTCGGCGATCTCTCTGACCAGCCGGTACAGGTCGTCGGGGGTCCGCAACACGGACCGCGCCACGTCATACAGGCGCTGGAACCGGAACCACCCGCGCTCATCGGCAGTGGAAAGCTGGGGCGGCCACTCCTCGGTAAGCGCCGGGGGCAGGACAATCCCATGTCTGCGGGCAAGCTCGATCATCGTCGAGTGGCGCATGGCGCCGGTGAGATGCAGATGCAGATGGGCCTTGGGGAGTGCTGCCAGATCATGCGGCATGGTCAATTATCTTCGATGCGCGCGCATGCCCGTGGCCGGTTGCCCCAGCCAGCCCCGGTCGGAATGAGAAGCGGGGCGGAAGGGCGCGCCACGCACCCCGCCGCCCCGCGACACACTTGGCCGCAGCCAGTTTGTGCCCTACCTGGCCTCAGCCAGCAGCTTCCCGATCCTGCTGACGCCCTCTTCCAGGTCAGCGTCGCTCATCGCGTAAGACAGCCGGAAATACCCGTTGGTACCGAACGCCTCGCCGGGAACCACGGCCACCTCGGCCTCCTCAAGGATGAGGGCGGCCAGCTCGGCCGAGGTCTGCGGTCGCTTGCCGCGGATCTCCTTGCCGAGCACGCCCTTCACGCTCGGGTAGGCGTAAAACGCGCCGAGCGGTTCCGGGCATTCCACGCCGGGGATGTCGTTGAGCATCCGCACGATCGTCTTGCGCCGCCGGTCGAAGGCCTCGCGCATGGCCGCCACGGCGGACAGATCGCCGGAGACGGCGGCGAGCGCGGCGACCTGCGACACGTTGGCCACGTTGGAGGTCGCGTGGGACTGATAGTTGGACGCGGCCTTGATCACGTCCTTGGGGCCGATCATCCAGCCCACCCGCCAGCCGGTCATCGCGTACGTCTTAGCCACGCCGTTCAGCACCACGCAGTGGTCGGCGATCTGCGGGGCCTGAACCGGGATCGAGGAGAACTTCGCGTCGCCGTAGACAAGGTGCTCGTAGATCTCGTCGGTGACTACCCAGATGCCCTTGGCGGCGGCCCACTCGCCGATCGCCTTCACCAGGTCGGGCGGGTAGACCGCGCCCGTCGGGTTGGACGGGGAGACGAACACCAGCAGCTTCGTGCGCTCGGTGCAGGCCGCGTCGAGCTGCTCGACGGAGGCCAGGTAGCCGGTCGACTCGTCGGTCGGCACGACCACCGACTTGCCGCCGGCCAGCGCGATCGCCTCCGGATAGGTAGTCCAGTACGGTGCGGGCAGCAGCGCCTCGTCACCGGGGTCGAGCAGGGTGGCGAACGTCTGGTACACGGCCTGCTTGCCGCCGTTGGTGACGAGCACCTGGTCGGCGGTCACTTCGTAGCCGGAGTCGCGGGCGGTCTTGGCCGCGATCGCGGAGCGGAGCTCGGGCAGCCCGGCCGCGGGCGTGTACTTGTGCATCCTCGGATCGGCGGCAGCCCGCTGAGCGGCCTCGACAATGTAGTCGGGGGTGGGGAAGTCGGGCTCGCCGGCGCCGAACCCGATGACCGGCCGGCCGGCCGCCTTCAGCGCCTTGGCTTTCGCATCTACGGCCAGGGTCGCGGATTCTGAGATGGCGGACACCCGGGCCGATATTCTCGTGGTTGGCATGCCTTCATGGTGTCACCACCTGCGCGCCGACCGCCAATCGGTTTCGCTCTTAGGTCGATTGGTTCGACGCGGAGGGTTCGTTCGGCATACACTCTGGTGGTTGCAACCGTAGGGCAGTAGCTCAATTGGTAGAGTCCCGGTCTCCAAAACCGGCGGTTGGGGGTTCGAGTCCCTCCTGCCCTGCAAGTGCGGA
>JBEKEK010000140.1:0-20905 GCA_050013875.1 Trebonia sp. | reverse complement strand
GGCGTCGAAGATCTTCGACCGGCTGCCCGACGAGACCTGGGTCTACCCGGGCCATGGCGGGGACACCACGCTCGGCGCGGAGCGCCCGCACCTAGCGGAATGGCGCGCCCGGGGCTGGTAAGCATGACCATGACTCCCCCCGGCGTGGCGGTGGGGTGGGCATGGATCCGGTTACGTTGACTGTGACGCGTTGGTCGTGGGTGCGGCGACCGGACGTCACCAGGCGGGAGCGATCGCGGTCACGACGACCCGGTGGATGAGGTCGGCCAAGGGGAGGCGCTGCCTGGCCTCATCTTGCAGGTCGGCGAGCGGGGCGTCATCGCGAGGATCGTCAAGGCCGAGGGCGACCTGGTAGACGCGGGTGTACAAGTCGTGCCACTCGGGCCGGTCCGCTATCTCGATGTCGGTGAAGCCCGTGCTGCGCAGGAGCGGCGGCCAGTCCACCCGTGATCTGGGCCGCAGCCTGGAATCGTCCGGGACCTTCGGCTGCCAGCCGGTCAGCACCAGCCGCCCGCCGGGGTGGAGGACCCGGTGTGCTTCGGCGGCAGCCGCGGCCGGGTCGGCAGCGAAATGGAAGGCGTCGATGGACACGGCGGCATCGGCGCTCGCGTCGGGAAGCCCGGTCCTGACGAGATCGCCGACGATGAACCGGGCGCGGTCGGCCAGCCCGAACAGCGTCGCCCGGTGTGTGGCCTGATCGATTGCGACGGACGAGAAGTCCACCCCGACAAGCGCAACATCCCCTTCTCTGGCCAGCCACAGCCCAGGTCCGCCACGCCCGCAGCCAAGATCGACGAGTGTCTGTTCCGGTGAAAGGTCTAGGGCCCGCGCCACATGGCGCAGCAGGGCGGTCGAGACGAAAGAGAACGGCTCGACCTCCGGCGGCAGGTCGGGCAAGGCCAGTTCCCAGACCCGGCGCAGCCCTGGGGATGCCCCTGCCGCTGAAAAAGCTTGGTCGAAGTCGGCGGCCGTCGGCGTGGACACGTCAGCCGCAGGTGAAGGGTCGTCTTGGTCGTGTGACATGGGTCAGCTCCACGGCGCCTGTGTTCCGGTGAGAGTCTGTCACTTCTGCGCGTCGTCAGTACGCGTCGTCAGGCGGAGGTCAGTCCCACCAGAACCACCACGTGCGACTACCGGATAGCCTCGCCGAATACTGCTCGAAGGTGAGCGGAGTATCGATGCCTTCTACCAGTGCCTCCCGCGTCTCATACGCCAGATGCTCTGCTCCGACGCGGAAGCAGTGTTCCGCCGACACCGGCGGACGGGCGACCGAGAGTGCCAGGCAGTCCAAACCCACCGCGCACAGCCGGGCGCCGAAACGCTCCTGCCAGGAGCGGATTACTGCGGCGTCCTCCGACGTGTCGCCGCGCCGGGAGATGAAACCGCACACGGCCAGGGCCGCCGCCCCGTCGTCGGCTCGGACGAGTCCGACATGCACGCCGCTGTCCCGCCCGGTGAGCTCCGCGACGGCGCCAGGAGCGGCGATCAGATCCGCCGCGAATTCGTCAGCGGCGGCGTCTCGCTCAGTGGCTGACGACCCGGGGCCCGCGGACACCACCGGCGCGAGTCCCGGCCAGCGTTCGAAGGGCTGCCACGACGGATCGCGGTGCCTGCCTTCGCTGTCGGCACCCGTGACCTGGTTCCACCACCGGGCCAGGATCTCCGCCGCGTCCCGGGTATCGACTGACTCGGCCGGGACCGGCTCGAACTCGCCGCTGTGCCACGGTCGGCGGGCACCCCGCTGAATCCACAGCTCACCGCGGGTTCCCTGGGTCTGAAGCAGCGCAAGGGCAGCGCCATAGGGGCGCAGGGTGAGCAGCAGCAGCGGCCACAGCCCCGTACGCGGATGCTGGCGCAGGAGCCTGGCCCATAGCGGGCCGGGATCGACAACCGGCTCATCCGTCACCCAGAGCGAGGGCCGAGCGTCGGTCGTCCCATCGGGGAACGCCAGATCTGGCGTGACGAACCGCCCAGGCGGCAGTCCCTCCGGCGGCTGCCACACCTCGCTTGTCCGGACCACGGGCTAATAGTAGCGGCCGACGGGCCGCGACGGCTCGGGCACCAACTGTGCGGGAACGCGGCCGGGGCCAAGGCGGCGGGATCTGGGAGGAAGGCGACGTCCAGGCCGGTTCCTTCCAGTGTCTCGCGGACGTTCCCGAGCACGCTCAGCGGTCCGGCGCCGCGATCCACGTGGCAATCTGGGCGCGCGAGCCGACGCCGAGCTTGTTCAGGATGCTGCGGACGTGGCTGTCCACAGTGCGCTCGGAAATGAACAGCCGCGTTCCGATCTGCTTGTTTGTCAGGCCGTCGGCTACCAGCCTCGCTACGTCGACTTCGCGCTGGCTCAGCGGCTCCGCGCCGTTGCCGCCCGCAGGAACGCTAGCGGCGGCCCTGCCAAGCGCGAGTCCCAGCGCCGTGTCCCGTCCCAGGCCCTTCCCGGTGTCGAACTCGGTGCCGAATCCCGCGGCGCCCAGCGCGGCGGCCGCCGTTTGCCGGGCCTGGCCGAGCGTGGCGCCGAGGAAGAGCACACGGCTCGCGCCGACCCGGGTCCGCGCCGTCTCGGAAGCCCCGAGCAGCTGTGCCGCGACCCGCGCCCGGCCGGACAGGGCAGCGTGGCAGCCGAACGCGGCGAGCAGGTAGAACTGTGCCACCCAGTCGTCGATCCGGTCAGCGATCTGCAGCGCTTCTGCCAGCAGCGGCTGTGACTCCTCCAGGTTCCCGGCGACTAGCGCCGCCGATCCCAGGTTGAGGAGCATCATCTCCAGGCCGTAGAGGTCGCCCGCTTCCCTCGCGAGGCTCACTCCCTCAGTAGCCCAGGACGCGACCGCGTCGAGATCATCCGCGATGAAGCCGTTGAGTACCCTGGCCTGGACAACCGCCAGCCTGCCGGGCGGGTAGTCAAGGGCAGACGCGATGACGTCGGCTTCTTCAACCAGGCGCCTAGCGGTCGCGTGGTTGCCGGTCATGCTGTGCGCGACCGAGGCCATGGACAGCGCTTCGGGCAGCACATCGGGGTGCCCGGCCCGCAGGGCAGCCGCCACGGCTGCCTCCAGCGACGGCCTGGCGGTCTCCGGATCGGCCTTGAGCACGGCCAGGAACCCGCGAAGGAAGCAGGCCCAGGCACGCACGCGCGGGTCGCCGCCTTCACCTTCAGCATCGACGAACTCGCCGAGCCACCGCATTCCCTCGGTGGTCGCCCGCGTGATCCAGAACCAGCCGAGTGAGGCGGCGAGATCGAGGCCGCGGGCGGTGTCGCCCCCGTTCAGGCACCGCTGCAGGACCGCTCGGAGGTTGTCGATTTCCAGGTCCGCCCATGCCAGCCATTCGACAAGCCGATAGCGGCGTTCGAGCACGGACCGCTGGCAGACAGCCTGGTAGTACTCGGCACAGCGCAGCTCGACGGCGTCTGCCTCGCCTGCTTCGGCGAGCTTGAGGACCGCGAACTCGCGCATCGTCTCGTGCATCCGGTAGCAGGCCGGTCCTCGCACGTTCTCGCGTATCAGCAGCGACTTGCCGACGAGGGATGACAGCACGTCGAGCGCCTGCGCGGCCGCCACGTCCCCGGACGCGCAGACGGCCTCGACGTCATCCACGGTAAACCTGCCCGCGAACACGCAGCACCGCCGCAAGATCGCGCGCTCGTCGTCTTGCAGCAGGTCGTGACTCCAGTCGATGGTGGTCCGGAGGGTCTGATGACGCGGCAGCGCCGCGCGGCTCCCCCCGGTGAGCAGGCTGAACCTGTCGGTCAGCCGGTCGAGGATCTGCTCCACCGCGAGGACTCGCGTCCTGACCGCGGCCAGCTCGATCGCCAGCGGCAAGCCGTCCAGCCGCCGGCACAGCTCGACGACCGCCGCCTGGTTCGCGGCGGTCAGCTCGAAGTCGCCCGAGGCCGCTGCCGCCCGCTCCGCGAACAGCATGACCGTCTCGTTCTGCCGCAGTTGGGCGAGCGACTGCGCCGCGTGCGGCGCAGGCAGGTCAAGGGGCGGCACCGGCACCACGTATTCACCTGGCACCGACAGCGGCTCCCTGCTGGTGACGATCACCCGGACGCCCGGCGCCGCCTTCAATACGCCGGTCACCAGCCGGGCGGCCGCTTCCAGCAGGTGCTCGCAGTTGTCCACGACAAGCAGCAGTTCCTTGTCACGCAGATAGGACAGCAGCAGCGGCAGCGGCCCGGCCTCCGCCTGGTCCCGCAGGTCCAAGGCCTCCATGGCGGCGTCGCTCACGACAGCGGGGTCCTGGACCTCGGCAAGCTCCACCAGGAACACGCCGTCACGGAAGCCCCGTCCAGTATCCACCGCGACCCGGATCGCCAGGCGCGTCTTGCCGACCCCGCCTGGCCCGGTCAGGCTGACTAGGCGGGCCTGCGCGAGCTTCTTCCTGACTTCCGCGAGCTCACGGCGGCGGCCGATGAAGCTGGACGTCTCAGCGGGGAGGTTGCCCGGACGCCGGGCGGCCCTAGCCATGACACCGGTATACACGCTGCCCGCGCACCACCACGGCGCCGCGCGGTGTCCTCTCGGTGCCTGGCCGGCAATTCCGCCGATGCCGGCCAGGCTGCCGCTTCCCTAGCATGACCCACATGGCCAAGGAACTGCCGGTACGGCGCGTAGAGGTGAGCTTCGCCGGCGCCGCTCCCCTGCGGCAGGTGGAGCGTGCGTCCGGGGTGAGCGAGATCGAGATTGACGGCCCGGTCCTGCGGTGCCTGGTTAGCGGCAGCTTCCAGCCGTTTCTTGAGGCACTGCGCGGCTATGAGGTCGTCGGCCTGAGTTCGACGCCCGGCCCAGGGACATCAGGCGAGCAGCCCTGTGAGCAAGGAGCACGATGAAAGCGATCCGCTACTACCAGTATGGCCCGCCCGACGTCTTGAGGCTTGCGGACGCTGACGCACCCGCTGTCGGTGACGAGGATGTGCTGATCCGGGTGATGGCGGCGTCAGTCAACCCGCTGGACTGGCACTTCATGCGGGGTACCCCCTACCTCCTGCGCCTGCAAGCCGGGCTGCGGCGACCCAAGGACAGCGGCCTGGGGGTTGACATGGCCGGGCGCGTCGAGGCGGTCGGCAAGCGGGTCACCATGTTCGCCCCCGGCGACGAGGTGTTCGGTGCCGTTACCGGGCTCGGCAGCCTCGCCGAGTACGTCACCCTTCCCCAGGACGGCGTCCTGCTTCCCAAGCCGACGAGCCAGACATTCGAGCAGGCGGCATCGGTTCCTCTGGCCGCGTTCACCGCACTGCAGGCCCTCCGCGATCAGGGACACGTCCAGCCTGGCCACAAGGTCCTGGTCAACGGGGCGTCAGGAGGGGTGGGCACGTTCACGGTACAGATCGCCAGGGCACTGGGCGCCGAGGTGACCGGCGTCTGCAGCACTGGCAGCATGGAGATCGTCGCGTCGATCGGTGCCAGCGAGGTCATCGACTACACCAAAGCCGACTTCACTCGCGCCGGGAAGCGCTACGACCTGCTGATCGACATCGCCGGCAACCGTTCTTTCAGCGCGTGCAGGCGCGTGCTCACACCCCAGGGGACCCTGGTGGGCGTGGGCGGCCCGAACAAGGGCCAGTGGCTCGGGCCCATGATCCGGCCCGTCAAGGCGCTCGCGCTTTCCCCTCTCGTCAGTCAGACGCTGACGTTCTTCCTGTCCCACTCAAGGAGAGAAGACCTGGCCGTCCTGCGCGACCTTCTGCGCGAAGGAAAGATCACGCCGGTTATCGACCGGACGTATCCCCTCAGCAACACCCCGGAAGCGATCCGTTACCTCGAGGAAGGACACGCCAAGGGCAAGGTGGTCATCACCGTGTAGCCGGCGAGCGCACCACGAGTCTCTGAATAGTGAATCAGACTAAGAATAATCAACCAGAACCTAAGCACCACGACTCATGACAGCACCGCCTGCGCTCCAAGTTCGCAAGTGCCAATCAGGTAGCCTGATGAGCGCGGTTACCTCGTCAGAGGCCGCCACGCAAGACGGCCGTAACCTTTCCGATGATCCTGGCGTTGTCCCCGGGGATGGGCGAGCAGGCAGGGTTGTGCGGCATGAGCCAAGTGTGGCCGTCGTATACCCGGTACTCCTTGACGGTCGCCTCGAAGTCACCCGTCACCTCGTCTCTGATCATGGCGGCGGCGTTCTCGCCGATCTCGACACGGCACTGCTTGCGGATGACCACAACGTCGCCGTGGTTGATTCCGGCGCCGATCATCGAGTCACCGCGGACTCTGAGCGCCATGAGATCGCCGTGGCCGACGAGGGAGCGGGGAAGCGGCAGGTTGCCCTCGATGTCCTCGAAGGCGAGGATTGGGCCGCCCGCCGCGATCCGCCCGACGAGCGGCACGCAGACCACATCGGCATCACGGTCGCCCGCCGATGCTGCTGACGGGTCCCGCCGGTATAGCGCTGTGACCGCGATCGAGCGGGGACGGCCCGGCTGCCGGCTCAGGTATCCCATGGTCTCCAGAACGCCAAGCTGGTACGACACGGCCGAACTGCTCTTCAGGCCTACCGCATCGCCGATCTCCAAGTAGCTGGGCGAGTAGCGGCTTCGGCGTGTGTAGTCGAGG
Source organism: Trebonia sp. (assembly GCA_050013875.1). Classification (GTDB taxonomy): domain Bacteria; phylum Actinomycetota; class Actinomycetes; order Streptosporangiales; family Streptosporangiaceae; genus Trebonia. The sequence continues at coordinate 14,348 of JBEKEK010000140.1, read as the reverse complement.
ACAAAATCGAGAATCGCCCGCTGAACCGGGGCGAGTTCCCGCTCGGCTGGGCCGACGAGTCGCTGCATACGCGCTCCTTTGCGTCTCGGCCGCCATATACGACCACCATCGCTACTACGATACAAAACTCACCTTCGATTATGAAGCGATTAATTGAGATGTTTCGATATTATCAGCGCTTCAAGGCCATGATCATAGGTGAACGTAGCCAAGCTGGACGATGAGCTGACATCCAACGTGCACGGGCGGGGCAGCGACGCCTCCGTACCTCCCGCTCGCCTGGCCTCGTCCTCCCGGATCAGGTCAAGCACCCGCGCGAACGCCACGGTCCCCCCGCTAACGGACGGCCAGAACAAGCGGGCGCCGCAGGCGGAATCCTGGAGCGTCACGCCGAGTTGCCCGGTAACACTGCCTCCTGTGCGCTGCCCCGGCCGTTACCACTGGTCAGGTCTGATGAGCGGCCTGGAGAGCAAGGTCTTCGGCAGACTGCCGGACGCTACCTGGGTGTACCCCGGGCACGGAGCGGATTTGCCGACCCTCATCGACAGGTGACGATGACCGTTGCGGTGGAAGGCGGCAAGCACGAGAGGATCTGCCGACTGATCATCCGGTGCCCATTGTCAGGGCTTCCAGGTCTTAAGTGGCTCGACAGGGGCGGGCCAGACCTGGATGAGGTGCGACTCGGGGAGCGGCTCGCCGTCGTCGGCGGAGACATGGACGGCCTCGGCCGCCTCGGCGCGGCCCGTGGCATGGACGCGGACGCGGTAGGAGCTGGTCTGATCTGGCCCGGCCGGAAGAGGGAACTGGTCGGCCTGCTCGGGACTGTACGCGATGAGCAGCACCGGGCCAGTGAGGACCGCGGTGGCCTCGGAGACCTCCTGCCAGGCGGCGAGGTCGGGTGACGGCTCGGCGTCCAGAATCTCGACCGCGAGCGGCAGGTCGAAGCCCCACATTCCGGTGGCCACCTTGACCAGATGCCGGCCCGCGTGGACGGAGATGAGCTCGTCCTCCTCCAGGGGCGCGCCCTCGAAATCGTACTCGCAGTCCCAGTCGTGCAGGTAGTACTGGGAGTGCGAGGGATGCGCCAGGAGCTCGCGCCGCCGCTCGACTGGGGCCTCGTCCCGCCGTGGATCAGCGAGTTCGTCGAGCAGCTCGTTACACAAGTCCTCTAGTTCGCGGCCGAAGTAGATGCCGGTGTTTATGACGGTGATCAGTGCGGCCTCCCACTCGCCGTCGGCGCCATAAGAGCGGGCCTCTGCGAGAACATCGGGCGGGACGCGATCGGCGATCCGCTCCAGCAGGAGGCAGCAGCGGTCGGACAGGTCCATGGGGACAGCCTCGCATCAAGGACGGCCGGATGCGGAGCATTCCGCATCCGGCCGTCCTGATCACGTGGGAAGACCACGCCGGGGCGGTGGTGGCCATGCTCCGACTCGGCGCCAGCCGAGCAGGTGACGACCCAGAGATGACCACCCTGGTCGCCGAGCTCAGTGACGAGAGCGAGGATTTCCGGCGGCTATGGGCCGCTCATGATGTCCGCGAATACTCCCACCGGAACTCCTGGACGCGATCCGGCGGTGTCATCGTGATCGCACATTCCCCGGCAGGCTGTGGCGAGCCTGGGCGCGCTACGTTACTGTCGCCCTAAATCTAAAGAAATCTAAAGGATTCGCGCACTGGGAGGCCTGGAACAGTGTTCGGGATCATTCGGCCGTGCCGGCACCAGCTCGGCGAGCTCGACGCGGCCTGGCAGGCGCACCTGTGCGGCCTGTGCTTGTCGCTGCGCGACGATCACGGGCAGGCTGCGCGCCTGGCCACCAACTACGACGGCCTCGTCATCTCGGTGCTGGCCGAGGCCCAGGCGGAGGGCACCCCGGAGCGCCGCGCGGCCGGGCGGTGCGCCCTGCGCGGCCTGCGCAAGGCCGATGTGGCGGTCGGTGACTGCGCCCGGTTGGCTGCCACCGTGTCGCTGGTCCTGGCGGCGGCAAAGATCCGCGACCATGCGGACGATGGCGACGGCGCGCTCGGGCGGCCGGGGGTGCGCGGCGTGGCGTCCGCGCTCGCGGACCGCTGGGCGGCGCGGAGCGAGCGCACCGGACAGCAACTTGGCTTCGAGGTCGGTGTTCTTACCGAGGCCGTCGGCCGCCAGACCGCCGTCGAGGCGGCCGCCGGGCCGGGCACTGCCCTGCTCACGGTCACCGAGCCGACCGAGACCGCGACCGCCGCCGCGTTCGCGCACACGGCAGTGCTCGCCGGCCAGCCAGCCAACGCCGGACCCCTCGCCGAGGCGGGGCGGCTGTTCGGCCGGATCGCCCACCTGGTCGACGCGGTCGAGGATCTCACCGCCGACGCCGGCAGCGGCGCGTGGAACCCGCTGCTCGCCACCGGCACGGACGTCGCCGAGGCCCGCCGCCTGTGCGACGACGCGCTGCTCGGCATCAGGCTCGCCCTCGACGCGACCGCGTTCACCGACGACCGCCTGGTCCGCTCGCTGCTGGTCGGCGAGCTGACCCGCTCAGTGCACCGCGTGTTCGCCCGCGCCGCGGGACTCAGCGCCGGGACCTGCGCGGGCGGCGCGCCGGCGGGCCGCGGCCGGGCGGCGGGCGGCCTGTCCGGACTGCTCGACATCCGCCGGCACTGCTGGTGCGAACGCTACTGCTGCTGCGAACCCTGCAAGGAAGCATGCTGCGAAGCCGGCTGCGAGGCCTGCTGCGACAGCTGCGACTGCAGCTGCTGACCGGCGGGGACCGGCGTCGTCCGGTCACGCCGGTAACCACTTCTCGGCGCCCCGCCCTTCTTGCTGTTATTCGCCGCCAAGTACACCCAGTCCTCAGACAAGGCCAGCGACCAGAACGCTTCTTGCTGTTATCTCGGAAGTGAGGCAGGGCGTCAGAAGTCGAGCAGCACGTCCCGGTGCTTGTGCGCCAGGGTGAGCAGGGCGGACGCGGCGGCCTGCAGCGGCGCCCGGCTGAGCAGTTCCTTGACCGACGGCTCGTCAAACGGCCGGGGGCTGATCACCAGGCCCTCGGCGTTGGCGGAGACCAGGGCACCGAACAGCTCGTCGTAGAGCGGCGCGTCGATCACCACCACCGCCAGCAGGTCCATCGCGTACGTCAGCGGGTCGGTGCCGAGCCCGAGGCAGTACGCCCTGATCCCGCCCGATCCGAGTGCGTCGGTCATCGCGCGCGCCAGCGGCCAGCCCGCGTAGCCGATCGGCGCGTCCTCGCTCCCGTACTCCTCGGACGCGCCGAGCAGTTCCTCGGCGTACTCCCTGAGCAGGCCGCGCCAGAGGTCGAAGTCGTTCGCCTCGTTCCAATCGGCCTCGCCGGACGGCTGGAAGATGCCGACCGGGATCACCTGGTAGAGCCCGCCGGCGTGCCCGACCAGGGCAGCGTCGCGGTAGTGCATGGGGAACGTCGCGGTGCCGGCCGCCCGGTCATACCTGAGCGTCAGCGCGCAGGTGGCCATGGCGGAGGAGCGGACGTTCAGGTTGGTCGGGTCGCCGAAGGCCTCCCGGTAGGCGCAGCGGCCGATCAGGCCCAAGTCGGCGGCCGCGTACTCGAAGCCCGCCACGCCGCCCACGTCGATCCCATCGAAAAACCGGCCGCGCCCGAAGACCAGCCGGGGATCTTCCCCCGTTAGATCGGCCGTCAGCAGCCGGTAGATGGGCCGGTTCTCGAAGATCGCCGGGCTGGAAAGCTCCCTGGTGACGTCGCTGTAGCGCTGGTACCTGGTGCCGTCGGCGCGGGATGGCAGCGCCAACGGGACCAGCGACGCGACGTCCGGCACGACCGGCCGCGGGGCCCGCGGGCGGAACTCAAGCCTGATCCGCGACAGCGGGATCGGCGCGGGCAGCCGCCATCCGGGCGCGGCCAGCAAGGGCGTGCCCGCCAGCCGGGCAGCGTCGGGGTACTGGCCGGCCGCGCGCACCCCGAGCGGGTACCGGTTTTGGCGCAGGTGATCGCTGACGCGCAGCCACTGTTCCTGCGATGGCGTGCGCACGGGCAGGCCGGCCTCAGAGGTCACGGACGTAGCGTAGTTCCTGGACACCGCGCGATCGCCGGGCCGTCGGCGCGGGGCCCGGTTGCCGGGCGGCCAACGCAGGGCCGGCCCGGGGGCTGCGGAAAGGCTGCTCTAGCATGGGCAGCCGCCCGCATGCTGATGAAGTCGATGGAAGTACGGCGCACGCCGATGGAGGCACGGATGGACAGCACTGAGCTCCGGTTCCCCGACGGGTTCCTGTGGGGAGCGGCCACGGCCGCCTACCAGATCGAGGGGGCACCGGACGTCGACGGGAAGGGCCCGTCGATCTGGGACACGTTCAGCCACACCCCGGGGAAGACCCACCACGGGGAGACCGGCGACGTTGCCACCGACAGCTACCACCGCTACCCGGCCGACATCGAGATGCTGAAGCGGCTTGGCGTCGGCGCCTACCGGTTCAGCCTCTCCTGGCCGCGCATTCAGGCCGACGGGCACGGCGTGGCCAACCGCAAGGGGCTTGACTACTACAACCGGGTCATTGACGCGCTGCTCGAGGCCGGAATCGAGCCGGCCATCACCCTCTACCACTGGGATCTCCCGCAGGCGCTGCAGGACACCGGCGGCTGGGCGAACCGGGACATCGCGGCGGCGTTCGCCGAGTTCGCCGGGATCGCGGGCGAGGCGTTCGGCGACCGGGTGCGCCGCTGGATCACCCTGAACGAGCCGTGGGTCTCGGCCAACGTCGGCTACCGCTTCGGCCGGCACGCGCCCGGCCTGCGGGACGGCGCGCTCGCGGTCGCCGCCAACCATCACCTGCTGCTCGCGCACGGGCAGGCGGTGCCGGCGCTGCGGTCGGCCGCGCCCGGCGCCGACGTGGGGATCACGCTCAACCTGGCCGTGGTGCGGCCGGTCTCGCCGGCCGCCGAGGACATCGCGGCCCAGCTCGAGGCGAGCCACAACGGGGTGTTCCTCGGCCCGCTGTTCTCCGGCGGCTACCCGGAGCGGCTGACCGCGGAGCACTCCCCCGCCCGGGTGGACGGCCTGGTCCGCGACGGCGACCTGGCGGTCATCGCCGCGCCGCTTGACTTCCTTGGCGTCAACTATTACTTCCCGCAGTACGTGGACATCGCCCGGCCCGACGGCGAGCTGCGCCGCGGCGAGTCCTGGATCGCGCCGGGCACGGTCCAGGTGCAGCCGGAGGGGCTGCCCATCACCGCGATGAACTGGCTGGTCGAGCCGACCTCGATGCACGAACTGCTGACCCGGGTGGTGGCCCCGGTGACCGGCCCGCTGCCGGTCTACATCACCGAGAACGGCTCGTCGTGGTACGACTACCAGACCCAGGACGGCCGGATCGAGGACTACGAGCGGGTGTCGTACCTGCGCGGCCACCTGGCGGCGGTGCACGCGGCGATCGCGGACGGCGTGGACGTGCGCGGGTACTTCGCCTGGTCGCTGCTCGACAACTACGAGTGGGCCGAGGGCTATGCCAAGCGGTTCGGGCTTGTGTATGTGGACTTCGCCACCCAGCAGCGGATACTCAAGCGCAGCGGCGAGTTCTACGCGGCGGTGACGCGCGCGAACGCGCTCCCGGCAGGGTAACCGGCCGGGCGCCTGGGCGGCCGGGGAAGTCAAATTCCTTATGATGAACGGACCGTAGTTTCACCTCCCGCGGCCGGCTCGCGCGCTTTCAGCAGGCGGCGACCGGAGAGTGGCGGGCAGCGGTCTGAGCTGCAGCGCGTTCGCGGATCGGGCGCCCTGAGGAGGTCGGGATGAACATGCCATCGGATGGTGCGCCGGAGCAGGCGGCGCACCCGGGGCAGCCGGGGCAGCCCGAGCAGCCAGAACAGCCGGACGGCACCGGGCGCGGCGGCCAAAAGGCCACGCCGGCGCCGTCCGAACCGGTGCCGTCCGCTACGGTGCCGCCCACTCCGTCCACGCCGACCCTGCCCGCGCCGATCCTGCCGACCCAGAGCAGGGAGGACACCGACGTCGGCTGGGGCGACTACGCCGAGCGCGACGACAACGACCGGCTGCTCCGTGACCGCCCGCCGCACTGGGATAGCGCCTGAACCAGGCGATAACGCCTGAACCAGGCGCCGCTACCGGCGGGCGCGGCTAACCACGGCCTAACGGTTAACCACGGCCTAACGGTTAACCACGGTCTAACGGCTGGTGCCGAGCGGGTCCCGTTCGGCGGGGGTGGCATCGTCCCGGTCGGTGGAGACGCTCAGGTGGCGCCAGGCGGCGTCGGACTCGGCGCGGGCCTTGGCCGCCGCCGTGGCGTAGGCGTAGGCCTCGCTGCCGAGGATGAGCCGGAGCGGCGGATCGTCCATGGCGGCGACCTCGAGCACGACCTGAGCCACCTTGGCCGGGTCGCCCAGTGCGGATCCGGACCCGATGCCCTCGTGCATCCTGGCCATTACCCCGACCGTCGGCTGGTAAGGCTCACTGATCGGCGGCACGCGCATCGACGAGCCGGCCCAATCGGTCTGCATGCCGCCCGGCTCGAGGACCGTGACCTTGATGCCGAGCGGTGCCGTCTCACGGGCCAGTACTTCGGAGAAGCCGCCGACCGCCCACTTGGCCGCCTGGTAGGCCGCCAGGCCAGGGGTGGCCATCCGCCCGCCGACCGAAGAGACCTGGATGATGCGGCCGCCGCCCTGGGCACGGAGCACCGGCAGCGCGGCCTTGGTCACGTTCACCACGCCGAGCAGGTTGGCGTCGAGCTGCGCACGGAAGTCCTCCGGCGTGATGTCCTCGATCGCGGCCAGGTTGGCGTATCCGGCATTGTTGACGACCACGTCGATCCGGCCGAACGTCGCGACGCCGGCCGCCACCGCCGCCACCGCGGCGGCCACGTCGGTGACGTCGAGCGCGATCGGGAGGATCCGTTCGCCGTACCGTTCGGCCAGGTCAGCCAGGGACGCGGGCTGGCGGGCGGTGGCGACGAGGCGGTGCCCCGCTTCGAGAACGGCCTCGGCGATCTTGCGGCCGAGCCCGCGCGTGCTGCCAGTGAGGAGGAAGACTTGAGTCATGCCTAGATAATACACCGACGTTGCACTAACAACACAACGTCGGTGCGATAAGTCTGCCGCAGGTAGGATGGGCACGTGACAACGAGCGAGGCGACGAGCGAGGCGGGCCAGACGCTTCATCGCGTCCATCGTCCGGAGCGCAAGCAGCAGCGCCGGGACGCGAACCAGACGGCCAACGAGTCCGGCCACACGGCTAGCACGGCCGGCGAGACCTTTCTGCGCGCCCGCCGGCCGGAGCAGAAGCAGCAGCGCCGGGAGGAGATCCTCGCCGCCGCCCGCGAACTCGCGCTCCTCGGCGGGGTCCGAAGTGTCAGCCTGGCGGGCATCGCCGCCCGGGCCGGCATCGACAAGTCCGCGCTGCTGCGCTACTTCGAGACGCGCGAGCAGATCTTCCTCGAGCTGACGGCGCGGGAGTGGGCACCGTGGGTGCGGGCCCTGCGCGACGGTCTCGATGGCGCCGCGCCCCGATCGGCCGGCCCGGCGGCCGGATCACCCGAAGCGGCGGACCGGGTCGCCGACGTCGTCGCCCGGAGCTTCGGCGACCGGCCGCTCTTCTGCGACCTGCTCGCGCACACGCCGCTCAACCTCGAGCGGAACGTCTCAGCGGACGCCGTCCGGGGCTACAAGCTGATCTCGCTCGGCGCGGTTGGCGAAGCGGCCGACGTCGTGCACCGGGCGCTGCCGGACCTGACCGAGCAGGAGTGCCGGGAGTTCATCTCCGTCATCGCGTCGCTGGCCGGCAGCCTGTGGCAGATTGCCAACCCCGTGCCCGCGCTGGCCGCCATGTTCGCGGCCGACCCGGCGCTTGCGCACGCGTGCATCGACCTGGTCCCCCGCCTGCGCCGGACCGGGGACATCCTGCTCGCCGGTTTCATCCCAAGCCGTCAGGGACGGGCGCGGGGGTTATCCATGGGCCGGCCCACTCCCCACCCGACGGTTTTCACCGCTAGGACTACCCGCTCGCGGTGACCCCGCTGCCTGTGGCGACGGCCTTGAGCTCGTCGAGTGACTCACGGATGACCGCGTCCAGGTCCGGCCCGTCCGGATGGGCGATCCAGCGCTCGAAAGCGATCTTGAAGACGGCCATCCCGGCCTCCGCCGTCAGGGACGCGGACGGCTCACCGACACCGCGCCCGCGCAGCGTGTCCGCGACCGCCGCGGCCACCGTGGCGAGCTTGATCAGCTCACGCTCGCGCAGCTCCGGGTGGGCCGCGATGATGGCCTGGCGCCGCCGGACGGCGGCCGGGTGCTCCATGAACTGAGCGGCCTGGGCGTACAGGGCGGCGGCGATCGCGTCGATGGGGGCCGCCGAGTCGGGCGCGTTCTCGACGGAGGATACAAACAGCGCCTGGAACGCCTCCGAGCCCGCGAACAGAACCTCGCGCTTGTCGGCGAAGTACCGGAAGAACGTCCGCTCGGTGAGCCCGGCCCGCTCGGCGATCTCGGCCACCGTGACCTGCTCGAAGCCGCGCTCAAGGAAAAGCTGGAACGCCGCCTGTCCCAGTCGGCCGCGCGCATCCGGCTCCCATCGCACCATGCTCACAGCATACGTGATGACAGTGACCGACATCAGTGTGCTAGCCTGATGACAGTAGCTGACATCAGATCAACCCTTGGGGGTTCTGCATCATGCGCGTATTCGTCACTGGGGCCAGTGGGCACGTCGGCTCCGCCGTCGTCCCCGAGCTCCTCGCCGCCGGGCACCAGGTCACCGGCCTCGCCCGCTCGGACGGCTCTGCCGCCACGCTCGAGGCCTGGGGCGCCGACGTGCGCCGCGGCACACTCGATGACCTGGACATTCTCCGATCCTCGGCGCAGCAGTCGGACGGCGTCATCCACCTGGCGTACAAGCACGAGGCCATGCGCTCGGGCGACATGGCGAGCGCGGTCGCGGCCGACCTGTCGGCCGTCGAGACGATGCTCGACGCGCTGGCCGGCACGGGCAAGCCCTTCGTCGGCACCTCGGGAACGCTCACGCTGGCGTTCTTCGCCCCTGGGAAACTGGGGACCGAAGCGGACGCGTTCCCGGGCGGCCCGCGGATCGACTGCGAGAACCTGGTGATCGCGACGGGAGCACGCGGAGTGCGGACCTCCGTCGTACGCCTCCCGCCGACCGTGCACAGCTCGCTCGACCACCACGGGTTCATCCCGACGCTGATCGGCATCGCCCGCGAGAAGGGCGTCTCCGGTTACGTCGGCGACGGGGCGAGCCGGTGGCCGGCCGGGCACACGCTCGACGCGGCGCACCTGTACCGGCTGGCGCTTGAAGAGGCGCCGGCCGGATCGCGGCTGCACGCGGTCGGCGACGAGGGCATCCCCTTCGGGGAGATCGCCGAGGCCATCGGCCGCAACCTGCGGCTGCCGGTGAAGAGCATCGCCCCGGAGGACGCGGCGGCGCATTTCAGCTTCCTGGCCGACTTCGTCCAGCTCGACAACCCGACCTCGAGCGAACTGACCCGCAAGCTCCTCGGCTGGGAGCCCACGCACCCCGGCCTGATCGCCGACCTCGACGAGGGCCACTACTTCACCAGCTGATAGCGCTGTATTTTCCCCGCTCGCCGCCGGGCGCTGTGCCTTCCCGCTCGCCGCCGGGCGCTCTTAGCCCCGGTCTGCTCCCTCGTCGCACGGCCAAAACCGCCGCACTCCTCAGTGCGCGGACAGGGGCGCGCCCTTTGGCTCGCGGGGTGTCCCGCTCGCTGCCGGGCGCTCTTAGCTCTTTGGCTCGCGGGTAAGGGGAGCCCGCCTGGTACTGAGTCACTAGGGGCGCCTGGGGGCGGTGGGGCAGGACGTTTGGAGGCGGGGCGAAGCACGCTCCCGTTCGTTATGATCGTTTTCCATTATTTCGTTTGATTCGTTGCCCGCGCCGGGGCGGGTGAGGGCAGACTTGTGCGGTGACCAATCCGTCCGGACGGCATCGAGCGGAACCTGAGGATCCTCCGCCGGCAGCGGAGGCCGCTACGGCCGGGCGCGACGATGCCGACCTGGATAATCTGCTTACGCTGGTGGCCCGCGACGACCGCGGTGCGTTCGACACGGTCTATACGAGGCTGGCCGGGCCGGTCTACGGCCTGATCCGCAAGGTGCTGCGCGACCCCGCCCAGTCCGAGGAGGTCGCCCAGGAGGTCCTGCTCGAGGTCTGGCGGACCGCCTCGCGGTTCGACCCGGGACGGGGCACCGCGACCGCTTGGGTGCTCACGATCGCGCACCGCCGGGCGGTGGACCGGGTGCGGTCGGAGACGGCCGCGTCCGAACGCGAGCGGAGGGTCCCGCTTGAGCCGGATCTCGTCGCGGGGGTGGCGGAGACCGTCGAAACCAGCCTGCACGCCGAGCAGGTACGCCGGTGCATGGCGGGGCTGACCGAGTTGCAGCGTGAGTCGATCACGCTCGCCTACTACGGCGGCTACACCTACCCGCAGGTCGCCGCGCTGCTCAAGGTGGGGCTGGCGACGGTGAAGTCGCGTATCCGCGACGGTCTGCAGCGACTGCGCGGCTGCCTGGGCGGGGTGAGCTGGTGAAGCTCTTCCCTAGTCGGCTGCGTCCCCGCCGCCACCTGCATGACCTCGCCGACGCGTACGCGCTTGACGCACTTGACGAAGCCGGCCGCAAGCGTTTCGAACGTCATCTGCGCAGCTGCCCGGCCTGCACCGGAGAAGTTCGGAGGCTGGCCGAGGTTACGACGGCGATGGCTATGGCCGTCGCGGTGGAGCCGCCGCCTGGGCTGCGGGACCGGGTCATGTCCGCCGTCGCGGTTACCAGGCAACTGCCGCCCGAGGTCGCCGAGCCGCGTCGCGTGGTCGCACTGCCCCGGTCGCCCTGGCTGCCCCGGCTGGCGACGGGGATAGCCGTGGCCGGGGTGGCCGCGGCCGTTGTCCTCGGCGTCGTTCAGGTCAACGTCCAGCACCGGCTCGACACCGTGCAGGCGCAGAACCAGGCGATCGCGGCGGTCCTGGCGGCCCCGGACGCCCAGATCAAATCGGCGTCCACCTCGGTCGGCGGCACCGCCAACGTCGTGCTGTCCTACTCCGAGCGGAAGATCGTCTTCACCGGCTCCTCGTTGCCGGCGCTGCCGAACTCCAAGGTCTACGAGCTGTGGCTGATCAGCTCGGCGGCGGCCCGGCCGGCCGGCCTGCTGCCGGCGGCGAACGCCGGCAAGACCGGCCCGGTGCTCGCCGCCGGCCTGCAGGCCGGCGACAAGGTGGCCATGACCGTCGAGCCCGCCGGCGGAACCAGCAGCCCGACGACCACGCCCATCTTGCTGATGACCCTGCCGAACCATTGAGCCCACCCCTCCTGCATACAGGCTCATTAGCTCGGCAGGGCCAAGCTCGCTGGCGGTCAGCAGACATGGGGGTCCGTTCGGGGCGGAGCCATGTCGGGTGGCCGTTACTCCTCTTCTTCGGACCCGGGCCGCGTTCGGATGGGTCTCACGCGACACGTAATCAAAAAGTTATTTTTTGGCGGGAACTGCTGGCCATCCGGCCGGGAAACCGCCCATCGGGCGGGGGGAGCCCCCGGTAAATGGCCCGAACGGACCCGGCGTTCCGCGCATCCGTTAAGGAGCCGGCCGGGCCCGTTCGAGGTTGATCGATTTCATCGATGCGATCGGGGCGGGCGGCGGATCCGCGCCGCCCGCCCGCTCGCTAGCTGACCTTCAGCGTGCGGCCCGCGGAGTAGCCGTACTGGAGGTAGCCGGCGAAGTCGGACACCACGGCGCGGTAAGCGTAGCGGCCGGCCGCGCTGCCCTTGATCGTGAAGCTGAACGATCCGCTGGCGTTCTCGTGGGTAGTGGCGACGGTCCACCACTTGCCGCCAGACCGCTCCACCTGCAGCCAGACGGTCCGCCCCTTGGCGATCGGGCTGCCCTTGCCCGAGCCGACCGTCGTGCGCCCCTTGCCGATCGTGGTTTTCTGCAGGCCGAAGGAGACACCCTGCGGCGCGAGCACCGGATAGATCCAGACCGGTTCGTGGTCATTGGTGCCGACCACCAGGCCGCTGCCGATGGAGTCGAGCGCGCTACCGAAGTAGTCGCTGGTGATCGCGTTCCCGAGGTTGAGCGGGCTGCTCCACTTCGCGCCGGTCGAGTTCGCGCCGGTCGAGGTCGTCTGCGCGTACAGGTCGTAGCTAACGGGTGCGAACGCCCGGTCGCTGAAGACGTCCACCTGCCCGCGCGGGTCCTGGTCGAGGGCCCACCACACCGGGCCGCCAAGCTCCCCGAGCGCGGGCACCACGTGCACCGGACCGAACTTGGTGCCGTTGAACAGCCGGACCCTCAGCGCACCAGAAGCCGCCTCGGTGAGCAGCGCGTCGCCGGAAATCGCGACGAACGTCTCATTGGAGAACCGGCCGACGTTGCGGTACGAGCCGGACGCGTTGAAGCTCTTCCCGGCCGGCGCGTAATCCACGTACGTGTTGTTGACGCTGCCGTCGTAGTCGGACGCGATCAGCGCGCCGCCCTTGTAGCTGCCCACGCCGATGCCGTAGGAGACCGCGGTGATCGGGATCGCGGTCTGCGCCGGGGGGCCGCCGGGGCTGACCGGGATGCTCTCGACCTGCGCCCCGTCGCTGCCGCCGGAGGCGAAGACGATCTGGCCGCCGATCAATGCCTGGGCGTCCACCCCGACCGTCTCACCGACCCGCACCGGCGCCCCGAACGTCTTGCCGCCGTTGGTAGAGGTGAAGACCAGGTCGCCGCCGTTCGGGTTGGCGTCGCAGCAGGTGCCCATCAGCACGACGACGTGGTTGGGCGACGGCGCGAATACGGCCGGGGTACCCTCGAGGTCGTCGCCGTCAAGCGGGGACAGGGTGACGCTGCTTGAGCACTTGCTCGCACCCCGGTCGAGGACGCAGACCACGGTCTTCCCGTCGCCGTTGGCGATCGCGTAAGCGACCACCAGGGCACCGTTCGACTCGACGGCGGCGTTCCCGCCGCCATAACCGGTGCTGGCGATCTTGAACGGCTTGAGCTCCGGTTGCGGGTTGCCCTTGACGCCGCTTATGCCGCCGTTAGCGGGCGTGGCCGACGCCGCGCCCGCCGCGCCGCTAAGCGCGGCGGACACGCACATCAGTCCGGCCGTGACGGCGGCCAGAACTCTCCAACGAACTCGGCTCATCAATGTCCTCCTGGCGGTGGCAGCCCGGCGGATGAGCCGGCTCAACCGCCGACAGTAGCGGCCAGCGCACGCGCTGGGCATCCTGGGAATCATGTAACCCAAGCGGGCCCCGGACGGGTCTTCTCGCCTGCGTCGATGCCTTGTTATAACCTCCGCGCAGCACCGCTGGGAGACGGCGGAAACTCGTTTGCGCAGCGAGCCGGGCGACCGCGACGATGTGCGGCATGGTCATGATCCGTGAAGTCAGCCCCGATGACTGGGAGACACTGCGCGACGTCCGGCTGGCCGCGCTGCGCGAGGCGCCCGCTGCGTTCGGCTCGACGTACGCGCGGGAGGCCGCGTTCACCGAGGAGCGGTGGCGCGGCCGGATCAGCGAGCGCCACGTCATGTACTTCGCCTACCTGCCGGACGCCCCCGAGCCCGCCGGGCTGATCGGCGTCTACGTGGAGGGCGAGCTGGCCGACGTGGTCTCGATGTGGGTGCGGCCCGCCGCCCGCGGTCGCGGGGTGGGCGAGGCGCTGATCGGCGCGGCCGCCGACTGGGCGGGGGCGCGCGGCCACGACGATGTCTTCCTGTGGGTGACCGAGTCCAACACTCCGGCCCGCAAGCTCTACGAACGCTGCGGATTCGCAGTCACCGGACAGGAGCAGCCGCTTCCGTCTGACCCGGCGCTGACCGAGATCCGGATGCGCCGCCCGCTCCGGTAGCGGGCGCGCTGGCCGCCGTCGGCTACCGCCTACACGGCGCGCAGGGCCAGGAAGAAGTCGACGCGGTCGGGCAGCGCCGACAGGTCGCGGCCGGTCAGCGCCTCAATCCGGCCGATCCGGTAGCGCACCGTGTTGACGTGCACGTACATCCGCGACGCGCAGGCCGACCAGGAACCGTCGCAGGCCAGGAACGAGTGCAGGGTGGGCAGCAGCTCGGCGTGGTGGCGCGCGTCGTACTCGGCCAGCGGGCCGAGCAGACGTTCCCTGAACGACCGCAGCACCGCCGCCGGGATGCTGTCGAGCAACCGCTCGTGGGTGTCGGCCGGACCGCCGGCCGGGGCCGGGCCGCCGTCTCCGGTTCGGGCAGGGCCGGCCTGCGACTGCTCTCCTGCCCCGACGTCAAGGACTTCTCCCGCGCGCACACGCACCTCCAGTAGGCAACCCGGGTTACCGTAACCCGCGCGTGTTTATCGGAAGCTACAAGACTGTTCGCCCCGCGTTACGTCGCC
>JBEKEK010000139.1:0-21054 GCA_050013875.1 Trebonia sp. | reverse complement strand
GGCGGCCCTCGGCTTCGGCGATGCCGAGCGCGACGGACACGAACGTCTTCGACACCGACCACAGGTTCTCCCTGTCGTCCGAGCGGAGCCGCCTCTCGACCGGCTCCTCTCCCCGGCGGTACGCATGCACGCCGTAGAGCTCCATACCGTTGTTCTGGGCAGACTGGACCAGACCGTCGATTAGCTCGCGCATGCTGCGGAGCCTACATTGCCGGCCAGGCCCAGGACCCGGTAGCCGCGGTCGGGCGCGTCCAGCAGGCAGCCCACCCGCGAGGAGGTGATCGGCAGCGGCCCGGCAGCGCCGGAATCCGTCAGGTCCTGGCCAGAAGGAGCGCCAGACCAGGAGAAACCACGGTCCGTTCAGTGTGATTCTGCTGGTCTTTACTAGAGCTGGCCGACGTCGGTGACGTGGATGACGGCGGTGCCCTCCTCGTCGGAGGCGGCGAGGTCGACCGTGGCCGAGATGCCCCAGTCGTGGTCGCCGGCCGGGTCGTCGAAGATCTGCCGGACGGTCCAGGCGGTCTTGCCCTCCTCGATGATCAGCATCGACGGGCCGCGCGCGTCCGGTCCGGTGCCGAGCTCGTCGTAGAGCGCGAAGTAGCCGTCGAGCGCTTCCGCCCAGGCATCCGCGTTCCAGCCGTCGCCGCCATCGAGGTCGCCCAGGTCGCCGTAGCGGCGCAGCGCGGCGAGGGTGACGCGCCGGAAAAGCGAATTCCGAACCAGCACCCGGAACGCACGCGTGTTTCTCGTGACTCCCCTCGGCTCCGCCTTGACCGGCGCGGATTCGGGGTCGGGGTGGCTGAGCTTCTCCCACTCGTCGATGAGGCTCGAGTCGACCTGGCGGATGAGCTCGCCTAGCCATTCGATGAGATCGGCCAGTTCCTCGGTCTTGGCCTCGTCGGGGACGGTCTGCCTGAGTGCCTTGTAGGCGTCGGCCAGGTAGCGCAGGACGATGCCTTCTGACCGGGAGAGCGAGTAGAACTGCACGTACTCGCCGAAGGTCATCGCCCGCTCGTACATGTCCCTGACGATCGCCTTGGGGGAGACCATGTAGTCCCCGACCCAGGGGTGACCGCGACGGTAGATGTCGTAGCCGGCCTCGAGGACGTCTTCGAGCGGCTTGGGCCAGGTGACTTCGTCGAGCAGTTCCATCCGCTCCTCGTACTCGATGCCCTCGGCCTTCATCGCGGCGACGGCTTCGCCGCGGGCCCGGAACTGCTGGGCGGAGAGGATCTGCCGGGGGTCGTCGAGGGTGGACTCGATGACGGAGAGTACGTCGAGTGCGTAGGTTTCTGACTCCCGGTCGAGCAGTTCGATCGCGGCCAGGGCGAACGGGGACAGCGGCTGGTTGAGCGCGAAATCGTACTGAAGATCGACGGTGAGCCTGACGTAGCGGCCCTTCTCGTCCGGCTCGTCAAGGCGCTCCACGACGCCGCCGGCCAGCAGCGCGCGGTAGATCTCGATGGCGTGGTGGATGTGCTTGCGCTGCTTGGCCCGGTCCTCGTGGTTCTCCCGCAGCAGATGCTTCATCGCCGCATACGCGTTGCCCGGGCGGTCGATGACGTTGAGCACCATCGCGTGCGTGACGGTGAAGCTCGAGGTGAGCGGCTCGGGCTCGGAGTTGACGAGGCGCTCGAAGGTCGGCTTGCCCCAGGAGATCGACCCCTCAGGTGGCTTCTTTTTAACGACCCGCCGACGCGCGGCGGCTTCGTCGCCGGTCTTGGCGAGGGCCTTGGCGAAGGACCTCTCGTTGTCGATGACGTGCTCGGGCGCCTGGACGACGACGCGGCCCGCGGTGTCGAAGCCGGCCCGTCCCGCCCGTCCCGCGATCTGATGGAACTCGCGGACCTGCAGCAGCCTGGTCTTCTTGCCGTCGTACTTGGACAGCGAGGTGAACACGACCGTCCGGATCGGGACGTTAATGCCGACACCGAGGGTGTCGGTGCCGCAGATGACCTTGAGCAGGCCGGCCTGGGCGAGCTGCTCGACCAGGCGGCGGTATTTGGGGAGCATGCCGGCGTGATGCACGCCGACGCCGTGCCTGACCAGTCTCGAAAGCGTCTTGCCGAATCCCGACGCGAATCGGAAATCGCCGATTAGCTCCGCGATCTTGTCTTTCTCCTGGCGCGTGCACATATTGGTCGACATCAGCGCCTGGGCCTGCTCGAGCGCAGCGGCCTGGGTGAAATGCACAATATAGGCGGGGGCCTGGTTAGTGGTGAGCAGCTCGGCCAGAGTTTCGTGCAGCGGCTGGAGGCTGAAGGCAAAGACCAGAGGGACCGGTCGTTCCGCATTCTTTACGACGGCGGTGGGCCAGCCGGTTCTTTTCGTCAGGTCCTCTTGGAACCGCGTCACGTCGCCGAGAGTGGCGGACATGAGGATGAACTGCGCCTTGGGCAGCTCGATGATCGGTACCTGCCAGGCCCAGCCCCGGTCCGGGTCCGAGTAGTAGTGGAACTCGTCCATCACGACCTGGCCGACATCGGCGTCCGCGCCGTCCCGCAGGGCGATCGAGGCCAGGATCTCGGCGGTGCAGCAGATGATCGGCGCCTTGGCGTTGACCGAGGCGTCGCCCGTCATCATGCCGACGTTGGCCGCGCCGAAGATGTCGATGAGGGCGAAGAACTTCTCGCTCACCAGGGCCTTGATCGGGGCCGTGTAGTAGCTGCGCTGGCCGTTGGCCAGGGCGAAGAAGTGAGCGCCGGCCGCGACCAGGGACTTGCCGGAACCGGTCGGGGTGGACAGGATCACGTTCGACCCCATGGCGACCTCGATCAGCGCCTCTTCCTGATGCGGGTAGAGGGTGAGGCCCTGTTCGGTCGCCCAGCCCGCGAAGGCGCCGAAGATCGAGTCGGGGTCCGGCGGTGCATCGCCGGCCGGCGGGGGGAGCAGTTCGGTGAGCGTCGTCATGACGACTTCTATGGTGCCCTGTCCCGGTGACTGCCTGGGACGTTGGTTCCGGCTGGCCGCCAACGCTACCGACAGTGAACATTTAACCCGCGTCCCGCTCCCGGCCCTCGGCCCGGAGCGGGACGAGTGCGCGTACGCAATTAACTCCGCAAGTAAACACTTGATGAAGTGCGCGGCGTGCCGTTGCGTGCGGTGCGCCGCGGGCTGTATAAACGAGCCTCCGACTGTGCTGCAGAAGGGCCGGCGAACCCGCCGGACGGGGCGGTGGCGCCCGGTTTTGCGCGCTCATTGACAGGGAGCCGCGCGTGCCGCATCATGGGGTCTCTTGCTACCGCAAGGAACCCCATTCCAGGCCATTGCCTTAGCACCCGGATGTCGTCTATGAATAAGCAACTCCGATTTGCCACGCTTAGCAAGTACCCGCCTTATCGGTCGGGGCACGCAAAGCAGGCTCTCTGGAACAACACCGCGCTCGCGGCCCTTACTGGTGCCGAACAGCACCAGGTCACATACTGCGGGGCGTCGGCGGACCCGGAGGACGACGCCGGCCCCGGAGTCCAGGTCCATCACGTCAAAGAAGTCCGCGGAAATCGCCGGGTGCCCGACGGCCACCTGCTTCACGCGGTCGCGGCCGAGCTTTTCCGTGTCGTCCTCGACAATGATATCGACGTAATAAATACGTACTATATCGACCCGCATGCGGCGCTCGCCAATAGGGCCGCGGACGCGCTCGGACTGCTTGGCAGGCGGCCAATAGTTATCCATAGCATTGAGGGCAGTGATGTCCTCGATTCGGTCTGCGAGCATCTTGGCGACGGCTCGGCCGCGCTGCTGTTCGGTGACGTCGTCCGGGCGGACGTGGTGTGCACAGTTTCTGACTATACGGCGCGCCAGTTCCTAGCCGGGGCCGAGACGATCGGCGGGGCCCGGCTGGCCGATTCACTGGCCGCGTTGATCGCGCTGCGCTACCCCGGGCTGCCGCCGGGCGCCTTCGCCGTGCCGTCGGCTGACACCCTGCGCGAGTTCCGGCAGCGGACCGGGCTCCGCCCGGATTCGGTGCTGATCTCGACCATCGGCCGCCTGGAGGAGGAGAAGGGGCTCGACACGATCGTCGCGATGGCGGAGCTGGCCCTGGAGCGCCACCTGGGCTATGAGTTCGTCATCGCCGGCACCGGGTCGCTCGCCGAACGGCTGCTCGCGCAGTCCGAGGCGCTGCCGAACCTGACGGTAACGCCCAACATCAGCTCCCGCGACGCGCAGTCGCTGCGCGCGGCCACCTCCGTCGGCGTCTTCCCCACCCGGGTCATCCCTGGCTTCATCGAGACGTTCTGCGTGGCGGCGCTCGAATACCAGGCGCTGGGGGTCCCGGTGCTCGCGGGCGCGATCGGCGGGGTCCCTGAGGCGACCCCGGATGCCGGGTCCCTGGTCCAATCGGGCACGCCGGCCCCGGACTGGCTTAACCGGATCGAGGCCACGCTGGCCAGCCGGGCTGAGCGCAGCGCGATCGCGGGCGGCTTCGCCGGGAAGTTCACCAGCGCCGTGAGCGCCGCGCGGCTGGTGCAGCTGGCCGGGCTGGCAGCGGACCGCCCCAACCCCCGCGAGCCGCTGAAGCGGCCCGCGGCGGACGACTACCTAACCGTCTGGAGGCGGTAGCCGCCGTGCCTGCCGGGTAACCGCCCTCAGCCGAGGGCGGTTACCCGGCGGAGCACCTCGTCGCGGCCGAGCGCGTCCACGACCTGCTCTAGGTCCGGTGACTGCCGTGACCCGGTGATCAGCACCCGGATGACGGCCGCCGCTTCGCGGATGGAGCCCGGGTAAGCGTCCGGGTTCTGCTTGTAGTCCTTAGGCTTGAGCGCGAACCCGAGCGACCCCGCCAGGCTGCGGATCTGCTCGAACCAGGCGACGTCAGGGCCGGGCGCCAGGTAGCCGGCCGCGAACCCGGACGCCATCGCGCGCACGAGCTCCGGCGGCAGGCCGTTGAACCGCTCGTCTTCCGGGTCGGTGACGAGCTCGAAGATGGCCGGGAAGAAGAAACCGTACACCGCGCGGAACTCCGACCACTTGCGCAGGTCCTTGCGGGGGTTGTCGGTGCCCTCACGCTCGATCCGCAGCGCCCGCAGCGCCAGCTCCCGGTCCGCCCGGATCACCCGCGCCAGGTCCTTGTCATACTCATCGGCCCACGGCAGCACCCGGTCGAGGATCTCCGCGCCGGTCAGTGAGGCCACGAAATCGGCGCTGACATCGTCCAGCTTCGCCATGTCGAGCAGCGGCCCGGCCACGCCGAAGTCGGCCAGCAGGAGCGGCTCGGCCAGCGCCTCCGGCAGCGGCAGCTCGGCCAGCCGCGCGTTGGCGAGGCCGCGCAGGTAGTACGTGATCGGCTCGGGCGGGATGCCGGCGTCGATGTAGTAGTTGACGCTCGCCTCGGGGTCCCGGCGCTTGGACAGCTTCCGGCGCGATGAACCGTCCTGCTTCATCAGCGGGGCAAGGTGCCCGTAGGGGATCCGGAGGAAGCCGAGCGCGTCGAATAGCTGATGGTGCAGCGGCACCGAGGAAAGCCACTCCTCGGCCCGGATCACCAGGGTGACGCCCATCAGGTGATCGTCCACCACGTGCGCCAGATGATAGGTGGGCAGCCGCGGTGCCTGGTCGCTGCTCTTCAGGATGACCACGTCGTTACGGTTGTCGTCGAAGCTGAGCTCACCGCGGATCTTGTCGATATAGCTGACCCGCTGCCCGCCGACCCCCGGCGACCGGAACCTGACCACGTAAGCGTCGCCGGCGTCGAGCCGCGCCCGCACCTGGTCCTCGGGCGCGTCCCGCCAGACCGCCCAGTCCCCGTAGTACCCGGGCAGCGCGCCGACCGCCTTCTGCCGGTCGGCGATCGCCTTGAGCTCATCCCTGGTGGCGAAGCACGGGTACGCCTTGTCCTGCCGCAGCAGCTCGCGGACGTAGGTCTGGTAGATCTGCGCGCGGGCGGACTGCGTGTACGGACCGTAGTCGCCACCGCCGCCGAAGGCCGGGTCCGACTCGTCGGGGCCGATGCCGAAGTACGCGAACCCCGCCTCGAACTGCGCGAGGGCCCCCTCCTCGAACCGCGCCTGGTCGGTGTCCTCGATGCGCAGCAGGTAGCGGCCGCCACTGTGCCGGGCGATGTCGAGGTTGATGCCGGCCGTGTAAACGGCGCCGATGTGCAGCCACCCGGTTGGGGACGGCGCGAACCGGGTCACCTCCGCCCCCGCGGGCAGCGACCGGGGCGGGTAGCGCTCCGCCCAGTGGGCCGCCGACGGCAGGCCGGCCGGGAAAAGCGAATCGATCAGCTCCACGCTCAACATGCCCACAGCCTATCGACTCCAGCGGAACCGGGGCCACGATGCGGGCCGCGGCGGAGGCAGCTCCTGGTAGTCGCGCAGCCGGGCGGCGACCGGGCCGGGCAGCCAGCTCCCTGGCCGCTGGCCGGCCACATCAGCCAGCCAGCTGACCAGCCGGTCGGCCGTCGGCCGCCGCGCCGGGTCGACGGCCAGGCACGCGAATATGATCCGGGCCAGATCGGGCGGGCAGCCGGTCAGGTCGAGGCCGCCGGGCGGAGCGGCCGCGGCGCCCGACGGCAGCGGGCCGTCCAGGAGATCCGGCCACGGTGCCCGGCCGGTCACCGCGTAGCAGACCGTGTAGCCGAACATGAACACGTCTTCCATGGGGCTGCCGGGGCCGAGGGCGAGCGCGGCCCCGTTGACGCCGAAGTCGGTGAGCATCGGCCCGTGGCCGTCGAGCAGCACGTTGCGCGGGGTGACCGCGCGATGGGTGAGCTCCGCCTGGTGCAAGGTGGCGATCGCGCGGGCGAGCCCGAGCGCCATCCACCCGGCGGCGGCCGGCGGCAGCGGCCCGGTCTGGGTGACCGTGTCCGCCAGGGACGGGCCGCGGACCAGCGTCGTCGCCACCCACGGGCGGGCGGTCATCGTGTCGGAGGCGATCACGGACGCCAGGTGCGGGTCGGGCAGGACGCTGGCGGCCAGCGCGCCGGAGGCCAGCCGGCGGCGGACGTCGGCGTCGGCCGCCAGCGCCTGATCGAACACCTTCACCGCGGCCCAGCCCGACTCCGCCCGGTCGCCCGCGGCGCTAGCGGCGCCTGACCCGCTGGCGGTGCCGGCGTCAGCCCCCGGGCCGGCCGGTCCACCGAGGTACACCACCCCGGCCGGACTGTGCCCGAGCCGCGCGTAGATACGGTAACCGTCCACCTGGACGGGATCCGCTGAGGTCAGCGGGAGGTAGGCGGGCTCGCTCCACTGCCGCGCCGACAGCCACAGCCAGGCGGGCCCGGAGAACTCCTTGGCGACCACGTTCACCCGGGTGAGCTGACCGCGGGGAATGCCTGGGTACCCGGGCCGGATCATCATGACGTAGACGTGGTCAGAGATCGCGACCGCGAGGTCGGCGGAGGGGGCTTCCGCCAGCGCCGCGCGCAGCGGCGCGCTGTCGACCAGCCGGTTGATGTCCACGATGAGCTGCCCGGTGAAACCGGTGGCGCCCCGTTCGATGAGCCCCACGCTGACCGCCATCCTGATCCGGATCCGGTCGCCGGAGCGCGCGTTGTCCGCGCCGAGGGCCGCCGCCAGCGACCTGATGACCACGGGCAGCGTGGCGGTCGGGTCGAGGTCGGCGGGCAGCACGGCGTTGACCCCGTCGCCGGTCCACTGGTAATCGACGATTTCCGGGTCGAGCTTCAGGTCGCACTCGTCCAGCGTCGCGTCGACCAGTGCGCGCAGCCTGCGCTGCACCTCCTGCTGCTGCGGCACGGTCCGCACGCCGTAGCCGACCACATCAAGGACGAACGCCATGCGCAGCCGCAGGCCAAGTCGGCCTCGTGCCGCCGCGCCCCGTCCCCTGGGGCCGGCGATCTGGTCCTCGCCCATGCGCCCACACTCCCTGTACCGCAAAGAGTAGCGGTCTCGTCACCGCAGAACCCGTTCTCAGCCTGTGAGATCTGGCAAAATCGGTGTTATGCGCGTCCCGCGAACCCCTCACCGGCCGCCTCTGCCGCCACGGCGCCCCGGCGCCCCGGCCGCATCAGGCCGCGGCTCCACGGCGGGGCCGTGACGCCGGCCGGCCCCGAGCAGTGGCCGCAGGGCTGTTTCCTCGACCTGCTGCCGGAGGCCGAGCGCACCGCCCTGCTGCGCGCCGGGACTCAAGTCCGGTTCGGCGACGACCAGGTCCTGGTGCTGCAGGGCGATGTCGGCGACTTCCTTTACGTGCTGACCGAGGGCAAGGTCAAGGTGCTGGTCGCGGCCGAGAGCGGCGCCGAGACGATGCTGGCGATCAGGGCGCGTGGTGATCTCGTCGGCGAGTTCGCGCTCATCGACTCCAAGCCGCGGACGGCCACCGCCCGCGCGATCGGCACGGTCAGCGCCCGCCGGGTCAGCCGGGCCGAGTACAACGAATTCACCGCGGCCCACCCCGCGGTGACCGGCCTGGTCTTCCGGTACGTACTTGGCAAGGTGCGCGCGTCCACCGGGCGGCGGGCAGCCGAGCGGACCTGGGGGGCCAGGGGGCTGCTGGCCCAGGAACTCTACGACCTTGCGCTTGAGCACGGTGAGCCAGGACCCGGCGGGGTCAGCCGGGTCCCGATCACCCAGGCCGAGCTTGGCCAGCTGGCCGGGGTGGCGGTGTCCACCACCGAACGGGTGCTCAAAGAGCTCCGGGCGCTCGGCGTCATCGCCACCAGGTACGGCGCGACGGAGGTGAGGGACATGGCCGCCCTCGCGGCCATCCGGTTTTCTGAAGAAGGCCGGGAGAACCCCTAACCGGGTGGAATGTCCGGAGCGAATGCCCGCTAGGGTTTTGAGTGGAGATGCTCCTGCGGAGGAGCGGCCAGAGCGACCGGCTCGGGGTGGTGGCCGGTCGCTCTGGCTTTTCTCGCACCACTTTTGGGTTAAGATTTCCTTTAGCGAAGGGGAGTAGCTCCCTCGCCGGGACGCCGACAATCGCGGTTCGGTGGCCGGGTTACCGCCCGGTCAGCTGAGCCCGGCCCCCGGGGGTCGCGGCTGGCAGCTGTCAAGGCTGGCGGCAGCCGACCTGAGCGAGACTTTCGGCCGACAGTCATGTTTCACGCCATGCTGCCGTGCCGGGATCTCGGGCCTACCGCGGGACGATGGTGCGGCCCCCGAGTTCCGGAGCCACCTCGCCATGAGCCCGAGCCTGAGCGAAGCGGCGGCCACCTTCCTGGCCGTTCTCCCCGGCGAGCTTCCAGACAAGACGATTCTGGCCACGCTCATCCTTTCCAGCCGGTACCGGCCCGCTTACGTGTTCGCCGGCGCTGCCGCCGGGTTCCTGGTCCAAGTGGTGATCAGCGTCGCCGCGGGCGGCGCGCTGAGCCTGCTCCCGCGCCGGCCGGTGGAGGGCGCCGCCGCCGCGGTCTTCGCGATCGGCGCCTTCCTCCTCTGGCGGCACAAGGAGGAGAAGAACCCGGACGCCGATGACGAAGGCGGTCCCGATGGGATGCGCGACGGCTTCTGGCCGGTGTTCGGGACCTCGTTCGCGGTGATTTTCCTGGCCGAGTTCGGCGACGTGACCCAGTTCCTGACCGTCAGCCTGGCCGCCCGGTTCCACAACCCGGTCGCGGTCGGAGTCGGGGCGACGCTGGCGCTGTGGACCGCCGCCGCGCTCGCGGTCCTCGTCGGCTGGCGGCTGCTCAAGCTCATTCCCATGCACTGGCTGACTAGAGGGGCCGCCGTTATCATGCTCATTCTCGCCGGTACCAGCCTTTACGCGGCCCTGCGGTAACGCCGCTTCGAGCGTTAGAGTCAGGGCGACGGAATCGCGCCGCAGGATAAGGTTTGTTAATGCTCGACATCCGCAGGCTTCGCATGCTGCACGAGTTCGCGGCGCGGGGGTCTATCGCGCGGACCGCAGACGCACTCGGCTACACCCCGAGCGCCGTCTCCCAGCAGCTCGCCGTGCTTGAGAAGGAGGCGGGCACCCCGCTGCTTGACCGGACCGCCCGCAGCGCCGGCCTCACCGACGCGGGCCGTCGGCTCGCGCTGCATGCCGAGCGCATCCTGGCCATGGTGGAGCAGGCCGAGGCGGACCTGTCAGCCCAGGCCGCCCAGCCAAGCGGGCGGGTGGTGGTCACCGCGTTCCCATCGGCGGCGGTGGCGTTCGCGCCCGCCTTGGCCCGCTCGCTCCGCGAGCACCCGCAGCTCACCCTGCTGCTGCGCGAGGCCGACCCGGCCGAGGGGCTCAAACTGGCCCGCTCGGGCGAGGTCGAGGTGGCGATTGTCGACGACTGGACCGGGCGGATGTCGGCCGACCTGGAGTCAGCCGACGCGAACCACCGCGTGCTCAGCTACTACCACCTGGTCCGCGACCCGCTGGTCCTGGTGGTGAGCCGCGAGCACCCCGCCGCGGACCCGGACAGCCCGGTCGACCTGCGCGCCCTGCGCAACGAGTCATGGCTCGCGGCCCCGTCGGGCGAGCCGTCCCGCCAGGCGGTGGACCGGCTGCTGGCCGCGGTGGGGCTGACCCCGCCGGTCCCGTCGGAGTTCGAGGGCCTCGGCACCGTCGCCAACCTGGTCGCCCGCGGCCTCGGGATCGCGATCATGCCGAGGCTGGCGGTCGGCGCCTATGAGAAGCGGGTGGTCGTGCGCGAGCTCCCGGCCGGCCTTGACCTGTCCAGGGACGTGTTCGCGGTGGCACGCACCGCGTCGGTGGGCCGCCCGTCGGTGGCGGTGATCGTCAGCGCGCTGCGCAGCGCCGCCCGCGCCATGACCCGCCAGGCGGCGGCGGAACTGGCCGAGGTGACGAAGGCCGAATAACCGGGTTGGGCGGCCCGCGGGGTACGTATTCCGCCGGGGCGTATTCCGCCGGGGGCGTATATGTTTGCTCGCGTGGACCACGACCTTGACCTGCACCTCGACGGCCCGGAGCTGACCGCCGCGCTCACCGACATCGCCTCGGTCAGCGGCGAGGAGGGCCCGCTGGCCGACGCGCTTGAGCGCGCGCTCAGGCAACTGCCGCACCTCACGGTGATCCGCCAAGGCAACACGCTCGTCGCCCGTACCGAGCTGGGAAAAAGCGAGCGGGTGGTGCTGGCCGGCCATATCGACACCGTGCCGCATGCGGGTAACTTCCCGTCGAAATGGGAGGGGGAACGCACGCGGCTTTCCGGTGCAGGCACATCGGACATGAAGGCGGGGGTGGCGGTTCAGCTCCGTCTCGCGGCGACCATCGGCGCGCCCAACCGCGACGTGACGTACGTGTTTTACGAGTGCGAAGAGGTCAACGTCGAGCGCAACGGGCTGTTCCTGCTCGCCAGGGACGCGCCCGGGCTGCTCGACGGCTCGTTCGCGGTGCTGCTCGAGCCGAGCGGCGGCGTGGTCGAGGGCGGCTGCCAGGGCACTCTCCGCGCGTCGATCACGGTCGACGGGGCGCGGGCGCACACGGCACGGTCCTGGATGGGCAGGAACGCGATCCACCAGGCGGGCGCGGTCCTGGAGATTCTGCGCGCGTGGACCCCGAGGAAGCCGGTCGTCGACGGCCTGGAGTACCACGAGGGCCTGAACGCGGTCGCGATCACCGGCGGCGTGGCCGGCAACGTCGTCCCCGACGAGTGCGTCGTAACGGTGAACTACCGCTTTGCCCCCGACCGCTCCGGGCAGCAGGCGGAGGACTACATCCGCGACCTGTTCTCCCGCTGGCCGGTGGCGATCCTGGACGTCGCCCCCGGCGCCCGCCCCGGCCTGACCGCGCCCCCGGCCGCCGCGTTCGTCGCCGCCGTCGGCGGCGAGCCCCGCGCCAAACTGGGCTGGACCGATGTGGCCAGGTTCGCCGAGCTTGGCATACCCGCGGTCAACTACGGCCCCGGCATCTCCGAGCTAGCCCACACTCCCGGCGAGTACGTGGAGACGGCGCAGATCACCGCGGCCGAGCGCCGCCTCCGCCGCTGGCTGGCCGGCTGAGCCCTTACTTGGCCCACTCGGTCAGCGTGACCGTGGTGCTGTGCCTGGCGCCGTTCTCGTCAACGTAGACGATGCTGAGCTGGCTGCCGGGCTTGGAGCCGGACATCTGGCTAGTCAGGCCGTCGGCGGTGCTGACGGTGGTGCCGTTGACCGATGTGATCACGTCACCGCCGGCCAGCCCGGCCGTGGCCGCGGGCGCACCCGGGTAGACATTGCAGACCAGTGCGCCCGACTTCACCGCCGGCGTGTAGCCGCCGAGCCCGCCGAACCCGTCGCCACCGGTCCCGGTCACGCAGCTTTTCGGGTCGTCGGCGTTGGCCACGTCGACGCCCATGAAGCCCGCCAGGCCGATGTGCACGCTGGACGATGCCTTCCCGTCGGCGATCTCGTCGGCGATGGTGACGGCCTTGTTGATCGGGATCGCGTAGCCGAGGATGGCCGTCGAGCCCTGCCCGCCCCCGCCGGAGTAGGCCGCGGTGTCCATGCCGACGACCTGACCGCTGCCATTGACCAGCGGGCCGCCGGAGTCGCCCTCCTGGATCGGCGCGTCGGTCTCCAGCATGCCCTTCAGGTTCTCGGTCGTGCCCGCACCTTCGTCGCTGGCCTGAATCGACTTGTTGAGCCCCTCGATGGTGCCCTGGGCGGTCGACGGGAGGCCGCCCCGGCCGCCGGCGTTGCCGAGCGCGAGCACCGCCTCGTCGACCTTCACCTTGCTTGAGTTCCCAAGGTTGACGGTCTTCAGGCCGGACGCGCCGACGAGCTGGAGCAGCGCCACGTCGTCGGTCGAGTCGTAGCCGACGACCCGGGCGGTGTAGGTCTTGTCCGACTCCACGAGGGTGGCCGACACCTGGGTTGCCTCGTCGATCACGTGGTTGTTGGTGAGCACCAGGCCGTTCGACGTGAGGACCATGCCGGTGCCCTCGGCGGTGGCGCCGCTGTACTTGAGATCCGAGGTGACGTCGACCAGGCCGGGATCGACCTTGTTGGCCAGGGCGGTCGTGTTCAGCGAGCCAGTGCCGCTGTTGGTACCGCCGGTGCCGGAGTTCCCGGTGCCGGAGTTGCCGCCGGAAGGGAAGCCGCCGAAGCCGTTCCCGAGGCCGCCATTGCCAGCGTTGCCGCTGTTTCCGGTGCCGCTGTTTCCGGTGCCGCTGTTGCCGGTACTGGGGGCGATCGCGGCCGAGTTGGCCGAGGTGTGGTTGAGCGCGACGGCGGCGCCCGCGCCCGCGCCGGCCGCGATCACCGCGACCGCCAGGTAGGCGAGCGTCCGGCTGAAGCCGGACCGGGGCGGTGGCGGTGGCGCGCCGTACCCGCCCCACGGGTCCTGGCCGTAACCGGGCGGCCCGTAGCCTGGGCCTCCGCCGTAGCCGGGGCCACCTGGGTACCCGGGGCCACCGGGGTATCCAGGGCCCGTCGGACCCGCGCCAAACGCGGCGCCCGCGCCGTACCCAGGGGCGGCCGGACCGGGACCGTAACCAGGTCCGTAGCCGGGAGCCGCGCTGTAGCCGGGACTCGCGGGGTAGCCGGGGCCGGCCGGGTAGCCGGGGCTGCCGACCGGACCTTGGCCGCCGGGCTGACCTTGGCTGGCGTCATAGACGGGGCCGCCGCCGAACGCGATCGTGTCACCGCTGCGCTCGGTGTCGTCCTCGGAACTGGACGCGGGGAGCCAGGGGCTCACGTACTCCGGTGGCTGCCAGCCGCCCTGCTGAGCGCTACCGTTCGCTTCGTCGTCGTGCATCTATCTCGCCTTCACCAAGACCAGCGTACGCGGTGTCTGCCCGGCGACGGCGGCCTGCCGTCTGCCGTTACTTTCTAGTAAGCCTCTCAAACCTGAAAGCAAGCTGAAGGCCCGCTAAAGGGCGCAGCAGTATTACAACGGCATCTCGCCGACGGATATGCCGCCCCCCGAGCGCCCGGCGGCGAGCGGGACAACACACTTACCCTCACACAGCCGGCGCGGAGTCGAGGCGAACCAGGGACGCACGAGTGGCGCCGGCCGGGCTGACCCAGGTGATCTCGACTACACTGCCCGGACGGCAGGCGCTCACGATGGAGGTGAGCCCGTCGGGGGAGGAGACAGCCCGCCCGTCGGCGGTGATGATCACGTCCCCGGCCGAGATCCCGGCGGCCTCGGCGCCGGTCCCGCAGAGCACGCCGTCCACCAGCGCACCGGAATTGACTGGCGCGACCGAGTCCGGCACCCCGGCACCGGTCTCGGTGTGCAGACAGCCAATCTGGGGTGCCGAGCCGGCCGTATCGGTCCCCAGGCTCCGTTCCTCTGCCGCTTGCGCCCGGGGGCTCGCGGCGGTGGTGGCCGGGATGATCACCCCGAGGAACCCGCCCACCCCGAGCGTGATGCCCGCGGCCGCCCGCCCCAGGCTGATCTGCCGCTCGGCGGCCATCGCGACGTTGATCGGTATCGCGTAGCCGGCCCGGTTGCCGCTGGTCCCGGCCGCCGTGTCCACGCCGATCACGGCCCCGTCGGCGTTGGCAAGCGGGCCGCCGGAGTCGCCGGGCTGGATCCTGGCGGTCGTCTGCAGCATGCCGTGCAGCGTCTCGGTGAACCCGGAGCTACCGTCGGCGGCCTGGATCGTCGCGCCAACGGCGCTGATGACGCCGGCCGCGGGCACCGGCGCGCCGCCCGCGCCCGCCCGGTTGCCGATGGCGACGACGGTCGAGCCGACCGCCGCCGTGGCGGAGTCGCCTATTGGGGCCGACATGGTCCCGGCCGGCGGCGTGATCCGCAGCACGGCGATGTCGGTGGACACGTCCGCGCCGATGATCTGCGCCTGGTAGGTCTGGTTGGTAGCCGGGATGGTGACCGTCACCGAGGTCGCGTTCCTGATCACGTGGTTGTTGGTAAGCACCAGCCCGGCCCGTGAGCTGATGAAGAAGCCGGTGCCCGACGCGGTCTCGTCGTCATAGCGCAAGGTGGCGGTGACGTCCACCACGCTCGGCTCCACCCGGGCGTAGATGGCCTCGTCGGCGAGCGAGCGGGCCTCCCTGGCGGCAGCGGAGGTCGCGGTCGACCCATCCGCCGGCGAAGACGCGGACTTGCCGGGCGTGGTCGAGTGGAGCAGCATGATGCCGCCCACGCCGACGCCGAGGGCGACGAGGAGCACCGTCACGACCAGCGGGATCGACGTCCTGCTGCTGCGCGGTCGAGGCTCATGCGGCGTCACCTCACTGATTTTTCCCGCTCTAAGATCGGGTCATTCCTGTCGTGACCAGCCAAGATGCCGCGCTTTAGGAGGTTTAGCCGACGCCGCTGGCGTTTTGCCCCGCCTGCGGCCGTGCCGTCAGGTTGGGCAGCGGGGTGGCGTCACCGGTGGACTTCCTGGCGGCATTCCAGATGGCGTCGATCTTTGCGCGCTCCGCGTTGAGCGTCGTCAGCGCCGGAGAGACCGATGCCTCGGCCCTGGCGCGAGCCGGCCCGTTCGCGGCCGTCAGCGCCGCCAGCAGGTCCTGCTGGTAGGCCGTGGCATCGAAGGCCCAGGTGATGACGTCGTTGTCGGCGGTGTCGAGGCTGAGCGAGTCGAGGGACTCCGACACTTGGTAGTTGGCGAAGTCCGAGAGCGACTCGTCGGTAGCCACCTGGCAGTTGGACGCGCCGTAGCCCACGATCGACTTGGCGGTGCCAAGCTCCGCCTGGTCTCCGCCGATGACCGCCTGGTAGGACGTCATGGAGTCGCGCAGCCCGGCCGCGCAGGACCCCACCCCGGTGCTGACGTCGCCGAAGTACCCCCGCAGGTCAGTAGCCCGCTCCGACTGCGACGGCCGGACCGACAGTGCCACCAGGAACCCGGCGGCGGCCAGCAGCACCAAGGCGCAGAAAAGCCAGCGGGGAGTGCGCTTGGTGGCCCAGCCGGAGTGTCTCAGCGGAACGAACGGCGGCTCCGTCTGCGTGGGTGCTGTCATGATGGTTCGATGACCTTTTCGCTTGGCGTCTGTGCGGCTTCCATCAGGCGCAGCCCCTCGGCCAGATCGGCCTTGGTCATCGCGCCGAGCACGTGCTCGACGATGCGGTGCTGCGCGTTGAGGAAGTAGGTCTGCGGGAGTCCGTCGATGTCGTAGGCACCGGCCACGTTCATCAGCGGGTCGAACCCGAGGGTGTAGGTGACCCCCTTGGCGCGGGCGAATGCCAGCGCCTTGGCTGAGGTGTCGTTCTCGTCCAGCCCGAGCAGGGCGACCTGGCCGTGCTCCTGCTTGTACCAGCTGGCGAGCAGCGGAGTCTCGGACTTGCAGGGGTCGCACCAGGAGGCCCAGAAGTTCACGATGACCGGCTTGCCCTGATACTGGCTGAGCGAGACCTTGCCCGGCGCGCCGAGGGCGGCGACCGTGAACGCGGGGGCCACCGGGGCGGACGGCGGGGCGGCGGAGGACGAGGTGGCCAGGCTCACCGCGATGATGGCGGCCGCGAACACCGCGACGCTGCCGGATACCACCTTGTGCGCCGTGATCAGCCGGGCGGTCCAGCGGGCGGCGCTCGGTACGCTCATCGCCTGATGCTCTCTTCCTCGGTGTCGGCTATCAGGGTTGCCT
Source organism: Trebonia sp. (assembly GCA_050013875.1). Taxonomy (GTDB): domain Bacteria; phylum Actinomycetota; class Actinomycetes; order Streptosporangiales; family Streptosporangiaceae; genus Trebonia. The sequence goes on along the minus strand of JBEKEK010000139.1, from coordinate 4,657 downwards.
CGTAGTCGGGGCCTGCCGGGGCCATCGCCGGGCGGGCCCCGGCGGGCGCCGGCAGCGTCAGCTCGAAGTCGCTGCCCTTGCCCACCGTGCTGCTGACGGTCACGTTACCGCCGTGGGCGCGGGTCACCGCGCGTACCAGGGGGAGTCCAAGGCCGGTCCCCCTGGGCTGCCCGTCCTGACCGGTACTGAACCGGTCGAAGATGAGCGGCACCTCGTCCGACGGGATGCCGCTGCCGGTATCGGTGACGATAATCCGGGCTGGCATCCCTGGGTAGTCCCGGATGACAGACAACTGTATGACATCGTTGCTGCCGGTATGCCGGACGGCGTTCTCAAGCAGTGCGTCGAGCGCCAGGCTGAGGCGCTCCCGGTCGGCGGACACCGTCACCTGGTCGAGCCGGGCGATCCGCCAGGACCGGTCGGCGGCGGGCCGCCAGCGGCGGAGCAGCTCCGCGATCAGCTGGTCGAGCGCGACCGGCTCTGGCTGGAGGAACGCCGGGTCGGCGGCGGCGGCGATGATGAGCAGCCGTTCGGAGATCCGCCGCAGCCTGCTGAGCTCGCCGATGACGACGTCGATGTCCTCGGCCTCCTGCTGGCCGTCGACGGCGGTTGCCAGCAGCTCGGCGTGGCCGAGCGCGATCGTGATCGGGGTCCGCAGCTGATGCGCCGCGTCCTGCAGGAACCGGCGCTGGTCGGCCAGCAGCCGGGCATTGTGCTCGCTGATCAGGTGGTGCGAACGGTCGGCCGCCAGTTTCCTGCGCGCGTGCCAGGCCATCGCCAGGAACATGAGCGCGAGCAGCGGGTCCTCGGTGAGCTCGGTGGCGGGCTCGGAGCCGACCAGCACGTCGGCCGCGATGCCCGCCGCCGTCAGCACCAGGACCGCGCTGGTCATCCACAGCGTCGGGCCAAGGTTCCAGGTGCGGAACCCGTAGATGAGGGTGAGGCTCGTCCAGATGATGTGGAACGGGATGGTCTCCCAGTCGGGAAACATGAACATGAGGTCCAGATTGACCAGGGCGAAGACCGTCCACACGACGTCGATCAGGCGGGGCGGTGGTGGCCAGTTGAGTTGGGGCAGTCTCCTCGCCAGCTCACTGGGCCACGAGTTGATAGCCCTCACCCCGTACCGTCTTGATCAGGTCAAACCCCAGCTTCGAGCGGAGACGGCGGACGCACACGTCGACGACGTTGGACCCCGGGTCGAACTCGTAGCCCCAGACGGTGGCCAGCAGCTCGCCCTTGGAGACCGCATGCCCCGCGTGCTCCGCGAGCTCACGCAGCAGCAGGAACTCCAGCCGGGTGAGGTGCACCGGGCCGTCGCCGATGTCCGCCATTAGCCTGGCCACGTCGAGGGTGACCTGGCCCGCCCGGATGACCTCGCTGCGCAGCCGGACCCGGACCCGGGCGAGCAGCTCGGCCAGCGAGAACGGCTTGGTCAGGTAGTCCTGGGCGCCCCGTTCGAGCAGATCTACCTTTGCCGCCACGTCGGCGACGCAGGAGAGCACGATGACGGCCTGGTCAGGGCGGGCGGCGAGCAGCTTGCCGAGCACCTGCCGCCCGTCCAGATCGGGCATCACCAGGTCGAGGATGACCAGGTCGTAGCGGGTCTCGAGGGCGCTCGCGAGGGCGTCGGCGCCGTTGCCGGAGAAGTCGGTGGCATAGCCGGCGGTGGCGAGCGCACGACCGATGAACGATCTGATCTTGGGCTCGTCATCGACGATGAGGATCCGGCCCGAGTTTGACACGTTCACCTGCCTGCCCTATCAGTTTCGTCTTGATCGTCTCTGTGGGCTTTGCGCTGGTCAACCGATGCATTTGGATCTGGCCCAGATGTTACGCTCCCGGAACGCAAACGATTGTAAAGCTTTGCTAACTACAGCATCTCTAAAGATTTCGTCACTGAAGGTAGATGGTACTTGACAATGAGTTACGTTACGTCTATCTCTTGGGTCGCATGACAATTTTGTCATTCAAGGGTCCGGCTGTTGCGGCTCATGCCGCCCAACCGCCACCATCAGGGGCGTAGCGGTCAGAGCGGCCTGAGAAGTTCCGCGCTGCCGCCGACCCGCGGGCCTGAAACAGCACGGCTCTGAGCAGAGCGACTTTTTTGAACAGCAGGGCGCAGCCGCGAACGCGTTGCGCAGGAACGAGGTGGTGTCCGGTGTCCCTACCGGCACGGGCGGTGACCCTGGTGGTTGCCTTCCTGGCGGTTGTCGCGGGCGTGGTGTTCGTCGCCTTTGAATTCATCGGCGCGCAGCCGTCTGTTGAGAACTACACGTCGTACGCGAGCGGTGGCCAGGTGAACGTAACCATGATGACCACCCCCGAGACGACCGTGACCAACAAACCAGACTGGGTGTCGTACTTCATTAAGAACCCCAGCACTGGCAACTTCGACCACACCACGTACTTCGCGGTCCCCGCGAACACCAAGGTGAACGTGACGATCCTCGGGTACGACGGGTGCACGCCGCTCCGCAACCCGGTCTGGGGGCAAGTCGCGGGCACGATCGGCGGGGTCGAGAACGTCTCGTACTTCAACGGCAAGAAGTATTCGCCGGCGCAGCCGTTCACGACCTTCGACTCGTGGGCGAACTGCTCGGTGCAGCACACGTTCGCGATCCCCGGCCTTGGCATCAACGTGCCGGTCGCGTCGCCGACGACCGTAGCCGAGAACAACGCGCTCTGCGGCGCAGCCCCCTGTGTGGGCAACGACGAAGACGAGGGGAATGCCCCGCACGCGGTTGTGACGTTCAGTTTCACCACCCCCAAGACTCCCGGTACTTACCGCTGGCAGTGCTTCGTGCCCTGCGGCGGCGGTTACGTGGACGGCAACGGCGGCCCGATGGGCACGCCCGGTTACATGATGGGCCAGATGGAGGTGCAGGCCTGATGGCCGCCGAGTCCCCAACCGCGGCACGCATTGAGACCGGCGGGCGCCGAGACGGCCTCTGGCTGCTGGTCCTGTGGATAGTGCTGTCCGTCATCGGCTGCCTGCTGGTGGCCTTGGTCCTTGGACCGCACCTGCCGCCGGGCGCCCAGTCGAGCTCGGCCGCCAGCCAGCAGACCGACATCACCGTTCTCGCCACGATCGCCACCCCGGTCTTCCTCGGCGTGCTGCTCTACCTCGGCTGGGCGCTGACCTTCTGGCGGCAGAAGCCGGGCGACGAGACCGACGCGGCGCCGATCCACGGCCACACCGGGGTCCAGACGACCTGGATCGTCGGGACCGCGGTGATCGTGCTCGCGCTGGCGGTCTACGGGACCGTCGAGCTCATCACCCCGGCCGGCGCGGGCGCCGGCCAGGGGCCGCAGCCGATCTGGAAGCCGGCCGGCACCACCACCTCGTCAATCACCTCATGGACCCCGGGGGGCAGCAACATCTTGCAGGTCCAGGTGATCGGCCAGCAGTGGGCCTGGACCTACCGGTACCCGCAGTTCGGCGGATTCGAGACCACGCAGCTCATGCTGCCGGTCGGCGAGCCGGTGCAGTTCAACGTCACCTCGCTCGACGTGATCCACAGCTTCTGGGCCTACACCCTCGGGGTGAAGGCCGACGCCAACCCCGGCCTGAACAACGTCGCCTACACGACGCCGCAGCACACCGGCTACTTCCAGGTCCGCTGCTCCGAGCTTTGCGGCATCTGGCACGGCTCGATGTACGACACCGGTGAGGTCTTGTCCGTGCCGGCCTTCATGAAGTGGACGCAGACGACCAGGGTAAATCTCGCCGCCCTGACCAAAATATTGCCGCCGTACGCCGCGACCTACGACCCGACCAACATTCCGGCGGGCAAGATCAACACCGCGCTCGGTCTGACCAGCGCTGGTGGCGGTTACTACAACCCGGCCGACCCGGAACAGCCGTAGGAAAGGAGCGACTTCACCCCATGGCTATCGAAACCCAGCCGGACAGCGCCCAGGCGCCCGGCGGCGGCGACCCGGGTAGTTCCACGCCGAAGGAACGGAACTTCTGGCTGAGCCCAGGTATCCACACCGCGGTCATCGGCGCGGTCATCGGCTACATCTTCGGCCACTGGCTCGGGAACTTCATCGGCAGCCAGTACCAGCAGGTGGGCTCGTCCGATGACAACGACTTCGCGATCGTGCTCGGCTTCTCCTTTCTGGTCATCGGCTGGCTGATCGGGCTCGGCGTCTTCGACGACCTGATCAGGCAGATGCTCGGCAGGCCGATCAGGACCGCCGATCACCGGGCCAACGTGGTGGGCATGGCCAAGTACTTCAGGTACACCCTCGACCACAAGGTCGTCGGCCTGCAGTACCTGGTCGGCATGCTGATCTACTTCTTCACCGGCGGCCTGCTCGCGATCGCGATCAGGACCGAGCTGCTCTCGCCGACCTATCACATCATGAGCCCGACGACTTACCTTGAGGTCGTTGGTGAGCACGGGACCATGATGATGATGATGATGACCTCGGTCATCCTCGGTCCGTTCGGCAACTATCTGGTGCCCATCATGATCGGCTCGAAGAGGGTCGCGTTCCCGAGAATCGAGGCGCTGTCCTTCTGGCTCACCCCCTGCGCCTTCCTGATCCTGCTGTCCAGCTTCCTGCTCGGCGGGTTCCCGACCGGCTGGACCGGCTACGCGCCGCTGTCGATCCAGGCCGGCGAGGGCATGGACTCCTACGCGGTCGC
>JBEKEK010000138.1:0-21127 GCA_050013875.1 Trebonia sp. | reverse complement strand
ATGAAGCTCATTACGGCTGTCATCAAGCCCTTCAAACTCGACGATGTCAAAGCAGCGTTGCAGGCATTCGGCGTGCACGGCATGACAGTCAGTGAAGCGAGCGGATATGGCAGACAACGCGGTCACACCGAGGTGTACCGGGGTGCCGAGTACCAGGTGGACCTCGTACCTAAGGTCAGAGTCGAAGTCATCTGCGACGACGAAGATGTCGACGATCTTGTCGTCGTTATGGTCAAAGCATCACAAACCGGCCGTATCGGGGACGGCAAGGTTTGGGTTGTGCCCATTGAGACGGTCGTCAGAGTGCGGACAGGTGAACGCGGTCCCGACGCCATCTAGTCGGGTTGTCACCAGCTAGCGCTGGCATAACACCAACACCAAGCGGGGGGCCAGTACCATACGCGCGCCGTATTGCGGTCGCGCACCGATCATTCGGGGGACCTGGTGAGCGTGATGACTTCTTACGCGGCTGATCGCAGCCGAAGGACAACTGAAACAGATCGCTGGCTGGCGGGCATGCTCGGCGCCGAGCCGGGGGTGGCCCTGGTCGCGGTTGGCGGCTACGGCCGCAAGGAACTGCTGCCCGGCAGCGATCTCGATGTGCTGATGCTCCATGACGGCAGGGACGGCATCGCGCGGGTCGCGGACCGGATCTGGTACCCGGTCTGGGACTCCGGCGCGCGGCTTGACCACGCCGTGCGGACCGTGCCGCAGGCGAGACGGGTGGCCCGCAATGACCTCAAGGTCGCCCTCGGGCTGCTGCACGCCAGGCACGTCGCGGGCGACCAGGACCTCACGACGCGGTTGCGCGAGGGGGCGCTCGAGGACTGGCGGTCCAACGCCAGGACCCGGCTGGCCGAGCTCAAGGCGCTGCACGAGGAGCGGACCAGGCTCCATGGCGAGCTGGCCTTCCTCCTTGAGCCCGACCTTAAGGAAAGCCGCGGCGGGCAGCGGGACGTGCACGCCATCCAGGCGATCGCGGCGGCCTGGGTCGCCCCGGCGCCTGGCCCCAAGGTGCGGGCCGCCTACGAGCAGGTACTGGACGCCCGGCACGTGCTGCATGAGGTCACCGGAAGGCGCCTGGACCGCCTCGTGCTCGAAGAGCAGGACGAGGTGGCCCGCACCCTCGGGCTGCTTGACGGTGACGCGCTGCTGCGGCAACTGGCCGGCGCCGGCCGCACCGTCGCCTACGCGGTCGATCACGCCTTCCGCCAGGCCGACCGGGCCGGCGGCCGCCGCGCCCTTGGCGTGCGGATGAGAAGGGGCAAGCTGGACCGCCGCCCGCTCGCCGACGGGGTTGTTGAGCAGGACGGCGAGGTGGTCCTGGCCCGGGCCGCGGTGCCGCAGCGCGACCCGGTGCTCGTCTTGCGGGCCGCCGCCGCGGCGGCCCAAGTCGGCCTGCCCCTCGCGCCGCGCGCCCTGGCCAGGCTGGCCGAGTGCCCGCCGCTGCCGATTCCCTGGCCGCCCGATGCCCGTAACGCACTGCTTGCCCTGCTCGGCGCCGGGCCGAGCGCCATCGCGGTCTGGGAGGCGCTCGACCAGGAGGGCCTGCTGGCCGCGCTGATCCCGGACTGGGAGCGGGTGCGGAACCGGCCGCAGCGCAACCCGCTGCACCGCTTCACGGTCGACCGGCACCTGGTGGAGTGCGCCGCCAACGCCGCCGCCCTGGCCCGTGACGTCTCCCGCCCCGACCTGCTGCTGCTGGCGGCGCTGCTGCACGACATCGGGAAGGGCTGGCCCGGCGACCACAGCGTCTCCGGCGAGGTAGTGGCGCGCGACGTGTGCAAACGGGTCGGTCTTAACGAAACCGACGTCGAGCTGGTGGCCGAGGCGGTCCGCCACCACCTGCTGCTCCCGGTCGTGGCCACCCGCCGGGACCTGGACGACCCGATGACCGTGCAGCACGTGGCGACGGCGGTGGGCAGCAGGACGCTGCTCGAGCTGCTGCACGCGCTCTCCATCGCCGACGGGCTGGCCACCGGCCCGGCCGCCTGGAACGACTGGAAGGCCGGGCTGGTGGCCGACCTGGTACGCCGGGTCAGCGCGGTGCTCGACGGCGACCCGATGCCCGCCCCGGCCCCGCTGCGGGAGGACCAGCTGGCGCTCGTCGCCGATGGCGGCCCCGCCGCGATCGTCGACGGCAACGAGGTCACCGTGGTCGCCCTTGACCGGCCCGGCCTGCTCTGGCGGGCGGCCGGGGTGCTGGCCTCGCACCGGCTCACGGTCCGCGGCGCCAACGCGACCGCGGTGGGCGACACCGCCGTCACGGTGTTCAACGTGGTGCCGGAGTACGGTGACCCGCCCGATTCCACGCTGGTCTCCTCCGACCTGCGGCGGATGCTTGAGGGCCGGCTCGACGTGGAGGACCGGCTTGAGCGCCGGGCCCGCGCCGTCCGGCCGCACGGCACCAGCGCGCCGCCGCCCAAGGTCACACTGGTCGACAACGCCTCAACCGCCGCCACCGTGGTCGAGGTGCGCGCCCACGACGAGCCCGGTCTGCTCTGGCGGATCGGCCGCGCGCTTGGCGAGTGCGGGCTGAACGTCCACGCCGCCCGCATCGAGACGCTGGGCGCCGAGGCCGTCGACGTCTTCTACGTCACCGACGCGACCGGCGGGCTCGTGACCGACCACGATCTGCGTAAGCGCACCGTGCAGATGGTGCTGTCGGCGCTCAGCCCGGGCTGAAAGCGGCCCGCGGAAGGCGTTCTTGAGCAGGAAAACAGCCCCGTGAGAAGACCACTGGCGCTGGCTCATACGTCAGCTCCTAATCCCCGGTAGCCTTGAAGTGTGTTTGAGACGCTCTCCGATCGGCTAACCCAGGTCTTCTCCTCGCTGCGCGGCAAGGGGCGGCTTTCGCCCGCCGATATTGACGCCACCGCCCGCGAGATTCGCATCGCCCTGCTCGAGGCGGACGTCGCGCTGCCCGTGGTGCGCCAGTTCATCGCGCGGGTGAAGGAGCGGGCCGCCGGCGAGGAGGTCTCGCAGGCGCTGAACCCCGCCCAGCAGGTCATCAAGATCGTGCACGAGGAACTCGTGACGATCCTGGGCGGCGAGACCCGGCGGCTGCGGTTCGCCAAGAACCCGCCGACCGTGATCATGCTGGCCGGCCTGCAGGGCTCCGGCAAGACCACGCTCGCGGGCAAACTCGGACTCTGGCTCAAGGAGCAGGGCAACACGCCCATCCTCGTCGCCGCTGACCTGCAGCGGCCGAACGCGGTGACCCAGCTCCAGGTGGTCGGCGAGCGGGCCGGGGTGCCGGTGTTCGCCCCGGAGCCTGGCAACGGCGTCGGCGACCCGGTCGCGGTCGCCCGTGCCTCGATCGACGAGGCCCGCAAGTCGCTGCATAACATCGTGATCATCGACACCGCCGGCCGTCTCGGCATCGACTCGGAGCTGATGGCGCAGGCCGCCGCTATCAGGGACGCGACCGACCCGGACGAGGTGCTGTTCGTCGTCGACGCGATGATCGGCCAGGACGCGGTGGCCACCGCGCAGGCGTTCCTCGACGGGGTCGGCTACGACGCCGTGGTGCTGACCAAGCTCGACGGTGACGCCCGCGGTGGTGCGGCGCTGTCCATCGCCGCCCTGACCGGCAAGCCGGTGATGTTCGCCTCCACCGGTGAGAAGCTCTCCGACTTCGACCTGTTCCACCCGGACCGGATGGCGACCCGGATCCTGGACATGGGCGATGTGCTCTCCCTGATCGAGCGGGCGGAGAAGGCGTTCGACGCCGAGCAGACCGCCTCGATCGCGGAACGGATGATGTCCGGCGAGGGGTTCACCCTCGAGGACTTCGTCGAGCAGCTCAACATGCTGCGCAAGCTCGGCCCGCTCAAGAACATTCTCGGCATGATGCCAGGCGCGTCGAAGAACAAGGCGCTGCTTGACCAGGTCAACGACAAGGACCTGGACCGGGCCGAGGCCATCGTCCGCTCGATGACCCCAGCCGAGCGGCGTGCCCCCAAGATCATCAACGGCTCACGGCGGCTGCGCATCGCCAACGGCTCCGGCGTCACCGTCGGCGAGGTCTCCCAGCTGGTCACGAACTTCTTCGAGGGCCAGAAGCAGATGAAGATGCTGATGGGGGGCGGCATGCCGGGCATGCCGGCGATCCCGGGCATGGCGGGTGCCGCCCGGCGCTCGGCCAAGGCCGCCCGGGCGAAGAACGCGAAGGGCAAGCGCCGCAGCGGCGACCCCCGCAAGGCGCTCGGCCCGGCGGGCGGTTCTGGTAACGGTGCGGCCGCCCCGGCCCTGCCCGCCGCTGCCGCGGCGCAGGAGGCACCGCAGTCGATGGAGGAGCTGGCCGAGATGCTGCGTGAGGCCCAGTCGGGCGGCGGCCCGGCCGGCTTCGGCGGCGAGGGCGGCTTCCCCGGCTTCGGCGGCCGCGGGCCTGCGGGCCTGCCCCCGATGCCGGGCTCGGGCTCGAACGTGATTCCGGCCGCCTTCGGCAAGCGCAACAACAAGAAGAAGAAGTAGTAGTGGAGTTCAAATCTGCGTAATCGCCTTCTGCTGTCGTGCGTAGCTGGTTTCGCCGCGGGGGTGGTTGGCGTGGCCGCCACAGCCTGCTCAAGCGGCACCGCGGGTGGCCCGGCCGAGCTGACCGCGGCTAGCTTCTCCAACGTCTCCTGCGCGGCGTCGGGGGCCACCAGCAACCAGCTGTTCCCGCTGTCAGCTGCCAATTCCGTCGGCACGGCTGACGACACGGAGGCCATCCAGAGTGCGATCAACACCGCTGCCGCCGCTGGTGGTGGCACTGTGCGCATCCCCGCGGGCACCTACCTCATCGACGGACACGTGGTGCTCAAGAGCAACGTGAAGCTGATTGGCGCTGGTCCGTCAACCATCCTCAAGGCGGGGCCCGGCTTCCTGGCCACCACCGGGCCAGCTGGCGGTTACCCTCTCATCACCACCGCCGGGGCGCGGAATGTGACGATAGCGGACATTAGCGCTGACCAGAGCGGAAACACCCTCGACGCGGACGCGCATCAGGCGGCGCGCCTGGCGGCCTATCTCATCGACGTGCGTGACTCGGAGAACGCGGTCGTGACCGGCGTCCGCACGAGGAACCCGTTTACCTACTCGATCGCGGTCGTCGGCAGTAGCGGCTTCTGTGTCAGCCGGTGCGATACCCAGGTCGCCACCAGCGGTCGCTACGACCAACTCGACGGCATCCACGTGCTTGACTCCCACGACGGCCAGGTGATCGGCAATCATGTCGACCAGCGAATCGGTACGGACGGCGACGACGGACTTGTCGCCCACACGATCCTGGCGCCGGTCTATGACGTGCTGTTCGCCGATAACACGGTACGCGGCGGCAACGACGGCGACGGCATGCAACTGGCGGTCGGCAAGTACCCGATCTACGACGTGACGATCCGTGACAACAACTTCTGGGGCTCTCCGTACGGCATCCGTACCGGATACTGGGGGACTGGCCCCGGCGGCACAGTGCGCGGAATCTACATCACCGGCAACTATATTCACGACCTAGTGCCCGGCTTCGCGTTTCCGCATGGCGGCAACGCGGTCAATATTGGCGGCTTCGGAGCGGTCGGCCCGGTTGAGGACGTCGTCGTCACGGGCAATGACGTGTGTCGCGCGGGAGCGATCATCGTGGCGCGCGGAACCGGCAACGTCGTTGCGCGAAACCGCTTCTGCTGATTATTCAATTGCCTGTGAACTATGTGACGTGAGGTACATTGCCTGCTGCTCAAGCATGACTTGAAGATGTGTAACCTGCCCGATATCTAGGGCCGATAATTCGGCCTGTGCGGGTTTTCCGAACATGATGAAGCAACCTAGGACGAAAATCACCGATATGCCACAGGTATTCATCGGAATCCTCCCCATCGTTCACCTATGCGAGGGATTATCTGAAGGATTTCCGCGGCCGGCCGTTGCTGATTTGTTCGTCCTGTCGTCCGAAATCGCTGAGTACCAATTTCGCATGAGTAAAATCAAGAAGTCATGCCGAATTATCCTGGACCGCGCGAACAGGTATATGGCAGTCTGTTCTCGGCGGGGGTGGCCGTCATTTAAATAACTGGTCGATGCCGTCCAGGGCTCTCTCCACACTGTGGTAGTCGGGATTACGTGTATCACCAGGGGTGGGTGACGTCAGTTGACCATTGCGACCACGAATCAGGTATTGCCGCCAGCGGCGAAGATAGATGCAAATAGCCAGCTCGTCGAGGAGTCGCCGGACTCGGAATTCCCGGCGATCCTGCGTCGCGACGAGTGTCATCTCGAAGTGCTGATACCGGCCAGGAATGAGGCGGGCCGGCTGCCGCGGACGTTGGCCAGGACCGTCGAATATCTGGAGGCGCAGGCGTACTCGGCAGCCGTCGTCGTGATCGACAACGGCAGCTTCGACCACACCGCCGACGTCGCCATGGCGCGGTGGTCCGGGCGGGTGCCTGTTCAGGTCACCGGATGCGTACGCCGCGGTAAGGGGGCGGCGGTCCGGCACGGCATTCTCGGCTCCCGGGCCGACTTCGTCGGCTATATGGACGCCGACCTCGCTACGCCGATCGAGACCTTGGATTGCGTTCTGCCGCTGCTTGAGCGCTACCAGGCGGTCGTTGGCTCCCGCTACATTCGTGGCGCGACGCTGGTCAAGCGACAGCCACTGCTGCGGTCGGTCGGCGGCGCGGTGTTCCATGGACTGGCGCACCGGGCCCTGCCCGAGGTCGCGGACACGCAATGCGGTTTCAAGTTCTTCTCGGGCGAGTTCGCGCGCAAGATCGCGCCCCGGCTGACCGTGGACGGGTTCGCGTTCGATGTCGAGATGCTGCAGGCCGTCCACGATCTTGGCGGCCTTATCAAAGAGGTGCCGGTCGCCTGGACCGACTCGAAGGGGTCCTCATTGAACCCCTTCAGGGACGGCACGCAGGCGACGATGGAGCTGTACCGCCTGCTCCACCGGCGGGCTGCGTGATGTCGGCCATCGATCAGCTGAACGGCCGCCGTATTCTCTTCCTGAACTGGCGTGATAGGGCAAACCCGGCGGCCGGCGGTGCGGAGTCCTATACCGAGCAGATCGCGCAGCGATTCGCCCGGGCGGGCGTGGCCGTCACGCTCTTTACCTCGGAATACCGGGGAGGGCAGCCCTATGACTGGTCCAATGGCTATCTGGTTATGCGAAAAGGCGGCCGGTTCGGCGTATACGCCGCGGCCGCGCGCCATCTCCGGCGCTACGCGCGACAATACGACGCGGTCGTCGATTTCCAGAATGGCATCCCATTTTTCGCGCCCCTGTGGAGCCCGCCCGAGCTGCCGGTGCTGTGTGTGGTGCACCATGTGCACCAGCGGCAGTTCGACACGTATTTCCGCTGGCCGATGAACCACGTAGGGCGAATGCTCGAAGGCCGGGCAAGCCGGCTCGTCTACCGGGGTCGGCCGATGATCGCGGTCTCCCCGTCCACCCGGGCGGAGATGCGCCGGGAACTCCGGTTCCGCGGGCACGTGCACATCGTGCCCAACGGGATCGACCAGCTGCGGCAGGACCCGGCGCGGCGGTCCGCCAGGCCGACCATCGCCCTGGTCACCCGGATGGTCGCGCACAAGCAGCTTGACCACCTGATCGCGGCCGTGCCTGCGCTGCTGGAGCGGTGGCCGGATCTGCGGGTGGTGATCGCCGGCACCGGGGAGGCCAGCGGCGCCTTGGCCGCCCAGGTAAGCAAGCTGCGCCTGGGGGATGTGGTAGAGCTGCCCGGCCGGGTCTCGGAGGCGGCCAAATTCGAATTGCTCGGCGCGGCGTGGCTGACGGTCGCCCCCTCGGCGGCTGAGGGCTGGGGCCTGACGATCATGGAGGCGAACGCTATCGGGACGCCAGCGGTGGCGTATGACGTCCCCGGGCTGCGGGACTCGGTCCGGCACGGGATGACCGGCTGGCTCGTCCGGCACGGCCAGAACCTGGCCTCCGCTCTCACCGACGCCCTGGCCGAGCTCAGCGAACCGGGCCGGCGGGCGCAGATCGGGGCGGCGGCCAAGGCCTGGGCCGGAGCGTTCTCATGGGACTCAAGTGCGGACCGGCTGGCCGGCGTGCTGCTGGCGGAGATGAAGCACCGGCAGCTCGGCGGGCCCGAACGGCGTCAGGCGGTGGATCTCGCCACCGTGGCCTGCTGGCCCGCGGAGCTGGCGGCCGAGATCATGCCCGCGCTCAAGGGCGGTTTGCGTTCGACCGACACCGTGGTGAGCGATGCCGCTGGCGTCCGGGCGCTGCTGGCCGGCTGCGATGAGATCGGCGCGGTCAGGGCGCTGTCCCGGGTCGGCGTGCTGCTTCCCGAGCTGCGCCTCGCGACCCGGGCGAGCGTACTGGCGCTGCCCAGTGGGGAGCTTCGGTGACCGGCCTCTACACCCTTCGCCGGGGCGACGCCCAGCCGGTCAGTGTGATCGGCCAACCCCGGCGCCTGGTGCATTCGCTACTGCTTCCCTGGGGTGCCGCGGCGGCCATCACCGGGGCCGCCTGGGGGGTACGGGCGGTGGGGATCACCACCGACTACAACATCTTCATCGATGAGACGACGTACACCCGGATCGCCGACAACCTGGCCACCGGGCGGGGCCTGACCCTCTTCGGGTCGCCCTTCGATCTGCACCCGCCTGCCGGATTCGCGATGATGGCCCTGGCCATCAGGGTTTTCTCGATGCACGGCAGCCTGGCGGCCGTGCTGTTTGACCTGCGGCCGTTTGTGGCACTGGGTGGCGCGCTTACCTGTGCCCTCGTGTTCATCCTGGTCGGCAGGACGACGGGCTGGCGGGCTGGCCTGGTGGTCGCCACGATTACGGCCGCTGACCCCTTCCAGATCTACTACGACAGCCGGGTGATGCTGGAAGCACCGGCTCAGCTGGCCACGACCGGGAGCATCGTGCTCCTCGCCGCCGCCATCCGCCAGCAGGCGGAGCGGCGGTCGTGGGCGCTCACAGCCGCCGCCGGCGTGGCCGCCGGGCTCGCTCTGTGCGTGAAGGAAAACTACGGCCTGGTACTGGCGGGCACGCTGATCCTCGCCATCGCCGCCGGCCGGGTGATAGAGCGCAAGAAGGCCGCGCTGGCCCTGGTCATCATGATCTGCTGCTACCTTCTCTCGCAGCTCCTGGTGGTACTGACCAGCGGTCTTGGGCCGTGGTGGGATCAGGTTGGCTCGGGGGCGCGCCGACTGGCCGGTGTGCAGCAGACAACCGGCTTCAACTCCGCCACGGTGCATGTGTCACTGACCTCCCGGCTGGACGCCAATGTCACCCACTTCGGTATCACTTACCTGATCCTCGGCCTCGGCGCGGTGGCGGGCGGGTGTCAGGTCATCGGTGCGGTCCGGCACTGGGCACAGTGGCGGCAGCCAGCCACCCCCGGCGCGCGCGGTGAGCTGCTGGTGGCCCTCTGGGCCACCGCGGCCGCCGGGTACCTGGCCTACGCCACGGCCTTCGGGACTCTCGAAGAGCAGATGTACTACGTCCTGTTCGTTCCGGCCCTGTGCACCCTGGTCATCGGGTGCCGCCGGGCAGCGCCGCGGCTCGGCAGGTACTGGCGGCAGATCGCCGCCGCGATTGCCGTCGTCGTGGTCCTGGCCGACGGGGCGGTGTGGGCCAGCGTTCATTCGGCCCGCGACGATGAGTACCGGCAACTGCTCTCCTGGGCCCCCAGGCACCTCCCCAACGGCACCACCGTCGCGGTGACGGAAGATACCGCGCAGTTCCTCCTGCAGGGAGTGAAACTTGGGCAGTGGGGCACGGTCCCCGCCCTCATCGCCCATCACGTCGACTACGTGCTGCTGAGCACCGCCCTTGTCGCCCAGGGTTACGGCATCGGGACGCCTCAATTCGAGCGGTACTTGGAGGCTCACGCGAAGGTCGTCTGGGAGGCCACCGGCCCGTCTTCCGGTGCGCTGATCCTGTTCGATGTCCGCCCCATCACGGGCGCGCGCTGATGAAGCTGACGAGCCTGATGAAGAGGCGGCGGAATGAGACCGGGCCCGCCCCAGTGCGCTCCGCTCCGGCGGTCGTGGTGGGTGCCACGGCCGTCATCTCGCTCGCCAATTACGCGTTCTCGCTGCTTCTGCTCTGGATCCTGCCAGCCCGCGACTACGCGGTCGTCGCCTCGGTAACGGCGCTGCTGCTCGTTTTCGGGACGGTCGCCACCGCATCGGCGCCGTGGGTCCTGGCCCGTGAGGTGGCGGTCTCGGCGCAGGATCCGCCGCGGCGGCTGCGAGCGATCGTCTTCGCCAGCCTGGTGGCGCTCCTGCAAGCGATCACCGCCGCCGGAGTCTGCGTGCTGATCGTCGCGCGGTACGCCGACTGGCGGACCGCGGTAACCGCGTGCGGCGCGGTAGCCGTCATATTCTTCTCCACCGCCGCGGCCGGCTATCTGCAGGGCACTGAGCGGTTCACCGCGCTCTATGTGCTGCGGGTGGTTGAGGTCGCGGCCAAGGTTGCCGTCGGCTTTGCCCTGGTGAAACTCGGGACCGGTCCCTGGGGGGCCGTCTCCGGGTTCGCCGTCGGGGCCCTGCTTGTGCTCACCGGCGGCCTTTATTACATGCGGGCGGATGTGCTGCGTGCCTGGCGGTCCAGGCATGCGCGGTGGATGCGCGGCGTGCTGCGTGACCGTGTGCTGTGGAGCTCATCGACCGGGATCATCGGAATCCAGGCGGGGACGGCCATTATCGCCGGGCTCGACTCGATCATCGCGAGCGTCGCATTGGCCGGCCGGCCGGAACTCGCGACCTATCAGGTCGCCCAGATCCTTGGCCGCATCCCGTTCTACATCGCGTCGTCGCTGGCGGTTATCGTGTTCCCGCGGATGGCGCGCCTGCGGGCCGCGCGGGGCAGGACCGTGAACTCGAGCCTGCAGGCCCTGGTCCGGGTATGCGGGCCGGTGGCGATCGTGGTGGGCACGGCGCCGCTGCCGATCCTGGCCCATGTGCTCCCGCCGCGCTACGGCGCCTACGATGCCCTGCTGCCCTGGGCGGCGATGACCGGTTTCTCGCTTGGCGGCATCAACCTTGTCACCACCTACTGGCAGGCCATCGGCCGGACCAGGCACGCGGCCTGGGCGCTGCTTGTGACCTGTCTGGTCTCGGCCGCCTGCGACGCGTTCGCGGTGCGCGACGGCAGCATCGTCCACCTGGCCTGGAGCGCGACGGCCACCAGCACCGCCGGTCTGGCGATCCTGCTCTTCCTTGCGCGCAGGGACTGGCCAGAGACGCTGCGGGGAGTTGTGCGGCAGAGCGTGGTCGTCCTCGTTCCCGGCGTCTTCCTCGTGCTGGCGCACGGGCACCTGCTCGCCTGGCTCATCATCGCCGTCCTCGGCCTGGGGCTGCCCTGCCTGCGCAGCCTGTACCTGTACGGGATGGTGCTGGCCAGCGAGGACCATCCGCGGCTGCTCCATCTCGCCTTCGAGGATCCCCGTCGGCCCGGGGCGGGCGGCGGTTCTCTCCGCACCGCAGAGATGAACCGTCGCCTGGCGCGCGATTTCGCGGTGACGATGGTATGCGCCCGGTATCCGGGGTGTAAGCCACGGACCGAGGACGGAGTCAGGTACGTGCACGTCGGGGTGCCCTGGGGAGCGCAGCTGAGCCTGCTGTCTTACTTCGCCTGCGTGCCGTGGGCGCTGCTGCGCTATCCAAGCGAGTTCGTCGTCGAGGACTTCGCGGCCCCCTTCTCTTCCATTGCCGTGCCCTGGCTGACCAGCCGGCCGGTCATCGGCGTCGTGCAGTGGCTATTCGCGGAGGAGAAGGCGGCACAGTACCGGCTGCCGTTCCACTGGGTTGAGCGTATTGGCGTCGCGTCGCACCGCAACCTGGTGGCGGTGTCCGCGGATTTGGCCGCGGAGCTGAGCCGGCGCAATCCGAAGGCGACGATCTGCGTGATCGAGAACGGACTTCCCGACGAAGCCTTCCGGCGCAGGGATAGCGTCCGGAGAAATATCTTGTTCCTCGGCCGGCTGGAGATCGCCCAGAAGGGCCTGGACATGCTCTTGCATGCCTTCGCGTCCATAGCCGACGCGACCGGCTCCGAGCTTATGATCGCCGGCAGCGGCCCGGACGAAGCGAAAATCCGTGAACTCGCGCGCCTCCTGGGCATCGAGGAGCGTGTGCTCTTTGCCGGTCACGTCCGGCCGTCGGAGCGCTTTGAGCTGCTCGCCTCGGCTGAGATCGTGGCCATGCCAAGCCGTTACGAGACGTATGGCCTGGTGGCCGCGGAGGCGCTGGCGGTCGGTACGCCAGTCGTCGCCTTTGACATACCGTGCCTGCGTTCCATTGTTGCCGGCGCGGGTGGCGTTCTGGTCCCGCCATTCGACACCGGAGCGTACGCCGCCGCGCTTGCCGACACCATCAATGACGGCAATCTTCGGATCCGCCTCGGGCAGGCCGGCCGGGAAACGGTCAGCAACTTGCGCTGGGATGACGTTGCCGAAAGGCAGCGCGAATTCTTCGTGGACCGGCTCATGCCGGGGATGGGGAAAACGGGACAGGGTGAGGTCTGTCACGTGGCGGGCGGCCGAGCATCCGCGGTGACCGCTGTGCCTGACACTGTCCGCCCGGCCGTCGAGCCCGCGGGAGGACAGCGCCTCTAGGCGACACCGTCTCTGGGCGACACCGTCTCTGGGCGACACCGTCTCTGGGCGACACCGTCTCTGGGCGACACCGTCTCTAGCCGAAGGCGAGGGCGCGGACCGCGTCGATCGTGTCGGCCTCAGCGGCGGGCTTGTCGTCGCGGTACCGGATGACGCGGGCGAATCGCAGCGCGACGCCTCCGGGGTAGCGGGGGGACCGCTGGACGCCGTCGAAGGCGATCTCCACGACGAGTTCCGGCCTGACGTAGACGGTCCAGTCGTCGCGGTGGTCTTCCAGTTCGAGCAGGCGCGCGGTCTGCCAGGTGAGCAGTTCGTCGGTGAGGCCCTTGAACGTCTTGCCGAGCATCACCCAGCCGCCGGTCTCCGGGTCGCGTGCCCCGAGGTGCAGGTTCGACAGCCACCCGTTGCGGCGGCCATGGCCCCACTCGACGGCGAGCACCACGAGGTCGAGCGTGTGCCGCGGCTTGACCTTGATCCAGCCGGCGCCGCGCCGCCCGGCCGCGTAGGGCGTGGCCAGCGACTTGACCACCACCCCCTCGTGCCCTCGGGCGACCGCGTCACGGAAGAACGCGTCCGCCTCGCCCGCGTCGCCGGTCACCAGCCGGGGCATCAGCATCTCAGCCGGGACGGCACCCGCCAGCGCCGCGCGCCGCTCGGCGTCGGGCAGGTCGATCAGGTCGGCCCCGTCCAGGTGCAGCACGTCGAAGAGGAAGGCCGACAGCGGCACCGTGCCGCCGGACGCGGTCACCTCGCTCGCTGCCCGCGAGGCCGTGTCCTGGAAGGCATACGGCCGCCCATCCGGCCGCAGCGCGATCAGCTCCCCGTCGAATACCGCCGTCCGCACCGGCAGCGCCGCCAGCGCCGCCACCACCTCGGGCAGCCGTGCGGTGATGTCGTCGAGCGTGCGCGTGAACAACCGCACGCTGCCATCGGATAGGTGCGCCTGTATCCGGATGCCGTCGAGCTTCCACTCCACCGCGGCGGTGCCGCCGATCTTGGCCAGCGCGGCCTCGATCGTGGGCTCGCTGGCGGCCAGCATCGGCTTGAGCGCCTGGCCCACCTGCAAGCCGAACTCGGCTAGCGCATCCGGGCCACCGCTGAGAGCCGCATCCGCCACCGCGGGAAGCGAGCCCCGGAGCATTACCGCGCGCCGTACCAGCCCCACCGGAACTTCGGAAGCCCGCGCGACCGCCTCGGTCATCACCCCGTCGAGGGCGCCCTGACGCAGTTCCCCGGAGAGCAGCCGGACCAGGAAGTACTGCTCGTCGCCGGTCGCCGCGCCCATCACCGCGTCGATCAGCCGCTTCCGCTCGGCCACCGATCCCTTCCCGGCCACCGAGCCGATCAGTGTGAACGCCTCATCCACCCCGAGAACCGTCAGCGACGGAGCGTCAGCGGGCGGCGGCGCGGACCGAAGCGCGGCCCACCCCACGCCGATCTGCCGCTGTGGCAGATCCCCGGACAGATAAGCCACCACCACGCCCACCTCGTCCGGCCCGGCGGACCGCAGCGCGGACGCGATCGCCGCGATCTTGGCCAACCGCCCTGACGAACCCGCGACTTCGCGGGAGACCTCCGCAACCTCAGCTAGCAGCACACCCACCATTGTGGCCCGCCCCGCCATCTGACCGGGCATTCCCCCAGCCCCCAGCCCCAAGCCTCCAGACCCTGAGCCGCCTCAGCCCCGGCCCCTCAGCCCCGGACCCCGAGCCGCCTCAACCCCAGCCCCAGCCCCTCAGCCTCGGACCCCGAGCCGCCTCAACCCCAAACCGCGTGAGCCCCCAGCCGCCCGAGCCCGACCATGATCGTGTGCCTTTTCGGGCGATATACGACACCGTGTGCACTTTAGGGCGCTATACGACCCGAACGACACACAATAACGCTCATGATGCTTATATGTCCTAATTTGGCTTTCGACGTGAGCCACAAGCGGCACATCCAGCACGCCGATGTGGTGACGCCTTCGGCGGGACGCAGCTGATGCCTTCGCAGGACATCAATGGCCCGTGCAGGCGGGCTGCACGGGCCATCGACGTTGCCGCCGGGACACTGGCATGCCGCTAGGGGCAAGGACGCTAGGGCAAGGAAACGAGGAGCCGCTAGCTGGCAACCGTTTTCGTGGAGCGCCGGCCGCGGCGGCGGCTCTGGCCCGCGGGCCACAGGTAGTAGCCGGTGGGGAGGAGGCGGAGGTTGACCTTGTCGTCCAGGGTGCCCCACAGGCCGCGCCGGGCGAAGACCGCGATCACGATGGCGACCAGGCCGAGGACGATCAGGTACCAGGCGTTGTAGGACTCCAGCGTCTGCTGCAGGATCATGTACACCGCGGTGCCGATGATCGGCCCCTCGATCGTGCCGATGCCGCCGATGATCACCGCGAACGCCATCTCGGCGGTCCACTGCACGCTGAACACGCCGCCGGAGGTGCCCGGCACCACCTGCAGTTGCTGGATCGCGAGCACCCCGCCGGCCGCACCGCAGCCGGCCGCGGCCACCACGAAGACCAGCAGCCGCGCGGTCCCCACGCGGACGCCGGAGGACCGGGCGGCCCGCTCGTCGTCGCGGATGGCGGTAAGCACCAGGCCGACCCGCGACCGCAGCAGGAAGTACACGCCGCCGATGGCCAGCACCGCGACGACCAGCGCGGCCCAGTAGGTGTAGGCGCCCAGCACCGCCGAGTCCATCCCGGTCAGCCCGGGCAGCGGCTCGCCGGTGCCGCCGCCGATGGACTGGATCTGCTCGATGACCAGCATGATGGCCGACGCGAGGACCCAGGTGGCGATCGCGAAGTACCCGGTCCGCAGCCGGGACACCAGCCACCAAAGCGGCAGCGCGCAGACGCCGGCCGCGATCGTCGCGATGACCAGCCCGAACCACGGCGTGATCCCGTGCATCGCCGGGATCAGCACGAAGTAGGCGCCAAGCCCGAAGAACGCCTGCTGCCCGACCGACACCAGGCCGGCGTAGCCGGCCAGCAGGTTCCACATCGAGGCGAGCGTGAGCACGATAAGGCCCTGGACCATGATGCCGGTGGTGCCCGGGCCGATGTAGTACGGGAATGCGAACAGCACGGCGACCACGACGAGCGCGCCGAGGCCAGTCCACGCCACGTTTCTGCGTGACCGGGTTACTCTCAATTCATTTGCCCCTGAACGGACCGTGGTCTCCGCCATCTCTGTCATGTCTGAGCCCTCCGGCCGGTGAGCCCCTGCGGCCAGACCACGAGTACCAGCAGGAAGATGACGTAGCCGCCGAGCTGCTCGTACGAGATGTTGATCTGGGCGCCAACCTGCTGGGCCACGCCGAGGATGATGCCGCCGATCAGCGTGCCCCACAGCGAGCCAAGCCCGCCGATCACCACCGCCGCGAACGCGAACAGCAGGATCGTGTCGGTGCCGGTGGTCGGGTCGATCGTGGTGGTCAGGCCGTAGGACATACCGGCCAGCGCCACGGTGCCGAACGCGATCGCCGCCGCGATGCCGAACACGTGCCGGTAGTCCGCGCCAGACAGCTGCGCGGCTTCCCGGTCGTCGGCGACCGCGCGGATCAGCCGCCCGTACTTGGAGCCGGACAGGAAGTACTGCAGGGCGAGCAGCACCACCACGGCGAGTATGAAGATGTAGACGTCGAGCCAGGCGATCGTGATCTGCGAGCCGATCGAGAACGAGGCGGTGGTGAAGCTGTCGCCGACCGCGAGCCCGCGGCTGTCGGAGGTGAAGAACTGCAGCAGGCCGTTCTCGATCACGATGGACAGGCCGAACGTGACGATCAGGGTGGTCAGCTCGCCCCGGCTGAGCGCGGCCTGGATGACGGTTCGCTGCAGCACGTAGCCGAGCACCGACATCGCGAGCACCACGATCGGCACCGACCACAGGAACGGCAGGTGAATGGCGGCGACGATCCCGACGCCGACGTACCCCGCGACGGTCGCGAGGTCCCCGTGCGCCAGGTTGACCACCTTCATCACGCCGAACAGGAGCGAGAGCCCGCAGGCGAACAGCGCGTACAGTCCGCCGGTCAGGATGCCCTGGATGACGGCGTTAACCCAGGCCATTACGACGGCCCCCCATCGGTGACTCCGAAGTAGGCGGCCTCGACCTGGTCGCGGGTGACCTCGGCCGGAGTCCCTTCAAGAGTGGTGTGACCCTCAAGCAGGCACTGCAGGTGCGTCGCGACCCGGAGCGCCTGGCTGACGTCCTGCTCGACCAGCAGCACGGTGACGCCGGAGTTCAGGATCTGCGGCAGCATCTCGTAGATCCGCAAGACGATCACCGGCGCCAGGCCGAGCGAGAGCTCGTCGAGCAGCAGCACCTGCGGGTTGGCGACCAGCGCCCGGCCGATCGCCACCGACTGCTGCTCGCCGCCCGACATCTGGGCGGTCTTCTGGCCGCGCCGGTCCTTCATCCACGGGAACAGCTCGAAGACCCGCTCGATGGTCCACGGGCCCGGCCGCCGGTAGGTCGCGCCGACCTTGAGGTTCTCCTCAAGGGTGAGGGACGGGAACAGCCGCCGCCCCTCGGGGACCATGACGATCCCGGCGTTGGCGCGCTTCTCCGGGCGCAGCCCGGTGATGTCCCTGCCCTCGTAGGTGATGGTGCCCTCGGTCGGCCGGTGCAGCCCCGCGATGGTGCGCAGCAGCGTGGACTTCCCCGCCCCGTTCGCGCCGATGATCGCGTACACCTCGCCCGGGTACACCGCCAGCGAGATACCCGAGAGCGCCTTGAGCTGGCCGTGGTGGACGACAAGGTCGCGGACCGCGAGCAACGGGGCAACTGGGTGACGCTCCGGTCCGTTCCTCTCACTCATGCTCTTGATCTCTCTGTGGCTGCGCGTCGAGCGGCTCGTCGATCGCCAGGTCGGGGTCGCTGCCGAAGTAGATCTCACGCACCCGGGGGTTCGCCAGCACCTCCGCCGGGGTGCCGTCGCCGATGAACTCCCCGCCGTACAGGCAGGTCATCCGGGACACGAGCGAGGTGAGCGCGCGGACCACGTGCTCGATCCAGATCACCGCGGTGCCCTCGGCGTTGATCGCGCGGACGATCTCCACCAGCACCGTGACTTCCGGGTCGGTCAGACCGCCGGCCACCTCGTCAAGCAGCAGCAGGGAAGGCCCGGTGGCGAGCGCGCGGGCGATCTCAAGCCGCTTGCGGGCGAGCAGCCCGAGCCGGCCCGCCGGGGTGTTAGCGTCGGCGGCGATGCCGGTCCGCTCAAGCGCGGTCGCGGCGACCGTGTAGCTGGCCTTGCGGCGCTGCCCGCCGCCCTGCTGGGCGGCGACGAGCACGTTCTCGAACACCGTCATGTCCGTGAACGGGCGGGGAACCTGGTAGGTCCGCCCGATGCCGAGGCGGCAGCGGGAAGCGGAGTCGAGCCGGGTGATGTTCCGGCCGGCGAACGTGACCCGGCCGGCGCCAGGGGTAAGGTCGCCCGCGATGAGGCCGAACAGGCTGGTCTTGCCAGCACCGTTCGGCCCCACGATCCCGACCGTCTCCCCGGCGTCGACCGTGAAGGACAGATCTTCCGCGATGACGACGCGGCCGAACCGCTTCGTCACGCGGTCGAGTTCAAGCAGTGCCATGGCTCACTTAAAGGTCGGCAGGAGGTCGCCGGTGATCTTCGCGTCCGGCTGCAGGGTGTTGTCGACCACGACGGCTTCGAGCGGGTACTTGGTGCCCTTCTGCCACTGGATGCCGACGGGCGGGGTGATCGCGACACCGGGCGCCGGGTTCTTGCTCGAGGTGTAGTTGATCGGGCCGGCCACCGCCTGCGGGAGGTTGACGTTGAACAGCGCCGCCGCGACCTCGGTCTTGTTGTGCGGGTCGTTCACCGAGGTGAGCGCCTTGTACGCGATCTCGAAGAGGGTGTAGTTGCTGATGTTCGCGTTCGGCTGGCCGTTGCCGTCCGAGGTGTACAGGTCCGCCAGCTCCGTGCAAGTCTGCCCGGTGAAAGACGAGGTCCACGGCAGCGACGGGACCCACCAGCTGTCGGTGGCGATGTTGTAAGCCTCCGAGCCCATCGCGTAGGCGTCGGTCGGGAACAGCAGCACCTTGGCCACGGTCGCGAGCTTCGGGTGGAAGTTCTGCTGGAGCGACTGCTTCCACATGGTGGCGAAGTCAGGCGGCAGCGGGACGTTGGTGAAGAAGTCCGCGCCGGAGCTCTTGAACTGCGAGATCATCGACGAGTAGTTGGTGAGACCGTCGGCGTAGGCCGTCGACAGGTCGATCGTGTACCCGGCCGCCTTCGCGATGGGCGGGAAAACCGCGCGGAACGCGTTGCCGTCGGCATCGTTGGGGAAGGCCGCCGCGACGATGTGGTTGTTGCCGTACTGCTTGCCGATCCGGTTCCACATCGGGATGAAGCACTCAACGAGGTGCTCGGCGCCGAGGAAGTACATGACGGTCCACTTGGGCTTGAACGTCGACTTGCCCGGCGTCGGGTTGCCGCCGAGGTTGGCGTACCACGACTCCCACGGAATGTTCGAGCAGACCAGCGGGGTGCCCAGGGTCTCGGCCTGGCTGGCGACCGCGTTGACCGTCTCCGGGGTGGAGGAGGCAAGGAGCATGTCCACGTTGTCGCCCTGGATGGCCTGCCGGGCCAGCGAGCCCGCCCTGGTCACGCTCGACTGGCTGTCGTACGACTTGATGTTGACCTTGTAGGTCGAGCCGCCGATCTTGAAACCGTTCTTGTACTCCGACGTCGCCATGATCTGCTTGATGACCCAGTTGTCGGGGAAACCGAAACCCGAGAGCGAACCGGTCAGCGGGTGGATCCAGCCGATCGTGATTTCCTTGCTGGTGGTGGCGCCAGAAGAGGTGCTGCCAGTGCTGGCGCTGGTGCTGCTAGAGGCACCCTGAATACCTGAGCTGCACGCCTCGAGGAGGCTGCCGCCGCCCACCACGGCCGCGCCAACGCCGGCCGCGCGGAACAGGTTACGCCGGGAAATTCTGCCGGCGGCCGACTGGCTGCCGGAGTCGTCCGGCTGGGCAGTCTGGTCAGTCATGGTTCTGGATCTCTCCTTTATGAGTGCGCATCCATGTCCAGGCACGTGACCGCGTCGCTGGGGACAGTGACTCGTGACTTAGCGTTGCGAAACCCGGGCGAGTGCGGGTGTCACCCGCGAGGGTTCTCAGAGGCTAACATCACACCAGTCCCATATGTGGCGGTAGTTGCCTGTATGTGGCTCTGGTGAGCGAGATTTCCACAGGTTGCGCCGAGTTGCAGCAGGATGGCATTGCGCGTTATGCAAATGTTTCATGTATCTGGCGTGGCAATGGATGTTCGATGATGTGCCTCTGGCGGCCGGGGTGCCCCAGTCACTGTGAGTAACGGCGGGGAGTGTGACAGGTCGCTCGCGGCCCGCTGTCGCAGGATTACCCCTAAGCCTTCGTCATCTGGCACAATGGGGTTTCGATGCTTGGCCGCGTGGCGCCCTCTCTCGCCCGCCCGGTCTCGCGCCTTCGCTCGGTCCGGCCGGCCATTCCCCGCTGGCAGGTGCCCGACACACGTACCTAATGCTGGGAGAAGAGCACAGCCGTGGCTGTCAAGATCAAGCTAAAGCGCCTGGGTAAGATCCGGGAACCGTACTACCGGATCGTCGTCGCCGACTCGCGCACCAAGCGGGACGGGCGCGCGATCGAGGAGATCGGCAAGTACCACCCGAAGCTGGAGCCGTCGCTCATCCAGATCGACTCCGAGCGCGCGCAGTACTGGCTCTCCGTCGGCGCGCAGCCGACCGAGCCGGTCCAGCGCCTGCTCACCATCACCGGTGACTGGCAGAAGTTCAAGGGCCTGCCCGGTGCCGAGGGCACCCTGCGGACCGCTGAGCCGAAGGCCGACAAGAAGGAGCGCTACGAGGAGCTCGTGAAGGAGTCCTTCGCAGCCAAGGAGGCCAAGGCCGCCGCCAAGCCGGCCAGGTCGTCGGCGCCGAAGCGGGACGCCAAGAAGGCTGAGGCCGCGCCGGCTGAGGCGGCTGCTGCCGAGGCCGCTCCGGCCGAGACCGCCAAGCCTGTCGAGGCCACTGCTGCGGAGACCCCGGCTGCGGAGACCCCGGCTGCCGAGGCCGCGGCGCCGGAGGCCCCGGTCGCCGAGACCCCGGCTGTAGAGACCCCGGCTGTCGAGACCCCGGCTGTCGAGACCCCGGTCGCCGAAACCAGCGCGGCTGGCGACGGTGGCAGCGAGGCCTGACGTGCTTGAGGAGGCCCTCGAGCATCTGATCCGTGGCATCGTGACCCACCCGGACGATGTCCGGGTGATGAGCAGGATGCTCCGCCGTGGCAACGTTCTCGAGGTCCGCGTGCACCCCGATGACCTCGGAAAGGTCATCGGCCGGGGCGGGCGGACCGCGCGGGCGCTGCGGACGGTGATCGGCTCTCTGGCCGGGAACCGGCACGTCCGCATCGACCTGCTCGAGACCGGCGAAGTCCGCTAGCGCCTGATGCAGGTCACCGTCGGCCGCATCGGCCGTCCGCACGGGGTTCGCGGTGACGTGGTGGTCGGTGTCCGTACCGATGAGCCGGAGCTGAGGTTCGCTCCGGGCTCGCGGCTGGACACCGACCCCGT